>JALHRB010000025.1 GCA_022841665.1 Pseudolabrys sp.
GGCCGGGGCCGAGCCCTTCGCCCATGCGCAGCGCCATGCGCAGCACCATGCCGCGCGACGCCAAAGTGTAGCCCGACACCCAGTCGACGAAGCTGCGCAGTTCCGGCTTGAGCGGCGGCACGTCGACCTTGCCGACGACGTCCTTGAGGCGATTATGCAGGCGCGGATTGGGGTTGGGATTGTCGGCCCAGACCACGCCGGTGGTCTCGCCGCGCGCGCCGAGCGGCACGCAGACGACATCGCCGGGCGCCAGCTCCATGCCCGCCGGCACGCGGTAGGAATAGGCCTGATCGAGCGCGACCGGCACCAGGACATCGACGACGCGCATGCTCATAAGGATTGGTAGGCCGATTCCGCGCGGTTAAGGAAGGGTGAAGGAAGCCCATCTAGGCTTGGATCATGGACCTGCAATTCGCCATTGCCGCCGACGTGCAGGCCGAAATCGGCCGCTGGCTCAATTATCTCGGCGCCGAGCGGCGCATGTCGCCGAAGACTCTGGAGGCCTACCGGCGCGACGCCGGCCAGTTCCTCGGCTTCATGGCCGAGCATCTGGGCGGCGCGCCGTCGCTCAAGCAGCTTGCCAAGCTGACCCCCGCCGACATCCGCGCCTTCATGGCCGCGCGCCGCACCGCCGGTAGCGGCAGCCGCTCGCTGATGCGCGCGCTTGCCGGCACGCGTTCCTTCGCGCGCTTCCTCGAGCGTAACGGCAAAGGCAAGGTTGGCGCCCTCGCCGCCGTGCGCACGCCGAAGCTTTCGAGGACTTTGCCGAAACCGCTGCCGGCGAGCGCGGCCAAGCAGATGACCGACGTCGACTTGCGCGCAGGCGAAGAGCGCGAGCCCTGGGTGTTGGCGCGCGACGCCGCCGTACTGGCGCTGCTGTACGGCTCAGGCCTGCGCATTTCGGAAGCGCTCGGCTTGAAGCGCAAGGATGCGGCCGGCCAGGACGCGCTCACGGTGCTCGGCAAGGGCAGCAAGACGCGCATGGTGCCGGTGCTGCCGCAGGTAACGAAGCTCATCGCCGGCTATCTCGCGCTCTGCCCTTACGAGTTGCCGCCCGGCGGCCCGCTGTTCGTCGGCGCGCGCGGCGGGCCGCTCTCTCCGCGCATCGTGCAACTGGCGATGGCGCGCCTGCGCGGCGCGCTCGGCCTGCCCGACAGCGCGACGCCGCATGCGCTGCGGCATTCGTTCGCAACCCACCTGCTTGCGCGCGGCGGCGACCTGCGCGCCATCCAGGAACTGCTCGGCCACGCGTCGCTGTCCACGACGCAAATCTATACCGCGGTCGATGCCGAGCGTTTACTCGACGTTTATGCGAGCGCGCATCCGCGCGCGTAACAAAAGCGTTGCAGACGGCGTGTAGCGCCCTTGCAAGCAGCCGCGCTTTACTAGCATCGTGGCCGCCGTTCAATAACGGGGGCGACAATGGCGGGACCGCACGAGAACCTGGAACACGTCGAGCATGCCGAGCAGGCGGGCCACGGCGGCAACAAGAAGATCGCGCTGCTGATTTCGGTGATCGCGCTGTTCTTGGCCTTCTCCGAAACCCTGGGCAAGAGCGCGCAGACCGCCGCCATCGCCGACAACATCAAGGCCTCCGACACCTGGAATTTCTTTCAGGCCAAGACCATCCGCCAGACCGCCCTGCGCGCGCAGGCCGACGCCATGGCGGTGCAGACGCTGACCGTCACCAACGACGAAGCCAAGGCCGCGATGGCCAAGCAGGTGGAGACCTGGCGCGCCACGGCGGCCCGCTATGAATCCGACCCGAAGGAAAAGGACGGCCGCAAGGAATTGCGCGCGCTGGCCGAGAAATACGAGCACGACCGCGACACGCATCTGGCGCGCTATCACCACTATGAGTTCGCCTCGGCCGCGTTCCAGATCGGCATCGTGCTAGCCTCGGCGGAAGTCATCACCGGCATCGTGGCGCTCGGCTGGCTGTCCGGCATTCTCGGGCTGGTCGGCATCGGCTTCATGGGCATCGGCCTGTGGGCGCCGCATGCGGTGCATCTGATCTAGCGCCTCCCCCGTTTTAGGAATTAATATCAACGCGCTCCGCGTGTTGCGGAGGGCTATAATGCGGCCAAGCCGGGGGCTATAAGGCCGCCAGCAAAACAACCCGCGACGTAAGGGAGGGACTTCATGGACGATCTCACACGCGATCTGCACAAGATCACGGCCGACGACATCAACCCGCGCTACAAGTGGGACCGTCCGCTGCCCGCCCTCGGCATCATGGGCGTCGATTTCGAGGAGCGTGTCGATTACCGCCGCATGCACCGCTACCGCCTCGGCCGCGCCAAGCAGGCCTTGGGCAAGTCGGAATGCGGCGCGCTGCTGGTGTTCGACGTCAACAACATCCGCTACCTCACCTCGACCAAGATCGGCGAATGGGAGCGCGACAAGATTTCGCGCTGGGCGCTGCTCACCCAGACGAGCGACGACCCGATCATCTGGGACTTCGGCTCGGCCGCCGTCCACCACAGGCTCTATTCGCCCTGGCTCAAGCCCGAGAACTGCAAGGCCGGCGTGCTCGGCCTGCGCGGCACCATCCAGCCGTCGTTCGGCCTGATGGCGAAACATGCCAAGGAAATTTTCGGCCTGCTCAAGGACGCGGGCGTCGAGAAGATGCCGGTCGGCATCGACATCATCGAGCCGGCCATGATGTTCGAATTGCAGAAGCTCGGCCTCAACATCGTGGACGGCCAGCAGATCATGCTGGAGGCGCGCGAGATCAAGTCGGCCGACGAGATCCACCTCTTGAACCGCGCCGCCGCGATGGTCGACGGCGCCTACGATCTCGTCAACGAGAAGCTGCGCCCGGGCGTGCGCGAGAACGACATCGTCGCCATGGTCAACGAGTTCCTCTATCGCCACGGCTCCGACGACGTGGAAGCGGTCAACGCCATCTCCGGCGAGCGCTGCAACCCGCACCCGCACAACTTCACCGACCGCATGATCCGCCCGGGCGACCAGGCCTTCTTCGACATCCTGCAGTCGTTCATGGGCTACCGCACCTGCTACTACCGCACCTTCAACGTCGGGCGCGCCACGCCGGCGCAGCACGACTGCTACAAGAAGGCGCGCGAGTGGATCGACCTCGCCATCGAGCGCATCAAGCCGGGCGTGACCACCGCGCACATCTGCGAGGTGTTCCCGAAAGCGCCGGAATTCGGCTTCCCGGACGAGATTTCGGCCTTCGGCCTGCAATTCGCGCACGGCCTCGGCCTCGCACTGCATGAGCGGCCGATCATCTCGCGCGTGATCTCGATGGAGCATCCGACCGAAATCAAGGAAGGCATGGTGTTCGCGATCGAAACCTATTGCCCTGCGACCGACGGCGCCTCCGCCGCGCGCATCGAGGAAGAGGTGGTGGTCACCGACAAGGGCTGCCGCCTGATCTCGCTGTTCCCGGCGGAAGAACTGCCGATCGCGAACCGGTATTGATATGACAACATCGCCGAGCTTCCTGGATATGGAGGCTCGGCGGCCGTTGTCTCGGACCAGGGATCAGACCGGCCGATGGCGCGATTGCCAAACTGCGATCGAGCGATCCTTGGTCTTCGAAAGATCGAAGACTACTGCCTCAACCCGCAGCATCCCCGTGGAAGGCATAAGGCGCGCGTCTTCCGCGATGCCCTCGGTATCGGCCGCAATGACGCGCGCTGGCTGCGCGACGTTATCCTCGACGCCATCCAAACAACCGACGCCACCGAACTGACCGGAGACGCGCTTGGAAGGCGCTGGCGGCTCGATGTCCCGGCCTCGCGACAGAACAGGCATATTTGTGATAAGAACCATCTGGATCATACGAACCGGCGAGGAAGAACCGCGGTTCGTCACCTGCTGGGTGCTGTAATGACCGATGCTGCTCGCTCGGAAAGGCCTGACGTGCTCGACGTCGTCGCGCTGCTCGCCGACCGGCCGGCAGAAGGGCTTGCGCGCGGCCAAGTGGGCACCGTGGTCGAGGCGCTCAGCGCAGACGCCGTATTGGTCGAATTCAGCGATGACGATGGCCGGGCCTATGCGGTGACCGCTTGCCCAATCAGCGGCCTGCTCGTGCTTCGCTACGAGCCCGAAGCGGCTTGATCTAGTCCGCCTTCGTATGAACAAACCCCTCGCCCCCCGCTATATCTCGCCCAAGGAACGCGCGGAGAACCGCGCGCGCTGGATGCGCTTCGGCTACGGGGTGGCAGTGGCGATCCCGGCGCTGGCCGCGCTGATGATGTTCGGCTACAGCGACCAGGCGCCCGGCTGGCTGCGCAGCTTTACGGTCGCGTTCGACGGGGCCCTCGGGTTCCCGGTGCTGGCGCTGATCCAGAAACTGATGGCCTGAGCGGCCGCAGGGCAGGTCTGCACGTGCGCCTGTAGCTTAACGCAGAGGCTGCCCTTATCTAGGCCGCGAACGAGGACCGCTTCATGACCAATCTGGATTTCCGCCCCGCGCCGCAGCCGGCGCAAGCTCCCAAAGGCGCCGGTGAGGCGCTTTGGCGCGGCTTCCGCAGCCGCTGCCCGGCCTGCGGGGAAGGCCGCATGTTCCGCGCCTTCCTGAAGGTCGCCGACGAATGCCCGAACTGCGGCGAGGAGCTGCACCACCACCGCGCAGACGACTTCCCGGCCTACCTGGTGATCGTCATCGTCGGCCACATTCTGGTGCCGATCGTGCTGGCGGTGGAAACCGACATCGCGCCGCCGATGTGGGTCGGCATGACGCTGTGGCCGCTGGTCGCGCTGGTCATGTGCCTCGCCCTAATCCAGCCGATCAAAGGCGCGGTGGTGGCGATCCAGTGGTACATCGGCATGCACGGCTTCGAGCAGTCCAAGGAAAAGCGTGCTGCGACCGTAGCCACCAAGGCCGTCTGACCCGGAACCAATCCAAAGGTTTGGAACTTAACCTCCCCGAAACAGGCTCAGGGAGGCTTTTATGGCTGACAATGGAAGCGGCGGCGTCGGCGTGCTCGGCGTACTGGTCGGCGCGCTGATCGTGATCGTCGTGGGCGGCGGCCTTCTGTTTGCCACCGGCAATCTCGGCGGCGGCAAGAGCTCGACCGTGAAGGTCGAGATGCCGAAGATCTCCACCACGAAGTAATCGGTTCGGGCCGCGCGGACGCGGGCGGTACACATCGCGCGTCCGCGCGTGTGCTCTTTAATAATCGGCGCATACCGCATGCGGCCTGCCCGGCGCACGTCCCTTGAAACGTGCGCCGGGCAGGGGCGGCATGCTATTCTGGCGATGAATCGCAAACCTATCGCTCCCCCGGAGCGACGCGAAATCACCGGGAATGCATTCCATGCTGGCCGCGCTTGCTTCTTTGCTGCTGTGCCAACTCGCCGGCGAGGCGATCGTGCGCGCCGCCACGCTGCCAGTGCCCGGCCCGGTGGTCGGCATGATGCTCCTGTTCCTGCTGATGCTCCTGCGAGCACCGCTGCCGAAGGAGACCGGTGACACCGCAGAAGAGCTGCTCAAGCATCTGTCGCTGTTGTTCGTGCCGGCGGGCGTCGGCGTGGTGCAGAACATTTCGCTGCTCGGCGATACCGGCCTGCGGCTGCTCGCCGTCGTGGTGCTCGGCACCGTGATCGCGCTGACGGTGACGGCGCTCACCTTCGCCGGCGTCGCGCGGCTGATGCGCATCGACGATGCCGCGCCCAACGACGATGCGATGCGATGACCGATCTCGTCAACCTGTGGGTCTATCTTTCCGGCTCGCCGCTGCTGTGGCTGACGGCGACGCTCACCGCTTACGTGGTGGCGGAAGCGATCTCGGCCGCGTGCAAACGTCATCCGCTGGCCAATCCGGTGCTGATCGCGGTCGTTTTGGTGTCGGGGCTGCTGTTGGCGAGCGGCACGCCCTACCCGGCCTATTTCGCGGGCGCGCAATTCGTCCACTTCCTGCTCGGTCCGGCGACGGTGGCACTGGCGGTGCCGCTGGTGCGACATTTGCCGCAGGTGCGACGCGCGCTCGTCCCCATGCTGGTCGCGCTGGCGGCGGGCTCGTTCACCGCGATCGCGTCTGCGGTGCTGCTGGCCAGGGCGTTCGGGCTCGACCGCGCCGCCATGCTGGCGCTGGCGCCGAAATCCTCGACCGCGGCGATCGCCATGGGCATCGCCGAGAAGACCGGCGGCGATC
This sequence comes from Pseudolabrys sp., assembly GCA_022841665.1. Taxonomy (GTDB): domain Bacteria; phylum Pseudomonadota; class Alphaproteobacteria; order Rhizobiales; family Xanthobacteraceae; genus Pseudolabrys. The sequence goes on from JALHRB010000025.1 coordinate 6,129, forward strand.
CGGCGCTGACCGCGGTGCTGGTCGTGCTGACCGGCATTTCGGGCGCGATTATCGTCACGCCGCTGATGAATGCGCTGCGGCTGAAGAACTACGCGGCGCGCGGCTTCGCCGCGGGTTTAGCCTCGCACGGTATCGGCACTGCGCGCGCCTTCCAGGTCTCGCCGCTCGCCGGCACCTTCGCCGGCATCGCCCTCGGCTTGAACGGCCTGCTCACCGCGCTGCTGGTGCCCGTGCTGTTGCGCTGGCTGGTGGATTAGTCTGCCGCACGTGGCTTGCTTATGCCGATGCGCGTTCTTTCAGATGCGGAAACCGTTCCGACAGCAGCGACCCGTGATAGTAAGTCGGCTTATAGGCCGGATGCGCGCGGATGTTGTCGAACCAGGTGACGACACGGGGCAGGTCCTGCCAGTCAGGCATGCCGAGGTCGTGCATGCGCACCAGCGCCGGCATCACCGCCACATCGGCGAGGCTGATCTCCTTGCCGAGCAGCCAGGGGCCGCCGCTCTTCTCGATTTCGGCGTCTATGCGCTCATAGGAGCGGCGCAGACGCGCGAGCGCTCCGTCCATCTCCGCCTTGGGAAAGCCGGTCTGCCCCATGGTGAGCATGAATTCGCGGCGCAGCGGCTTCGACTCCGCCATCGCGACGAAGGCGTCGCGGCTCATCTTCTGGAAACTCGGCAGGAAGGCGAGGTTGAAGGTCGGCACGCGCACCGCGCCGGCCGGCATCTCGTCGATGTAATGCATGAGCGTGCGCATACGCGCGCGCGCGACCGGGTCCTCGGGCGTGAAGCTGTCCTCCGGCTCGACCTCGTCGAGATATTCGGTGATGACGGTCGAATCGATGACGATCGCGCCGTCATGGTCGAGTGTGGGCACGACGCCGTTGGGATTGAGCTTGAGGTAGTCGGGCTTGAGCTGGTCGCCTTCCAGCAGGTTGAGCTTCACCTCGTCGAAGGGCAGCCCCTTGGCGTTGAACACGAAGCGGACCCGCTGGCTGCAGGTCGATTGCGGCGCGTTGTAGAGCTTGTAGGCCATTTGGCGTTTCTCCCCGTTGCCGGGAGTTTGTCATTTCCGGGGGGCGTCCTGCAACTCACGCATCCGTACGCGGCACTTCCGCCGCCAGCGCCTTGCGCTGCGCGGCCAGCCGATCTTGGTAGCCCTCGGCGGCGCCGTAATCGTCGAACAGCGCGTAGCGCGCGTGGCTGCCGATGACGCGGCGGGCGTGCTTGATCGGGCACCAGTACTGCTCGGTGCGCGCGGCGATCTCGCGCGTGTAGGCGATCAGCCCGTTGGCATAGGAGCAATAGGCGCAGTTCAGCTTTTCCAGCGCGTTGAGGTAGGCGAGATGCCCGCGGTCGAACACCAGATAGTCGGCGCGCTTGATCTTGGGGATGCCGTAGATCGGAAAGCAGACCGCCTGGAATACGCTCACGAACAGGTCGAGCAGCAAAAACGGCACGATGCCGGCATAGATCACCGGCGCGGTCAGGATCACCAGCGGATTGGCGCCCAGCACATAGGGCAGCAGCCGGCGGCGCAGTTCCCGGTGCCGGCGCAGCAATTCCTCCTCGAAGGCGACGCGCCCGTGCTCCAGGCCGACGCGCAACTCGGCGCGGCGCTTGGCGAGTTCCGCGTCGAGCTGGCTCTCCAGCGCGCGGATGTTCTCGATCAACGCGGTAATCTGAGGTGTCATAGGGCCCTCCCCCAGGGCGGATGCGCGCCGGCCTGGCGCGATTGAAATAGTTGGCTGCCCAACGAACCGGGTGGGGCCCGGGAATTTACGGGCAATTTACTTGTGATGGCCGCCCGCAGCCGGTTCAGTGGACACGTGCGCAGCCGCCGCGGCTCCTCCCTTATGAGTACGGCGGCCTGAATCCTCCACCTTATGCACACAGGGCCCCGAAAGGGGCCCTTTTTTTAATGCGCGCATCGCAAGCGATGCGCGATGCCCCGAAAGGGGCCCTTTTTTTAAGGCGCGCATCGCAAGCGATGCGCGATGCCCCGAAAGGGGGCCTTTTTTGCGTGTTTCGGCGGTTATTCCCCGCGCGAGAAAAAATTTCCCCGCCAAAGCAGCCGGAATAGCGCGTGCCGCGGGGCATTTGTCCTTCGGGGCCATCATTCAACCTTCGGAGATCGACATGAAGAAGCTGCTCATCACTGCCGTCGCCGTCGCGGCGATGGCTTTCGCCGGCGCCGCCTATGCGCAGATGGCACCGGCCAAAACCGGCGACAGCGCCAAGGGCAAGGTGTTGACCGACGCCAAAGGCATGACGCTTTACACCTTCGACAAGGATGCCGGCGGCAAGTCGGCCTGCAACGGCCCTTGCGCGGTGAACTGGCCGCCGCTGATGGCCGCGGCCGACGCCAAGCCGGCGGCCAGCTACACCGTCATCACGCGCGACGACGGCGGCAAGCAGTGGGCCTACAAGGGCAAGCCGCTCTATACTTGGAAGAACGACAAGAAGCCGGGCGACATCACCGGCGACGGCTTCCTGCAGGGCGCTTGGCACATCGCGCAGCCGTAAAGGCAAAGTCCTTCTTGCTGTCGTCCGCGCGCAAGCGGGGACGACAGCTGAGAAGACTAGTGCTCCAGCCCGGTGGGCACGTTCTTGTTCTCGGGGGTGAGCTTCATGCCGGCGGCCAGCGCCATGGTCTCCATGAGCGCCGAGAAATCCTTCTGGATATATTCTTCCGGCTTGTCCTTCAGGATGGCGTGGCCGAAGTGGCTTTGCAGCACTTCACGCGTCGCCGCCGTCACCGGCATCGGCACGTCCATCTCGCGGCCGAGCTCGAGGCCGAGATCGAGATCCTTGCGCAGCAGCTCCGGCGTGAAGGTCGTGGTCCAGTCGAGATTGACCAGCGCCGGCGACTTGTAGCGCGTGAACATCGAGCCCATCACGCCGTTGTTGAGGAACGCCAGGAAGGCGTGGCGCGGCACGCCCATCTTGTTCACCAGCAGCGTGATCTCGATCAGGTTCTCGATCACGACGCCGAGCATGACGTTGTGCGCGATCTTGCAGACGCGCGCGAGATCGCCTTCGCCGACGTAGGACACGCCCTGCGGCGCGATCACTTCCATCAGTGGCATCATCGCCTTGCAGGCCGCCTCGTCGCCCGACACGACCGACGACAGCCGGCCGGCCTTGATCACCTTGGCGTTGCCGGAGACCGGCGCGACGACGTACTCGGCGCCCTTCGCCTTCAGCCGCTTGCGGATGTCGGCCGACTCCTCAACCGAAATCGTCGAGCAGTCGACCACCACCTTCGGCGCCTTGCCGCCGGACAGCACGCCGTCCTTGCCGAAATAGACCTGGTCGAGGTCCTTGCCCTCGGCGACGATGGAAAACACGATATCGCAGCCGGCGAGCTCGGGCAGCGTGCTGACGATCTTGCCGCCATGGGCGGCGAGCGGCTCGGCCTTGGCGCGCGTGCGGTTCCAGATCGTGACGTCGTGACCGGCCTTGAGCAGGCGCTCCGCCATGGGCAGGCCCATTCGCCCGGTTCCGATCCAGCCGATCTTCTGCGAATTCTTCGACATCCCGAAACTCCCTTGAACCGCGGCCGCTCAAAAAGCCGGCGCGCCCGGCCCTTTACCCGTTCTCCGGGCAAATCGCTAGGGCCGGGCAAGGCGTCCCGGAATGCGGCTACGCGCCTGCTTGTGATTACCGATCAAAGGGCATTATTCTGCCCGCAAGGACGGTCACAAAGTCCACTACGAACGGCTCGCAAGAGGCCGGCAGTAAAAAGACCCACGGAGGATGCGGCCACCGATGCAGGACGCCGCCAGCACAATCGCCATCGCCGGCGTGGAAAACTCGTCCGCGCATGTCTGGCGCGAACGCGCCCGGCTGATCGGCCGCAATGTCTTCCCCTTTATCGTCGTCGGCGCGATCTGGGAAGCGATCGCCTGGGCCGGCGTGTTTCCCGAACGGCTGTTTCCGCGCCTCGAGGAAGTGGCGTGGACCTTCGTCGAGCTGACGCTGAACGGCATCCTGCCGAACCATGCGGCGCAAACGCTGCTGCGTCTGTTCTCCGGGTTCGTCGTCGCGGGCATCCTCGGCGTCGGCATCGGGATCCTGATGGGCCGTTCCCGCCGCGCGGAAGACCTGCTGCTTCCGATCGTCAGCATTGTTGCGCCGATCCCCGGCCTCGCCTATGCGCCGCTGTTCCTGTTGTGGTTCGGCCTCGGCAACGTGCCGGCCGTCATGCTGGTCGGCGTCGTCGCGTGCTTCCCGGTGATCTTCAACACCTGGACCGGCGTCAAAGCGGTCAAGGAAATCTGGGTCCGCTCGGCGCAATCGATGGGCGCCGACGACCGGCGGCTGTTCCGCCACGTCATCCTGCCCGGCGCGCTGCCCTACATCCTGACCGGGCTGCGCCTTGGCCTCGCCCAGGCCTGGCGCATCCTCGTCGCGCTCGAAATGCTGGTCGGCGTGAACTGGGGCCTGGGCTGGCTGATCTTCGGCGCCCGTGAACTGCTCAATACCGACGCGATGCTGGCCGGCATCGCGGTGATCGGGATCATCGGTATCGTCCTGGAGAAACTGGTGTTCCAGAAGATCGAGAATTACACCGTCGTGCGCTGGGGCATGGTGACGGCATGACCGACGTCGCCGCAGGAGCAGGCGCCGCCCAGCGCAAGGAAATCAACGCCGCCGTGGCCCGCAGCTACTGGCGCGCGGCTGCGTCCATCGTGCTGGCGCTCGTGATCTATGAAGGCGTGGCGCGCAGCGGCGAGTTCCCGGTCGCGCTGATGCCGACGATTCCGACCGTGGCCGCGACCTTCTACGACATGTTGCTCGACGGCAGCATGATCAAGCACACGGTATTCACGCTCTACCGCGTGCTGTTCGGCTTCTCCCTCGCCATGGTCGTCGGCATCCCGATCGGCATCCTGATGGCGCGATTCCGGCCGGTCGAGAACTTCATGCTGCCGCTTGTCAGCGCGCTGATGCCAATCCCCTCCTTCGCGCTGGTGCCGCTGTTCATGCTGTGGTTCGGCATCGGCAATCTCACCACGATCATCATCGTATTCTACGCCGCGACCTTTCCGATGATGTTCAATACCTGGTCGGGCGTGCGCTCGGTCAACCCGCTGTGGCTGCGCGCGGCCGGCGCCATGGGGGCGGACGAGCAGAAACTGTTCTGGAAGGTCATCATTCCCGGCGCATCGCCGTTTATCATCACCGGCGTCCGCCAGTCATTCATCCGCGCCTGGATCGCGGTGGTTGGCGCCGAGATGATCGCGGCGTCGAGCTGGGGCCTCGGCTGGGTCATTTTCGACGCCAAGGAATTCCTGAACGCCGACATCATGCTGTCGTCGCTGGTCGTGATTGGAATGATCGGGTTCCTGTTCGAGCGGCTGGTCTTCGGCTCAATCGAACGCGCCACCATTCTCAAATGGGGCATGGTACGGACCGCGAGGAACTAAAAGGCCGTCAATGCAAGAAATCGAAGTCACCGACGTTTCCCTCGTCTACGACACCCCGGCGGGGCAGGTTCATGCCGTCGACCACGCCAGCTTCGAACTGAAGGCCTCCGAGTTCCTCTGCCTGGTCGGGCCGAGCGGCTGTGGCAAGTCGACGCTGCTCAATATTCTCGCCGGCTTTCTCAAGCCGAGCGGCGGAGAGATCAAGATCGGCGGCAAGCCGGTTAACGGACAGGGCATGGACCGCGGTGTCGTGTTCCAGGACTTCGCGCAACTGTTTCCGTGGCGCACCGCGCTCGGCAACGTCACGTTCGGCCTGGAAATGAAAGGCGTGCCCAAGGAGGAGCGCGAGCAAATCGCGCTGGAGCAGCTCAAGCTCGTGAAGCTCGAAAAATTCGCCAATGCCTACCCGCATCATTTGTCCGGCGGAATGCAGCAGCGCGTCGCCATCGCGCGCGCGCTCGCCTACAACCCGTCGGTGCTGCTGATGGACGAGCCGTTCGCCGCGCTCGACGCGCTGACGCGCGACGACATGCAGCGGCTGCTCGCCGAAGTCTGGCGCGAGACGCGCAAGACGGTCATTTACGTCACGCACAACGTGGCGGAAGCGGTCTACCTCGCCGACCGCGTGGTGGTGATGTCGCCGCATCCCGGCCGCGTGAAGAAGGAAGTCGTCATCGACCTGCCGCGCCCGCGCGATCCCCTCAGCGTGGCGTTTCTCGAGTACCAGAAGCAATTGCTGCAAGAACTCGGCGAAGCAACCGCCAAGCCGAGCGCACGACAATAGTTCAAACCAGACAAACAAACCCGGAGGAGAAAGCCATGACTATCGACCGTTCCGGACTGAATCGACGGCAATATCTCGCCGCCACCGGCGCCACCGCGTTGTCGCTCGGCATGTCGAGCCTGGTCCCGGCCTACGCCGCAACCAAGCTGCGTCAGGGTTATCAGGTCAACATGTGGGGCATGCCGACTTACTATCTCATGAAGTCCGGCCTGCTGGCGAAGCACGGGATCGACGTCGAGGAATTTGCCGTCGCGTCCGGCAACCTGACGATGCAGCAGATGGTGGCGCGCCAGGTCGACATGGGCACCTATGCGGGACCGTCCTTCATCATCGGCAACGACAAGGGCGGCCTGGTTGCCATCGCGGTGATCCAGAACGTCGGCAAGACCGCCCAGGTGATGGCGCGCAAGGATCTCGGGCTGAAATCCGTGTCCGATCTCAAGGGCAAGAAAGTCGCCAACCAGACCGGCTCCTCGACCGGCAATATCTGGACCGACCAGATCGCGCCGAAGGCCGGCCTGAAGAAGGGCGACTACGAGGAAGTGCGGATGAATACCAACGATATGGCAGCCGCACTCGCCGCGAAAACCATCGACGCGATGGTGACGGTTGAGCCCTACAACGCCATCGCCGAGGCGGACGGCATCGCCAATCCGCTCCAGGGCGGCGACTTCTACAGCTTCGACAAGCTGCCGGTGTTCATGGCCGCGACGCCCGAATATGTCGAAAAGAACCCGGACGCGGTCGTCGCCTATCTCAAGGCGTGGCTCGAGGCCGGCAAGGAGTTCAAGCAGAACCCCGACAAGGTCAATAACGTCGTCTACGAATACTACGCCTCGAAGGGCTACAAGATGAGCAAGGATACCTTCAAGACCGCGTTGTCGCGCGTCGAGGTGGATCCCGGCTTCCCGGCGGACTTGACCGGCTATCTCACCAATCACGCGAAAATCCTGCTGGACGCCAAGAAGATCAAGGCCATTCCGGACTGGAAAAAGGCGCTCCGTCCGGAATTCATGCAGAAGGCGCGCGCGACGGCGTGACGGCTGTCGAGCGGCGGGCCTCAGGCCCGCGGTAACTACCCGGGGCCGGCGCGACAACGCCGGCCCTGTGACCTCAGGCGCCGAACACAGATCAAGGAACTGCCATGGACGACCGAACATCCCGCAACACGACGGCCGAACCGGTTTCGTGGAATTTCAAGCTGCTCGCGCAGAACGATCTCGGCGGCTTCGGCGGCATGGGCGAAGGCATGTCGGTGCAGATCGCCAAGGACGGGCGACGCATCATCTGGCTGGCGCACGAAAGCGCGCCCAAGAATTTCACCGGCGTCGACGTCTCCGACCCGCGCAATCCCAAGGTCGTGGTGCAGACCGACCTGCCCAAGCCCTACATGCGCTCGAATTCGCTGGAGACCGCGGGCGACATCATGGCGGTCGCCTATCAGACGCAGCAGGTCGGCCAGCAGCCGGCCGGGCTCGAGCTGTTCGACATCTCGGTGCCGGAGAAGCCGCGCTCGATTTCGTTCTTCGATACCTCGGGCCCGCATTCGCGCGGCGTGCACCAGCTCTGGTTCTGCGACGGCGAGTACGTGCACATGGCCTCGGGCGCGCCCGACTTCACGCCGAGCCACCCGCTCGACGACCAGTTCTACCGCTGCATCGACGTGCGCAATCCGTCGAAGCCGGTCGAGGTCGGCCGCTGGTGGATGCCGGGCACGTCGGCCACCGACAACGTCACGCCGCCGCCGCGCCACCCGCTCGACAAGGGCTATCGCGCGCACAACACCAACGTCTATCCGCAGCGGCCGGACCGGCTTTACCTCTGCTACATCGACGGCGGCATGTTCGTGATGGACATCAAGGACAAGGCCAGCCCGCGCGTCATCTCGCACTGGACCAACTCGCCGCCTTACACCGGCTTCATGCATACGGCGGTGCCGCTGTTCGACCGCAACCTGATGCTGGTGACCGACGAGTCGACCGAGAACAATGCGGCCGACTGGCCGAAGCTGATCTGGGTGCTCGACATGCGCGACGAGACGCATCCTGTTTCGATCGCCACCTGCCCGCTGCCGCCGGCCGACGCCTTCAAGGACCGCGGCGGCCGCTTCGGCGCGCACAACATCCACGAGAACGTGCCGCTGCCGACCTCCTGGCAGTCCGACCAGATCGTGCTCGGCACCTTCTTCAACGGCGGCTTGCGCGCCTACGACATCTCCAATCCGTACCAGCCGAAGGAAGTCGCCACCTTCGTGCCGCCGCCGCCGAAAGGCACGCCGGCCGGCGCGGTGCAGCTCAACGACGTTTTCGTGGACGAGCGTCAAATCGTCTACACGGTCGATCGCCACACCGGCGGGCTCTATGTCCTGGAGATGGATATTTGAGGCTGTCATGCCCGCGAAAGCGGGCATCCAGTACTCCGCAGCCTGGCAATTTGGTGCCGGCGCTTGGCCTGACCGTCAGCACGGTGTTTACTGGATCGCCCGCCTTCGCGGGCGATGACAACATGAGATGAACTCGCCCTTCCCCTCCCCGGCCGCCGGGCGCTTCGGGCGCCGGCTCACGCGCGCACGCGGCGCCAAGGTGCCGGTGACGGTGGTGACCGGCTTCCTCGGCGCGGGCAAGACCACGCTGCTCAAGCGCTTCTTGGCAACGCCGGAGGGCCAAGGCACCGCCGTCGTCGTCAACGAATTCGGCGCCGCCGGCATCGATGATGCGCTGGTGCGGGGAAGCGCCGACGAAACCGTGCTGCTCGGCAACGGTTGCCTGTGCTGCATCACGCGCAGCGACCTGCAACTGACCTTGCGCCGCATGGTGGTCGAGCGCGAGCGCGGCGAGATCCCCGATTTCCGCCGCATCGTGATCGAGACCTCGGGACTGGCCGATCCTTCCCCCATCCTGCAGACCTTCGCCACCGACCGCGCGCTCGGCGACACATTCCATGTCGACGCGGTGGTCACCGTCGTCGACGCCGAAACCGGCGGCGCGACGCTCCAATGGTCGGCGGAAGCGCGCAAGCAGGCGATCCTCGCCGACCGCCTGATCGTCACCAAGACCGACATCGCCGGCGAAGGCGCGGCCTCAGCGCTCGCCGCGCAACTGCGTGCGCTCAACCCGGGCGCCACCATCGACGAGGCGGTGAACGGCGCGCTCGATCCGGCGCGGCTGACCGAGCCGGCGAATCTTGAGCGCAATGCCTTTGTGGCCGAAGCCGCGCATTCGGACGGCATCGGCAGCTTCGTCTTGACTGCCGACAAGCCGGTGCCGTGGCCGGCTTTCGCCCGCGCCATGGACACGCTGACGACGCTGCGCGGGCCCGACCTGCTGCGGGTGAAGGGTTTTCTCGACGTCGAAGGCTGCAAGGGCCCGGTGCTGGTGCAGTTCGTGCAGCATCTGGCGCATCCGCCGGTGGAGCTGGATGCCTGGCCGGACGCCAACCGGCAGAGCCGCGTCGTGTTCATCACGCGCGGCATCTCGGAGAAGCAGGTGCGCGAGCTGCTGACGGCGGTGCGGGCGTTACTCTGATCTGTCGTCCCGGGCGACCGAGCGCGAGCGAGGGAGACCCGGGACCCATACTCCGCAGCCTCTCGATGGACTGCGGCGTATGGGTCCCCGCCTTCCCAAGTCGGCTATAGCCGACTTGGGCACTTTAGGTGGCGGGGACGACGGTTATGTCGCCAGCCGCTTTACGCTCTTGCGCGCTTCCGCGATCAACACCGGCACGGCGGCGTCGTTGTTGGGCGCCATGATGTGCACGCCGGCGACTTCCGGGATGGCGGCGAGATCGGCGATGGCGTCGACGCAAATGCGGATGCCCTCCTCGACCGGATCGCTCGCCTGCTCCATGCGCGCGACCATCGCGTCGGGGATAATCGTGCCGTAGAGCTTTTCCTTCATCCAGCGCGCGGATTTGGCGGAGCGCATGGGCACGACACCGATCAGCATCGCCACCTTGCCGGCAATGCCGTGCTCGGTGAGGCGCGCCATGTAGCGGCGCACCACGCCGGCGTCCATGCAGAACTGCGTCTGCACGAATTGCGCGCCGGCCTCGATCTTGCCGGCGAGTCCCTTCGGTTCCCAGCCCGGGGGCGGATCGATCGGATTGTCGGCGCCGCCGAGGAAGAAGTCGCAGCGGCCGCCAATTTTACGGCCGGTCGGCAGTTCGCCGGCATCGCGCAGGCGGCGGGCGGTGGCGAGCAACTGCCGTGCGTCGAGATCGAACACCGGCTTGGCGTCGGGTTGGTCGCCGGCGCTCGGGTCATCGCCGCGCAGTATCAGCAAGTTGCGCACGCCGGAAGCGGCGGCGGCCAGCAGGTCGCTCTGCAAGCCGATGCGGTTGCGGTCGCGGCAAGTAAACTGAAGGATTGGCTCGATGCCTTCCGCCACCAGCATCGCCGCCGCGGTGACCGCGCCGAGATGCGGCCGCGCGCCCGCGCCGTCGGTCACGTTGACCGCGTCGGCGAGGCCCTTGAGCGGGAGCGCCTTGGCCATCAGGTCGGCGCGGGCGGCGGAAACCGGCGGCGTCACCTCGGCGGTGAGCACGAAGCGGCCGGCGCGGAGCTTGTCCTGCAGATTTGCCATGACGCTCACGTCGCAAAATTGTCTGGACCTGGCAAGCTCCGGGGTGGGAAAACCGGCCGGGCGCATGGGCGCCCGCGGGTCCGCCATGTCTCACCTGGTGAAAACGCTCGACGAAGCCCTTGCGCCGATTACCGACGGCTGCACTTTGGTGGTGCCGCGCGAGGTGTCCGGCGTGCCGATGGCGGCGACGCGCGCGCTCATCCGGCGCGGCGTCAAGCGATTGCATCTGGTGGCGCTGCCGACCTCCAGCCTGCAGGCCGATCTGCTGATCGGCGCCGGCTGCGTCGAGACCCTGGAAACAAGCGCCGTAAGCCTGGGCGAGTTCGGCCCGGCGCCGCGCTTTTCCGCCGCCGTCACCGGCGGCAGCATCGCGATGAAGGACGCCACCTGCCCGGCGCTGCACGCCGCTTTGCAGGCCGCGGAGAAAGGCGTGCCGTTCATGCCGCTGCGCGGGCTGATCGGTTCCGATATTTTGAAGTACCGTCCCGACTGGAAGGTGATCGACTCGCCGTTCGGCCAGGATTCCAACAAAGCCGATCCCATCGTCCTCCTGCCGGCGATCAAGCCGGACGTGGCGCTGTTTCATGCAGCCATGGCCGACCGTTTGGGCAACGTGTGGATCGGGCGCCAGCGCGAACTCGCCACCATGGCGCACGCGGCCGTACGCACCGTCGCCACCGTCGAGAAGATGCACGACGGCAACCTGCTCGACGATCCGGTCTTGGCGGCGGGCACGCTGCCGGGCTTCTACGTGGAGAGCATCGCGATCGCCGAGCGCGGCGCCTGGCCGCTGCCGCTGCCGGATTACTACGCCGCCGACGCCGAGCACCTGGCGCTCTATGCGCGCATGGCGGCGACGGCGGAGGGCTTTGCGGAATATCTGGACAAGTATGTGTATGAGAAACAGGCGGCGTGAACTTTCTTATCCCTCCCCCGCTTGCGGGGGAGGGTGGTCAGCGAAGCTGACCGGGCGGGGGCGCTTTACGCGTCGCAAGCTTGACCCCACCCGGCTCGCTTCGCTCGCCACCCTCGCCTTTCAGGGGAGGGATAAGTGAACTTCCGCGACGAAGAACTGCTCGCCGACGTGATCGCGCGGCTGATCGGTGACGTGCGCCACGTCGCGGTCGGCAACGCCTCGCCGATCCCGGCCACCGCCGCGCTGCTGGCGCGCGAGCGCGGGCACGGGCGTCCTTACGTGTCGCTGCTCGGCAGCCCGAAGCACACGTTCTGGACCGACGGCGGCCGCGAACTGTTCGACTGCGCCGGCCAGGGCCGCATCGACGTGTTCTTCCTGTCGGGCGGGCAGATCGACGGCCACGGCAACATCAATCTCGTCTCCATCGGCGACTACGCGCATCCGAAGGTGCGTTTCCCCGGCTCGTTCGGCTCGGCGCATCTCTATTACGTGGTGCCGAAGGTGATCCTGTTCCGCACCGAGCATTCGCGCCGCACGCTGGTGCCGGACGTCGACTTCATCAGCGCGCCCGGCGCGAGTGAGCCGAACGTGTTCCGCACGGGAGGGCCGATCGCGCTCGTGACCAACCGCTGCCTGTTCTCTTTCGCCGACGGCCGCTTCCGGCTGGAGAGCGTGCATCCCGGCCACACCGTCGAGGAAGTGGTCGAGAACACCGGCTTCGACTTCGAACGACCCGCGCAGGTTCCCGAGACGCCGGCCCCCTCGCCCGAGACGCTGACGCTGATGCGCGAGACGGTCGCGCCGCAACTCGCCGAGGTCTATCCGCAGTTCGCCGCGCAGGTGTTCGGCGTCGGCCAAGCCGCTTTCGCGCGCTGAAAAGCGTTGCTCTTCCAGTCAATTCCGGCGTGGGCTAGGGTGCCGCCCGCGCGGCCGGCCGGCCGGCGCGGCAGCCGAAAATAGCCGAAAAGCAGCATGAGGAACGCGACGTGAAGACAGTGGAAGTAGGGTGCATTGGCGTCGGCTGGATCGGGGGCCTGCGCGCGGAAGCGCTGTCGCGGACCGCGCTGGTCGACAAGCTGCACCTGTGCGACATCAAGCCGGACCGCCTGGCCGAGGTGAAGGCGCTGTACAAGCCCGCCACGACGACGGCCGACTACAACGACATTATCAATAACGACAACATCTCGGTGGTTTACGTCTCGACTACGCCGGAGGCCAACCACTATCCGATCGCGCGCGACTGCCTGAAGGGCGGCAAGCACGTGATGCTGGAGAAGCCGATCGCGCTGGAGCTGTGGGAGGCCGACGAGCTGATCCATATCGCCAAGCAGAACAACCTGAAATTCACCATCGGCTATTCGCAGCGCTTCAACACCAAGATCGCTTACGCCAAGAAGAAGATCGTCGACGGCACGCTGGGCAATGTCGTGTCGGTGCTGGTCAGCCGCCACCTGTCGCGCGAGCTCGGCAAGAAGATCGCCGGCCGCGTCCGCCTCTCGCCGGTCGTCATGGAATCGACGCACGATCTCGACTTCGTGTACTGGCTTTTAGAGCCGGCCAAGCCCGTGCGCGTCTATTCGCAGGGCGCCTACGGCTACATGAAGCCGGTCAACGGCTCGCACGACGTCATGTTCACCACCGTGACCATGGACAACGGCGTGGTGGTGATGATCGGCGGCGGCTGGAATCTGCCGGCAAGCTATCCGAACTATTGTTCGACCTGGATCGAGATCACCGGCACCGACGGCGCGCTGTTCCTCGACGACACGCAGCGCGACAACTGGCTCAACACCGAAAAGCGCGGCCAGGAATTCCCCATGTCGACCATGCCGGGCGAACAGGTCGACCATGTGTTCGCCGGCGGCATCGGTCCCGAGACGATCTACTTCCTCGAGTCCTGCATCCAGAACAAGCCGGTGATGGTCACGCCGGAAAGCGCGCGCCGCGTGATGGAGACTTACAGCGCGGCCGACCTTTCCGCCGACCGTGGCGAACCGGTCGACCTGCCGCTGACCAACGAGACGATTTCGGCCATCGCCGACTTCAAGAAGAAGATCCGCGCGGGGTTAAATAATTAATTCTGTCATTCCGGGGCTGGCCGAAGGCCAGAACCCGGAATCCAGAACCGAGTATTGAGCAAGCATCTGGATTCCGGGTTCGCTCGCTGCGCTCGCGCCCCGGAATGACGGCGAGAGGAAACGCATGAAGCAGAACGCCAAGGGCCTCGGCCTGGCAATCATCGGCGGCGGCCGCGTCGGCCTGTTCCGCGGCGAGGTGGCGGCGCGCCACCCGGCGGTGGAGTGGATCGGGCTGGCCGAGAAGAACCCGAACCGCGCCGGCGAAGTAGGCCCGAAAGTCAGCGCCGATTTCGTGACACAAAGCCACGTCGAGCTGATCAAGCGGCCGGAGGTGAACTGCGCCATCATCGCCACCGACGAGCACCTGCACGTCGATCCGATCATGGCCTGCATCGAGCGCGGCATCCCGATGCTGATCGAGAAGCCGCTGGCCACGCGCCTCGAAGAGTCCGCGCGCGTCCTGAAGCTCATCAAGGACGCCAAGCTCGACGCCGTCGTCGGCTATACGCAGCGCTTCCGTAGGCGCTGGCTGGCCGCCAAGGAGAAGTGCCGCACCGGCGCGCTCGGCGACGTCACGCTGGTGACCTCGCGCGCCTTCATGAACCGGCTGGTCGCCATCGACAATTACAAGCGCACCGACGACCCCTCCACCATCTCGCCGATGGTGATCTCGGGCACGCACGCGCTCGACATCTGCATGTGGTGCCTGGAAGGCAAGACGCCGGTCGAGGTCTATGCGCGCTCGATCGATAAGGTGATGGGCCCGCTCTACAAGGGCATCGACGCCACCGCCGGCATGATCTCCTTCGACGACGGCACCATCTATCATCTCAGCATGTCGTGGGCGATGCCGGTCACCTGGCCGGCCGCGGTCTATTCGCTCGAGGTCGGCATTTCCGGCACCACCGGCGTGCTGACCATCGACGACACCCACCGCGACATCGTGCTGGCGGTGTCGAAGGCGCAGTCGGAGGGCTACAACCCCGACGCCACGCGACTGGTCGATTTCATGGGCAGCTATCCGCCCGGCGACATGGCGCTCGGCGAATTGCGCGGGCCGATGGCGTTGGAGACCGATAGTTGGCTCAACCGCATGGCGCTTGGCCTGCCGACGGCCGCCGCCACCGTGGAAGAAGCGCACCGCAACCTGATGCTGACCAAGGCGCTGGATTTGTCCGCAAAGCGCAAGGCGCCGGTGAAGCTGCCGCTCAGCGACGACGACTTCAAGGCGGTGGCGTAAGAGATTTTGCCCGGGGGTGCCGCAAGCTCTCTAACCCTCTCCCCTTGTGGGAGAGGGTGGCGAGCGAAACGGAGTGAGCGAGCCGGGTGAGGGGTCAATGTCTCAATGAGATGCCGACCCCTCACCCGCCCTCGCTCGGCTTCGCCTCCGCTCGGGCACCCTCTCCCACAAGGGGAGAGGGAGAGCGCAAGCGGCTATGCTCATCGCTCTCTTAGCGGCTTGATCCCCAGTTCCGCCGCCAGCTGGTCCAGCTGTGCCAGCAGCTCCGGCGCGACCGGCAATCCATTCGCCGTCCGGTCGGCGATGCGATTGGCGCGCGCGTCGCCGGGCAGGCGCACCGGATCGCCGCCGGGCAGCGGCTTGGAGTTGCGCAGGGACCGCACGTGGCGATCGACCTCGGCCTTGAACGTCGCGAGCGGCTGGAAGCGGCTGGGGTCGAGCGCCAGCACGAACTGCCCGGTATTGGTCACGCGGTCGGGCTCGGCGTTGAAGTCGACGCAGTCGCGGCCGAACAGCGCGCCGTTGAGCGTGCCGGCCAGGAGGCCGACGATCAGCGCCAGCCCGGCGCCCTTGTAGCCCGCCATCGGCAGCAGCAGCGCCTCGGCGCTCTTGTGCGGGTCGGTCACCGCCGCGCCGGTCTTCGGATCGATCATCCAGTCGGGCGCGAGCTGCTTGTTCTGCAGGCGATGGTTCTTGATGGTGCCGTAGGAGACGATGGAGGTGGCGATGTCGAGCACCACCGGCGGCTCCTCGCCCGCCGGTATGGCGACGGCCAGCGGATTGGTGCCGAGCAGCGGCTCGGCGCCGCCCGCCAGCGGCATGTGGTTGGCGTTCGCCACCGCCGCATACATGCCGACCATATCGGCCTTCAGCGGCAGCGCGGCATAGACGCCGGCGGCGCCGGCATGGCCCGACATCACGCAGCCGACCCAGGCGACGCCGCATTCGCGCGCCAGCTCAATCGCCGTCTCGGCCGCCCGCGCCACCACGAGATGGCCCATGCCGTTGTCGCCGTGCACCAGCGCGGTGGCGGGCGCCGAGCGTTCGGCCTTGATGTTCGGACGCGGATTGGTCGAGCCGAGCTTCAGCCGCTGCACGTATTGCGGCAGGCGGAATACGCCGTGCGCGTCGGCGCCGATCAGATCGGCTTCGAGCATCAGCTCGGCCACCTTGGCCGCGTCCGCCTCCGGCAGCCCGGCCTTGCGCATCGCATCGTCGATCAGGCCGCGGACCGCCGCAATCTGGATGCGCGCGCTTTTTTTCGCCTGCACGTTCACTTTGCCATCCCGGCCAGAAATTTCTCGAAGTTGCCGCTGAGGATCGCGCTCTTGTCGGCGTCCGAGATTTTCAGCCCGCGCACGTGGGCGACGCAGTCGAGCATGGCCATGTCGTAGGGATAGTCGCTGCCCAGCATCACCTTGTCCACGCCGACCAGCCCGATCATCGCCTCGAGCGTCTTATCGGAATGCAGGATGGTGTCGTAGATGAAGCGGCCGGCGATGTTCTTCGGCTGCGTCTTGATGTTCTTCTTGGCCTCCTCGCGCACCTTCCAGCCGTGCTCCCAGCGCGCCGCTTGATAGGGCGTGAAGCCGCCGCCGTGCGCCAGCATGACCTTGAGCTTGGGATAGCGGTCCATCACGCCGCCGAAATAGAGCGAGGCGGCGGCGATGGTGGTGTCGAGCGGGTTGCCGATCAGGTTCTGCAGATAATACGCCTTCAGCCGGTCGGCGCCGGCGATGTTGTTCGGATGAACGAACATGAAGGCGCCAAGCTTCTCCGCCTCGGCCCACAGCGGCTCGAACATAGGATCGTCGAGGTTCGTGCCCTTGACGTTGGACGCGAACATCGCGCCCTTGAACTTGTGCTGCGTCATGACGCGCTTGAGCTCGTCGGCGGCGCGCGCCGGCTGCGCCAGCGGCAGCGTCGCGAGCGCCATGAAGCGGTCGGGATGGGCGGCGACGTGCTTGGCCATCTGGTCGTTCTGGATCTGGGCCACGGTCGCGGAGAGCTCAGGGTCGAGATTGTAGAGATAGGTCTGCGGACTGGCCGACAGCACGTGCACGTCGACGCCGGTCTCATCCATGTCCTTCAGGCGGCGCGCGATATCGAAGCCGCCGGTCGGAAACGGCTTGTAGACGACACCGCTCACGTCGAAGGTCGCGTTCTCCCCGTCGAGCGGCGTGATGGTCACCTTGGCGCCGGCCTTGGTCAGCAGCGCCGCCGTCTCCAGCGTCAGGATGTGGGTGTGGGTATCGATCGTCCGGACCTTGCTCATTTCATCCCCTGAAAGTGACATGCGCAGCCGCGACAGAGCGCCTCAAGTGCCGCACCCGCACAGCCGGCGCAAGGGGCCTTTCTCACGGCCGCTGATGTCGGAAGGGCGGTGAAAAGCCGGTTCCCTCGCTTCGGATTCATGCGCTAGGCTTGCCCCTCCGCAGACCTTCCAACCAGCCCGGAATTCCCATGACCGTATCCCCTGCCGCCCGCAGCAAGCATGAACCGCGCGTCGAGGACGACGCCTTGGTGCGGGGCGCCGGCCGCTTCATGGACGACCCGCGGCTGCCGAACCAGGCCTATGCCGCCTTCGTGCGCTCGCCGCATGCCCACGCGCGCGTGCTCAAGGTCGATAGCGACGCCGCCCGCAAGGCCAAGGGCGTGCTGGCGGTGCTCACCGGCGAGGACATGAAGGCGGCGAATGTCGGCAGCGTGTCGCGCCATCCGCCGGTGGTCGGCCGCGGCGGCGCCAAGATGGTCATGCCGTTCCGGCCGTCGCTCTGCGCCGAGAAGGCCATGCATGTCGGCGACCCGGTCGCCATGGTGGTGGCGGAAACCTTGAGCGCCGCGCTCGACGCCGCCGATCTGGTGGTCGTCGACTACGAGGAGCTGACGCCGGTCATCACGCTGGCGGATTCGATGGCGGCGAAGACGCAGCTGCACGCCGACGTGCCCGGCAATCTGCTCGTGGACTGGCCGGGTCCGGTGGCGGACGAGAAGAATCCCGCCGAAGTCGAAAGCATCATCGCCAAGGCGCCGCACGTGGCGAAGGTCTCGGTCGCCAACCAGCGCATGGTGGTGGCGTCGATGGAGACGCGCGGCGCCACCGGCGTCTACGACAAGGAGAAGGACGCTTACACGCTGTACGCCTGCTCGCAGGGCGCCGACTCGCTGCGCGGCCAGGGCGCCGCCATCATGGGCGTGCCGCCCGACAAGCTGCGCGTCATCACCGAGGACGTCGGCGGCGCCTTCGGCATGAAGACGCCGGTTTATCCGGAATATCCGGCGCTGCTCGTCGCCGCCAAAAAGCTCGGCCGCCCGGTGCGCTGGCAATCGACGCGCTCGGAAGCCTTCCTCACCGACACGCAGGCGCGCGACACGCTCACCCATGTCGAGCTGGCCTTCGACGAGAAGGGCAAGTTCCTCGCCGTGCGCATGCGCCATTTGTGCAACCAGGGCGCCTATGTTTCGACCGCCGGCGTCAACATCAATACCAACAACTTCGCGCGCTGCGTGCCCGGCATGTACCGCATTCCGAAGGCGGACGTGTCGGTGGCCTGCTACTTCTCCAACACCGTGCCGATCGGCCCCTATCGCGGCGCCGGCCGCCCCGAGGCCAACTACGCGCTCGAGCGCGCGGTGGAGGAAGCCGCGCGCATGCTCGGCATGGACCCGCTGCGGCTGCGCAAGAAGAACCTCATCCCGCCGTCGGCCATGCCCTACAAGTCCCCGATCAACACCTATGACAGCGGGGACTTCCCAGCCATCGTCGAGCAGGCCGAGCAGATGTCGGATTACGCCAATTTCGCCAAGCGCAAGCGCGAGGCGGCCAAGCGCAAGAAGCTGCGCGGCATCGGCGTCTCCTGCATGCTGGAGCACGCCGGCGCCATGCCGATGGAGGAAGCGTCGATCACCTTCACCGGCGACGACAGGATGGTGCTCGGCATCAACGTGCAGTCGACCGGCCAGAGCCACGCCACCGTTTTCCCGCGCGTGCTGGCGAGCCGGCTTGGCATCGCGCCGGACAAAATTCAGCACCGCCACGGCGACACCGCATTGGGCTTGACCGGCTTTGCCTCGGTCGGCTCGCGCTCGGCCATGTGCGCCGGCGCCGCCATCGTGAAGGTCGCCGACGTGATGGTGACGAAAGGCAAAAAAGTCGCCTCCGCGCTGCTGGAGGCCGCCGAGAGCGATATCCAGTACGGCAACGGCGCGTTCACCGTGGTCGGCACCGACCGCAAGATTTCGCTGTTCGAGACCGCGCGCCGCGCCAAGGAAATGGGCGAAAGCCTCGACAGCAAGGAAAAGGCCGAGGCGCCGCTTACATTCCCCAACGGCTGCCACATCGCGGAGGTCGAGATCGACCCCGACACCGGCAAGATGGACATCGTCGCCTACACGGCGGTGGACGATCCCGGCGTGATGCTCGATCCCATCGTGGTCGAGGGCCAGGTGCACGGCAGCCTGTCGCAGGGGCTCGGCCAAGCGCTCACCGAGAACGCGGTCTACGACGCGGCCAGCGGGCAACTCGTCTCCGGCTCGTTCATGGACTACGGCATGCCGCGCGCGCACGACATGCCGGTGGAGTTGCGCGAGGCCGTCCATTCGGTGCCGGCGACCACCAACCCGCTCGGCGTCAAAGGTACCGGCGAGGCCGGCACCACGGCCGCGATCGCGGCGGTGATGAACGCGGTGTCGAACGCGATCCCGAACGGCGCGGCAAATTACATGGAAATGCCGGCGACGCCGGCAAAGATCTGGGAAGCGTGCCGGAAGGGTATGGCGGGGGAATAGATTATTGTCGTCCCGGGCGAGCGCTCTTGCGCGAGGCCCGGGACCCATACTCCGTGCCCTCTCGTTACGCTGCGGCGTACTGGATGCCCGCCTTCGCGGGCATGACAGCCAGTTGAAATAAAATGGCCGGGGACTTGCCCCGGCCACCTGCATTTCAATCCGAACGCCATGCCCGCGAAGGCGGGCATCCAGTAATCACAGGCTCATCGGCTTAAGCCGAAGCGCTGCGGCGTACTGGATGCCCGCTTTCGCGGGAATGACAGCGTGCGTGGATTAGCCCT
Organism: Pseudolabrys sp.; assembly: GCA_022841665.1. Classification (GTDB taxonomy): domain Bacteria; phylum Pseudomonadota; class Alphaproteobacteria; order Rhizobiales; family Xanthobacteraceae; genus Pseudolabrys. Next base: position 26,227 of record JALHRB010000025.1, read on the forward strand.
GCGAGATGAACTTGGTGTTCATGTACGCCGTGAGGCCCTCGATGCCGCCTTCGGAGCCGTAGCCACTCTCCTTGATGCCGCCGAACGGCGTTTCCGGCGTCGAGATGGCGACGCTGTTGACGCCCACCATGCCGGACTGGATGGCGTCGCCGATGGCGGTCGCGGTCGCGCCGGAGGACGTAAAGGCGTAGGCCGCAAGCCCGAACGGCAGCGCGTTGGCGCGCTCGACCACCTCGTCGAAGGTCTTGAACGGCACGATCGGCGCCAACGGCCCGAACGGCTCCTCGGTCATGACCTTCGCGTCGTCCGGCACGTCGGTGATCACCGTCGGCTGGAAGAAGAAGCCCTGGTTGCCGTGGCGCGAGCCGCCGGCGGCGATCTTGCCGCCGCGGTCCTTGGCGTCGTTGACGAAGGACTCCATGGCGTCGAGCCGGCGCGGATTGGCGAGCGGGCCCATGGTGGTGCCCTTCTCCAGGCCGTCGCCGAGCTTGATGTTCTTGGCGTATTCGGTGAAACGCGCGACGAACTTGCTGTAGCTCGCCTCCTGCACGTAGAAGCGCGTCGGCGAGATGCAGACCTGGCCGGCGTTGCGATACTTGAACGCGGCGATGGTGTCGGCCGCCTTCTCCGGATCGGCGTCGGCGAAGACGACGACCGGCGAGTGGCCGCCAAGCTCCATGGTCGCCTTCTTCATGCCCTTGGCGGCCAGCCCCGCGAGATGCTTGCCGACCGGGATCGAGCCGGTGAAGGAAATCTTCTTCACCAGCGGCGACGGGATGAGATGCTCGGACACCTCGGCCGGCACGCCGAACACGAGATTGAGCACGCCCGCCGGCACGCCGGCGTCGGCGAAGCACTTCACCAGTTCGAAGCAGCCGCCCGGCGTCTCTTCCGAGGCCTTGATGATGATCGAGCAGCCGGCCGCCAGCGCGCCGGCGATCTTGCGAACGGGCGTGAGCGTCGGGAAGTTCCACGGCGTGAACGCCGCCACCACGCCGACCGGCTCCTGCAGCACGATCTGGCGCACGCCCTTCTGCCGGCCCGGCACGATGCGGCCGTAGGCGCGGCGGCCTTCCTCGGCGTACCAGTCGATGATGTCGGCGGAGGTCAGCACTTCGATGCGCGACTCGCCGAAGGCCTTGCCCTGCTCCAGCGTCTGCACGGTGGCGACGCGCTCGGCGCGCTCGCGCAGCAGGTCGGCGGCCTTGCGCAAGATCTTGGAGCGGTCGTAGGCCGACATGGCCTTCCAGACGAGGAAGCCCTTCTGCGCGGCTTCCAGCGCGGCGTCGAGGTCGGCCTTGCTGGCGTGCGGCAGCGCGCCGAGCGCCTTGCCGGTGGCCGGGTTGATGACGTCCTCGCCCTTGCGGCCTGCGCCGTTAAGCCATTTTCCGTCGATGAAAAGAGAAAGCTCGGTGTACATGCAAGAACCTCGTTACCCGGGATGATCGTTGGCGGTGGATAGCACTTTCATGCAGGGCGGGCCACCCTCGCCTCGTGTCCCGGACGCGGTGCAGCACGAAGTGATGCACCGCAGATCCGGGACCTTGCTTCATCGGGACCCGGGTCTGCATCGCACCACTCCGCTTCGCTACGTGCTGCGCTGCGCCCGGGGAACGTCGGCGGGTGACGGTTACGCTCCCAGATAAGCCCCGCCATTGGCGTGGATGCTCTGGCCGGTGACGTAGCGCGCGGCCGGGCTGCACAGGAAGCGCACCACGGCGGCGACGTCGTCGGGCGTGCCGCGCTCTCCCGTAATGGTCGAATGGGTGAGATGGTGCTGCGGCTCCGGCGCGTCCTTCGGCCGCGGCGTGCCGATGAGGCCCGGCACCACGCAGTTCACGGTGATGTGCGCGTCGGCAAGATCGTGCGCCAGCGCGCGCGTGAAGCCGACGAGGCCGGCCTTTGCGGTAACAACATGGGCGCGGTCTTTGGCGCCGGTATGCGCGCTCAAGCCGCCGATATTGACCACGGCGCCCTGCCCGCTTTGCTTGAGCGCCGGCAGGCAGGCCTTGACGCAGTGGAAGGCGCTGTCGAGCGTCGCATCCATCACTTTGCGCCAGTCGGCATACGTCATCTTCTCGAACGCCATCTCGCCGCGCAGCGCCGCGTTGTTGATCAGGAAGTCGAGCCGGCCGAACTGCTTCAGCGCGGCCTCGGCCAGCGCGGCGGCCGTGCGCGGATCGGCCACGTCGCCGATGACGGCGAAGGCCTTGCCGCCGGCGGATTGAATCTCGCCCACCACTTTGTCGGCTTCGACATTGTTCGAGCGGACATTGACGACGACCGCCGCGCCGCCGCGCGCGAGCTGCAGCGCGATGGCGCGCCCGATGTTGCGGCCGGCGCCGGTGACGATGGCCACGCGGCCCTGTAGTTCTTTTTGTCCAGTCACGCCCTTCTCCTCCGCCGTCATCGTCCGCGAAAGCGGACGATCCAGTACTCCGCAGCATTCATATAAGCCGAAGCCACCGTGTTTACTGGGTGCCCCGCTTTCGCGGGGCATGACAGCCTTACTAGCCTCGCAAACTCGTCAGATCGACTGGCCCATCATAAAGCCTGGCCAACAGTTTGAGCGCGGCGGCCGCGCGCGCGTCGTCCCAGCCGCCGTGGCGTGCATTGAGCATGAACTTCTCTTCGATGTCCGCGCGCGTCAGCGGCTCGTGCGCGCCGCCGCGGAAATGCGGTTGCCGTTCTTCGACCACATCGCCGTTATTGAGCACAGCCCGGATATGGCCGGTGAAGTTGTTCGGATAGGGATTATCCGGATCGACGACGTAACGGACCTTGGCCGCGAGCGCCAGCACGTCCGGGTCGCGCACGGCCTTCTCGGTGAAAGCATCGAGCCCGACGCCGCCCTTCACGAAACCGGTGGCGAGCAGGAAGGGCGTGGCGAATTTCGCCGCATAGCCGTTGGGCGGGTGCTGCTTGGCCGCCAGCGGCTCCCACAGCCGGTGCACGGTGCCTTCCGCGACCTCGCAGACCAATTCCTTCACGTCCGCCGGCTTGATGCCGCGCTCGGCCAGCCGCCTGGCGCAGTCGATGTAAGGATGCGCCATGGTTCCGCAGGGATACGGCTTGAAGGCCAAGGTCTCGATCACCCAGGTGTCGCCGAAATCGGATAGCGCGCCATAGTCGCCTTTGGTGGTGTGAGCAAAACCATGAAACAGCCCGTGCACGCCCTCGAACACGGTGCGCGGACCGACGAAGCCGCCGCGCGCCAGCAGCGCCGCGCGCAGGCCCGACTGCGCCGCCCAGCCCGGATGCAGGCGCTTGGTCCAGGCGCCCTCGGCCAGATATTCGATGATGCCGGAGGCCATGCTGCCGGCGATGCCGAGCGCGTCGACGATCTGCTTGGGCGTAAGCCCGAGCGCCGCGCCGACGCCCGCCGCCGCGCCCATGGCGCCGAAGATCGCGGTCGGGTGGAAGCCGGCCTTGTGCACGGCCTTCGGCACCACCGTGGACAGCCGGCACATCACCTCGCTGCCCACCGCGATGCCGACGAGCGCCGCCGCGCCGTCGCGGCCGTGGCGCTCGCAGGCGGCCAGCACCGCCGGCACGATCACCGCCCCGGCATGCACCGGCCCGCCTTCGAAAGTGTCGTCGAAATCCTCGCCATGCGCCGCCGTGCCGTTGACGAAGGCCGCGCCCGCGCTGGTCAACGTGCGGGCGTGGCCGACGGCGGTGCACGGCCCGTCGTCGTCGAGGCCGGCGAGCGCGCTTTGGATGTAGTCCGCGTTGCGCGCGGTGACGCAGAGGCCGGCGACGTCGATGAGCAAATCCTCGCATTTGGCGCGCACCGCCGGCGGCAGGCGCGCGGCGCCAAGCGCGGCGATGCGGCCGGCCAGGCGCTCGGCGACGGAAACTGCTGGAAGCGTTTCGCTCATGGGCCGATCATGTGTTGCGCAGGCGGGTTCCGCCAAAGCCGGGCATGCGGTTGACGCCGATCACCACGGCGAAGGTCAGCACCAGCATGGACAGTCCGAGCACCGAAATCGCGCCAAGTTCGCCGCTTTCCTTGAGATCGAAGATCAGCACGGAAACCACCTTGGTCTCGGAGGTGAACAGCATGATCGCCGCCGACAGTTCGCGGATGGTTGACACGAATATGAAGCACCATGTTGCAAGCACGTTGGTGCGCAGAAGCGGCGCAGTGATCCGGCGCAACGTCTGCAAGCGGGTGGCGCCGAGAATCCGGCTGGCGTCCTCGAGCTCCGGGTTGACCGCGCGGAACGCCGATTGCAGTTGCTGGTAGGCGGCGGGCAGCTCGATGGTGACATAAGCGATCAGCAGCACCCAGAGCGTGCCGTAAAGCACGAGCGGCGGCCGGGTGTAGCTGAGGAACAGGCCGACGCCGAGCACGATGCCCGGAATAGCGATCGGCGCGGTCGCCAGGAAGCCGAGGACGCGATGCCCCGTCACCGCCTGCCGCGCGGTCGCGTAGCCGATGACGAGCGCCAGGACGGTCCCCAGAGTCGCGGACGCGGCGCCAAGGATGAACGTGTTGTTGAGCGCAAGCTGCGTCGAGGACAGTTCGACGAAGGTGAAATAAATGTTGTGCAGCGTGGCGTTCGCCGGCGTGACCAGCGTGGTCGCGATCGGCGAGAACGCCGCGTTGAACAGCGCGAAATAGGGCAGAAACAGCGGCAGACTGATCACGGCGACGACGAAGGTCATGGCCGGCACCGCCAGCCAGCCGAGCTTGATCAGCCGCGGGTCGGCGTTCTTGCCGCCGAGGACGGTATAGCCCTTGCGGCCGAGGATCGTGTGCTGCGCCCGCAGCAGCATGACGGTGACCACCAGCAGCGGCAGCGAAGCGGCCGCGGCGAGTTCCGGCTGAGGCGGATACTGAAACAAGCTCCAGATCTTGGTGGTCATGGTGTGGAAGCCGGCGGGCAGCGCCAGGATCGCAGGCGAGCCGAACAGGATCATGGCCTGGAGGAATGCGATGAGGATGCCGGCGAGCAGCGCCGGCAAGGCGAGCGGGATCGTGACCCGCCGCGCCGTCCTCCAGGTGCCGGCTCCGAGCATCGCGGATGCCTCTTCCATGTCGGCCGGAATGCGGTCGAGCGCATTGGCGACCAACACGAAGACATAGGGGAAAGTGTAGCAGGTGATGACGAAGATCAGTCCCGACAGCGAGTAGATGTTGAACAGGTGCTCGTCCTGCGGCGCCCCGGTAACGAAGCGATAGAGCTGGTTGAGCAGACCGCTGTTGGGCGCGGCGAGGATCTCCCAGGCCACCGCGCCGAGGAACGGCGGCGTCACGAACGAGGCGGTGACCAGCAGCCGAACCGTCCGGCGGAACGGCATGTCAGTGCGCGCAACCAGCCAGCCCATGGGCGCCGCGACCGCGCAGCACAGAACGGAAGAGCTGACCGCCACGGTAATCGTCGTGAGGAGCGGATTGACGAAGGCCGGATCCGTGAACAGCGTATAAAAGTGCGCGAGCGTGAAGACGCGGACGTTGCTGGCGGGATCGCCGATGGTGACGCTGTAATAGATCAGCCATGAGACCGGAAGAACGACCAGCACGCACAGCACCGCCGCGAAGCCGGCCAGGACCGGCACGGTATAATCCAACTTGAACTTGGCTCGTTCAGCGGCCTGAGCGGGCAATGCGATGGTCACAAGCTGATTTCCTGGTCGCCATGAACGGCCATTGGCTCTGCGTCATGCCGAGCTTGCCCCCCGTACGGATCATCCTTCATCGACTTGAAATCCGCGGGCCTGCGGATACCCGGCCTTCTCCACGGTCTGCTCCCTCGCGTCGCGGTGAATTCCGTCCCCTCTGCGGAGAACGGTTCGCGCGTCGTGCCGGGACGACTCACACCTTGAAGATCTGAGTGTAGCGTGCCTTGATTTCGGCGCTCTGCTTCTCGACGGCCGCGGCGTCGTCCTTCATGAGCTTGATCTGCGACAACGGCTTGCGGCCGGCCTTTTCCTTGGTAAGCGCATGCGCCGACCGCAGGCCGCCGTGATCGATGGCGAGTTGCTGGCACTCGGCCGAGAACATGAAGCTTTGCAGCAGGCGCGCGGCGTTCGGATTCGGCGCCTCCTTGAAGACGGCGTTGGGCCCGACGATGAGAGGCGTGCCCTCGCTCGGATAGATGATTTCGACCGGGTTACCCTTCTCCTTGAGCTGGAACATGCCGTATTCGATGCCGTCGACCATGACCGCGCGTTCGCCGAGCGCCAGCTTCTTCGGCGGATCGGTGGCCGACTGCACCTGCATGATCTTCTGCTTCGCGAGCTTCTCGAAAAACTCCCAGCCGAGATCGCGTGACGTCTGGAAGGTCGCGGTCAAGATCGTGCCGCTGTAGCTCGGATGCGCCTTGACGATCTTGCCGGTCCATTTGGGGTCGAGCAGGTCGGCGAAGCTCTTCGGCGCTTCTTCCGCTTTCACCAGGTTGGTGTTGTAGCCCATAGGGCAAAGGAAGACGCGGAAGCTCGCGAAAGTCCCGTCGGCGTCCTTGTGCTCGGCGGGAAAGTGCTTCGCGACATCCTCCGGCACGAACGGCGCCAGCCAGCCTTGATTCTTCCACACGATGAGATGCGCGGCGTCGGACGAATTGACCACGTCGACGGCGCGGATGTTGCTGCCGTATTCCTGGCCGATGCGCTGGAACACGCGCTCGGCGCCGGTACGTTCGACGCGGCAATCGACGCCCGGATACTTATCCTTGAACGATTTCGCGATTCGCTCCGCAAGCGGCAGGTCGACGGAGGTGTACCAGACCACCTTGCCTTCCTTCTTGGCCGCCTCGATCAGTTGCGGGGTGATCGCGCTTGCCGGCGGCGCGGCCGACAGCACCCGCGTGGAGAACGTGGCACCCGCGGCAAGCGCGCCAGAACCGATCAGCAGGTCTCGGCGCGAGAACTTGAAGCTCTTCATCGACCTTTCCTCCCTGATGCGTTTTCTCGTTATTCGTCGTTCGCTTGCTCGCGAATCTAGAAGGCTTACCCGGTCAGTGCCCGGCACCGGTCCGGCGGCAGACCGAGCCAGACCGCGCTGCCCTGCGGGATACTCTCGGCCGCGGCCGTCACCACGCGCAGTTGCGTGCCGTCCTTGGACTCAACCATATAATCCCTACTGCCGCCAAGAAAGACCTGGCGCACCACCGTGGCCGGCACGAGATTGTCGGTATCGCCCGGCTGGCGCAGCGAAATGGCGATGTCGTGCGGCCGGATCGACACCGGTGTCGACGCGCCGGCCTCGACCTTGGCGCCAACACAGCGCAGCGGCACGCCGGCGAACTCGACGCGGCCGCCGGCGAGCCCCACCCCCCGGATGACGTTGCTCGAGCCGATGAAGCGCGCGACGAATTCCGAGCTCGGGCGATCGTAAATGTCTTCCGGCGTCCCCGCCTGCTCGATCTTGCCGGCATTCATCACCGCGATCAGGTCGGCGGTGGTCATCGCTTCCGCCTGGTCGTGGGTGACGTAGACCGTCGTGTAGCGATAGGCGTCGTGCAGCCGGCGCACCTCGAAGCGCATCTCCTCGCGCAAATTGGCGTCGAGGTTCGACAGCGGCTCGTCGAGCAGCAGCGTTTCCGGCTCCACGATCAGCGCGCGCGCCAGCGCGACGCGCTGCTGCTGGCCGCCCGACAGTTCGCCGGGATAGCGCTGCGCCAGCGGCGCGAGCTTGGTGGTGGCGAGAATCGCGTCGAGCTTCTTGCCGATGGTGTCGCGATCCAACTTGCGCAGCTTGAGGCCGTAGACGATGTTCTCGGCCACCGTCATGTGCGGCCACAGCGCATAGCTCTGGAAGATCATCGACATGTTGCGCCGCTCAGGCGGCACGGTATTGGCCGGCGAGGAGATCAGCCGCTCGCCGACGCGAATCTCGCCTTCGCTCGGCTCGACGAAGCCGGCGATCAGCCGCAGCGTCGTGGTCTTGCCGCAGCCGGACGGTCCCAGCAGGCAGACCAGATGGCCGTGCTCGATGGTGAGCGACACGCGGTCCACCACGGCGGCTTCGCCATAGCGCTTGGTAAGGCCTCGCAATTCGACCGCCGCCACGCAGCATCCTCCCCTTGTGCACCGGCCGCTTGGCGCGGCTCTTGGCACTTCTATATCAACACCGCGGGTGCCGTTTGCTTCGGCGCCGCGTAAATTGTTCTTACGACCCCGTGAAATTCGGCTTGCGCTTCTCCATGAAGGCCGTGCGGCCTTCGATATAGTCCTTCGAGGCGAAGCACTGCGCCACCAGGTCCTCGCATTTCTTGAGGTCGCGCTGGGACTCGGGCTTCACCGTCTGGCCGACGATGAACTTGACCGAGTCGACGGTGAGCGGCGCGTTGCCGCTGATCGTCTCGGCATAGGTCTTCACATAGCCCTCGACCTCGCCGTCCGGCAGCACGCGGTTGACCAGGCCCATGACCTGCGCCTCGGCGGCGGTGAACTGGCGCGCGGTGAAGAAGATTTCCTTGGCGAAAGACGGCCCGACCAAGTCCACCAGCTTCTTGATGCCGCTGTAGCCGTAGCCCAGCCCGAGCTTGGCGGCCGGCACGCCGAACTTGGAATTGTCCGAGCAGATGCGCAGGTCGCAGCACAGCGCCAGGCCGACGCCGCCGCCGATGCAATAGCCGCGGATCATGGCGATGGTCGGCTTCGGGAATTCGTAGACCGCAGTGTTGGCCTTATCGACCGCGACATTGTAGCGGTCGATCGCCTCCTTGCTGGAGCGCTCGCTTTCGAACTTGGAGATGTCGGCGCCCGACACGAAGGCCTTGCCGCCGGCGCCGGTGAGCACGACGACACGCACCGCGCTGTCGGCGGCGAAGTCGGCGAGGTAGCCGTTCAGCGCCTCCCACATTTCCAGCGACATCGCGTTATGCCGCTCGGGATTGTTGAACGTCAAATATCCGACGCCGCCCTCCTTGCGGGCCAGCATCTTGTCGGTCTTGGTCATCACATTCATTGCCAACGTCCTCTTCTGACGCGCATCAGACCGCTTTGGCGGCATGCAGCGCGACGATTTCATTGTCGGCGAAGCCGAATTCCTTGAGCACCTCGTCGGTGTGCTGGCCCTGCGCCGGCGGCGTCGCGACGATCTTGCTCGGCGTGCGCGAGAGCGCGACCGGCTGGCCGACGAAGACCTGATCGCTGCCGTCCGCCCGCTTGGCAGCCTGCGCAATACCAAGGTGCTTCACCTGCTCGTCGGCGAAAACCTGGTCGATGGAATAGATCGGCCCGCAGGGTACGCCGGTGGTGTTGAACTTGTCGATCCACTCGGCGCTGGTCTTGTGCACCGTCTTCGCCTCGATCGCGGCATTGATGGCGTCGCGGTTCTTCGAGCGCAGCGCGCCGGTCTTGTAGTCGGGATGCGCGATCAGCTCGGGCGCCTCGATCGCGTTGCACAGGCGCTCCCACATCACCTGTCCGGTGGAGGCGATGTTGATGTGGCCGTCCTTGGTCTTGAACACGCCGGTCGGGATGCTGGTCGGGTGATTGTTGCCGGCCTGCTTGGCGACTTCCTTCATCTGCAGCCAGCGCGCGGCCTGGAAGTCGAGCATGAATATCTGCGCCTGCAGCAGCGAGGTGTTGACCCACTGCCCTTCGCCCGACACCTCGCGCTCCAGGAGCGCGGTCAGGATGCCCATGGCACAGAACAGGCCGGCGGTGAGGTCGGCGATCGGGATGCCGACGCGCACCGGGCCTTGCCCCGGCAGGCCGGTGATCGACATCAGCCCGCCCATGCCCTGCGCGATCTGGTCGAAGCCGGGCCGGTCGCGATACGGGCCATCCTGACCGAAGCCGGAGATCGAGCCGAGCACGATGCGCTTGTTGATCTTCCTCAGGCTCTGGTAATCGATGCCGAGCCGGTCCTTTACGTCCGGGCGGAAATTCTCCACCACCACGTCGGCCTTCTCGACCATGCGCCTGAAGGCGGCGATGCCGTCCGGCGACTTCAGGTCGAGCGTGATGCTGCGCTTGTTACGGTGCAGGTTCTGGAAGTCCGCGTTCTCGCGCGGGCCGCCCGGCCCCTCGCCCTTCTCCAGATGCGGCGGCGTCTCTATCTTGATGACATTGGCGCCCCAGTCGGCCAGTTGGCGCACGCAGGTCGGCCCGGAGCGCACGCGCGTCAGGTCGAGGACGGTGAAGCGGGAAAGGGCCTGGGAAGCCCTGGGCAACGGCATTTAGCGGCTCCGGCGTACGATTTTCGGCCTAAATTCAATAAGGCGCCGACAATCCCCGATCTGTCCGGCCTTGTCCATCGGCCCGAAATCGACCCGTCCATGCACTTTATTCATCATTTCGAGGCATGGAGGGTTCAGGCGCCTTGAAAAGAACACCGGCGCCTGCCATATGACCCCTGCGGATGAAAGACCCGGATTCGGGTTTGCGGGCTGCGTGCACGAATTTCATCGATACGAATTTCGCCCCGCCTCTTCCGTATCTCCAAACTGACGACAACCCTGGCCACGCGGGATGTCTTAAAGCCCCGCGATTCCGCCGCCCGCATCCGTGGGACGGCCGCTTCGCCGTATAAGAAAGACACGTTTTGACTTCATTTAACGACTTCGGCCTCGCAGAGCCGATCCTTCGCGCCCTTGCCGAAGAGAAATACGTCACCCCCACGCCGATCCAGAGCCAGACCGTCCCGATCGCCCTGCAGGCGCGCGACGTCATCGGCATCGCGCAGACCGGCACCGGCAAGACCGCGGCTTTCGCGCTGCCGATCCTCAATCACCTGTTCAACAAGCGCATGCGTCCCGCACAGCGGTCCTGCCGCGTGCTGGTGCTGTCGCCGACGCGCGAATTGTCCGGCCAGATCGCCGACAGCTTCCGCGCCTACGGCCGCCATATCCGCCCGCTCGCGATCGAGCTCGCCATCGGCGGCGTGCCGATCAACCGGCAGGTGCGCGCGCTGTCCCGCGGCGTCGAGGTGCTGGTGGCAACGCCGGGCCGCCTGCTCGACCTCGTCAACCAGCGCGCCGTGAGCCTCAATCAGATCGAGGTTCTGGTGCTGGACGAAGCCGACCGCATGCTGGACATGGGCTTCATCCACGACATCAAGCGCATCGTCGCCATGCTGCCGAAAGAACGGCAGACTCTGTTCTTCTCGGCCACCATGCCGCAGGAGATCACCCGCCTCGCGGATGCGATGCTGCGCGACCCCGCCCGCGTGGCGGTGACCCCGCAGGCCTCGACCGTCGACCGTATCGAACAGCGCGTCATTCACATCGACAAGGCCGGCAAGGCCTCGCTGCTGGTCGAGGTGCTCAAGACCGAAAAGACCGACCGCGTGCTGGTGTTCACCCGCACCAAGCACGGCGCCGACAAGGTCGTCCGCGCTTTGCAGAAGTCCGGCTTCGCCGCCGAGGCGATCCACGGCAACAAGTCGCAGAACCAGCGCGAGCGCGTGCTCGCCGACTTCCGTAACGGCAAGCTGCGCACGCTGATCGCGACCGACATTGCCGCCCGCGGCATCGACGTCGACGGCGTCAGCCACGTCGTGAACTACGATCTGCCGAACATTCCGGAAAGCTATGTCCACCGCATCGGCCGCACCGCGCGCGCCGGCGCCGACGGCATCGCCATCTCGTTCTGCGACCACGAGGAGCGCTCCTTCCTGCGCGACATCGAGCGGCTGATCCGCATCACCATCCCCTCGACCGACCGCCGGACCGGCGAACGGCCGCGGCCCGAAGCGGCCGAAGGCCACCATGCCGCGCACCGGCAGAACGGCCGCCCGCATCACCGCGGCAATAACCTGCCGCGCGGCCACAAAGGTGGCGGCCATAATGGCGGCCACCAGGGGCGGCCGAACCGGGGCAACCACCCGGGCGGCGGTCGCAACGCCGGCGCCCACAAGGGCGGCCACCAGGGCGCCCGCCCGGAAGCCGTCGCGCAGGGCGAGCCAACCGGCCTCGGAAATGTTACATTCATGCAGCGCCCGAATGGTCCGCGCCGCCACGCCGGCCATCGCGCGCCCCGTTGAGCAACCGGAGACGACTGAATGGCGAAGGAAGAACTGCTGGAGTTCGACGGCACGGTGACCGAGGTGCTGCCGGACGGCAATTTCCGCGTGAAGCTCGATAACGAGCACGAAGTGCTGGCTTACACCGCGGGCAAGATGCGCAAGTTCCGCATCCGCACCGGCGTCGGCGACCGGGTAATCGTGGAAATGTCGCCCTACGACTTGCAGCGCGGACGTATCAGCTTCCGCCACAAGGGCGATGCGCCGGCCCCGGCTCCGCAGCAACGCCGCCCGAACTTCCGCGGGCGCCGCTAGACCTATCCGAACCCGGCCGCACTGGCCGGGTTCGTGCTTTTCGGGGGGCACGCGCAGCCAACAGGAGCGGTCGTGCCATGAAGGCCTCTCACCTCCTCCGTCTCGCGCTGGCGATTGTCATCGCCGGCACTATCGGCGTCGCCGCGCAGGACGCGCCCGACAAGGCCGAGCAGCATCAGGCCGGCAAAGGCATCCTGCGGCTGCTGCCGTCCGATGCCGTCACCGAACACACGGTCGATACGGCCAAAGGCAAGCTCGCCTACACGGCGACCGCCGGCACGCTCGCGTTCTACGACGGCTCCGGCGAGCAGAGCGCGGCGGTGTTCTACACCGCCTACGTCGCCAAGGGCGGACCCGCCAACCGGCCCGTGACCTTCGCGTTCAACGGCGGGCCGGGCGCAGCTTCCGCCTTCCTGCATCTCGGCCTGGTCGGTCCGCGCATTCTCGATTTTGGCCCGGCGGTCGACGCCGCCACCGCGACGCTGCGCGACAATCCCGACACCTGGCTCGCCTTCACCGACCTGGTGCTGATCGACCCGGTCGGCACCGGCTGGAGCCGCGCGGCCAAAAGCGACGACGCCAAGAACTTCTGGAGCGTGCGCGCCGACGCCGACGCCATGGCGAAGGCCGTCGCGCTCTACGTCGCCAGGAACAACCGCAGCGGCTCGCCGAAGTATCTGCTGGGCGAAAGTTATGGCGGCTTCCGCGCCGCCAAGACGGCGCGCGCGCTGCAACGCGACCAGGGCATCGTGATCAACGGCATCGTGATGCTGTCGCCGTTTCTGGAAGGCTGGCTGACATTCGGCGACAGCGCCTCGGCGCTGCGCGCCGCGCTCGAATTGCCGTCGCTGGCCGCCGCCAATCTCGAGCGCAAAAACGCATTCAGCCGTGAGGCGCTGGCGGCGGCGGAGAAGTTCGCGCTCACCGACTATCTGACGACTTTGGCCGGGCCGCCGCCGCAAGGCGATGCGGCGCGCTCCTTCTACGCGCGCGTGGCGCAGATCTCCGGCCTGCCCGAGGACGTGGTCAGGCGTGAGCGCGGATTCGTGACCGACGCCTACATCAAGAGCCTGCGCGATGGAAAAGTCGTCAGCCGCTACGACGCGACCTTCGCGGTCGACGATCCGTTTCCCGAGCAGCGCGGCCCGCGCGGCCCGGACCCGATCCTCGACGGCGTGACGCGCGCCTATGGCGGCGCGATGGCGTCCTATGCGCGCAACGAACTCGGTTTCAAGACCGAGATAACGTACACGCTGCTCGCCGGCGACGTCACCGGCCGCTGGGATTGGCAAGGCGGCCGCGGCCAGGCCGGCGTCGAGAGCGACCTGCGCGTGCTGCTCTCGTTCAGTCCGTCGTTCAGGCTGCTGGTCGCGCATGGTTACGCGGACCTGGTCACGCCCTACGCCATGTCGCGCTACGTGCTCGACCACCTGCCGCCGAGCGATCCGCCCGGCCGCGCGCAGCTCAAGCTCTACCGCGGCGGGCACATGTTCTATATCGACGCGCAGTCCCGCAAAGCATTCGGTGTGGATGCGGCAGCGTTTTATCGCGGCGAATAGTCCATCCGGCGCATCATTTTCGAGCGCCGGTATGCGCGCGGGATGGCCGCGCTAGCGGCCAAGACCCCACGATCAGCGCATATTGGCGACGCGCCGGAAGCCCGCGAGGTCGAGGATCGACAGCGACCGTTCGCTGATCTTGATCAGCCCGCTGCGGCGGAATTCCGAAAGCACCTTGCTCACGTGCACCGGCGTAAGGCCCGTGGCGTCGGCGATGTGGTGCTGGCGCAGCGGAAACTCGACCTCCATGGGATTGCCGCGCACCATGTCGCGCTTGCGCAGCCGGTCGACCAGATTCAGGATGAGCCGCGCGATGCGCTCGTCGGCGGTGCGCCGGCCGAGATCGACGATGAGCTGGTCGGCCCGCGATTTCTCATCGATCCAAGCCTTTGAAAGCTTTTCCATCAGGTTAGGGTGGGCAAACAGGAGCTGCCTCAACTCCGTGCGTTTGAAGGTGCGGTAGCGGACCTCGGTGATCGCCTCGACGAGGCAGTGCGGACGGGGCTCGAACAGCAGCGCCGTCGACACGATGTCGCCCGGCAGCAGGAAGGACAGGATCTGCCGGCTGCCGTCAGACAGCATGACGATCGACGCCGCCCATCCGCTACAAATGATAGGGACGGCGTCGTGCAGGTCCTGCTCGCGGCAGATGGTGCGGCGCGCCGGGGCCGTGTGTTCGGTCTGGTTGACAGGCAGCGGCTTCGAGCCGGGGCATGCCCATGTCGCCTCGCAAGCCGCCTGGCACAAACTCAGTTCGTAGGCAGGACAGGCTTCACAGTAAAGTTGGGCGGGTACGGTACTTGCTTGCATCTTCTTCAAAGCTAACTGCGCATTCATTGCGTTTTTCTCGTCTCTGACGCTCAATGCGTCCCCATGAGCCCCGGGGCATTGCCAGCACGCCAATGAACGCGACGAGGTCTACAACCCGAGAAATGCACAACCACAATATTCCCCGGCCAACGACTCAGTATAGAAAAGAATACTATTCAAAGTTGAAGGGTATCACTATACCAAATACTGCGCTGGTACGAATCAGCACTCGAATTACCGCGAATCGAATTGCGTTCTATAGTCATTTTAAGTTCCATCGCCGTAAAGGGGAGTTTTATTGTCTCACCATGTGAATCTATTTTGATAAAATAGAATATTGTTATGACCTTTCCGATAGAATTACACCGAAAGTAACTGTTGAATGTCGTTCCCACGCTTCCCACAGCTTGGATTTAGGACTTCCGGGAGAATTAAGCGCCTGTCGCTCGCCGCCGCTTCGCGTCCATTGTTATTCGATGATCTAGCGCCAGATTAATCTAAATATTCTAGGCGTGTTATTGCGAATCGGATGAATTGAACCTGTAACGCCATTGCAGGTATGTGGCGGGAGTTCCGACTTGCTTCGCACGGCCGGCCCACGACGTTGGGCGCCACGCTGACCTCGCCCACTAGCCCGCCGGACCTATGGCAAGCCCCACCATCAATCTTCGCGACCTGGTGGTTCTGATCGCCGACTCGAACTCCTATCTTTCGATGATCGCGCACAGCATCCTGCGCGGCTTCGGCACCAATAAGGTGATCGAGGTGCGCGACTCGATGAGCGTCATCCAAGCCCTGAGCGGGCAGAAGATCGACATCCTGCTTGTCGACTCGCGCCTGCCGCCGCACGGCGGGCTTTGGATCACGAAAGCCATCCGTCGCAAGGTGGACAATGAAAACCGCATGCTGCCGATCCTCATCATGTCGACCGACACGCGTGAGTCGACCATTCGGCAGGCCCGCGACGCCGGCGCCAACATGGTGCTCGCCAAGCCGATGTCGCCGGCGAGCCTGTATGACCGTCTGGCCTGGATCGCGCTCACGCCGCGCCAGTTCGTCGATGCGCCGACTTACTTCGGGCCCGACCGCCGCTTCAAGATCGAGGGCTACCCGGGCGGCGTCGGCCGCCGCAAGGGCGACCACGAGATCGCCGTGGCGGAGGAATCCGGGCCTGCTCTGGCGCAAAACGACATCGACAATTTGTTCAGCGCCGCGCGGATGGGGAAGGACTGATGTCAGACACGACCGACCGTCCGGCCCGCGTGTTCCCGGTCGAGACCCGCTTCCAGAGGCTGGCGCGGCGCGCCGGCGGCATCCCGCGCGAAAAGGCGATTGAAAGCGCGCAGGCCCGGGTCGAGGAGAACAAGCCCGGCTTCGAGGATTGGCTGAACACCGAACTGGCCGGGCTTATCGACGAGGTCGCTCGCGCTCAGGCCGGCACGGCCGGGCCGGATTGGATCGACACCGCCAACACACACAGCCGCGCGCTGCGCGACGTCGGCACCACAATGGGCTTTGAGCTGCTGACCTACATCGCAAACTCGCTGTGCGAGGTGTTCGATGCGGTGGCTGACGGCGCAGAATTGAAAATGGATTCGGTCACCTGCCACGTCGATGCGCTGCAGTTATCGCGGCAGCGGCCCTACCGTAACATGAAGCCGGAGCAGGTGCCGGAACTGACCAGTGGCCTGAAGCGGGTCGTCGATTTCGTCAGCACATCACCGATCTAAACGGCGTCAGAAGACGGCCTCATCGGGCGCATCGGCCACCGGCAGGTCGACCACCAGGCTGCGCAGATGGCGCGAAAGCCTGTGCTTGAGGTCGGCAACCGCAATCGTCGCCAGCACGTCGTAGCCCGGCTCGCGCGGGCCCGCTTCGCCCAGTAGCGCGTGCTCGCCTGTCACCGACGACAGCCGCACCAGCACCTCGCTCAGGCTGTGGAATTCCTGTTGCAGGCGGTCGAAGTTCTGCAGGGCGACGACCAGCTCGCGGTCGGCCTGGTCGGGCCGCTTCATCACCGTCATTTCGGTGACGCGCGACACCGTTTCCTCAAAGGCGGACACCGTCTCGCGCAGGACGACCGCGATGGCCGCCACGAACTTCTTGACGTCATCGTGCCGGCGCGCCGCCGCATCGGCCGGCGACTCATCCGTCTGATCCGACGCAACGCATGCCGGCACGCCTGTCACGATAGCTTGCCCATCACTTGCTCGATCTTGGTGCGCAGGATGTCGGCCGTGAAAGGCTTGACGACATAGTTGTTGGCGCCCGCCTGCGCCGCTTTGACCACCAGTTCGCGGTCGCCGCGGCCGGTGACCAGGATGAACGGGATGCGGCGAGCGGAAGGATGGCCACGCACGGCCCGAAGCAGACCGAGCCCGTCCATCTCCGGCATGTTGTAGTCGGAGATGATCAGGTCGAGCGGCTGCAACGAGGCCGTATCCATGGCCTGCACGCCGTTCTCGGCTTCATGGATGTGGCGGACCCCGAGCTGTTCGAGGGAAATCCGCGTCATCTGCCGCACGCTGTTCTGATCGTCGACAACAAGCACTTTAAGAGCTGCTGCGATCGGCATTGTCACCACTCCTCATTTTAAGCCTCTCACAGTCGTGGAGGGGCGTTGCACTTGACCTCAGTTGGCACCGGCCGGCTCGGCATTGCCGAGCCGGGCGAAAGGAGACGTCTGGCTGACCGCGAGGTCGGACAGCTTCTCCACATCGAGAATGAGCGCGACGCGGCCGTTGCCGAGAATGGTGGCGCCGGCGACGCCGGGAACGGTGCCGTAGCTCTCCTCCATGCTCTTGACCACCACCTGCTGATGGCCCAGCAGCTCGTCGACGATGATGCCGAAGCGCGTGCCATCACCGGCGTCGGTGATGATCACGACGCGCTCATCGGAATCGGCATTGACCGTGCCCAGATCCAGCAGGTCGCTCAGATGAACCAGCGGCACGAGATTGCCGCGCAACTTCAGCAGACCGCGGCCGCCGACCAAATTATGGATGTCGGCGCGCGACGGCCGCAGACACTCGACGATCGCCGACATCGGCAGCACATAAGTTTCGGCATGCGCCCGGATGACCATGCCGTCCATCACCGCGAGCGTCAGCGGCAAGGCCAGCTGCAACGTCATGCCGCGGCCGCGTTCGGACTTGACCGAGATACGGCCGCCGACGTCCTGGATGTTGCGGCGGACGACGTCCATGCCGACACCGCGGCCGGAAATATCGGAGATGGACTCGGCGGTCGAAAAGCCCGGCATGAAGATGAGATTGACGATCTCGTCTTCGCTGAGCGCGGCGTCGGGGCTGACGAGGCCTTTTTCGCGCGCCTTCTTGAGCACGCGGTCAGGGTCGATGCCGCCGCCGTCGTCGCGCACTTCCACCACGATGCGTCCGCCGCGGTGTTCCGCGATCAGCTTGACCGTGCCTTCCTCGCCCTTGCCGGCAGCCGTGCGCGTCTGCGGCGTCTCGATGCCGTGATCGATGGAATTGCGGATGATGTGCGTGAGCGGATCGCCGAGCCGCTCGATGATCGAACGGTCGACCTCGGTGTTCTCGCCCTGCATTTCGAGCCGCACCTTCTTGCCGGTCTTGGCGGCAAGCTCGCGCACCAGGCGCGGCATGCGCTGGAACACCGCGCCGATCGACTGGGCGCGCATGGACATGACGCTGTCCTTGAGCTCACGCGTATGATGCACGACCTCGTCGAGAATCTGCGCCAGCCGGCCGCTGGTCTCCTCGGGAAGATTGTGGACGATCTGGCCGAGCATCGCTTGCGCGATCACCAGCTCGCCCACCATGTTGACGACGCGGTCGATCTTCTCGACTTCGACGCGCATGGTGGTGGCGGCTTGCTTGGCAGCGGGCGGCTTTGCCGCGGCTTCGGCCGGCGCGGTTGCCGGCACGATGCTCGGCGCCGAATGCTGGACCAGCGGCGGCGGAGCGACCGCTTCCGTAGCTTCCGCGGCGGGAGCCGCTTCGGGCAAGCCGGCAAAGGGATCGGCGGCAGGCTCGGCCTGCAGCGGCGCGATCTCGATCTCGCAGTCGCCGCTGACGAAGTCGAAGATTTCCTCAATCGCCTCGCGCTTGGCGTCGGTCTGCAAGGTGCCGGTCCAGCCGATATAGGCGCGGTCCGGATCGAGCTGCGCCAGCGGCGGCAGCCCCTCGGTCTCGGCCGCCAGGTCAAGCGTTCCGAGCTTGCGCAGTTCGCGGATGAGATAAAGCGGCTCGTTCGCCCGCTTCAGCATATCCGGCTTGGGCCGGAAAACGATGCGATAGCCGGCGGGCGCGGGCGGGTCGTCGAAGCCGCCGGCCATGATCGGCATGAAATCGAGGCCTTCGAAGTCGGCTGGCGCCGGGCCGTCGTCGGCCTCGTCGCCGGTCTTGCCGAGCAGCCGTTCGAGCGCCGCGCGCGACTCGCTGCCGTAGCCGGGAGCGATGGCCTCGCCGGCGCGCGACATGGCGATCAGGTCGGTCAGCACGTCGTTAGCCGGCAGCAGCACGTCGACGATGTCCGGTGTCGCCGGCAATTTGTTGGCGCGCATGGCGTCGAGCACCGTCTCGAACACGTGGGCGAAGCCGACCAGGCTGTCGAAGCCGAAGATGCCCGCACCGCCCTTGACCGAGTGGACCGAACGGAAAACGGCATTGATCGTGTCGCCCGAGCCGTGGCCCTCGCGCATGTCGGTGAGGCCGTGTTCGATCTGCTGCAGCGCCTCGCTGCACTCGTCGAAGAACGTGTTCTTCAGTTGATCGAGGCTCGTCATGACATTTTCCTTGACCGAGTTCCCGAGAGCTCAGGGAGAAACCTTGTTGATGGTTGCGATCAGCGCCGCCGGATCGAACGGCTTTACCATCCAGCCCGTCGCGCCGGCGTCACGCGCCATGTTGCGCTTGTCGCCTTCGCTCTCCGTGGTCAGCACCAGGATCGGGGTCTTGTCGAACTCCGGCTTGCCGCGCATGTGACGGATGACGCCGTAGCCGTCCATCTTCGGCATGTTAATGTCGGTGATGACGATGTCGAACTTCTCGCGGGCAAGGATGTCCACGCCGTCCTGGCCGTCGACGGCCTGGGTCACTTCGAAGCCGGCGTCCAGCAGCGTGAACTTGAGCATGTCCCGGATCGTCTTGGAGTCGTCGATCGTCAAAATGCGTTTGGCCATTGCGGTCGATTCCATGGGCAGGTCGGGCAGGGTTTGGATGTCTTCGGGCGCAGTTTCGATGGGCGTGCTGGCAGGTTCGGGCTCGGCTTGCATCGGAGCGGCTTCGAGCTCGGCCTGCCCCGCCGCAGGTTCCGGCTCGGCGGCGGCCATGTCTTCGCCCTTCCAGGCAAGGCCAAGATCGGCGAAGGCGCTGGCGAAAGCTTCCGACGCGTTCACGATCGACACCGGGAGTTCGGTGCGCTGCGCCGCGACGATGATCTGCATGCAGGGCAACGTCAGCGTCTCGACCGCGGAGGCGTCGAGGTGGAGCGGCGTTCCCGCGGCCACATGGCCGCGAACGGTTTCGAGGAAACTTTCCGCCGCCGCTCGATCGAGGACGGGAGGCAGTTTGACCTGTACGGTGTTGGCGTCGTTCTGCATATCCATGGAGCCGCTCTGTGCTTCGGGCTAGGCCGCGTTGCTCGGATGCGCCGCGGCGTCGCAGGCATCGAGAATGGCCTCGGCCATGTGATTGAGTCCGGTTTGCCGCATCACTGCGCCGCGCTCGAAGGCCGCGCGCGGCATACCGTAGATCAGCGAGGTGTGCTCGTCCTGGCCCAGAGTCATGGCGCCGGCCTTGCGCATGGCGAGCATGCCGTCGGCGCCGTCTTTGCCCATGCCGGTGAGGATCGCTCCCACCGCATTGGCGGCGGTGAGGCCGGCCGCCGAATGAAACAATACGTCTACCGACGGCCGATGACCCGAGACCGGCGCCGAGTCGGATAGAGCGCAGACGTAGCGGCCTTTCGCGCGCGCGATCTGAAGATGATAGGCGCCGGGCGCAATGTAGACGTGACCCTGCTCGATCGGCTCGTCGTGCGTCGCCTCGGAGACTTTCATCGGGCACTCGCGATTGAGCCGTTCGGCGAAGGCCGTGGTGAAGCGCGGCGGCATGTGCTGCGTCACCAGGACCGGCGGGCAATCCGACGGCAGGCCCATCAGCACCGTTTTGAGCGCTTCGACGCCGCCGGTGGAGGCGCCGATGAAGATGACCTTGTCGCCGTTCGTCCGGGCCGCCCGGATCTTGGGCTGTACGATTGCGGCGCGGCGGGTGCCGAGGCGCGTACGGGCGGCGGCCTTCACTTTCGTCTGCAATTCGAGCGCCAGCCCGTTAGGATCGGTGAAATCTGCCGCCTGCTTCGCAACGAAATCGACCGCGCCGATTTCCAGCGCCTCGAGCGTGACCTCGGCGCCCGCCTGGGTCAGCGACGACACCATGACCACCGGCGTCGGCCGCAACGTCATGATCTTGCGCAGGAAGGTGAGACCGTCCATGCGCGGCATCTCGATGTCGAGGGTGACGACGTCCGGGTTCAGCGCTTTGATACGCTCGCGCGCGACATGCGGATCGGGCGCGGTGCCGACGACCTCGATCTCGGGATCGGCCGACAGAACGTTGGTGAGCATCTGGCGCATCACCGCGGAATCGTCGACCACGAGGACGCGCACCGGTGCATGAGCTTTGGTCATCGGCTCTCCCCAAACAACTGAATATCGCCGGACGTCTTCTGCGACAGCAGCCGACTGCTGTAATCGGTCTCTTCGCGGTTGACGGCGTAAGTTTCGCTGGTGCCCAGGAGCTTGCGCACCACACGGCCTGTGGACGGATAGTAGTGAATGCGCCGCGGCAGCTGTCCGCCGAGGTCCTGCGCCGCGCAGCGCAGTCCTTCCGCCTGCAGATAGCGCAGCACAAAGGCGGCGTTGTCGGAGCCGACGGCGTTCGACGACTCGGTTACGTTGCCGCCGCCGAATACTTTGATCTCCATGCGTTCACGCGAGGCGCCTGACTTGATCAGTTCGTTGATCAGCTTTTCCATGGCGAAGTTTCCGAAGCGCGCCGACTTCAGGTCGTCGCCCCAGGAGCCCGACGCATGGTGCGGCAGCATGAAATGGTTCATGCCGCCGACGCGCGCGATCGGATCGCGAATGCAGGCCGACACGCATGAGCCGAGAACCGTGACAAGCACTTCATCGGCCTTGCTGGTTACGTAGAACTCGCCGGGAAAGACCTTAACCATCCAGGCGGCGCCGGCGGCGTCGTAAATGCGACGCCCGCCGACCGCCTGCACGCAGGAGTCCGCAGTCGCGCTGGTCCGGGGCGCCGCACCGCTCACTCACCCCTCCGATAGATGGTGCGGCCGGCGGAGCGCAATTCCGGATGGGAGCCGATGAGCGATTCCGAATGACCGATGTAGAGCCAGCCGCCCGGCTTGATCTGCTTGGTCAGGCGCTCGATCAAATTCGCCTTGGTCGGGCCGTCGAAATAGATCATCACGTTGCGGCAGAAGATGGCGTCGAACAGGCCGCGAAACGGCCATGGATCCATCAGGTTGAGCCGGCGGAAGGTGATGGCCTCGCGCACGTCGTCGTCAACAGTGACTTTGTCTCCGTTCGCAGGCTTAAAGAAGGAAAGGTACGGTTTCGGTACGTCGGCGGTCGCGGCGGCGGCGAACTCTCCTCTCGCGGCCTTGCCCAGCACCTCGGTATCGATGTCGGTGGCGAGAATTTTCACGTCGATGTTCGCCAAGTTCCGCAATTCGCGCTTGAGTACGACCGAAATCGTGTAAGGCTCCTCGCCCGACGAGCATGCGGCCGACCATACGCGCAACCTGGCGCCGGCCTTGCCGGCGGCCTGCGCGAAAGGCACGGCGACCCGCGAGCGGAAATGATCGAAATGATGGTCTTCGCGGAAAAACTTGGTGTGATTGGTCGATATCGAATTGATGAAGTTTTCAATCTCGCGTGGATCCGCCGCCAGCAGTTCGCGGTAGTCCCGAAACGACGCCAGCTTCAAGGTGCGCAAACGCCGCGAAAGCCGGCTGTAGACCAGGTTACGCTTTCCGTCGGAGAGGGCGATGCCTGCATGATCGTAGGCAAGCTTCGCCAGCGTGCGAAAGTCCTGATCGGAGAACTCGAACTCACGGAGAGGGGCGGCTGAGGTCTCGTTGTTGGCGAGGACCGCAGCCGCCCCGGCGGCGCTTTTAAGCATTAAAAGTCTTTCCACTCAGCATCGGCATCAAGCGCGGTGGCCAGGGCGGTCTGCATGCGGCCGACCGGATGGCGAGCGGCCGGACGGGCCGCGGCGGCCGCCGGCTTGCGCGCG
>JALHRB010000026.1 GCA_022841665.1 Pseudolabrys sp.
CTCGGCGGGGGCTTCGGCGGCAGCCGCTGCGCCTTCGGCGGCCGGCGTTGCGGCTTCGCCTGTGGCAGGCGCGGCTTGCTGCGGCCGTTGCGGGCGGCGGTGGTGATGACGCGGCGGGCGCTTCTCGGCGCGGCCGGCCGGACGCCAGACTTCGATGAAAGCCTCTTCCGCCGGCTTTGCTTCCTCGGCGGGCTTGGCTTCCTCGGCGGGCTTGGCTTCGACGGGCGCGGCTTCGGCGGCGGCTTCCGGCGCAGCCGCTTCAACCGTTTCAGACGCCTCAGACGGCGCGGTTTCGACCGGCGCTTCGATCTGCGGGATGAGTTCGGCGTCGGGCAACAGCGCGGCCGAGGAGACGGCGGCGGTCTCGACGGTCTCGGCAACCGGCGTTTCGGCCGCAGCCGCATCGACGGGCGCTTCCGCGGCGGGAGCCTCGGCGGCCGGCGCAGGCGCCGCCGCTTCGGGCGGTTTCGGCTTGCGGTCCATGCGGTAGCCGAGCGAGCGCAGAATGGTGGCGAAGTCCTCGCCGGACGCGCCGGTGAGTGAGGTCATCGCACCGGTGATGGTGAAGCTGCGGCCATCGACCGCACCGTCGGGCTTCGGCAGGCTCGAGCCTTCGCGCCACGACAGCGCGGGACGGATGAGATCCGCCAGCCGCTCCAGGATATCGACGCGCACCGCGCGCTCGCCGGTGACGCGATAGCCGGCCGTGCGGTAGAGCGCCTTCGGCGTCTCCTTGTCGACCGGGATCGAGGTGCGGCCGGAGGCGGCCAGATGCAGCAATTCGGTGACGCCCTTGGCGTCCGGCGCTTCGTGCTTGAGCGCCCAGAGCTGCGTCGCCAGCGCGCGCGGCGCCGGCTTCAACAGCGCGGGCAGATAGATGTGATAGGCGCCGAAACGCACCCCGTATTTGCGCAAGGTCGCGCGCGAGGGCTGGTCGAGGCCTTTGACTTCCTCCGACACCTTCTGCCGCTCCAGCACGCCGAGCGCCTCGACCAGCTGGAAGGCGACGCCGCGCGCCATGCCGGTGACGTCCTCGGCCGCCGACAGCGAGAACAAAGGCGCCAGCAGTTTCTCGATCGTGGTCTTGAGCCACAGATCGAGCCGCGTCTGCACCAGCTCGCGCGACGGACCGGTGAGATGCTCATCGGCGACGATGCGCACGCGCGGGCGCAGCGTGTCGTCGCCCGGGGCAAGCTTGCCGACGACCGCGCCGAGCCAGCGGATGACGCCGTCATTGGCCAGCACAATCTGGTCGGTGGCGGCCTGCGACAGCCGCGTGGCGCGCGCCTCGATCTCGACCGACAGCACCTTCTGCGCGGCGGCGTTAAGCGCGCGCGCGTCGGTGCCGGCGGCGGAGGTCTCGGGCGCGAACATGAAACCGTCGAGGCGGCCGATCACGTGGCCCTCGACGGTGACATCACCGGTCTTTCCGATTTCAGTTTCCAACATCGTGTTCTCTCGCAGCCGCCGCATTAAAACGCTGGTGCGGCGGTCCACGAAGCGTTCAGCCAAACGCTCGTGCAACGCATCGGACAATTTGTCCTCGACCGCGCGGGTGACCCCCTGCCAGTGCTCCGGATCGGCAAGCCAATCCGGACGATTGGCAACGTAAGTCCACGTCCTGACATGCGCGATCCGGTTTGAGAGGGTGTCGATGTCGCCGTCGGTCCGGTCGGCCAGCGCAACCTGGCGGTCGAACCAATCGGTCGGGATGTTACCCTCTCGCATCAGGAATCCATAGAGGGTCACCGCCAATTCGGCATGGGTGGCGGGCGCGATCTTGCGATAGTCGGGAACTTGGCAAGCGTCCCACAGCCGCGCGACCGCCGCGGGGTTGCGCGCATGCGCTTTCACATCTTCGTCACGTGCGGCGTGGTCGAGCACGAGGATGTCCTCGCCCACCGGCGCGCGCGTGAGCCCCTGCTCGGTCGGCGTGGCGGCAAGCGAGGCTTGCAACGCGCCGATGGAGGAGAAATCGAGCGTGGAATTGCGCCATTGCAGCAGGCGCACCGGCTCGAAATTGTGGCTCTCCAGCGCCTGCACCAATTCCGGCTCGAACGGATCGCAGCGGCCGGTGGTGCCGAAGGTGCCGTCGCGCGTGGCACGGCCGGCGCGGCCGGCAATCTGCGCCATTTCGGCGGGGTTGAGCTTGCGGAACTGATAGCCGTCGAACTTGCGGTCGGAGGCGAAGGCCACGTGATCGACATCGAGGTTGAGCCCCATGCCGATGGCGTCGGTGGCGACCAGGTAATCCACGTCGCCCGACTGATAAAGCGCGACCTGGGCGTTGCGCGTGCGCGGCGAAAGCGCGCCAAGCACCACCGCCGCGCCTCCCCGCTGCCGGCGGATCAACTCGGCGATGGCGTAGACCTCGTCCGCCGAGAAGGCGACGACGGCGGAGCGGCGCGGCAGCCGCGTGATCTTCTTCTCGCCGGCGTAAGTGAGCATCGACAGCCGCGGCCGGCTGACGATATGCGCGCCGGGCAACAGCCTCTCGACCATCGGCCGCATGGTGGCGGCACCGAGCACGAGCGTTTCCTCGCGCGCGCGCATGTTGAGCAGGCGGTCGGTGAAGACGTGGCCGCGCTCGAAATCGGCGCCGAGCTGGATCTCATCGATGGCCAGGAAGGCGACGTCGAGATCGCGCGGCATGGCCTCGACGGTGGAGACCCAGTAGCGCGCGTTGGGCGGCTTGATCTTCTCCTCGCCGGTGATGAGCGCGACGTTGTTCACGCCGGCGCGGTCGGCCACCTTGTTGTAGACCTCGCGCGCCAACAGGCGCAGCGGCAGGCCGATCATGCCGGACGAATGCGCCAGCATGCGCTCGATGGCGAGGTGGGTCTTGCCGGTATTGGTGGGACCGAGAACCGCGGTGACGCCGGCGCCGCGGACACGCGCTGTCCGGGCAGGCTGCGGAGAGAAACTGATGGCCATTACGCTTCCAGACTGACGGCAGGCTCGCGAGACGTCGCCCCGCCGCGGGCTTCCTGTATCACAATGCGACGGCGAAAACGCCCGCGGTTAACTTTCGGAACGAGGCCCGAACGAACGGCGTCCGAATCGCTGGAGCGGCGCCTGTCGGATTTCGTTCACTACGATATGTAGGACCGGGCGCGGGAAGTGCCACCAGATTTGCGACAGGCGCGCGCGGCATTCGCCTCAAATCAGCGCACGTTTGTTAACAGCGGGCATTTTTCCGTCACCATGAGATGACCGCCGCAAACGGCGGGCGAAGGGTGGCGGCCGTCATCGCTTCGCTCGCGCCTCAGGATGACGGATCGAGGCTGTGTCCCACAACGTAACGCCGCAACGGCCGAGATTTAAGCTTCGGAACGAGTCTGGAACGAACCGCGCCCGAATCGCTGACTCGGTGGCTGTAAGGGTTCGTTCACGGCAAGATATGGAAACGGCCCCCAGAGCTGCCACTAGATCGGGTAGCAAAGGGCCGATTCCGGCCCTCTCAGGCGGCCGCAAAGGTTAACGCCGGACGGATTCCGCATCGGCGGGAGAGTCAAGGCTTGAATCGGCTATTGCGTCTTCGCGCCGGTGGCCGGAGCCTTGGCCGCAACGGGCACTGCGACGAATTGCGTCGCTTCCAGCACCGCGGTGCCGACCGGGGTCGGACCCTGCACGCGGAACGGCACCAGCACGCGGGTGCCGGCGATCGGCGCCAGCCACACCTCGATGTCGCGCAGGTTGGTGAGGTACTTGATCGCGCTGCGCGAGGGGATGAAGCCGGCCACCGGCGTGAAATAGACGGCGCAGACCACGACCGGGCCCGTATAGCCCTTGTCGGCCTTCACCTTCTCCATGCGCTTGTAGGAGAGCTGCAGATCGTAGCGCAGGCGGCCGTCGAACACCGACAACGACCGCTGGCAGGCGTCCGGCGTGAGCGGGTCACCCGTTCCGTTGACGCGCATCAGCGTGGCGGTCATCGGATCGAGGACGTTGTGCTTGTGCGCCTCGGTGAGCGGCACGCGCTCGTCTTCGTTGTCCTGCGGCGGATCGAGCTTGAATTCCTTGATACTGCCGCTGTTGAGGACGACGCGCACCGTGTCGTTCCTCTTGCGGGTAGAAATCGTCGCCGCGTAGATCGCCGACACCGACTTGCCGGCGTTGAGCGTGCCGCGCGTGGTGCCGGAGCCCTCGCCGCCGGTGAAGGCGCGTAGCAGGCCGCTGGTGCCGCCGCGAGCCGTCGCGCTGTACTGGGTGTCGCCGATCTCGATCACCCAGCTGCCATGGCCGATCGGCAGGCCGGCGAGGGTGGCACTGTATTGCGCCTCGAGCTTGCCCTGCGCCAAAGCGGGCGCGCCGGCGGCCGCCAGGGCCGCCAGGGCCGCCATCGCCAGCAGCGCGCGATACGAAGCTTGCCGCAAGGCCAGCACGAGATCCGATCCTTCGCCCGAGGGGGCAGTTCCGCAGCAGGGTTCCGCTATATGACGGCCAGCGCAATCCGCCGCGCAAGGGCCAGCCCGCCCGGTACGCCGCGGCTGCACAGATTTGAAGGTGCTGGCGCGGTGTCCACGTGTGGTCGGCTGCGAATGGGTCGAATCTGTGTTCGGGATCGCACCGCCGGGACCGGCGTTAACCCCATGAGCCTCAGAAACCCCTTCCGTCGAGGAGCATGCAAATGGAATATGGATTAAACGGCCCGCTGTCGTTTTTCATGGTGGTGATCCTGGTCGTGGCGCTCGGCGCCGGTATCGCCTATGGCAGCCTGCGCTGGCGGCAGTGGCGCAAGCACCCGGTCGCGGCCAAGGAACGGGACCAGGCCACGCGCGAGGCCTATGGCCGCCGGGAGGGCTGAAAACAGGCCCAAATCCGCGGCTTGACGCCCTTGAGCCCGCTCTTTATACGTCCGGCCCGTCTTTCCATGATGATTGACCGGACCGGCCCGCCTGTGGCGCCGGCACTTTTCGAGGGATGAGCTATGTCTTGGCGTTGCGATCTGACCGGGAAAGGCCCGCTGGTCGGCCACAAAGTGAGCCACTCCAACATCAAGACCAAGCGCCGGTTCCTGCCGAACCTGCGCAACGTCACGCTGATCTCGGACGCGCTTCAGCGCAAATTCCGCGTGCGCATCTCGGCCAATGCGCTGAAGTCGGTCGACCACCGCGGCGGCCTCGACGCCTTCCTGCTCAAGGCCAAGGACACCGAACTGGCGCCGAAGATGCTCGAAGCCAAGCGCGCGATCGCCAAGAAGCGCGAAGCGGCCGCGGGCTGAGCGGACGCGAGCCGGATTTGAAGCGCCGCCGCAAGGCGGCGTTTTGCATTTGGGCTAAGGCAGCGTGAACTGCAGCAGCAGGCTGCGCTGGATGGGCGAGAAGTTGTCGTCCGACACCAGCGTGATCACGGTGTCGCCGCGCGCGTCGCGATGCACGCCGATGCCTTCCATGTTGTCGATCTGGTAGCCGAGATCGGCCTGCACCAGCGCCGGGCCGTCCACCACCGCGCCCGGCTTGATGGCGGCGAGCGGGATGCGGCGGATGCGCATGGCGACGCCGCGCGCCGGCGAGAAGCTGCGCTCAAGCAGCAAGAGATCACCCGGCGGCAGCACCGTGCAATCGCTGACCTCGAAATCGTCGCCGCGCTTGACGCTGAAGCGCTCGGCATCGGCGCCCTTGAGCACGAAGGCGCGCAGATTGCCGGCATCGTCGAGGCTGCGCTCGGCCACCGCGACCAGCCGGCCGGCGAGCGGGGAGCCTTTCGGCGCGCCAGTCAGGCATTCGATGCTTTTGTTGCGGACGAAGCTCTTGAAGTCGTCCGGCACCGGAATGGCTTCGCCGCGCGCGGCGAGGCCCTGGCGGGCGATGTCGAAGCGCACGATCTGCTCGACGCGCTCGATGCCGACATAGAACAAGCCGTCGAGCTCGGTGAGCGACTCGGTGTCGTACCAGCCGCGCGCGGCGAGCGGCTTGCCGTCGGCGCCGAGGATGGGCGCCATCTCGGCGTCGGCGATGCCGGCCGGCTTGCCGTCGCGGTAGACGATGCGGCCGCGCAGCCAGGAGCCGCGGTCGGTCACCGCCAGGAAGCGCGCGCCGTCGGCCTCCATGTGGATGGCCGAGATGCCGCCGAAGGCGTCGTTTCTGGAGGTGAGCGCGAGCCCGCCGCGGAACTGCAGCGCGCCGAAGCGAAGCTGCGCCGGGTCGCGGGTGTCGAAGGCCTCGATCGGCGCCGCCTGCACCTCGATGCGCGTGGGTGCCGGCGCGGTGCGCTGCGTCTGCGCCCAGGCGATGGCGCCGGCGGCGACAACGAGCACTGCGAGCGAGCCGGCGGCGAGCCGGCGGCGGCGCGGAAACTTCAAGCGACGCGTCTCCGCAGCCGCGGGCTGGTCCGCTCGGCGATGGCGTGCTCTTCGAACAGCTCGGCGAGCTTCTCGGTCATGGCGCCGCCGAGCTCCTCGGCGTCGACGATGGTGACGGCGCGGCGGTAGTAGCGCGTGACGTCATGGCCGATGCCGATGGCGATCAACTCGACCGGCGAGCGGGTCTCGATCTCCTCGATCACCCAGCGCAGATGACGCTCGAGATAATTGCCGGGGTTGACCGACAGCGTGGAGTCGTCGACCGGCGCGCCGTCCGAGATCATCATCAGGATCTTGCGCTGCTCGGAGCGAGCCAACAGCCTTTTATGTGCCCAGTCGAGCGCCTCGCCGTCGATGTTCTCCTTCAAGAGACCTTCACGCATCATCAGGCCGAGGTTCTTGCGCGCGCGCCGCCAGGGCGCGTCGGCGGCCTTATAGATGATGTGGCGCAGGTCGTTGAGGCGGCCGGGATTGGCCGGCTTGCCGGCGGTGAGCCAATGCTCGCGCGACTGGCCGCCCTTCCAGGCGCGGGTGGTGAAGCCGAGGATCTCGACCTTGACCCCGCAGCGCTCCAGCGTGCGCGCCAGAATGTCGGCGCAGGTGGCGGCGACCGTGATCGGACGCCCGCGCATCGAGCCGGAATTGTCGAGCAGCAGCGTGACGACGGTGTCGCGGAACTGGGTGTCCTTCTCCCACTTGAACGACAGCGGATGCATCGGATCGGTGACCACGCGCGACAGGCGTGCCGGATCGAGCAGGCCCTCTTCCAGGTCGAACTCCCAGGAGCGGTTCTGTTGCGCCATCAGGCGGCGCTGCAGGCGGTTGGCCAGGCGCGCAACCACGCCCTGCAGGTGTGAAAGCTGCTTGTCGAGATAGCCGCGCAGGCGATCGAGCTCTTCCGGCTCGCACAGGTCTTCGGCCGCGATGGTCTCGTCGAAGCGGAGCGTGAAGGCGCGGTAGTCGGGCCCGCGCGGCTCATTGGCGCCGAACTGGCGCGGCCGCTGCGGCTCGCCCGGCGTCTCGGCGTCGCCCATGTCGGCGTCGTCGGCCATGTCGGCAGTCGGCGCATCGACGGCTTCGGCGGCGCTGTCGGGCATGTCCTCGGACGACACCTGCGTGTCCTCCGTGCTCATGCGCTGCATCTCGTCGCTGTCGGCGGCCTCGCCGTCCTCGCCCTGCTGCTGCTTGCGCTGATCTTCCTCGCCCTCCTCCTCCTCTTCGGATTCGGAGGAACGGTCCTCGCCCATTTCGAGCGAGTCGAGCAGGTCGTGCACGACGTCGCTGAACTGGCGCTGGTCGTCGACCAGCTCTTCCAGCCGGTCGAGGTCGGCGCCGGCGCGTTCTTCGATCAGCGGCCGCCAGAGGTCGACCAGCTTCTTGGCCGCCGCCGGCGGCGTCATGCCGGTGAGGCGCTCGCGCACCATCAGCGCCAGCGCGTCCTCGATCGGCGCGTCGGCACGCTCGGTGATCTGGTCGGCCTTGTTGCGCGTAAACTTGTCGTCGAGCATGGCGGTGAGGTTCTGCGCCACGCCGTCCATGCGCCGCGCGCCGACCGCCTCGACGCGCGCCTGCTCGACCGCCTCGAACACCGCGCGCGCCTGCTGGCCCGCGGGCTGCAGCCGGCGGTGCAGGCCTGCGTCATGACAGGCCAGCCGCAACGCGATCGAGTCCGCGTTGCCGCGTACGATCGCGGCCTCCGCCTTCGACAGCTTACGCGGCGGCTCGGGCAGCCGCGCCTTGCCGCCCATCAGGCCGGGGCGCTCGGCGGCAAACGACACCTCCAGCTCGGGCTTGCGGGCGAGCGCGCGCAGGCAGCCGGCGACCGCGCGCTTGAACGGCTCGGTCGGCGCTTCCTTCGAGGTCGGCTTGGACTTGATGTTGGAGGCCATTTTTCTGTCCGTCATTCCGGGGCGCACCGAAGGTGCGAACCCGGAATCCAGAAACAAACTCTGTGCATCCGTCTGGATTCCGGGTTCGCGAGCTGCGCTCGCGCCCCGGAATGACAGATTACGACAACGCCACGTTCACCGAGCTCTCCGGCAACTCGACTCCGAAGCAGCGCTGATAGAACTCGGCCACGATCGGCCGCTCGAGCTCGTCGCACTTGTTCAGGAAGGTGAGCCGGAAGGCGAAGCCGACGTCGTTGAAGATCTCGGCATTCTCCGCCCAGGTGATCACCGTGCGCGGGCTCATCACAGTCGAGATGTCGCCGTTCATGAAGGCGTTGCGCGTCAGGTCGGCGACGCGCACCATCTTGCCGACAACCTCGCGGCCCTTTTCGTTCTGGTAGTGCTTGGCCTTCGACAGCACGATCTCGACTTCGTTGTCATGCGGCAGGTAGTTCAGCGTGGTGACGATCGACCAGCGGTCCATCTGCGCCTGGTTGATCTGCTGGGTGCCGTGATAGAGGCCCGACGTGTCGCCAAGGCCCACCGTGTTCGCCGTGGCGAACAGGCGGAAGGCCGGATGCGGCTTGATCACGCGGCTCTGGTCGAGCAGCGTGAGGCGGCCCGAGGATTCCAGCACGCGCTGGATGACGAACATCACGTCCGGACGGCCGGCGTCGTATTCGTCGAAGCAGAGCGCGACGTTGTGCTGATAGGCCCACGGCAGAATGCCGTCGCGGAACTCGGTGACCTGCTGGCCGTCCTTGATGACGATGGCGTCCTTGCCGATCAGGTCGATGCGGCTGATATGGCTGTCGAGGTTGACGCGCACCATCGGCCAGTTGAGCCGCGCGGCGACCTGCTCGATATGCGTCGACTTGCCGGTGCCGTGATAGCCGGTGACCATCACGCGGCGGTTCTTGGCGAAACCGGCGAGGACCGCGAGCGTGGTCGGGCGGTCGAAACGGTAATCCGGGTCGATGTCGGGCACGTGCTCGTCGGCCTTGGAATAGGCCGGCACTTCCATATCGCTATCGATCCCGAAAACCTGCCGGATCGACACCTTCATGTCGGGCAGGTTGGCGGGCTTTTCTTGTACTGCGGCGGTCATTGATCCTCCGTGGCTTCGGAAGGGCCCGAAGCCGCTGATGCGGGTCCGACGAAACGGTCCGGCTGATGGCGCGGCAACTTAGCAGACGGGCGCGGCGCAAAAAACCCGCCGGGGCCGAATAACACCATCAATTATATCAATGAGATAGGAACGCCCACGCCTGTGCGGAAGGCAGGGCTGGGTTGCTTCCGGCGATATTTTCGGGAGCCGCGGCGCCGGATCGGCCGTCAGGCGAAGCCTACGGATTTCAGGTAGTTGTAGGACTGGATGATCTCCACCAGCCGGTCTTCGGTTGAGCGGTCGCCGCCATTGGCGTCGGGATGGTGGCGCTTCACCAGTTCCTTGAAGCGGGCCTTCACCTCGGCATTGGTGGCGCCGACCTCGAGCCCGAGCGTGTCGAGCGCCTTGCGCTCGGCATTGCGCACCGGCCGGGCGGCCTCGGCGCGCTTCTTCTCCTCGGCGCGGACGCCTTCGGCGAAGAAACCGAAGGGATCGCCGTGCACGCCGGAGGCCTGGAAATCCGGGCGCACGGTTCCCTTGCCGGTTCCCATCTTCCAGGTCGGCCGATGGCCGGTGAGCGCGTCCTTCTGGTACGCCATCACCGCGGCGTCGTTCATGCCGGCGAAGAAATTATAGGACTGATTGTAGTCGCGGACGTGCTCCAGGCAGAAATGCCAGCGCTCGTTCTCGCGGCCGCGGCCCTTGGGCGCGCGATGCGTGCCCTTTTCCTTGCAGCCATGCCACTCGCATACCGGGCCGCCCGTCTTGGGCCGGCGGTCCTTCGACGGCTTGACGCGGATACGATCGAAAAGGGGCGAGTCGAATTTCATGACCGAACACTATGCGCTCTTTGCAATGACGCCTTCAAGACTTGACAGCAACGACGCGACCTAATTCCGCCACGCAGCGGCATTGACCTGCGCGCCGCCCTCACTTAACTCGGGCAGCATGCGAACCGCCGATCAGATCACACAGAAGTTGACCGAGGCTTTCACCCCGCAAAGCCTCACGGTGGAAGACGAATCCCACCGGCATGAGGGCCATGCCGGACACCGGCCGGGCGGGCAGACCCATTTCAGGGTCTATATCGTGTCTGACTCGTTCAAAGGAAAGACCCGGCTGGAGCGCCACCGCCTGATCAACCAGGCGCTCGCCGGCGAGCTGGCGGGCGGCGTGCACGCGCTCGCCATCCACGCCGCCGCGCCGGGCGAGGGTGGGGCCAGTTAGGCAGAGCATTGACGCCGTCATCCTGAGGTGGCTTCGCGCAGCGAAGCCCTCGAAGGATGAACGGCCACGGCCCGCCGCCCTTCGAGGCTCGGCGCATAATGCGCCGAGCACCTCAGGGTGACGGGGACTTAAGCCGCGAAGATTATTGCGGCGTGATGCCGGCGGCCTTGATGATCTCGCCCCACATCTTGCGGTCGTCGCGGATCTGCTTGCCGAATTGATCCGGCGTGTCGCCGATCAGGCGCGCGCCGGACTTGCCGAAGCGCTCCACCAGCACCGGCTGCTTCAGCGCCGCGGCGATTTCCTTTTGCAGGCGCGCCACGACATCCGGCGGCGTGCCGGCCGGCGCGACCACGCCGAACCAGGACGACGCCTGGAAATTGGCGACGCCCGCTTCGGCCGCGGTCGGC
Source organism: Pseudolabrys sp. (assembly GCA_022841665.1). Classification (GTDB taxonomy): domain Bacteria; phylum Pseudomonadota; class Alphaproteobacteria; order Rhizobiales; family Xanthobacteraceae; genus Pseudolabrys. The sequence goes on from JALHRB010000026.1 coordinate 10,939, forward strand.
AGATTGGGCAGTTGCGGCATGCGCGTCTTAGCGGCGACGGCGAGCGGGCGCAGCTTGTCGGCCGCAATGTGCGGCAGCACGGTCGGCGGATTGTCGACCACGCCTTCGATCTGGCCGGCGAGCAGGTCGGTGATGGAGGGTGCCGCGCCCTTGTAGGGCACGTGCGTGAGCTTGATGCCGGCCGCGTGCATGAACAGCGCCAGCCCGAGATGGCCGGTGGTGCCGACGCCGGGCGAGCCGAAGTTCAGCTTGCCGGGATTGGCCTTCGCCAGCGCGACCAGCTCGGCCAGCGTCTTGGCTTCCACCTTCGGATTGACCACCACCAGCATCGGCATGTCGGCGACGTTCGACACCGGCACGAAATCCTTCTCCGGATCGAACGGCATCTTGGCGTAGAGGTACTGATTGGCGGTGAGGATGCCGGCCGAGGTCATCAGCAGCGTGTAGCCGTCGGGCGTCGATTTCGCGACCGCCTCGGCCCCGATATTGCCGCCGGCGCCCGGGCGGTTCTCGACGATGACGGGCTGGCCGAGCGTCTTGCTGATCTCGTCGCCGACCGCACGCGCCAGCACGTCGACGAGGCCGCCGGCCGGGAACGGCGCGATCAGCTTGATCGGCTTATTCGGATAGCCTTGCGCCTGCGCGGCAACGGCGAAGCCGGCCGACAGCAGGACGGCGAGCACAAGAACGCGCACGCGGCGCAGCGAATTCATGGACACCGTTGGCCTCCCCACTAATTCCTTTTTAAGCGGCGGCATCCTGCCCCGGCGGCGGGGTACGGTGCAAGCGGCGGAATTGTCTCACCGTTATGGCCGGGCTTGTCCCGGCCATCCACGCCTTCTCGGTGTAGCGGCTCAAAGACGTGGATGCCCGGCACAAGGCCGGGCATGACGAAAGTGTCAGCTCGCCTTCTGCGACCGCGGCAGCGGTTGAATGCGCAGCGCTGTGATGCGGTTGCGCGCGCGGCGCAGCACCCTGAAGCGGAACCCGTGAAAGGTGAAGCTCTGGCCGACCTCGGGGATCGAGCGCGCCTCGTGGATGACGAGGCCGGCGACGGTGGTCGCCTCCTCGTCGGGCAGCTCCCAGCCCATGACGCGATTGAGGTCGCGGATCGGCACCGCGCCGTCGACGTTGACCGAGCCGTCCGGCTGGCGGCGCACGCCCGGCATGGCGACGTCGTGCTCGTCGGTGATGTCGCCGACGATCTCCTCCAGGATGTCCTCGAGCGTGACCAGGCCTTGCACCTCGCCGTACTCGTCGACCACCAGCGCAAACGGCGTCTTGCGCCGGCGGAAGGCCTTGAGCTGCTCCGACACCAGGCGGTTGTTCGGCACGAACCACGGCGGCGTCAGCAGCGTGGTGACGTCGACCTTGGCGGCGTCGCCGTCGACGGCGTGCAACGCGCGCAGCAGGTCCTTTACGTGCAGGATGCCGACGATGTTCTCCGGATTGCCGCGCCACAGCGGCAGGCGCGTGACCGGCGAGGCGATCACCGCATTGACCACGTCCTCCGGCTTGTCGTCGGCATCGAGCGTGATCATGTTGGTGCGGTGGACCATCACGTCCGACACTTCGAGCTCGCCGAAGCGGAAGACGTTCTGGATGTACTCGGCCTGCCCCTCCTCCATCTTGCCGTGCTCGGCCGACGTGGCGATGAGGCCCTCGATCTCGACGTCGGTGAGGATTTCGTGCGGGGAGGATTCCTTGACGCCCAGCATCCGCAAGATCGAGCGCGACGCCGCGTTGAGCAGCCAGTTCAGCGGATAAAAGACAACGAACGAAATATAGAGCGGATACGCGACCCAGAGCGACACCGGCTCCGGCTCGCGAATCGCCAGGGTCTTGGGCACCTGCTCGCCGACCACGATGTGGAGCGAGGAGAACAGGAGGAACCCGACCATGAAAGAGGTGAAGTGCAGCGCGGCGTCCGGCATGCCGAGCGGCGCAAGGACCGGATGCAGCAGCGCGGCAACGGTCGGCTCGCCGACCCAGCCGAGGCCGAGCGAGGCCATGGTGATGCCGAGCTGGCAGCAGGCGAGGTAGGCCTCGATATTCTTGAGGATGTGCTGAACCAGCCGCGCGCCGAAGCGATTGTCCTCGGCCATGGCGGCGATGCGGAAGCCGCGGCACTTCACCAGCGCGAATTCCGCCGCCACGTAAAAGGCGTTGGCGGCGAGCAGGAAGATCGCGAGCAGCAGGTTGACGATCGAGGCGGTCATGGGCGTGCCGAGGTCACCACAGCGGCCTCATCGCGCGGTACGCTCGGCGAGAAAAGCACGCACCTCGGCCGGATCGACATTGTTCTCGATGAAAGCCTGGCCGATGCCGCGCACCAGGATGAAGGTGAGCTTGCCGCGCTTGACCTTCTTGTCCTGGGCAATGAGGTCCATCAAGGCGTCGACGCCGGGCACGCCGCCGGCGACCTGGCTGACATGGGTGGGCAGGCCGACCGCGGCAAGATGCGCCACCGCGCGCTGAGCATCGGCCGCGCTCGCGAGGCCCTTGCGGGCGGAGAACTCGAACGCCATCGCCATGCCGAGCGCCACCGCCTCGCCGTGCAGCAGCCGGCTTGAGAAGCCGCAGCCCGCTTCCAGCGCGTGGCCGAAGGTATGGCCGAGATTGAGCAGCGCGCGCTCGCCGGTCTCGCGCTCGTCGCGGGCGACGATGCCGGCCTTGGCGCGGCAGCACACCGCGATGGCGTGCTCGCGCGCGGCCCCGCCGGCGAACAGATCCTTCCAGTTCGATTCCAGCCACGCGAAGAACGCGGCGTCGCCGAGCAGGCCGTATTTGGCGACCTCGGCATAGCCGGCGCGGAACTCGCGCGGATCGAGCGTGTCGAGCAGCGCGGTGTCGGCGATCACTAGCGCGGGCTGGTGGAAGGCGCCGATCAGGTTCTTGCCGTGCCTGGAGTTGATGCCGGTCTTGCCGCCGACCGAGGAGTCCACTTGTGCGAGTAAGGACGTAGGGACCTGCACAAAGTCGATGCCCCGCCGCACGCAGGACGCAGCGAAGCCGGCGAGGTCGCCGATGACGCCGCCGCCAAGCGCGATGGCGAGATCGCCGCGCTCGATGCGCGCCGCGATGATCGCTTCGCAGACGCGCTCGAAGGTGGCGACGTTCTTTGAAGACTCGCCCGGCGGCACCAGGATGCGCGCGGTCTCGATCCCGGCCGCGGCAAGCGAGGCCTCGGCGGCGGCGAGATGATGCCTGGCCACCGTCTCGTCGGTGACGATGGCCGTGCGCGCGCCCGGCCGCAGCGCCTTGATGCGCGCGCCGAGGCTCGCCAGCAGGCCGCGGCCGATGACGATGTCGTAGGCGCGGTCGCCCAGCGCGACCGGAACCACGATCGGCTCGTTCGTGCGCAGCAGGGCGGTCATGAATGCTTCTCCTCATGCGCCGCGGCCTTCGGCAGCGCGGCGACGATCTCGTCGACGATGGTGTCGTGCGGCTCATCGCGCGACTGCACCACGACGTCGGCTTCGGCATAGAACGGTTCGCGCTGCGGCAAAAGCTCCTTGATCTTTTCGGCCAGCGGCCGCTCGTTGGTGCGCCGCTTGGTGCGCTTGAGCAGCACGTCGAGATCGGCCTTGAGCCAGACCGTGACGCCCTTGTCGCGGATGAGCGCGCGGGTGTGCGGATCCATCACCGCGCCGCCGCCGGTGGCCAGCACCTGCGGGCCGTGGTCGAGGATGCGCGCGATCACCCGTGCCTCGCCGGCGCGGAAGTAAGGCTCGCCGTGCTTGGCGAAGATCTCCGGAATGGTCATGCCGGCGGCGCTCTCGATCTCGGTGTCGGCGTCGACGAAGGGCACGCCGAGGCGCGTCGCCAGGCGGCGGCCGATAGACGACTTGCCCGCCCCCATCATGCCGACCAGCACGATGGAGCGGGGGCCGAGCGCGCGCAGGAGCGCCTGCTCGGGGCTGTTTTCAGCCGGTTTTTGAACGGCCGTGTTAACCATGGTAAGGTTCCAAACCGACGCACCGGTTCATATATCAGCTATCCGAGCAACGCGAGACGGGCCTTGCATGGTCTCAGGGAACGTGGTCGTAACGCGTTTGGGATAATTTCGCGGGCCATGACCCGCCAGCGGACAAGAACCGATGCCGAGCCTGTTCAGATTCCTGGTGCTGATGGGCCTTCTGGGCGGGATCGGCTACGTCACGGTGTTCTCGCTGGCGAACTTCGTCCAGTACAAGCCGCGCGAGATCGTGGTGACCATTCCACCCGACAAATTCATCAAACATTGACGCCGAGGCGGGCGATGGCGCGCCGGCAAAAAGTCTCCGACGAAAGCCTGATCGAGCTGTTCCTCGACATGCAGGCGGCCGAGCGCGGCGCCGGCGCCAATACACTCGCTGCCTATCGCAACGACCTCGCGGATCTGGCGGCGCACCTGCGCGCCGCGGGCGTTGCGGTCGCCGCCGCCGACACCGACGACCTGCGCGGCTTCCTCACGAGCCTCGCCGAGCGCGGCTTCAAGGCCTCGTCGCTGGCGCGGCGGCTGTCGGCGGTGCGGCAGCTCTATCGTTTCCTCTACGCGGAAGGAAAGCGTTCGGACGATCCGGCCGCGGTGCTGGAAGGACCCAAGCGCGCGCGCACGCTGCCGAAGGTGCTGTCTATTTCCGATGTCGACCGCATGCTGACGGTCGCGCGCGCGCAAGCCGAAGACGCCACGCAGCCCAAGCCGGCGCGTTTACGCGCGGCGCGGCTTTTGTGTCTGCTCGAAGTCGTCTACGCCACCGGCCTGCGCGTGTCCGAACTGGTGGCGCTGCCCGCATCCGCGGCGCGGCGCGATCTGCGCATGTTGGTGGTGCGGGGCAAAGGCGGCAAGGAACGGCTGGTGCCGCTCAACCAGGCCGCCAAGCGCGCGATGAGCGAATATCTGGCGCTGCGCGCGGAGGGCAAACACGACGCCTCGTCGAAGTGGCTGTTCCCCTCCTTCGGCGAGCAGGGCCATCTTACGCGCCAGCATTTTGCGCGCGAACTGAAGGGCCTGGGACAGGCCTGCGGGATCCATCCCGAACAACTGAGCCCCCATGTTCTGCGCCATGCTTTCGCCAGCCACCTCTTGCACAATGGCGCCGACCTGCGCGTGGTGCAGACGTTGCTGGGCCACGCCGACATCTCGACCACCCAGATTTATACCCATGTGCTGGAAGACCGCCTGAAGAGCCTGGTGCGCGACCTGCACCCGTTGGGGGAGGGTTAGCGGCACCGGAGTAAAGCCAAATTAACCCGTTTGCTTGACTTAAAGAGCCGCCCGCGTCAGTACCGGAACGCCCATGCTTAGTGGACACATGCGCAGCTATCTCGATTTCGAAAAACCCGTGGCCGAGTTGGAGGCCAAGGTCGAAGAACTGCGCGCCATGGGCGAGACCGGCAGCGCGGTGGCCATCGGCGACGAGATCGCCCGGCTCGAGAGCAAGGCGGCGCTGGCGCTCAAGGAACTCTACGAGACCCTCACGCCCTGGCAGAAGACGCAGGTGGCGCGCCATCCGCAGCGCCCGCACTGCCTGGACTATGTGAAGGCGCTCATTACGAATTTCATGCCGCTGGCGGGCGATCGCAAGTTCGGCGACGACGACGCCATCGTCGGCGGCTTCGGCCGCTTCCGCGGCGAGAGCGTCTGCGTGCTCGGCCACGAGAAGGGCTCCGACACCGAGAGCCGCCTCAAGCACAATTTCGGCATGGCGCGCCCGGAAGGCTACCGCAAGGCCGTGCGGCTGATGGAAATGGCCGAGCGCTTCGGCATTCCGGTGATCTCGCTGGTCGATACCGCCGGCGCCTATCCCGGCATCGGCGCCGAAGAGCGCGGCCAGGCCGAGGCCATCGCGCGCTCGACCGACGTCTGCCTGGGCTTAAGCGTGCCGAACGTCGCGATAATCCTGGGCGAAGGCGGCTCGGGCGGCGCCATCGCGCTCGCCACCGCCAACCGCGTCCTGATGCTGGAGCACGCGATCTACAGCGTCATCTCGCCGGAAGGCGCGGCCTCCATCCTGTGGCGCGACACCACCAAGGCGCAGGAAGCCGCCACCAACATGAAGATCACCGCGCAGGACATGGTGCGCTTCGGCATCATCGACACCATCGTGGCGGAGCCGACCGGCGGCGCCCACCGCGACCCGGACGCGGCCATCGCCGCCGCCGGCGACGCCATCGCCCATGCGCTGGCCGAACTGCGCGGGCTGGACGGGGCGGCCATCCGCAAGCAGCGGCGGGAGAAGTTTCTCGCCATGGGCCGCACGGTCTAAGGCGCCTACCTTTTTACCGCCAAAAGCTCGTTTTTCCGCCCTTTGCGAGCGCTTTAGGGGTGCTTTACCATAGACTTAGCTGGAGCCCGGCGGCACCCGGTTTGCCTTGCGGATGCCACATCTTAAGGATAACGATATTCAAATAAGGGCCTGCCCCTCGGGGAGTATACGCGTTTTGAAACGACCCCTCCTACGCGCGCTGTTCGCGTCCGCGGCCGTGGCCGCTGCGATCGCGCTTGGCGGCTGCAATCCCAGCGACATTCCGACCAACGGCCGCGCCATGGCGCCGCTGTCCGAGCGCATGATCGCGGAGATCAAGCAAAAGAACATGGACAAGGAATCGCCGATCCTTGTCCGCCTGTTCAAGGAAGAGTCCGAACTGGAAGTCTGGAAGCAGAACCAGGATGGCCAGTTCGCGCTCTTGAAGACCTATCCGATCTGCCGCTGGTCGGGCGATCTCGGCCCGAAGAAGAAGGAGGGCGACCGGCAGGCGCCCGAGGGCTTCTACACGATCTCGCCCGGGCAGATGAATCCGAACTCCTCCTACTATCTCGCCTTCAACACCGGCTTCCCGAACGCCTATGACCGTGCGCACAACTACACCGGTTCCGAGCTGATGGTGCACGGCGACTGCACGTCGCGCGGCTGCTACGCCATGACCGACGAGCAGATTCAGGAGATCTACGCGCTGGCGCGCGAGTCCTTCTTCGGCGGGCAGAAATCGTTCCAGCTGCAGGCCTTCCCGTTCCGGATGACCGCGCTGAACATGGCCAAGCACCGCAACAACCCGAACTTCGCGTTCTGGAAGATGCTCAAGGAAGGCCACGACCACTTCGAGGCCACCAGGCTGGAGCCGAAGATTGCGGTCTGCGAGAAGCGCTACGTATTCGACCCGGCCGCGCCGGAGAACGCTTCCAAGCCGCTGTCGTTCAACCCCAAGGGCAAGTGCCCGGTCTACGAGCTCGACAAGAACGTCGCCGAGGCCGTGCTCGACTATCGCCGGCAAGAGCAGACCAAGATGGCGCAATACATCGCCGACGGCGTCAGCACGGTCGCCATCCGCGACAGCCGCGATGGCGGCATGAACCCGGTGTTCGCCGACAAGCTCGGCACGCAGGAGCAGTACGACGCCAAGGGCAACGTGGTGCAGGTCGCCGCCGCGCCGGGCGCGCTGCCGAAGATTCCCAATCCGCCGGGCGCCTATAACTTCACGCCGCGCCCGCAGGCGACGGCCGTCGCCGCCAACGTGCCGGTGCCGACCGCAGCGCCGCAGCCGAAGGAAGGCGAGGCTCCGGCCGAGCAGAGCACGACGGTCGCCGGCCTGTTCGGCAATCTGTTCGGCGGCTCGTCGCCGGAAGCCAAATCCGAGCCCGCCGCCGAGGCGCCTGCCGCCGAGGCGCGGCCCGCCGCCACCGAAACCGTCGGCCTGCGCGGCAGCAATACCGAGCTGGCGGCCAAGCCGAAGCCGGCCACCTATCGCACCGCTGCCGCACCCAAGCCCGCCGCCAAGCCCGCCGAGGCGCCGAAGGCGGTGGCCGCGGCCGAACCCGCGCCGAAGCCTGCTGCCAAGCAGCCCGAACGGGACGACACCCCGAGCGCGCCGGCGCAGCAGATGCGCACCGCCTTCTCGGCCGCACCGCCGCCGCCCCCGAGCAGCGGCATGCTGGCGGGCGCCCAGCCGGTGGTGCCGGCCGGCAGCTTCGCCAGCCGCTGGTCCGGCGTCGGCTTCCGCTGATCCTTCCTGGCTTTCAAAGCACGACTCAGTTCAGTTTTGTCGTCGCCGGGCATAGCCCGTCGAGGACGGGCGTAAACACCCTTGTGTTCGGCCATCTGGCTTATGTGAGGACCGCGTTGCTCTCCTTATCGGGGTCACCGGCACAAGGTCGGTGACGACAAGAAGAATGGACGCCTTCGTCTACGTCCTCGGCACCACCGCCAATAACCGTCCCCTGACCTATGTCGGCTGGACCAGCAACGTCGCGCGCCGGCTCGCCCAGCACAATGCCGGCAAGGGCGCGCGCACCACGCGCGGACGCGTCTGGGTGCTGCTGCATTCGGAAGGCTTCGCCACGCGGCAGGAAGCCATGAGCCGCGAATGGCACCTCAAGCGCGACCGTAAATTCCGCAAGGCGCTGGCGCTTGCCTTGAAGGGCGCGCGCGCGTGAGCGTCTTCGACGGGCCGAAGATCGACTGCCACGTGCACGTGCTCGAAACCCTTTTCCCGAATCCCGCCGACCGGCGGAAGCTGTTCTGGGACACGCCGCGCCGCCTGCTCGGATTCACCGACGGCCGGTGAGTTCGGCGGCCTCAGGTTTTCTCCAGCACCCGCACTTTGCTGGCGGTCGGCCCGGTGTCCCCCATGCTTTCCACATAGGACACTTCGTCGCCGCGGTGCATCCGGTCGAAATCGCCGGCGAGCACGCTGTTGCGATGGAAATAGAGAAGCCCGCCTTCCTTGGTCATCAGGAAGCCGAAGTCCTCCTGCGGCGTCAGCTCGGCCACCTGGCCGCGGAATTCGTTCGAGGCCTCGTGCGCCATAGCGGCGGTGCCGTGGTCGGTGAGCTTGTCCTTGTACTTCGACAAGCGCCGCTCGGCGATGCGGAACGCCTCGTTGATCGCGTTGTGCAAATCGGGCGCCTGAAATTTGCGCTGCAGGTGATCGGGCTCGTGCGCCACCACGATGTCCTTGCGGCCGGGCACGGATATCTCGATGTGCACCACGGGCGGAATGGTGCCGCCGGAATTCTGGTTACGCTGGTCCACGCGCACGCGGCACGTGGTCATGCGGCCGAAGATGCGCTCCAGGCGATCGATATGGTCGCGGATGGCGGCCTCGGCTTCTTTCGACGACGGGAGATTATGAAAGGCGATTTCGACCGGTATTTGCATTGCGACACCCGACATTTGACCTGTGCTGGGACAATGCGGGAGCCGGGCTTTTGGTTGCGGGCCGGAACGGTCAGGCCGGAACCGAAATGTGGTCCGGCGGCTGGCCCTTCTGCGCGCGCGCGTGCGCGGCCAGATAACCGGCCTCGATGGCGCGGGTGAAACGCGTCGTGTCGAACAGCGGCGCGGTCAAGCGGTTGTCGGCCAGCCGGCGCCGCAGCGCCGCGCGCTTGTCCGGCTGCGTGGCGAGCTCGACGGCGAGCGCCTCGTAGGCTTGCAGCGTCGGCGCCACCAGTTCCGGCAGGCCGACCGCGGTGACAAGGCTCGCCGCCACGCGCGCTGCGAAAGTCTCACCTGGACAGGTGAGGACGGGAAGACCGGCCCACAAGGCGTCGCTCGCGGTGGTGTGAGCGTTGTACGGCAGCGTGTCGAGGAAGAGGTCGGCCAGCCGCTGGCGCGCGAGGTGGTCTTCGTTGCGCGGCACGCGCTCGGCAAAGACTAGCCGTTTCGGGTCGACGCCGCGCTTCTCCGCTTCCTTGCGCAAGTTGGCGGCGGCCGTCCGGTCGGCGCCGCTCAGCCACAGCACCGATTTTTCGACGCGACCGAGCAGCCGCATCCAGATGTCGAAGGTGCCGGGCGTAACCTTGTAGATGTTGTTGAAGGAGCAAAAGACGAAACCGTCCTCCGGCAGGCCGCAGTCGGCGCGGCGCGGCGTCGCCTCCGCGATCGCCCGCTTGGCGTCGTTGGCCATGAAGCTGTGCGGCAGCCAGATCGCCTTCTCGCTGAAATAGCGGCGCTCGTTTTCCGGCAGCACGATGCGGTCGGCGACGATGTAATCAATGTGCCTGGCGCCCATGGTCGCGGCATAGCCGAGATAGCTGACCTGCACCGGCGCGGCGCGCGAAGCGAGGATCGCCGGCCGTGAGTTCTGGGTGTAGCCCATGAGGTCGACGGCGATGTCGATCTCGGCCGAGCGCAGCAGCTGCGCGATCTCAAGATCGCCGCGATTGGAAACGTCGATGAAGCGGTCGAAGGCGCCTTTGAGCCTGTTGAGCATCTCGCCCGGCTTGTCCGGCTGAAAGGAGATCGCCACGGTCTCGAACTTCGCCCGGTCGTGCGCCTCGAACATGCCGGCGGCGAGATGCGCCACCGGGTGCAGGTCGAAGTCGGCCGACAGGTAAGCCAGCCTGATCTTGTCGTGCGTGTACTTCTCGCCGCGCCAAAGCGGCTGCTCGGAAGCCGGCGGCTTGGTCGCGCTGTAGCGCTTGGCGAACTCGAACTGGTCGGCCGCCGTTGCCGGCAATGACAACAGCACGAAGGGCGAGGCCGCCTGCTTGCCGCTGCGGATCGAGGTCAGCACGTGCGCACAGTCGGCGTCGAAGCCGGTCCAGTCGGCGGCAAGCATGCGGCTGTGCAGGCGCGCGCCTTCGGCCGCCACCAGTTGCGGATTGAGCCCGTAGGCCTTGTCGTAGGCGGCGGCGGCTTCGGCGTACCGCTTGAGATTGTAGAAGGCGTTGCCGCGCCCGAGCCAGGCGTCGGCCAGCGACGGCGCGAGGCTCACCGCGCGATCGTAACACTCCAGCGCCTGCGGATATTGCTTGAGCGCGATGAGCGCCGCGCCGCGATTGACATATGCCTCGGCATGGTGCGGATCGAGCGCCAGCGCGCGGTCTATGCTGGCGAGCGCGTCGCGGAAGCGGCCGGCGATATTGAATGCGCCGCCGCGGTTGCTCAGCGCCCGCACCAGGTTGGGATCGATCGCCAGCGCCCGCTCGAACGCGGCCAACGCTTCCGCCGGCCGCCCGAGCGCCTGGAGCACGACGCCGAGCGTGTTGAACGCATTGGCGGAGCCCGGGTGGACCTTCAGCGCCTTGGCGACCAGCCGGTGCGCGTCGGCGTATTCCTGCCGCTGATATTTGAACTGGCCGTAGAGGTGCAGCGCGTCGAAATACTCGGGGTGCTTCTTGAGCACCTTCTGGAATTGCAGGTCGGCCTTGATGGGCTGACCCTGCTGCTGCAGGGCGACGGCCGCCTCCAGGGCTTGCAGGGCTTTCTGGAATTGCGGATCCGGCAGCATCGGCCCTGCCATCCCGAGGTCTATGGCCTCACGCGTACTTGCCGTGGCAGTGCTTGTACTTCTTGCCGGAGCCGCAGGGACAGGCTTCGTTGCGGCCGACCTTGCCCCAGGTGGCGGGATCGTTCGGGTTGCGCGCAACCGCCACGTCGCCGTCATTGCCCGGCGCGAGCACCGGCGACGCGGTCAAGGCCATCTCGTCCTCGCCCGTGTTCGGGTTGAGGTGGTGCGCCTCCATGTAGGGAAGCTGCTGCGGCTCTTCCGGCTGCTGCTGCACGACCTCGACACGCATGAGCTGGCCGGTCACCGCCTCGCGCAGCTGCGCGATCATGCCCTCGAACAGGTTGAAGGCTTCCGCCTTGTATTCGTTGAGCGGATCGCGCTGGCCGTAGCCGCGCAGCCCGATGACCTGGCGCAGGTGCTCGAGCATGACCAGGTGCTCGCGCCACAGGTGGTCGAGCGTCTGCAGCAGCACCGACTTCTCGACATAGCGCATGACGTCGGGGCCCCATTTGGCCACCTTGCCCGCCATCCACTCGTCGGCGCGGCGCTTGATGCGCTCGGTCACTTCCTCGTCGGCGATGCCTTCTTCCTTGGCCCAGTCCTGCACCGGCAGCGCCAGCGTGAGCGTCTCGCGCAATTCCTTGTCGAGGCCGGCGGTGTCCCACTGCTCCGGATAGGCGTTGGGCGGGATGTGCTTGGCGACCATCTCCTCGATGACCGAGTGGCGCATGTCGGCCACCGTCTCGTCCACCGCTTCGTCGCGCATGAGATCGAGCCGCTGCTCGAAGATCACCTTGCGCTGGTCGTTCATCACGTTGTCGAACTTCAGCAGGTTCTTGCGGATGTCGAAGTTGCGCGCCTCGACCTTTTGCTGCGCCTTCTCCAAAGCCTTGTTGATCCAGGGGTGAACGATAGCCTCGTTCTCCTTCAGCCCGAGCTTGGTCAGCATGCCGTCGAGCTTGTCGGAGCCGAAGATGCGCATCAGGTCGTCTTCGAGCGACAGGAAGAACTTGGAGTGGCCGGGGTCGCCCTGGCGGCCGGAGCGGCCGCGCAGCTGGTTGTCGATGCGGCGGCTCTCGTGCCGCTCGGTGCCGAGCACGAACAGGCCGCCGGCGGCGAGCGCCTTCTCCTTCAGCCGCTTGACCTGCTCGCGGATGGCCGCGGCGCGCGGATCCCTGTCGCGCTCGGCCCAGTCGGTGATGTCGGTGATTTCCTGGCGGATGCGCATGTCGGCGTTGCCGCCGAGCTGAATGTCGGTGCCGCGGCCCGCCATGTTGGTGGCGATGGTGATGGCGCCGGGCACGCCGGCCTGCGAGACGATGTAGGCTTCCTGTTCGTGGTAGCGCGCGTTCAGGATGGCGAAGACTTTCACCTTGGTCGCGCCTTCGTCGCCCGAATAGAGCGCCGCGAATGCGTTCGGGTCCGAGAAGTCGTGCTGCTCCCAGCCGGCCTGGCGCAGCATCTCGGCCAATTGCTCGGATTTCTCGATCGAGGTGGTGCCGACCAGCACCGGCTGGCCGCGCTTCTTGCAGTCCTCGATCAGCGTGATGATCGCCCGGTATTTCTCGGCCGTGGTGCGGTAGACCTCGTCGTCGTCGTCGATGCGCGCGAGCGGCATGTTGGTCGGCACTTCGAGCACGTCGAGATTGTAGATGTCGCCGAACTCGTCGGCTTCCGTCATGGCCGTGCCGGTCATGCCGGCCAGCTTCTCGTACATGCGGAAGTAGTTCTGGAAGGTGATCGAGGCGAGCGTCTGGTTTTCCGGCTGGATCGGCTGGTGCTCCTTGGCCTCCAGCGCCTGGTGCAACCCTTCCGAATAGCGCCGGCCCGGCATCATGCGGCCGGTGAACTCGTCGATGATGACGACCTCGCCGTTGCGCACGATGTAGTCCTTGTCGCGCTGGAACAGCTTGTGCGCGCGCAGCGCCTGGTTGACATGGTGCACGACGGAGACGTTCTCGACGTCGTAGAGCTTCTCGCCCTTGAGCAGGCCGGCCTCGCGCAGCGCCACTTCCATCTTTTCCATGCCGGCTTCGGTCATGGTGACGGTGCGCTGCTTCTCGTCCACCTCGTAGTCGCTCTTGTCGAGGCGCGGGATGTAGGCGTCGATGGTGTTGTAGAACTCCGAGCGGTCGTCGAGCGGGCCGGAGATGATCAGCGGCGTGCGCGCCTCGTCGACCAGGATCGAGTCGACTTCGTCGACGATGGCGTAGATGTGCCCGCGCTGGACCATGTCCTCCAGCCGGTACTTCATGTTGTCGCGCAGATAGTCGAAGCCGAGCTCGTTGTTGGTGCCATAGGTGATGTCGGCGTCGTAGGCCTTCTTGCGCTGCTCGTCGTCGAGCCCGTGCACGATGACCCCGGTGGTGAGGCCGAGGAAGTTGTAGATCTGGCCCATCCACTCGGCGTCGCGCTTGGCGAGATAGTCGTTGACGGTGACGACGTGCACGCCGCGGCCGGTGAGCGCGTTGAGATAGACCGGCAGCGTGGCGACCAGCGTCTTGCCTTCGCCGGTCTTCATCTCGGCGATCTTGCCTTCGTGCAGGATCATGCCGCCGATGAGCTGAACGTCGAAGTGGCGCTGGCCGAGCGTGCGTTTGGCGGCCTCGCGCACGGTGGCGAAGGCCGGCACCAAGAGGTCGTCGAGGTCGATGCCGTCGGCGATCTGCTTCTTGAACGCGTCGGTGCGCGCCTTCAGCGCCTCGTCCGAGAGCGCGGCGACCTCCTGCTCCAGCGCATTGATGGCGGCGACGCGCGGCTGATAGCTGCGAATCCGCCGGTCGTTGGCGGAGCCGAACAGCTTGCGGGCGACGGCGCCGATCATCGTGGGAGCTCCTTACGGGTCATGCCGGGGCGCTTCTATCACGCCGCGGCCGGATTTTGGTTCCGGCGCTCCGAAAACGGCACTTTCCGGGCAAATTTAACGTGAAACGCGCCTGTCGGCGGTCTCAGCCGAGGTCATTCGGAGAGATAGGAGGGGGTCGGTTTATTGTCAATTGGCGGCTTGCCACCGGGCTTAACGGTCCGAAAGGTCACGCGGACGTTAACTTTCGCCCCGAGGTCGGCCATTGCAAAGCCACCTTTGTTGGGTGACAAGTCCGCCGACGTCCGCGTTGGCGGACCATCCATCTCCAAGGACAGACCATGACGATGTCTTCCCTCGCCGGCTGCCCGGCCATGCTGCGCCGGGCCGGTATCCTCGCCGCCACCTTGACCCTGCTGGCCGCGACGGCCGCGCCCGTCCGCGCGCAGGACGCCAACCCGGTCCTGGCCAAGGTCAACGGCGTCGAAATCCGGCAAAGCGACGTCACCGCCGCCGAGGAAGAGGCCGGCCAACTCCCGCCGATGGCGCCGGACGCCAAGCAGGACTACCTGGTCCAGTTCCTCACCGACATGATCCTGGTGGCCAAGGCGGCCGAGGACAAGAAGCTCGGCGACAACGCCGCCTTCAAGAGCAAGCTCGAATTCGCCCGCAAGAAGCTGCTGATGGAAGCTTTGCTGCAGTCGACCGGCAAGGAAGCGATGACCGACGCCGCCATGCGCAAAGTCTATGAGGAAGCCGTCAAGCAGATGGGCGAGGAGCAGGAAGTGCACGCGCGCCACATCCTGGTGCGCGCGGCGCCCGGCGACGACAAGGCCAGCAAGGAAGCCGAGGACAAGATCAAGGCGGTGATCGTACGACTGAACAAGGGCGAGGATTTCGTCAAGGTGGCCGGCGAAGTGACCGAGGACCCCTCCGGCAAGGGCAATGGCGGCGACCTCGGCTATTTCACCAAGGAGCAGATGGTGCCGGAGTTTGCCGACACCGCCTTCAAGCTCGACAAGGGCAAGATCTCCGAGCCGGTGAAGACGCAGTTCGGCTGGCACGTGCTCAAGGTCGAGGACAAGCGCAACAAGCCGGCGCCGACATTCGAAGAGGTGAAGCCGCAGGTCGAGCAATATGTGCAGCGCAAGGCGCAGGCCGATCTGGTGACCTCGCTGCGCACCGGCGCCAAGATTGAGAAGATGTACACGCCGCCGGCCGCGCCCGCGGCGCCGGCAGCTCCGGAGAAGAAGTAGAGCCCGTACCCACAGCCTTAGCGATTGTCATGGCCGGGCTTGTCCCGGCCATCTCGCTTAGGTAGGCACTGTTCGTGCCCGACTTGTCGGGATCGCCGGGACAAGCCCGGCGATGACACGAGGCCGGATACGCGCCCATGAGCACTTCGATCTCCCCCCTCGCCCCCAAGCACGTGCCGGACATGCCGGACGTCGCCGGCGTGCGGCTCGCCACGGCGCAGGCCGGCATCCGCTACGCCAACCGCACCGACGTGCTGCTGGCGCTGTTCGACGCCGGCACGGTGGCAGCGGGCGTGTTCACCCGCTCGAAGTGCCCGTCGGCGCCGGTGGAATGGTGCCGCGCCCACCTCAAGAACAAGGCGCGCGCGCTGGTGGTCAATTCCGGCAACGCCAACGCCTTCACCGGCAAGAGCGGCCGCGCGGCCACCAAGCTCACCGCCGAGATCGCCGCCAAGGCCGCCGGCTGCAAGCCGGGCGAGGTGTTCCTCGCTTCCACCGGCGTGATCGGCGAGCCGCTCGACGCGCACAAGTTCGCGCCGGTGATGGCCGGCCTCGCCGGTAGCGCGCGCGCCGGCGGCTTCCATGACGCCGCCAAGGCGATCATGACGACCGACACCTTCCCCAAGGTCGCCACCGCCACCGCCAGGATCGGTAAGACCGCCGTCACCATCAACGGCATCGCCAAGGGCGCCGGGATGATCGCGCCCGACATGGCGACCATGCTGTCCTTCGTCTTCACCGACGCCGCCATCGCCGCGCCCGCGCTGCAGGCGATGCTGAAAAACGGCGTCGCCGACACCTTCAATGCGGTGACCATCGACGGCGACACCTCCACTTCCGACACGCTGATGATGTTCGCCACCGGAAGGGCCGAGGGCTGCCCGCGCATCGTGCGCGCGAGCGACCCGCGGCTGAAGGACTTCAGAAAGGCGCTGCAGAAAGTGCTCGCCAACCTGTCCGAGCAGGTGGCGCGCGACGGCGAAGGCGCGCGCAAGCTGGTCGAGATCGTGGTCGAAGGCGCGGTGTCGAAGGCTTCCGCGCGCAGGATCGCGATGTCGATCGCCAATTCGCCGCTGGTGAAGACGGCCATCGCCGGCGAGGACGCCAACTGGGGCCGCGTGGTGATGGCGGTCGGCAAGGCCGGCGAGCCGGCCGACCGCGACAGGCTCTCGATCTGGTTCGGCGGCATCCGCGTCGCCCACAAGGGCGCGCGCGACCCCGGCTATGACGAGGCCGCCGTCAGCGCCGAGATGAAGAAGCCGGAAATATTCCTGAAGGTCGCGCTCGGGCTGGGCAAAGGCCGCGACCGCGTGCTCACTTGCGACCTGACCAAGGAATACGTCGCCATCAACGGCGACTATCGCTCTTAACCTATTGTTAACCCCGCGCGGCAGGCGCGGCCCGCTGTACGGTACAATTGAAGGGCCCTTAACCACGGCCCCCTATCGTCGAGGTTGAAGGGCTGTGAGCGTCAAAATCGTTCTGGTCGCTGCCTGCGCCCTCATCGACGCCGACGGCCGCGTGCTGCTCGCACAGCGCCCCGAAGGCAAGCCGATGGCGGGCTTGTGGGAATTTCCCGGCGGCAAGATCGAGCATGGCGAGCGGCCCGAGGAAACGCTGATCCGCGAACTCAGGGAGGAACTGGGCATTACCGTCAGCGAGGCCTGCCTTGCCCCGCTCACTTTCGCCAGCCACGCCTATCCGGACTTTCATCTCCTGATGCCGCTCTATGTCTGCCGGCGCTGGGAGGGAACGATCACCGCCACGGAAGGACAGCGGCTCGCCTGGGTGAAGCCGAACAAGATGCGGGACTACGACATGCCGCCGGCCGACGTGCCGCTGGTGTCTCACCTGATGGCGCTGCTCTAGATCCGGGACGACAGGAAGAGTGCCATGCGCCGTTTCTTTGCGACCCTCCGCGCCCGCCGCTTCATCGCCGCGCAGGAAGGGACCACCGCGATCGAATACGCCGTCATCGCCTCCGGCATCGCCGGTGTCTTGATCGCCACCGTCACCAGCCTGGGCGGCTCGCTGTCCACCATATGGACCACGGTCGGCGGCATCTTCCAGTAACCGCACTACTTCCCCGCCTTCTCTCCCGCCGACTTCTCCTGCGCGCCGAGCGCGTCCGCCAGCCGCTGCGTGGCCGAGCCCGGCTTGAGCGGCTTCTGCTGGCTCTCATGCGGCGCCCAGCCCGACAGCCATGCGATCTCGAAGGTGGCGCGCAGACGGCCGTCGGCATCGGCAAAGCGCGCGGCATAGACCTCCGCCATGCGCAGCAAGGTCGCACGCCGGAGCGGCGCGCGCCGGCGCTCGCTCAAGATGTTGGTGGCGCCCATGGCGCGCAGGTCGCGCATCAGCGTGAAAGGTGAATCGTAGCGCACGGTGAGCCGGTCGGAATCGACCACCGGCAGCGCGAAGCCCGCGCGCTGCATCAACGCACCCAGCTCGCGCAGGTCGGCGAAAGGCGCGACGCGCGGCGACAGCCCGCCTTCGACCTCGCTCTCGGCCTGCGCGAAAGCTTCGCGCAGTTCGGTGAGGCTCTCGCCCGCGATCAGCGCGGCGAGCAGCAGGCCGTCCGGCTTCAGCGCGCGCCGGATCTGGATCAGCGTGCCGGGCAGGTCATTCACGAATTGCAGCGCCAGTGCCGAGACGACGAGATTGAGCGAGGCGTCGGCGAAAGGCAGCGCCTCCTCGTCGGCGGCGACGCGCGGAAACATTTCATCGCCATGCGTCACCTCCGGCGCGGCCGCGACCAGCGTGCCGACCTTGCCGGTCTGCGCCAGCACCCGGCGCACCGCACCGGTCGGCGTGCCGAGATCGACGGCGACGTCGAACGTGCGCAGTACCGCCGAAAGCCGCTCGCCCAGCTCGCCGGCAACGCGGTCGATGAGAAACGTGGCCGGCCCAAGCGCGCGCGCGCGAGCGCGGCGGGTGCGCAGGAGCTGGCGGTCGAAGATGGCCGGGTTCGTTGGCATCTGCTACCGTTTAAGCATGAACGGGCTGGCGGCCGAAAGCCAAGAGCGGACCTCGCTTGCCGTGCGCGGATGGCATGGCATGCGCGCGGCTTTCCGTTTTGCGCTCGACGTCGCGCTGCCGCCGCTCTGCCCGTCCTGCCGCGAGCCGCTCGGCGACGGCGCCGGGCTCTGCGCCTCCTGCTGGTCGAAACTGTCACTGATCGAGCCGCCTTACTGCGCCCGCCTGGGCATTCCCTTCACCTACGACCCCGGCCCCGGCCTGCTGTCGATGGAGGCGATCGCCAATCCGCCGTCCTACGACCGGGCGCGCGCGGCGGTGCGCTACGACGACGTCGCCCGCGCGCTGGTGCACGCCTTCAAGTATAGCGACCGCCTCGACCTCGCGCCCATGATGGGCCGCTGGATGGCGCGCGCCGGGCGCGAACTGCTCGACGGCGCCGACGCACTGGTGCCGGTGCCGCTGCACTGGCGCCGGCTGTGGGCGCGGCGCTTCAACCAGTCGGCGGCGCTCGCCGCCGCCATCGGCGGCCCGGCCGGCGTGCCGGCGCTGCACGGCGTGCTCAACCGCGTGCGCGCCACGCCGCAGCAGGTCGGCCTGTCCAAGGCGCAACGCGCCGACAACATGCAGGGCGCCTTCCGGGTGGCGCCCGAGCGCAAGGCCGACATCGCCGGGCGCAGGCTGGTGCTGATCGACGATGTGCTCACCTCCGGCGCCACCGCCGAGGCATCGGCCCGCGCGCTGCTGCGGGCCGGGGCCGCCCAGGTCGACGTGCTGGTCTTCGCACGGGTTGTCGCGGGCGGCCGCAGCCCCATATAAATGGCCCCATAACGCGGAACCGTGCATGCCCCCCGTCGAAATTTACACCACCCCTTATTGCCCCTATTGCACCTCGGCCAAGGCCCTGCTTAAGCGGAAGGGTGTTGAGTTCAAGGAGATCGGCGTGGCGGGCGACTGGGAGTTGCGCGAGCAGATGATCCAGCGGGCGAACGGGCGCACCACGGTGCCGCAGATCTTCATCGGCCGGACGCATGTCGGCGGCTGTGACGACCTGCACGCGCTGGAGCGCGCCGGCAAGCTCGATCCGCTGCTCCAGGCCGAAGGATCGCGCGTATGAGCGCAGCCACCTTCAAGGCGGCGATGATCCAGATGCGCGCGGGCTTGACGCCGGCGGCGAACGTCGACGCCGCCGTGAAGCTGATCGGCGAGGCCAAGCAAGGCGGCGCCGCTTACGTGCAAACGCCCGAGATGACCAACATCCTGGCGGCCAAGCGCGAGCAACTCTTCGCCGCCGTCGTCGAGGAGGGGCGCGACGCCGCGCTCGCCACCTTCCGTGAGCTGGCGCGCAAGCTCGGCATCTTCCTGCATGTCGGCTCGCTGGCGGTCAGGATCAGTCCCGACAAGGCGGCCAACCGCTCTTTCCTGATCGATCACAAAGGCGAGGTGGCCGCACGCTACGACAAGATCCACATGTTCGACGTCGACCTCGCCGGCGGCGAGAGCTACCGCGAGTCAAACAATTACCGGCCCGGCGAAAGCGGCGTGCTGAGCGACCTGCCCTGGGGCCGCCTCGGCCTGACCATCTGCTACGACCTGCGTTTCCCGGCGCTCTATCGCGCGCTGGCGGAAGCCGGCGCCATCATGCTGGCGATCCCCTCCGCCTTCACCAGGCAGACCGGCGAGGCGCACTGGCACGTCTTGAACCGCGCGCGTGCGATCGAGAACGGCTGCTTCGTCTTCGCCGCCGCGCAAGGCGGCAAGCACGAGAACGGGCGCGAAACCTTCGGCCATTCCCTCATCGTCGATCCCTGGGGCCGCATTCTGGCGGAAGGCGGCACCGAGCCGGGCGTGGTGATGGCCGAGATCGATCCTGCCGAAGTGGCGAAGGCGCGCGCGCGCATCCCGTCGCTCCAGCACGGCCGGCGCTTCGAGCTGGTCGAACCGATGGCCGAGCCGTCGCATCTCCATGTCGTGCGGAGTGCCGAATGATCAAATACGCGCTCGTCTGCGAAGCGGGCCACGACTTCGAAAGCTGGTTTGCGGACAGCGCGGCTTTCGACAAGCAGGCCAAGCGCAAGCTCGTCACGTGCCCGGTATGCGACTCGGCCAAGGTTGAGAAGGCGATCATGGCGCCGCGGCTCGCCAACACGAAGAAGCGCGGTGCGCGCGCCGTCGAAATGCCCGCGCCGGCCCAAGCGCCCGAAACGCCGGCCGAGGCGCCCGCGCCGGTGGCGATGATCTCGCCGCAGGAGCAGGAATTCCGCGCCAAGCTCAAGGAGCTGCGCGAGCACCTGACCAAGAACGCCTCCGACGTCGGCAACAAGTTTCCCGAGGAAGCGCGCAAGATGCATTACGGCGAGACCGAGCACCGCTCGATCTACGGCGTCGCCTCGCCGGAAGAAGCCAAGGAACTGGCCGAGGAAGGCATCGAATTCCACCCGTTGCCGGTGCTGCCGGACGAGAGGAATTAGCGCGTCTTTGACGCGCGTGTCCCGGGCGCAGCGCAGTACGAAGTAGTGCGCTGCAGACCCGGGATCGTCACGAACTCATTCGTTTGTAAGGCCCCGGATATGCGGTGCAACGTTCCACGTTGCACCGCATATCCGGGGCATGCTGCTAATACGCCCACACCAACACCGCCACGCCGATCACCACCAGCACGATGCCGATGGCTTCGCGTGCCGTGGTCGGCTGCTTGAAGATGAAGCGCGTCACGCCTTGCGCGAACAGCACCTCGACCAGCGCCAGCGTGCGGACGTTGGCGGCCGAGGTGATGGCGAAGGCGAGAAACCAGAATTGCGAGGCGAAGGCGCCCATGAAGCCGGCAAACAGCGACGGCTTCCAGGCGCGCATGATGTCGCGCAGCACTTTCGGATCGCGCAGCGCCAGATAGAGCGACAGCAGCGCGGCCTGGATCACCAGGCCGACCGCGAGCGTGAAGGTCGCCGCCAGCACGAAATCGGAAAGCTGCAAGGAGAGGATGGCGCCACGATAGCTGATCGCCGACAGCGCAAACAGTGCGCCGGAAATGAGCCCGATGACGGTCGAGCGGGTGGTGCTCGCCTCCGCCGCGCCCGGCTTGAGCGACATCACGACCACGCCGGCGGTGGCGATCAGGATGGCCGTGCCGGTCAGCGGCGTCACATGGTCGCCGAGGAAGACGAGCCCGAACAGCGCCACCTGCACCGGCTCGGTCTTGATGTAGGCATAGGCCACCACGAAGGAGCGCTGGCCCATCACCGACAGCATGGTCGCGGTGGCGGCGATCTGCGTCAAAGCGCCAGCGACCGCCCACGGCCAGAACGGCGCCGGCACCTCGGGCAGCGTGCTGCCGGTCACCGCCAAGAGGCCGAACAGGAACAGCAGCGCGAAGGGAAAGCCGAACAGGAAGCGCACGTGCGTGGCGCCCACCGTGCCGAGCGTGGCGGTGAGCTCGCGCTGCACGGCGTTGCGCGCGGTCTGCGCCGCCGCGGCGATCAGCGTGAAGACGGCCCAGAGCATTTCCTCTCCGTGTCATGCGCGGGCTAAAGGCGCATTGCGCCGTCTTTGCGCCACTTGACCCGCGCATCCATGATGACTCTCGAATCTCGAAAGCCTTATTTCGTTTGTGCTTGGTGAGTAGCCTCATGGATTGCCGGGTCAAGCCCGGCAATGACCGGGCTGCTATGCAGCCGTCGCCTTGATCTCGGCGGCCTCGGGAAACTCCATCACCTTGCCCTGCTCGTTGTCGATGAGCAGGAACAGGTCGAAATAGCGGATGGTCGGCGCAGCCCCGGTGCGCTTGATCAGGGCCTGCCGCCATTCCTCGTTGTGCGCGCGCTTGGCGGCGTCCACCGAGGGCCAGATATAGACGCCGGCGCCGGTCTTGCCGTTCAATTCGAGCACGAAGTGCTTGCGCAGCAGTTCTTTGTTCGCGGTCCACTTCGGGATGACGTTGCGGGCCTCCTCCGCCACCTGCTGGCGGCTCCAGCCCTTGGGAGAATTGAATTCGACCAGTTCGAGGATCATGCGGCCTTCCCTCCGTGCTTTTTCACTTGGCGCATGATCTTGTCCGAAAACCGGTTCCCATTTTTCGGGATCATGCGCTGTCCTTCTCCCCCACCAGCATGTAGTTCACATCCATGTCGGACGAGAGCTGCCAGCGGTCGGCGAGCAGATTGTAGATCACGCCGCGCTCGCCGGTCACGTTGAGCCCGCTCGCCTCGAAGGCGCGTTCCAGCTCTTCCGGCGTGACGAACTTGTCCCATTGATGCGTGCCGCGCGGCACCCAGCGCAGCACGTATTCGGCGCCGACGATGGCCAAAGCAAAACTCTTCAGCGTGCGGTTGAGCGTGGCCGCGACCATCAGCCCGCCCGGCTTCACCATGGAGGCGCAGGTGGCGACGAAGGATTTGACGTCGGCGACGTGCTCAACCACCTCCATCATCAGCACCACGTCGAAGCGCTCGCCGGCCTCCGCCAGCGCCTCCGCGGTGGTGGCCCGGTAGTCAATGGCGAGGTCGCCCTCCTCGGCGTGCGCCTGCGCCGCCGCGATGTTCTCCGCGGCCGGGTCGGCCCCCACCATCTCGGCCCCCAGCCGCGCCAGGGGCTCCGACAGGATGCCGCCGCCGCAGCCGATGTCGAGGATGCGCAAGCCCTTGAGGCAGTCGAGCTTCTTGGGGTCGCGCCCGAAATGCGCGGCGGCGCGGTCGCGGATATAGCCGACCCGGACCGGGTTGAACTTGTGCAGGGCGGCCATGGGCCCGCGCGCATCCCACCAGTCGGCGGCGTGGCGCGAAAAACGCTCCACCTCGCGCGCGTCAATGCTGGAATGGCGGGCTTTTGGGTTAACCATCGGGACCATCGCGGCTTCCGGCCGGCGCCTTATGTTGCAGGGCAGCGACCGCATCGGTATGTATACGCGCCTTTTCCGGCCGGCGCCCGGGCACCGCCCCGCGCCGGCCGCTTGTTAGCACGTCCGGGAACGTCATGCCTCGCCTGGTGATGAAATTCGGCGGAACCTCCGTCGCCGACCTCGACCGCATCCGCAACGTGGCGCGCCACGTCAAACGTGAGGTCGATGCCGGCTATGACGTGGCGGTCGTGGTCTCCGCCATGGCCGGCGTGACCAACCAGCTCGTGGCCTGGTGCCGCGAGGCGGCCATGCTGCACGACGCGCGCGAATACGACGCCGTGGTGGCGACCGGCGAGCAGGTCACCGCCGGGCTTTTGGCCATCGTGCTGGAAGGCATGGGCGTGAACGCGCGCTCCTGGCAGGGCTGGCAGCTGCCGATCCTGACCGACGGCGCGCATGGCGCCGCCCGCATCCTCGACGTCAACGGCGCCGAGCTGATCAAGCGCTTCGAGGAGCGCGGCCAGGTCGCCGTGATGGCCGGCTTCCAGGGCATCCACAAGGAGACCGGCCGCATCACCACGCTCGGCCGCGGCGGCTCCGACACCAGCGCCGTGGCGCTCGCCGCCGCCATCAAGGCCGAGCGCTGCGACATCTACACCGACGTGGACGGCGTCTACACCACCGACCCGCGCGTGGTGCCGAAGGCGCACCGCATGGACAAGATCGCCTTCGAGGAGATGCTGGAGCTGGCCTCGCTCGGCGCCAAGGTCATGCAGGTGCGCTCGGTCGAGCTCGGCATGGTGCACAATGTGCGCATTTTCGTGCGCTCCAGCTTCGTTCCGCCCGAAGACATCGACCCGCGCCAGACGCCGCCGGGCACGCTAATCTGCGACGAGAGTGAGATCATGGAACAGCAAGTCGTCACCGGCATCGCCTTCTCCAAGGACGAGGCGCAAATCTCCATCCGCCGCGTGCAGGACAAGCCGGGGGTCGCAGCCGCGATCTTCGGGCCGCTCGCCGACGGCAACATCAACGTCGACATGATCGTGCAGAACGTGTCGGCCGACGGCGCCACCACCGACCTCACCTTCACGGTGCCCTCCGCCGACTACGAGCGGGCGCGAGCCACCATCGAGAAGGCCAAGGGCGCGATCGGTTTCGAGCGGCTGGACGGAGCGACCGACGTGGCCAAGGTGTCGGTGATCGGCATCGGCATGCGCAGCCATGCGGGCGTAGCGGCCAAGGCGTTCAAGGCGCTGTCCGAGCGCAACATCAACATCCGCGCCATCACCACCTCCGAGATCAAGTTCTCGGTGCTGATCGACGCCGCCTATACCGAGCTGGCGGTGCGCACCCTGCACACGCTCTACGGGCTGGATAAGGCCTGACTTCACCTCTCCCCGCATCCGAACTCGGGTTTACCCGGGTTCGGCACTTAGAGTGGCCGAAGTCGGAAACATCCGACTTCGGCGGGGAGAGGTCGACTTGCGAGCGCAGCGCGCGAGCAAGTCGGGCGAGGGGGCGTCTCAGGCGAGCATCCAGGCCCCCTCACCCGGCTCGCTTCGCTCGCCACCCTCTCCCCGCAGGCGGGGAGAGGGGAAAAAGGCGCTTTGGCTTGCCCCTTGCAGGGGCCATTCGCTATAGCCTGAACAAGAGGCGGCCGCAGGAATCGGGTTCCGGCGGTCGCTATTCGTACATGATTGAGCCGTAGACGGGGCTGCGGATTGGCCGCGGCCCGACAAGGACCTGACTGATGCGTGGGGCGCTCGGCGGTCCGCGCGTGCTGTTGCGCCGCCTCCGCGAAGTGATGGCGGAGCCGGTCAGCGCGCAGGATCGCCTCGACAAAGTAGTGGTGCTGATCGCCGCCAACATGGTGGCGGAGGTGTGCTCTGTCTACGTCCTGCGCGTAGACGGAACGCTCGAGCTATACGCCACCGAAGGCCTCAAGCGCGAAGCCGTCCACCAGACCGTGCTGAAGGCCGACGAAGGCCTGGTCGGCCTGGTCGCCAGCGAGGCCAACCCGGTCAACCTGTCGGAAGCGCAGACGCACCCGGCCTTCTCGTTCCGCCCGGAAACCGGCGAAGAGATCTATCACTCCTTCCTCGGCGTGCCGATCCTGCGCGCGGGCAACACGCTCGGCGTGCTGGTCGTGCAGAACCGCGCGCGCCGCACTTACACCGAGGAAGAGGAAGAGGCGCTCCAGACCACGGCGATGGTGCTCGCCGAGATGATCGCCTCGGGCGAACTGTCCTCGATCGCCAAGCCCGGCGCCGAGCCGGCCGCGCGCCATGCCATGCACGTGCAGGGCTCGGCGCTGGCCGACGGCATCGCGCTCGGCCACGTCGTGCTGCACGAGCCGCGCGTCGTCATTACCAACGTCATCGCCGACGACGTGCAGCGCGAGCTCAAGCGCCTCGACGCCGCCATCGCGACCTTGCGCGCCGACCTCGACCGCCTGGTCGAGCACCGCGACCTCGCCGAGGGCGGCGAGCACCGCGAGGTGATCGAAGCCTATCGCATGTTCTCCTACGACCAGGGGTGGCTTCATAAGATTCGCGAGGCGGTGATGACCGGCCTCACCGCGGAGGCCGGCGTCGAGCGCGTGCAGTCGGACACCCGCGCGCGCATGCTGCGCATCTCCGACCCTTATCTGCGCGACCGGATGCACGACCTCGACGACCTCGCCAACCGGCTGATGCGCGTGCTGATGGGCCAAGACCACGCGCCCCGGAAAGATCAATTGCCGGAAAACGCCATCGTGGTGGCGCGCTCGATGGGCCCGGCGGCGCTGCTCGACTATGACCGCAAGCGGCTGCGCGGCCTGGTGCTGGAGGAAGGCGGGCCGACCTCGCACGTCTCCATCGTGGCGCGCGCGCTCGGCATTCCGACCGTCGGCGAGATCGAGAACGCCACCGGCCTCGTCGAATCCGGCGACGCCATCATCGTCGACGGCTCGACCGGCCATGTGCACCTGCGGCCGCCGCAGGACATCGAAGCCGCCTACGGCGAACGCGTGAAGCTGCGCGCGCGCCGGCAGGCGCAGTACCGTGCGCTGCGCGACCGCCCCTGCGTCAGCAAGGACGGCCAAAAAGTCGCGCTGATGATCAATGCCGGCCTGACCATCGACCTGCCGCATATCGAGGAGACGGGCGCGGCCGGCGTCGGCCTGTTCCGTACCGAACTGCAGTTCATGGTGGCCGACACGCTGCCGCGCATCAACGAACAGCAAACGCTCTACCGGCAGGTGCTCGACATTGCCGGCAAGAAGCCGGTGACCTTTCGCACGCTCGATATCGGCGGCGACAAAGTGCTGCCATATCTGCGCAACATCGAAGAGGAAAACCCGGCGCTCGGCTGGCGCGCCATTCGGCTCGGGCTCGACCGGCCCGGCCTGTTGCGCTCGCAGGTGCGTGCGCTGCTGCGCGCGGCCGGCGGGCGCGAGCTGCGCCTGATGTTTCCGATGATTGCGATGGTGGAGGAATTCGACAAAGCCAAGGCGCTGGTCGAGATGGAGCTGACGCACCTGCGCCGGCACGGCCACGCGCTGCCGGAGCGGGTCCATGTCGGCACCATGCTGGAAGTGCCGTCGCTGCTGTTCCAGCCCGACGAACTGCTGGAGCGCGTCGACTTCCTCTCGGTCGGCTCCAACGACCTGATGCAGTTCCTCTATGCCGCCGACCGCGGCAACATTCGCGTGTCGGAGCGATTCGACCCGCTGTCGGCGCCGGTGCTGCGCGCCTTGAAGGACATCGTCGAAAAAGCCAAGAAGCACAACAAACCCGTTGCGCTGTGCGGTGAACTCGCCTCGCAGCCGATCGGCGCGCTGGCGCTGGCGATTCTCGGCTATCGCGCGCTGTCGCTGTCGCCGTCGGCGGTCGGCCCGGTCAAGGCGCTGTTGATCGATCTCGACATCAAGAAGGGCGAGGAGGCCATCTTCCCACTGCTCGCCCAGCCGGTCGGCAGCGTGTCCATCCGTCACAAACTCGAGGGCTTCGCGGCGGCCGAGGGTCTGCAACTTTGATTACGCTGCCGCAACAGAAGCTCGACCTGCTGCTCGACCGCCACGCCATGCTGGAGCGGGAGCTGTCCACCGGTTTGGGCGCCGACGCCTACGTCAAGCTGTCGCGCGAGTTCTCCGAGCTCGGCCCGGTGGTCGACGCCATCAAGGCCTACCGTGCCGCCGACAGGGAACTTGCCGATTTGCAGGCGCTCATCGACGATCCGTCCTCCGACAGCGAGATGCGGAAGCTTGCGGAGAACGAGAAGTCGGCCTTGCAGGAACGCAAGGAGCAATTGGCGCAGAAAATTCGCCTGGCGCTGCTGCCCAAGGACGCGATGGACGACCACTCGGCCATCCTCGAAATCCGCGCCGGCACCGGCGGCGACGAGGCCGCGCTGTTCGCCGGCGACCTGTTCCGCATGTACGAGCGCTACGCCGCCAAGCAGGGCTGGAAAACCGAAATCCTGTCGCTGAGCGAAGGCACCAAAGGCGGCTTCAAGGAAATCGTCGCCTCGGTGCAGGGGCGCGGGGTCTTCGCCAAGCTCAAGTTCGAATCGGGCGTGCACCGCGTGCAGCGCGTGCCCGACACGGAAGCCTCGGGCCGCATTCACACCTCGGCGGCGACCGTGGCGGTGCTGCCGGAGGTCGAGGACGTCGATATCGACATTAACGAAAACGACCTCAAGATCGACACCATGCGCGCCCAAGGCGCCGGCGGTCAGCACGTCAACAAGACCGAATCGGCCATCCGCATCACGCATCTGCCGAGCGGCATCGTCATCTTCGTGCAGGAAGAGCGCTCGCAGCACAAGAACAAGGCCAAGGCGATGACCATGCTGCGCGCCAAGCTGTACGACCAGCAGCGCTCAAAGCTCGACGCCGAGCGCGCCGCCGAGCGGCGCGGGCAGATCGGCTCCGGCGACCGCTCCGAGCGCATCCGCACCTACAACTTTCCGCAAGGCCGCGTCACCGACCACCGCATCAACCTCACGCTGCACAAGCTGCCGCAGGTGATGGAAGGCGAGGCGCTGGGCGAGATCATCGACGCGCTGGTGACCGAGCATCAGGCCGAATTGCTGGCGGCCGAAGGCGCCACGTGAGAATTCCCGGCCTCAAGGACGGCGTCTCCGCTTCGGAGGCGGTCCGCCTTGTCGCCCAGTCTTTCCAACTCGCCGGCATCGAAGACCCGCAGGTCGACGCCCGCATCCTCATCGGCCACGCGCTGCGCCTGAGCCGCGCGCAACTGATGTCGCACTCGGAGCGCGTTCTGGAGGCGCGCGAAGTCGCCGCGATTGCGGCGCTCGCCGCCAGACGCCTCAGGCACGAGCCGGTGGCGCGCATCCTCGGCCGCAAGGAATTCTGGGACCTCACGCTCGAGGTGAGCCCGGACGTGCTGGTGCCGCGGCCGGAGACCGAGACCGTCGTGGAAGCCGCGCTCGACTTCGTCGTGCGCGGAGGCCTGCGGCTGGAGAAGTTGCGTATCCTCGACATCGGTACCGGCACCGGCGCCTTGCTGCTCGCACTGCTGCAGGAGCTGCCGCATGCGACCGGCGTCGGCACCGACATCAGTGAAGCCGCGCTCACGGTCGCGCGCGGCAATGCCGAGCGCAACAAGCTGGCCGCGCGCTGCACATTTGTTGCGTGCAATTTCGCCGACGGCGTCAGCGGCCCGTTCGACATCGTCGTGTCGAACCCGCCTTACATCCCGCGCGGCGAGATCGCGGCACTGGCGCCGGATGTGCGCGACTACGATCCGCGCCTCGCGCTCGACGGCGGCGCCGACGGTCTCGACGCCTATCGCGCCATCGCGGCGGAGGCACGCCGCCTGCTGGCGCCGGACGGCCGCCTGTTCGTGGAACTGGGCCTTGGCCAGGAGGCGCCCGTGCGCGCGCTCTTTGCCGCCGCCGGGCTCAGCGTTAACCCCGCGCGGCCCGATCTGGCCGGAATCCCGCGCTCGCTCGGAGCGGGATTTAATCCCGATTCCCCGGGCCCAATACGGCCATGATCGGCGCGCATTGCGAGGGGGCGAAATGTGCAGAGCCGCTCAAGTCTCGAAAAAACCTCTTGGAATATGACCCGGAAACGACTAGCTTCCGGTCACGGAATCGGCCCGTGAAAAACGGCATCGTCAGAACCCCGGAGCGAGACGCTCTGTGCGGCGGCGGTGCAAGGCGGATGGCGAACAGCCGGCTTAACGAAGACGGCAGACGAAACCGCCGGATATGGGTCTGGATGCTTCACCGGTTGGGCGCATCATAGTTCAAGACCGCGAACGATGCGCGTAACGAGAGATTGGCAACGCTGCGGCAAGGCCGCGGCTTAGGGGTTGCTGCGGCCATCGCGATAACGGAAGTGCAAATGCACGATCATGGGCGCGGACTTAAGGTCCGGCCGCGCGACAAGCTTCATTTGGGTCACGGATAACGGCTTGCGTGCAAGCCAACGGTCGGCGCGAATGCCGCAACAAAAGGCGAAAGGTCGGCGAACAGGCACATCATGAGAAATGGTCAAAAGCGCATGCGGGGACGCAACAATGGTGGCGGTCACCGCAAGAGCCAGAATCCGCTGACGCGGGTTTACGAATCCAACGGGCCCGACGTGAAGATCCGCGGCACCGCCTCGCACATCGCGGAGAAATACATCCAGCTCGCGCGCGACGCGCAGACTTCCGGCGATCCGGTGGCGGCCGAAAATTATTATCAGCACGCCGAGCATTACTTCCGCCTGATCGCGGCGGCGCAGGAGCAATTCCGGCAGCAGAACCCCTATTACGCGCAGCAGCAAGGCGGCCAGCAAGGCCAGCCGGCGCAGCACGGCCAGCCCGGCGGCGACGATGCCTTTGACGATGACGACGACGGACAGCCCTTCCTGGGACAGAACGAGCCGTTCAACCCGCAGCCGCAACCGCAGCAGGGCCAGCCTTATCTGCCGCGCGACGCGCAGCCCTTCCCGCCGCGCGATCAGCAACAGCACCGCCCGCCGCAGCACCAGCCGCAGCAGCAACCTTATCCGCCGCAGCCGGCGGCCGAAGGCGCCGACGTGAACGGCCTGCCGGCATTCATCACCGGCGGCGGTCAGCCGCAGCCGCAAGGCAACGGCGGCCAGCAGAACGGCTTCGAGCAGCAGCAGGGCGAGCGCAACGACCGCTTCGGTCATCGCCGCCGGCGTCGCCATCGCGGCGGCTTCCGTCCCGACCGTCCGGACATGGGTGCGCAAGGCGCGCCGCAAGGCGACGGCGGCGATCAGAGCTGAACATCAAGTTTCGTTGCGCGCGGTCGCTCCGGGCGACGGCGCGAGTGCAGGCTCCAGTGCGGGCATCAGCCGGCGCTTGACGCGCCGCGCGGGGATCGCGCGGTAGACCTGCTTGGTCGCCTCCACCAGATGCACGCCCGCAAACGGCGCCGACAAGGTCGCGCCGGTGCGCTCCCACGCCACCGCCGAGCGCAGAAACCAGCCGCGGTTGACCGGCGGCACGTACAGCGCCTCGCTCCAGCCGGTCGGCGTGAACCAACTCTCGCGCAAGATCTGATTGATCTGCGCGCGCGAATAAGGCCGGCCATGGCCGAAGGGCGTCGTATCCATGCGCGCCCAGACGCCACGCCGGTTCGGCACCACCGCCAGCAAACGTCCGCCCGAGGCCAGCACGCGCCACACCTCGCGCAGCAGCGCGCCGGGGTCGTTGGTCATTTCCAGCGCGTGTACCAAGAGCACGCGGTCGACCGCATTGTCGGGCAGCGGCAGCTCGTTCTCGTCCACCAGCGCCGACAGCGCCGGGCGCGTCGTCGGCCACTTCACCACGCCCTGCCCGGCCGGCATGAAGGCGAGGCAGCGCTCCGCCTCCTCGCGAAACAGGCCGAGATAGGGCGAGGCGTAGCCGATCCCGACCATGCGCAGGCCGGCGGTGTCGCGCCAATGATCGCGGATCGCGCGCGCGATGAAACGGCGGGCCACCACGCCCAGGCGCTGGCCGTAGAAGTTGCGCAGGTCCACGACGTCGATCGACATGGCGCGAAATTAACACAAATCTACCGCTGCCCGCGCGCAACACGAGGGCGTGCACGGCATTATATCCGCGTGATACGGTTAACGGGCGAACGAAGAAGGATCATGACCCATGCCCGCAGAAACCCGGCTATTTCGCTGCCTGAAGGACAATTACGGGGTGCTGGTGCATGACCCAGCCACCGGCGCAACCGCTTCAATCGACGCACCTGAAGCTGCTCCGGTTGAAGCCGCATTGAAGGCCTCAGGCTGGAAGCTGACCGACATCCTGGTCACGCACCACCACGCCGACCACACCGACGGCATCAAGGCGCTCAAGGACGAATACAAATGCCGCGTGGTGGCGCCCGCCGGCGAAGCCGCCAAGATCCCGGCCGTGGACGAGACCGTGCGCGAAGGCGACACGGTCAAAGTCGGCTCGCTCGTCGCCAACGTGATCGAGACGCCGGGCCACACGCTCGGCCACATCGCCTACTGGTTTCACGGCGACAAGCTCGCCTTCGTCGGCGACACGTTGTTCTCCATCGGCTGCGGGCGCGTGATCGAAGGCACGCCGGCGCAGATGTGGGCCTCGCTCAAGAAGCTGCGCGACCTGCCCAACGACACCGAGATCTTTTGCGGGCACGAATACACGCTCGCCAACATTAAGTTCGCGCGCACCGTCGAGCCCGACAATCCGGTGCTGGCGGCGCGCGAGTCACAAGCCAGGAAGCAGATCGAGGAAGGTGAGCCGACGATCCCGACCACCATCGGCGACGAGAAGCTGGCCAATTGCTTCTTGCGCGCCGATCTGCCCGAAGTCGCCGCCGGCATCGGCATGGCCGGCAAGCCGGCGGTAGAGGTGTTCACCGAAATCCGCGCGCGCAAGAACAAGTTCTGACGCATGGCGGCGCCCTACCCCACCGCCGCGGATATGATCCGCAAGCTCGGCCTCACGCCGCACCCGGAAGGCGGGCACTACCGCGAAACCTTTCGCGACACGCGCGAGATCGGCGGCCGCGCCGCCTCGACGGCGATCCTGTTCCTGCTGGCGCGCGGCGAGCGCTCGCACTGGCACCGCATCGACGCGGTGGAGATCTGGCACTATTACGCCGGCGCGCCGCTCAAGCTCTCCATCGTCGACGGCGTCAAGGAAGAGATCGTCCGCCTCGGCGCCGACGTGCACGCGGGCGAGGCGCCGCAGGTGACCGTGCCGGCGCGCGCCTGGCAGGCGGCCGAAAGCCTCGGCGACTGGACCTTGGTCGGCTGCACGGTGGCGCCGGGCTTCGATTTCGAGGCCTTCGAGCTGGCGCCGAAAGACTGGACGCCGCGCTAGCCCTTCCGCCGCAACATATCCTTCGCCGCCAGCAATCCGCCGCCGGCGATCAGCAGCGCGGCGAGCCACAGCGTCGCGCTCGCGTCCGCGTAGCCGGCCAGAACCAGCGCCAACGTGGACAGGATCGGCGCCGCATAGGACGCCACACCGAGCAGGCGAATATCGCCGCGCTTGACGCCGATGTCCCAAGCATAGAAGGCGATGCCGACCGGCCCGATGCCGAGCGCCAGCACGGCCAGCCATTGCCCTGAGTTCTCCGGCCACACCGTCGTCTCGAAAGCGAGATGGCATGCGGTGGCGAGCGCGGCCGTGGCCAGGCAGAAGCCGGCGACCGCGGCGGTCGGCACCGCCGCGAAGCGGCGCGACAGCACCGAATAGCCCGCCCACACGAAGGCCGCGCAGAAGGCGGCGCTGTAACCGGCGATAAACTGCAAGGCGGGCGCAAGTCCCTTGCCCAGGAACAGCACCACCGTGCCGACGAGGCCGAGCAGCGCGCCGGCGACCGAATGCAGCCGCAGATGCTCGCCCGGCAGCAGACCCGAGAACAGCACGATCAGCAGCGGCCAGAAATAATTGAGCAGGCCGGCTTCCGCCGGCGGCGCCAGCCGCAACGCCAGGAAATACAGCGCGTGATAGCCGAACAGGCCGGTGACGCCGAGGGCCCACACCGCCGGGCGCTGCCTGAGCGCGCGCCAGGCGCCGGCCCGCGCCAGCCAGGCCGCGCCGATGGCGCCGCCGATTGCGAAGGTCAAAGCGGCGAGTTGGAACGGCGGCACCTTGCCCGACGCCACCGTCAGCAGCGCGAGCAGCGACCACATCAGGATGGCCGAAAAGCCGATGAGCGTGGCGCGGAGAGATGACATGCGCCGGAGCGCATAGCCGATGGGCGCAGCCGGCACAATGCGGCAGCCGTCAGGCCGCCCGCACACGATCGAGGAAATTGTCGACAAGCCGGCCGAACTTGTCGGCCGCTGACGCGGATGCCGCGGAGGCGGCCTGCACCTCCTCCGCTGCCGTCCGCGTCCGGCCCACTGCGGCCGCGAGGTTTTCCACCGTGGCGGAAAGGTCCGCAGTCGATCCGGCCGCGTCGCGCATGCTCTGCGAGATCGCCGCCGTCACCTGATTCTGCTCGTCCACGGCGCTGGTGATGGTCGCCGCATGCGACGTCGCGATGCCGCTGGTCCGGTCGATCACCTGAACCGTATCGACCGCCTCGGATGTGCGCCGGCGGACGTCGTCGATGCGCTTGGCGATATCCTCGGTGGCCTTGGCGGTCTGCGCGGCGAGCGACTTCACCTCGGTCGCCACCACCGCAAAGCCCCGGCCGGCCGGGCCCGCCCGCGCCGCTTCGATGGTGGCGTTCAAGGCGAGCAGATTGGTTTGTCTGGCGATGACCTCGATGAAGGAGGCGACCTCGCCGATGGCCTGTGCGGTCTCGGACAAGCCGCCGATCGTGGCGGACGCGTCCTTGGCGCGCGTTGCCGCCTCGTCGATGGCCGCGCCGGCCTGCTCGACCGAGCGGGCCATGTCGCCGATCGATTGCGACAACTGCGCCGCGGAAGCCGCGACCTCCGAGACATTGGCCGACACGTCGCGCGAGGTCACGGTCGTGCGGGTCGCGTTGGCCTGCGCGTCCGCCGCGGCATGCGCTAGCGCCTCCGTGGCGCGGCGCATCGCATCCGTCGCGGAAGCACCTTCGCTCAATGCGGTGACGACGGCGGCCCGAAACTCGTCGATCTGGAGCTCCAGTTGCTCGCGGCGGGCGGTGCGTTTTGCCACCTCGCTCGCGCGTTCCGTTTCCAGGGTGGCGCGCGCGACCGCGTTGTCGCGGAACACCGCCAGCGCCGACAGAATGGCGCCAACCTCATCGGACGTCGTGGCCACCGGGACCGGGCTGGCAAGGTCGCCTTCCGCGATCCGCGACACGGCGGCGATCGCTTCGCCGAGGGGACGTTTGACGCCGTAGAGCACCAGCAGCCATCCGCTCACCAGCAGCACGGCAACGCCGAAGATCAAGGCGACCATGATCGTCTGTCTGGCCTGCACGGCGCGAAGATCGAATGCCAGGGCGGCGGCCTTGGCGCTGTCCTTGACGATCTCGTCGGCCTGCAAAACGACCGCACGCACGCGGCCGGCATGAATGGTGACCGCCACCAGATGGAATTGCAGTTCTTCCGGGGTGCGCCTGTCCGCCTCGTCCTTCGTCTCCTGCCAGGCGTGGCGCATTTCCTTGATCGAGGTGGAAAGCGTCGTGCGATCCTGAAGACTCAGAACATCCTTCAGAATAGGCGCGATGGAGGCTTGCAACGCCTCAAGCCGGTGCAGCATCGCCTCGCTGTCGGCAATCGCCTGCTTCTTCTCTTCCGGCGTGAGGTCGAGGCCGATGGAGGAAAACGAGGTCGCCGCGCTCAGCGCGACGACAACCGCTTCGTTGATGGTCTCACGCCGCTGCTCGGCCGCCCGCTCGATGTCCCGCAGCGAGCGCAGCGCCGCCAGTTCGTGCAAGCTCAGGCCCACGATCACGGCCGAGATCACCGCGCCGCCGGCCAGTATGCCGATGATCCGCTGGCGGAGACCTAGGCGCCGCAACATTGATTATCCTGACGATCGCGGTTTGGCGGGACGCCTCGCGTTCAGCTCTTGTGCTCTTCGACGACCGCGCCGGTGATCGGATGGAAGTAGACTTCGATGCGTCGGCCATTCGAATCCTGCCCGTAAATCTCGTAGCAGTTTCCGGTGGTCACCTTGAAGACCTTGTACTTATAGCCAAGCGTCGCAATCTTGGCCTTCATGTCGGTCTCGCTCATCCATTTCTGCTTCGGCTCGGATGTGCAGCTCGGCCCGGCGAAAGCAGGGCCCGCGAGGATGCTCAGCGCAGCGGCGATTGCAAGACGATACATGGCCATGATCCCTTCCGGATAAATGACGGCTCACTGCACCGTCGCAAACGGGGTTTAAGGTCCCGTTAAGGCTCTCGGGCGGCTGCGCCCTGCCGTCGCGCCGGACTGGCGGCGGGATGAAAAAAAGCGTTAGAACCGGCAGTATTTCTCGAAAAGGAGAAGCCGGTGCCGACCAAGCTCGACGAAGCGCGCATACAACTGGCGCGCGCCAACCGCCTGATCGCCAACGAAGGCGTACTCGACGCCTTCGGTCACGTCACCATGCGCCACCCGACCGATCCAGGCCGCTTTCTGATGTCGCGCTCGCGCGGGCCGGAGCTGGTGCAGCCGGAGGACATCCACGAGTTCACCCTGGACTCGCAGATCGTCACGCCCATCCAGGAGCGGCTCTACGGCGAACGGGTGATCCACGGCGAAATCTACAAGGCGCGGCCGGACGTGAACGCCGTCTGTCACCACCACGCGCCGTCGATCCTGCCGTTCTGCGTGTCGGGCATGGCGCTCAAGCCGGTGTTTCACCTCGGCGCCACCATGGGCCCGCAGGTGCCGTTCTGGGATAGCCGCGACGATTTCGGCAACACCAACCTGATCGTGGCCAAGCCGGAGGAAGGCGCCTCGCTGGCGCGCGCACTCGGGCCGAACTGGACCGTGCTGATGCGCCGCCACGGCGCCACCGTCGCCGGCCGCTCGCTGCAGGAGCTCGCCTTCCGCACCATCTACACCGCGCGCAACGCGGCCATGCAGATCCAGGCGCATGGGCTGGGCCACGTATCGCCGCTGACGGCCGAGGAGACCGAATTGGCCGCCGCCTACAACTTGCAGCCCGGTCCGGTGATGCGCGCGTGGGAATATTGGTCGGTGCGGCTGGACAAGGTGGAAGGAACCTCCCGCCCACGCAGGGCCAAAGCCAATCGCGCGGCGGGAAAGACGCGGCCGGCCAAGGGCACCAAGGGGACGAAGCGTCCGCGCGCCCGGCGCCGCTGAGCCGAACCGGCCCTTGTATACCGGCTGAATTCGGCGGACTGCGGTGCTAAGGTAGATACATGCGCCATGGGGCGCGGCCGCGGTCGACGTAGGCGTTGGCGTCATGGTGCCAAAGGTTCCTGCCCTCTCGCCCGCTCGGGCGTCTGTGCGCTTGGGCACGCTGCTTTGCGGCACCGCGCTGGCGCCGGTGGCGCTTGCCGCCCTGTTCGCCGGCTCCCCGGCTTATGCGGCATGCGATCTAAGCGGATCGACGGTCACGTGCACCGGCACGACCGATGGTTTCGGTGACGGCACGCAATCCGGATTGACCGTCAACGTGCAGGCCGGCGCAACAGTGAGCGCCGATCCCGCCATCAACATCGCCGATGCGAACACGATCAACAATTTCGGCACGATCGCATCACCCGGTGACTCCGGCATCGGCATCGCCCTCACCAACAACAACACCATCAGCAACAGCGGCACGATCCGTGTCGGCGTCGATGGCGATGCCATACGGGGCGTGGGCGTTACCGGCAATACCGTAACCAACACTGGGACGATCGACGGTCGTATCACCCTCGTCGGCGCCGGCAACAGCGTCACCAACTCCGGCCTGCTCACTATTGCGAATCCGAACAGCAGTACCGGACTGGCCCACAACAGCAACAGCTTCACGCAGAATGCGAGCGGCACGCTGGCCCCGCAAGTCGATAACGTCGGCGGCATGGTGGGCAGCGTGATTACGCAAAACGCCACCATTGCCGGCACCTTGCGCGCGATCGTCCGCGCCGGCCTTTACGACCCGACAACGACTTACTCCAGCATCGTGACAGCCGCATTGTCGCTGAACGGCACGTTCGACACCGTCACCACCTCCTCACCGTTTTTCAGCGCCGCCGTCGACACGACTGGGAATAACATCAATCTCACGCTGACACGCATCGG
This sequence comes from Pseudolabrys sp., assembly GCA_022841665.1. Classification (GTDB taxonomy): domain Bacteria; phylum Pseudomonadota; class Alphaproteobacteria; order Rhizobiales; family Xanthobacteraceae; genus Pseudolabrys. The sequence goes on from JALHRB010000026.1 coordinate 48,150, forward strand.
TTTCGGCGCGGTCCCCGGCATGACTTCGAACCAACGCGCGGTCGGTAGCGCGCTCGAGCCCGGCTATTCGACGACGCTGACGGGAAACGCCGCGACCTTCTACGGCAACCTGCTCGCCGCCACCTCCATCGGCGTCTACGACCAGCTCTCCGGTCAGGGCACCAGCGCCGCGCAGGACGCCGCCTTCAGCGCCGGGTCGCAGTTCGGCAATGCCATGGTCCAGCAGGGGTTGGCCTGGCTCACCGGCAGCGGCGGCGCCGCCAACAGCGTCACCCTCGGCTACGCGCCCGAGCCGCGCGCGCGCATGGCGGGGCATGACGCCTTCGCGGCGATGCGCCCGCG
>JALHRB010000027.1 GCA_022841665.1 Pseudolabrys sp.
GCGTTGCAGGAACTGCGGCGTATGCTGGCCGGGCTCGCGGTCGTCGCGCGGCCCGCGGGCTTCGCGCGCGGCGCGCTCGGCCGGGTCGCGGCCGATCTTGCCCTGCAGCGTGACGATGTCGACGAAGATGTCGGCCTGCCGGCGCAGTTCGTCCGCCACCATCGGCGGCTGCGTCGAGATGGTCGAGATCACGGTCACGCGCACGCCCTTGCGCTGCACGGCCTCCACCAGCGAGCGGAAATCGCCGTCGCCGGAGAACAGCACCATGTGGTCGATGGTGCCGGCGATCTCCATGGCATCGACGGCGAGTTCGATGTCCATGTTGCCTTTCACCTTGCGCCGCCCGGTCTGGTCGACGAATTCCTTGGTCGCCTTGGTGACGACCGAGTAGCCGTTGTAGTCGAGCCAGTCGATCAGCGGGCGGATGGAGGAATACTCCTGATCCTCGATCACCGCGGTGTAATAGAACGCGCGCAGCAGATAGCCGCGCGACTGGAATTCCCGCAGCAGCTTCTTGTAGTCGATGTCGAAGCCGAGCGATTTGGCGGTGGCGTAAAGATTGGCACCATCAATGAACAATGCGATTTTTTCGCCGGGAACAGTCATGTTGTCGTCTCTCACAATGCTTGAAAACCACGCATTCATTTTCGAGCCCGCGAACGCCCGCTAGTGGCGCGGAACGCGCGCGCGGCAGGATCGGCATTCAGATCGTTGAGGGCGCGCTCGATCAATTCAGCGCCCACCCGCGCATCCGAGCCCTTGGCCATGCAATGGCGCGTTAGGCCGGCCTGGATGCGACTGGCAGTTCCGGTAACAGACGCCCGCGGCTAAACCAAGACAAAAATACTTGAAATTTCTTGCCATAAGGGATAGCTAGCGGCTGTTTTCAGGACATCGTTCCACCTTAAAGGAGTGACGAGCCTATGGCCCGTGTCACCGTAGAAGATTGCATCGACAAGGTTGAAAACCGCTTCGATCTCGTTCTTTTGGCGAGCCACCGGGCGCGCATGATCTCGTCGGGGTCGCAGATTACCGTCGAGCGCGACAACGACAAAAACCCGGTTGTGGCGCTGCGCGAGATCGCGGAAACCACCGTTTCGCCGGGCGATCTGAAGGAAGACCTGATCCACTCCCTGCAGAAATACGTCGAGGTGGACGAGCCCGAACCCGAGGTGCCGCTGATCGGGGCGGGTGCCGGCGCCGGGATCGACTCCGACGACACCGAAGTCACCGCCGATCGCATGACCGAGGAAGAGCTGCTCAAGGGCCTGGAAGGCCTGGCGCCCCCCGAGGAGGTGCCGGAGGAAGAGGGCGAATAATCGCCGCTTCAGCGTCAATTATCCATAACGGCCCGGCTCAAAAGCCGGGCCGTCGCCGTTTTGGCAACCACGTCGCCACAGCCTTGTGACCAGCCGGAATCGGCATGATATTCTGCATAGATCGGCCGTAAACCGGCCCTAGCGTCGTCCAATCAAAGGTTTCAGGCCTCGATGAGCCGCCCGCGTACCGACCTGCCGCGCATGCAGAAGCAGTCGCCCACCCGGGCGCCGCTCGCGGCGGTCGTGGCCGCCCAGCAAACCCTTGAAAAGCAGGCGCAATCGCGCAAGCCGCAGATGATGCGGCAATACGACCTGATCGAGCGGGTGCGCGCCTACAATCCGAACACCAACGAGGCCCTGCTCAACCGCGCCTATGTCTACGCCATGAAGGCGCATGGCGATCAGCGCCGCGCCTCCGGCGACCCCTATTTCTCCCACCCGATCGAGGTGGCGGCGATTCTCACCGACCTCAAGCTCGACGACGCCACCATCGCCGCCGCACTGCTGCACGACACCATCGAGGACACCGCCGCCACGCGCGCGGAGATCGACACGCTGTTCGGGCCCGACATCGGCCGGCTGGTCGAAGGCCTGACCAAGCTGAAAAAGCTCGACCTCGTCACCAAGGAAGCCAAGCAGGCCGAGAACCTGCGCAAGCTGCTGCTCGCGATCGCCGACGACGTGCGCGTCCTCCTGGTCAAGCTCGCCGATCGGCTGCACAACATGCGCACGCTGCATTACATGCCGGAAGCCTCGCGCCGCCGCGCCGCCGAGGAGACGCTCGAAATCTATGCGCCGCTCGCCGGCCGCATGGGCATGCATGAGATGCGCGAGGAGCTGGACGACCTGGCCTTCCGCGAACTCTATCCGGAAGCCTATGAGGTCGTCAGCGCGCGGCTCAATGCGCTTGAGGAGCGCAGCCGGCTCTTGATCTCCGAAATCGAGCAGCAGCTCACCCGGAAGCTAGCCGACCGCGGCATCGACGCGCTGGTCAAAGGCCGGCGCAAGCGCGCCTATTCGATCTGGCGCAAGATGGAGCGCAAGTCGATCGGCTTCGAGCAGCTCTCGGACATCGTCGGCTTCCGCGTGATCGTGAAGACTTTGGCCGACTGCTACCAGGCGCTCGGCATCGTGCACACCACCTGGCCGATGGTGCCGGGCCGCTATAAGGACTACGTCTCGACCCCGAAGGCCAACGACTACCGCTCGATCCACACCACCGTGATCGGCCCCGGCAAGCAGCGCGTCGAGCTGCAGATTCGCACTGTCGACATGCATGAAATCGCCGAATACGGCATTGCCGCGCATGCGCTCTACAAAGACGGCGCCGGCTCGCCCACCGAGTTGTTGTCGCGCGAGTCGACCGCCTATGCCTGGCTGCGGCGCACCATCGAGTTGCTGGCGGAAGGCTCCAACCCGGAAGAGTTCCTCGAACACACCAAGCTCGAACTGTTCCACGACCAGGTGTTCTGCTTCACGCCCAAGGGCAAGCTGATCGCGCTGCCGCGCAAGGCGACGCCGATCGACTTCGCCTATGCGGTGCACACCGACATCGGCAACTGGGCGGTCGGCTGCAAGATCAACGGCAAGGTCGCGCCGCTCACCTCCGAGCTCGTCAACGGCGACGAAGTCGAGATCGTCATCTCGAAGGCGCAGGCCGCGCCGCCGGCGGCCTGGGAGTCGCTGGTTGTCACCGGCAAGGCGCGCGCCTCGATCCGCCGCGCCACCCGTGTCGCCGTGCGCGCGCAATATACCGGACTCGGCCGCCGCATCGTCGAGCGCCTGTTCCAGCGCGCCAAGATCGCCTATTCGGACGAGAAACTCACCGGCGCGCTGCCGCGGCTGGCGCGCTCCTCGATCGAGGAAGTGATGGCGGCGGTCGGGCGGGGCGAGCTCAAGGCCTCCGACGTCGCGCGCGCAATGTATCCCGACTACAAGGAGGAGCGCGCCGCCGCGATCGCCGCGCGCCCGAAGAAGGCCGAGACCGGCTGGTTCGGCCTCAAGAAACTCACCTCGGTGAAGTTCAAGGTGCCGGACAGCGATACCGGCGCCGCCATCCCCATCCGCGGGATCAATAGCGACCTGCCCATCCGCTTTGCGCCGAACGGCGGCGCCGTGCCGGGCGACCGCATCGTCGGCATCGTGGCGCCGGGTGAGGGCATTACCATCTACCCGATCCAGTCGCCGGCCTTGAGCGAGTTCGAAGATCACCCCGAGCGCTGGCTGGACGTGCGCTGGGACGAGGACGAAGACAAGGGCCCGCCGCGGCGCTTTCCGGTGCGCATCTCGGTGCAGTCGGTAAACGAGCCCGGTTCGCTCGCGCAGATCGCTCAGGTAATCGCCGAGCACGACGGCAATATCGACAACATCCACATGGCGCGCCGCGCGCCCGATTTCACCGACGTCACCATCGATCTCGAGGTTTACGACCTCAAACATCTCACCGCCATTCTGGCGCAGTTGCGCGCCAAGCCGATGGTGGCCAAGGCCGAGCGCGTGAACGGGTAAATGATTGTTTCGTCGTGCTTCGGGCATGACGCCGAAAGTGATTAGCAGGTCTTTTAGCAGGTCTTGCCGATGTCGCCCCACCGTCTCCGCCTCGGCGTCAACGTCGACCACGTCGCCACCATCCGCAATGCGCGCGGCGGCCGCCATCCCGATCCGGTGCGCGCGGCCAAGCTCGCCATCGTTGCGGGCGCCGACGGCATCACCGCGCATCTGCGCGAGGACCGCCGCCACATCCGCGACGACGACATCGCGCGCCTGAAAGCCGAGATCGACAAGCCGCTCAATTTCGAGATGGCGGCCACCGACGAGATGGTGCGCATCGCGCTTGAGACCAAGCCGCACGCGGTCTGCCTCGTGCCCGAGAAGCGCACCGAGCGCACCACCGAGGGCGGGCTCGACGCCGTGCGCCAGCACGCCCAGCTTGCCCCCGTCGTGCATACGCTCAAGCATGCCGGCATTCGCGTCTCGCTGTTCATCGGCGCGCAGCCTAAGCAGATCGAGGCCGCGGCCGAACTCGGCGCGCCGGTGGTCGAGCTGCACACCGGCTCCTGGTGCGATGCGCTCACCGAAGGGCGCGAGGCCGAGGCGAAAGCCGAGTGGGAGCTGATCCGCGCCGGCGCCGAGATGGCCGCGGGCTTTGGCCTCGAAGTGCACGCCGGCCATGGGCTCGACTACGCCACCGCCGAGACCATCGCCGCGCTGCCGCAGGTGGTCGAACTCAACATCGGCCACTTCCTCGTCGGCGAGTCGGTGTTCGAAGGTCTGGCCGAAACGGTCAAGTTCATGCGCGCCGCCATGGAGCGCGGGCGCAAGAAGGCGCGCGCATGATTATCGGGCTCGGTTCGGACATTTGCGATGCGCGCCGCCTCGGCAAGGTGCTCGAGCGCCACGGCGAGCGTTTCCTCAACCGCATCTTCACCGCGACCGAGCGCGCCAAGGCCGAGCGCCGCGCCAACCGGGTCGAGACCTATGCCAAACGCTTCGCCGCCAAGGAGGCCTGTGCCAAGGCGCTCGGCACCGGCTTTCGCCGCGGCGTGTTCTGGCGCGACATGGGGGTGGTCAACCTGCCGTCCGGGCGCCCGACCATGGCGCTCACCGGCGGGGCGCTCGCGCGCCTGAAAGCCATCACGCCGCCCGGCCACCAGGCGGTGATCGACGTCTCGCTGACCGACGAGGGCCCGACCGCGCAGGCTATCGTCATCATTTCCGCGGTCCCCGCTGGGGCGCCGGGGAACATGGCGTGAAGTCAAGAATATCAATCTCTCCAGATAGTTATCCGGGGATTGCGGCCATTTTCATTGCGCAGTGGGGGCGCAGCCGCTACAAGGTCGCCGGGGCGCAAAGCCGCGTGGCGGGACGAAGAGGCCGATGAGCGTGACATCCGGTACAAAACGGAAAGAAGGCGGCGTTGCCGAAACGATCCGCGTCATTTTCCACGCGCTGGTGATCGCGCTGGTCATCCGCACTTTCCTGTTCCAGCCGTTCAACATTCCGTCCGGCTCGATGAAGGCGACGCTGCTGGTCGGCGATTACCTCTTCGTGTCGAAATACTCCTACGGTTACAGCCAGTTCTCGCTGCCGCTGTCGCCGTCCTTGTTCTCCGGCCGCCTGCCGGGCGGCTTCACGCCCGAGCGCGGCGACGTGGTCGTCTTCCGCCTGCCGCGCGACACCTCGACCGATTACATCAAGCGCGTGGTCGGGTTGCCCGGCGACAAGATTCAGATAGTCGACGGCGTGCTCACCATCAACGGCACGGCGGTCAAGCGCGAGCGCGCCAGCGAATTCATCGAGCAGGAAGAGGGCACGCGCGAAGCGCCGGTGAAGCGCTGGAAGGAAACGCTGCCGAACGGCGTGAGCTACTACACGCTCGACCTCGTGGAGAACGGCTTTGCCGACAATACGCAGGTCTACACGGTGCCGGCCGATCATTACTTCATGATGGGCGACAACCGCGACAATTCCACCGACAGCCGCTTCAGCCAGGTCGGCACGGTGCCGTTCGAGAACATCGTCGGCAAGGCGCAGATCATCTTCTTCTCGGTCTATGAGGGCGAGCGCGCCTGGCAATTCTGGCGCTGGCCGGTGTCGGTACGCTGGGACAGGCTGCTCACGATCGTGCGATGAGCCGGAAGCCCAAGGACAGGGCGGCGCTTGAGGAGCGGATCGGCTATAAATTCGCCGACAAGCCTCTGCTCGAACGCGCGCTCACGCATATTTCCGCGCTGGCCGGCGGCGCCACCCGCGCCAACAGCTATCAGCGTCTCGAATTCCTCGGCGACCACGTGCTGGGCCTCGTGATCTCCGACATGCTCTTCCACGCCTTTCCCAAGGCGAACGAGGGCGAACTGTCGCGCCGGCTCGCCGACCTGGTGCGCAAGGAGACCTGTGCGGAGGTTGCACGCGCCATGGATCTCGGCCCCGCGCTCAAGCTCGGCAATTCGGAATCGCACGCGGGCGGGCGGCTGCGCGCCACCATCCTGGCGGATGCCTGCGAGGCGCTGGTCGGCGCAGTGTTCATCGACGGCGGCTACGCCGCCGCGGAAGCTTTGGTCGAGAAATTCTGGAAGGAGCGCATGCTCAAGCCGCTGCGCCCGCTGCGCGACCCCAAGACGATCCTGCAGGAATGGGCGCAGGGGCGCGGCCTGCCGGCGCCGGCCTACAAGGAACTGGCGCGCACCGGCCCGCATCACGATCCGGAATTCCGCGTGGCGGTAACGCTGCCCGACCGGCCGCAGGCGGAGGGCCTCGGCTCCTCCAAGCGCGCCGCCGAGCAGGCCGCCGCCGCCGCGCTGCTCACCCGCATCGGCATCGCGGTGGACAAGCTCGATGGCTGAACCCCTGGCTTCGCCGGAAGGCGCGCGCTGCGGCTTCGTCGCGCTGATCGGCGCGCCCAATGCCGGCAAGTCGACGCTGCTCAACGCGCTGGTCGGCTCCAAGGTCACCATCGTCTCGCACAAGGTGCAGACCACGCGCGCGCTCATCCGCGGCATCGCGGTGGAGGGCGCCGCGCAGATGATCTTCGTCGACACGCCCGGCATCTTCACGCCCAAGCGCCGCCTCGACCGCGCCATGGTGACGACCGCCTGGAGCGGCGCCCATGAAGCCGATTTGGTCGGCATGCTGATCGACGCCCGCAAAGGGCTGGACGAGGAGGCGGAAGCGATTCTCGCCCGCGTCGATGAGATCAAGGGCCCGAAGGTGCTGATCCTCAACAAGATCGACCTCATGGCCAAGGACGCGCTGCTGGCGCTGGCGCAGGCCGCCAACGGCAAGGCGCGCTTTGCCGCCACTTTCATGATCTCGGCGTTGAAAAGCGACGGCGTTCCCGATCTAAAAAAATGGCTCGGCGAGCATCTGCCGCCGGGTCCCTGGCTCTATCCGCCCGACCAGATGTCGGACGCGCCGCTGCGCCAGCTTGCCGCCGAGATCACGCGCGAAAAGCTGTTCGAGCGGCTGCACCAGGAATTGCCCTACCACTCGACGGTCGAGACCGACATCTGGAAGGAATTGCGCCACGGCGACGTGCGCATCGAGCAGACGATCTTTGTCGAGCGCGAAAGCCAGCGCAAGATCGTGCTCGGAAAGGGCGGCGCCACCATCAAGGCGATCGGCGAGGCGGCGCGCCGCGAGATCGCCGACATCGTGGAGGCCAAGGTGCACCTGTTCCTGTTCGTCAAGGTGCGCGAGGGCTGGGGCGACGATCCGGAGCGCTACCGCGCCATGGGCCTGGAGTTTCCGAAGGAGTGAAGTTGTCGTTCCGGGGCGCGCCGTTAGGCGCGAGCCCGGAACCCATACGCCGCAGCCGTCGTGCTTTTCTCCGATTCAGGGAGTATGGATTCCGGGTTCGCTCGCTATCGCTCGCGTCCCGGAACGACAGATTAGAAATGCAATGGACCGATGAAGGCATCGTGCTCGGCGTCAGGCGGCACGGGGAGGCCAGCGGCATCCTCGAACTGATGACACGCGCGCACGGCCGCCATCTCGGCATGGTGCGCGGCGCCTTCGGCTCGCGCATGAAGCCGATCCTGCAGACCGGCAACAGCGTGAGCGCAAGCTGGCGCGCGCGTCTCGACGAGCATCTCGGCAATTTCACAGTGGAAGGCTTGCGCCTGCGCGCGGCCGGCTACTTCGGCGCGCCGCACGCGATCTACGGCGTGTCGCACCTGGCCGCGCTGATGCGGCTTTTGCCCGAGCGCGATCCGCATAAAAGCCTCTACGCGCAGTTCGAGGATCTGCTGGAACGGCTCGAGGATGCCGGTACGGCCGCGCCTTTGGTGGTGCGCTTCGAATTTCAGCTCCTGGCGGAGCTGGGCTTCGGCCTCGATCTGTCGGAATGCGCCGCCACCGGCGGGCGCGACGAGCTCGTCTATGTTTCGCCGAAGTCGGGCAGGGCGGTGTCGCGCGACGCCGGCGCCCCTTACGCCAACCGGATGCTCAAGCTGCCGGCCTTCCTGCGCGAGGCGCAAGTCCTGCCCGCCGGGACGGACCTGGCCGACGGTTTCGCGCTCACCGGCTTCTTCCTGTCGCGTTATGTGCTGGAACCGCGCGGCCTGCTGCTCGGCGACGAGCGCGCGCATTTCATTGCCGCGCTCGCCCGCGCGTTGCCGAACGTCGCCTAACAAACAAACGGCCCGGCTTTGCGCCGAGCCGTTCGGTCGATCGAGTCGAAAGCGGTTACCAGCGGCGGCAGACGCGCTCGACGCGGCAGCGGCGACCGTACGGGCCGATGCGGCATACCCGTACGTTGCGGCAGCGCACCCGCGCCTGTTCGACGAGCGAGGTCGAATCCGCGGCCGCGCTCAGCCCGGCAGCGCCAAGCACGCCGGCGGCCGAGGCGCCGGTCGTGGCGGCGAAGCCGAGCCCCAGCGCGAGCAGGGCCGACAGCAGGATCATTCGCATAAGTGTTTCCTCCGGTTGGTCGTTAGCGCCTCCAGAATCGGGCTTGATCCTGCTGCGGCAACGATCGAATCGCCGTGCTTTCAGCCTACGGCCGGCTCCACGGCGGGAACCGGCCGCAATTCATCGCAGAACTGCGCTGCCGAACGTCAGGCCCTACCAGCGCCGATAATAGTAGCGGCCACCCCGGTAGTAGCGCCGGCTGTGGTAGCGCGGCCCCGTCCAATAGCACGAGCGGCGCCAGCCGCAGCCATAGGGTCCGCAGCGCCAGACACGGCGGCAGACATAGGCCACGTCCTGGGCCAGAGAGGTATCGTCGATAGCGGCCTGGATACCGGCCGGTGTGGAAAGCGCCATGGCCTCCGCGCGGTCCGGGACAAGCGCGCCCGCCGCCAACACTGCGATCGCCGCCGCCACGCTAAGAATTAACCGGCGCATTGCTTCCTCCATCTTAAAGGTCGTCCAATTGCTGCACAGTCGCGCGCAAGATAACGCAATCGGGCTGTTCAGGTTCGAAATATAGCTGGAAAATTTGGAAGATTAGATGGCCGAGGTGTTCATCGCTTGTTCATCGCCGGCCGGCGCAGTAGCTATCGGCCATGGGTAAAAGACTGATTCCCCCGGAAAAGGGTGCCGTCGAAGAGGTGGCGCTGCGCGAGGCGCTGGAAGAGCGCTACCTCGCCTACGCCCTCTCCACCATTATGAACCGGGCGCTGCCCGATGCGCGCGACGGCCTCAAGCCGGTGCACCGCCGCATCCTGCACGTCATGCGCAGCCTGCGGCTTGACCCCGGCGCCGCCTTCAAGAAGTCGGCCAAAGTGGTCGGCGACGTGATGGGCAATTTCCACCCGCACGGCGACCAGGCGATCTACGACGCCATGGTGCGCTTGGCGCAGGATTTCGCCCAGCGCTATCCGCTGGTCGATGGTCAGGGCAACTTCGGCAATATCGACGGCGATAATGCCGCCGCTATGCGCTACACCGAGTCGCGTTTGACCGAGGTCGCGCGCCTTCTGCTCGACGGCATCGACGAGGACGCGGTCGACTTCCGCCCGAGCTACGACGGCAGCAACGAAGAGCCGGTGGTACTGCCGGCGGCTTTCCCCAATCTGCTCGCCAACGGCTCGCAGGGCATCGCGGTCGGCATGGCCACCGCCATCCCGCCGCACAACGCGGCCGAGCTGTGCGACGCGGCGCTGTTCCTCATCGCCAATCCGAATGCGCGCTCCAAGACGCTGCTTAAATACGTGAAGGGACCGGATTTCCCGACCGGCGGCATCATCGTCGACACGCCGGAGAGCATCGCGGAGGCCTACAGCACCGGACGCGGCTCGTTCCGCGTGCGCGCGCGCTGGAAGACGGAAGAAACCGGCCGCGGCACGTATGTGATCGTCATCACGCAAGTCCCCTGGCTGGTGCAGAAGTCGCGCTTGGTCGAACGGCTGGCCGAATTGATCAACGAGAAGAAGCTGCCGCTGGTCGCCGACGTGCGCGACGAGTCGGCCGAAGACATTCGTCTCATCATCGAGCCGCGCGCGCGCACGGTCGACGCCGGGCTGCTGATGGAATCGCTGTTCAAGCTCACCGAGCTCGAAAGCCGCATTCCGCTCAACATGAACGTGCTGGTGAAGGGCCGCGTGCCGCAGGTGCTGGGTTTGGCCGAGGCGCTGCGCGAATGGCTCGACCATCGCCGCGACGTGCTGGTGCGCCGCTCCAAGCATCGCCTCGCCGAGATCGAGCATCGGTTGGAAGTGCTCGGCGGCTTTCTCGCCGCTTATCTCAACCTCGACAAGGTCATCAAGATCATTCGCAATGAGGACGAGCCCAAGCCCGTCCTGATGAAGACCTTCAAGCTCACCGAGGTGCAAGCCGACGCCATCCTCAACATGCGCCTGCGCAACTTGCGCAAGCTCGAGGAAATGGAAATCCGCGGCGAGGAAAAGGCGCTGCGCGAGGAGCACAAGGGGCTCAAGTCGCTGCTCGGCTCGAGCGACAATCAGTGGAAGACCATCGCCGGCCAGATCAAGGAGATGCGGGAGAAGTTCGGGCCGAAGACCGACCTCGGCCGCCGCCGCACCGATTTCGCCGAGGCCCCCGCGCACGACGAGGCTGCCATCGAAGAGGCGATGGTGATCCGCGAGCCGATCACGGTGGTCGTCTCCGAGAAGGGCTGGATCCGTGCGCTGCGCGGCCATGTCGCCGATCTCTCGGGCGTCGCCTTCAAGACCGACGACGCGCTCAAGTTCGCATTCCCGACCGAGACCACCGCCAAGGTGCTCATCTTCGGCTCGAACGGCCGCTTCTACACGCTCGATGCCTCCAAGCTGCCCGGCGGGCGCGGCCATGGCGAGCCGCTGCGCCTGTCCATCGATCTCGAGCAGGATGCCGACGTGGTCGCGGCGCTCGCTTACGAGGGAAAGCGCAAGTTCCTGGTCGCGAGCTACGCCGGCAACGGCTTCGTCGTGCCCGAGGACGAGGTGCTCGGCACCACGCGCAAGGGCAAGCAGGTCTTGAACCTGAAGGCGCCTGACAAGGCGGTCGCCATGACGGTGGTCGCCGGCGACCTGGTCGCGACCATCGGCGCTAACCGCAAGATGGTGATCTTCGGCCTCGACCAGGTGCCGGAGATGACCCGCGGCCGCGGCGTGCGCCTGCAGCGCTACAAGGAGAAGGGGCTCTCCGATGTCACCACCTTCAAGGCGGAGGAGGGCCTCACCTGGGTCGACGGCGCCGGCCGCACGCAGACGCTGACGATGAAAGAGCTCAAGGACTGGCGCGGCAGTCGCGCCGACGCCGGCCGCATCGCGCAAGGCTTGCCGAAGAACAACAAGTTCCGCGGCGCGCCGGCGGCCGCGAAGGTGGACGGTGGCGACTAGGCGGTCGCGCCCGCCTTAGGTGGCACACCGGTGGTCACGAACGGACAGAGTGCGCAGGCGGCATAAGCTTCCTGCGCGAACCAGCGGCAGTCCGCCCGGATGGCGCAGGGCGGAGCTGCAACGGGCGGCACGGGCTTGCCGGACAAAGCCTTGCGCGCGCGGTCGGGGATTCCGCACTTGCCGCTTTTCCATTGCGCGCAGCCGGCCTCGCGGCACGGCCCGGCAAAGCGGAAACGCGTTTCCGGCGCACCGGCGTCTTTCGCGGCTTCGACGAAATCCGCCGTGATCGGAAAACGTTCCGCCGACAGTGCCACGGTGCCGTCGGCCTGGACGATGCCGAGCAGCAGCGTGTCCGGTGCACAGGAATGGCTCGGACAGAGCTTCGTCATACGCCTGATGACCGCGCGCTTAGCGCGGCCCAACGTTGAACTGCGGAAGCCTCGGCCGAATGATAATGCCGTACCAGTTCGGCCGTTGCGGGCTCACGCCGCCGTATTTGCGCAAGTCGATCCCGGCGATCTGCTTTTGCACCGTGGCATTGATGGCCTTCTGTAATCCGGCGAGCGCGCTTTTCGGCAGGTTCAGCGCCGACACATCGACGACGAAAACGCCGCTGGTCCCTGGCTTTGCCATGATCCCCTCCGTTTAGACGTGAGAGCGGCATTATTTGCACGTAATAATTGTGTATGCAATGCAGGGTTGTTCTCGGCAAGGGGCTTTAGCCCGCCACGAACAGCAGCGAGCGCTCGGACTTCTCCAGCAGCGTGGCCGCGGTGTCGCCGAAGAACAGTTTCTCGCCCGGCCGGCGGCCGACGCCCATCACCACCAGATTGTGCTTGCGGCGCCCCATCTCTTTCAGGATGGCCTCGTCCGGTGCGAGGTCGGCGCGCACGGCGGTGCGCACGCTGACATTGTAGCTGTCGGCGATCGAGATGATGTCCTTGAGGATGGCCTCCTCGTGCCGGCGCGTGCGGATGCTGCGCCGCATGCGCGAGGCGCGCTTGCGCGTGCGCACGGCCACGTACAGCACGGTGACCGGCGCCTTGTTGGCGCGCGCGATGGTGATGGCCACTTCCGCGGCGCGGCGTGACGGCTCGGTGCCGTTGACCGGAACGAGGATGCTCAGCTTGCCGTCGGGCTTCTCCAGGAGTTCGCCGCGCGCGGCGGTGATGGCGAGCGGCCCCTCGAAGCTTTTGGCGATGCTGGCGACGCTTTCGTGGAATTCCTTGCCGCGCGTCGAGGTTTTTTCCAGCCCGATCACCAGCAGGTCGTAACCCTTTTTCGCCTCCTCGGCGATCAGCGCCGGGTTGGGCGCCTCGTGCACGATGGTGGTGATTTCGAGCGGGGCATCGGTCTTCTCATCCTTCTTCTGCTTCTTCTGGATCTGCTCGGCGGCTTCCTTGACGGCCGCGCCGGCGTTTTCCGCCTTCTTTTCAGCTTCACTCTGCACCTTGTCGGCCTTGGCGTCGGCGGCGGCCTGCTTGGCGCTGGACTTGACCTCCTTCTTGGCCTCGGACTTCTGCTGCTCCGTCCTGCTTTCGAGCGCCTTCGTGTCCGGCTTGACTTTGTTTTCGTTGTCGGCCGTCTGGGGCTTGGCCGCGTCGACGATGTGCAGCACGGTCGTGGGCGAGCCGTGCGCGCCGGCCAGCACGCCGGCGACGCGCGAGGCGAATTTGCCGTTCGGGCTGTCGTCGACGGCGAGCAGCAGACGCTCCAGGTTTGGCACGAAGCCCTTCGCTTCCATCTCCTCGCGCTCGAGCCGCTGCTTCTCCTCTTTGCGCAGCGGGATGCGCGCCAGTGCCCAGCGCAAGCTCGGCGGCATGGCCATCGTGGTGATCACCGCCATGGCGACGATCATGGTGAAAAGGTCCTGGGTCAGCGCGCCCATCGACAGGCCGACGGTGGCGATGATGATCTCGGTGGAGCCGCGCGCGTTCATGCCGCAGGCAAGCGCAAAGCCCTCGCGTTTGGTCAGTCCGCCGAGCTCGGCGCCGATGAAGGCGCCGCCGAACTTGCCGATGCTGGCGATGGCGATGAGGCCCGCGGTGAGCGCCGCCATTTTGGGATCGGCCAGGATCGTGAGGTCGGCGCTCAGCCCGGCGATGCCGAAGAACACCGGCGCAAAGAAGGCCGTGATCAGGCCGCGCAGCTGCTCGTCGATATGTTTCGTCAGAATTGGCGACTCCCCGACCAGAATGCCGGCGACGAAAGCTCCCAGGACCGAATGCACGCCGATCGCGTGGGTGATGAGAGCCATCGAGCTCATGATGACGAGGATCGCGGTAATGACCGCAAACTCGCTCATGAAGTTGTCGTTGACCCAGCGGATGACGAAGAACACCGCGCGCCGGCCGACCGTGAGGCTGGCCACCATGAAGATGAAGGTGCCGCCCACGCTCTGCGCCAGCGACATCGGATCGATTTCGCCGTGCAAGGCGAGGCTGAAGATGATCGAGATGATGATCCAGCCGACGGTGTCGTCGATGATGGCGGAGGCCAGAATGACCTGGCCGACGACGCGGCGCATGAAGTTCATCTCGCGCACCACCATGGCCACGATCTTGACCGAGGCGATCGACAGCGCGGTGCCGAGAAAAAGCGACGTGATCAGCCGCTTCTCCGGATCCGGCAGCATGGAGTCGGGCAGGAGTTCGCCGAGCGCCACCCCGCAGCCGAAAGGCACCAGGATGCCCATGAGCGAGGCATAGATCGAGGCGCGACCGGTGTTTCGCACCAGCTTGAGGTCGGTCTCCATGCCCGTCAGCAGCAGCAGCAGCAGGATGCCGAACTGCGACACCGCGTCGATCATCGCCTTCTGTTCCGGGTTCTTGGGGAACAGCGCGTGTTGCAGGTCGGGCAGGAAGAATCCGAAAAAAGAGGGCCCGAGCAGCAGGCCGGCGATGAGCTGGCCCATGACCGCAGGCTGGCCCAGCCGCAACATGCCTTCGCCGAGCAACCGGCCCACGATCATCAACGCGAGCAACTGGACGATGAAGATCACTTCGGACGGTCCGCTGTGTGCGTTGCCACCCGGCGCCGCGGCGAGCGCGGGCAGGGCAAGCAGGGCGGCCAGCGCGAGCAGCCATGGCCATCGCGGTCGGTTCGTAGCGGTCACGGCGGCGTCGCTCCCATCGATCCTGGCGGGTTCGGCGCGATTTCGGGCGCAGGTTTCCCCGCCGCTGCCAGAAGGCGGGCGGCCTAGGAATGGCCTGCGCAATGTGAAATCCCCGAACGGCCCTCTCAAGGCTCTTACAACACGATGGAACCGGGGAAGTTCCAGCGCCCGGCGGGCGGCTGCCGTGCGCTAGAAGCGCACGGACATGCCGAGGAAGGGATTGAGGCGGTCGGCGGCGTCGGAGAGGCCGATATTGATGCCGGCGTCGAGCTGGAAGTTCTTCGTCACCTGGTAGGCGACGCCGGTTGCCACGATGACAGTTTCGCCGCGCGGGTCGCGCGTGCCGAAGCGGCCGGCAACCTCGTAATAGGTGCTCAGTTGATCGGTCCAGCCATAAGACAGCGACGCGCTGGCGAGGTATTCGGGGTGATACTGCGTACTGTCGTCCGCGCGCACGAATTCCAGACCGCCGTTGAGGCCGAGGGTGAAGTCTTCCGAGAGCTTGACCGCGAAGGGTACGATGAAGCCGCCGCTCACCGCCTCGGGGCTGATGCCGTTGCCACGGTCGGTGGGGAAGGTGACGTAAGGCAGCAGGCCGAGGGCTGTGTCGCCGGGCTTATCGAAATTGTCGTTACCCCAGAAATTGATCTTGGCGCGGAGGTCGAGCCCGCCGACGCCTTGACTGCGCGTGGCGTCGCTGCCGTCGCCGGGCCGCGTGCGCACCACGCCGTAGGGCTGCCAGACGACATTGATCTCGGCTGAGTTGGTCAGGCCCACGCGGACATTGGTGGTGCCGAACTCGTAGGTGTCGGAGACGGTGCCGTCCCCATCCGGCCGCGAGCGCGTATAGCCGAACAGGTTCGTTTCGATCTGGATATGGCCCGCGTCGACGGTGAAGGGGCTTTCCGTCGTGTCCGGGCGATCGGTGGTGAGGTCGCGCAGCAGTCCGTCGGGGGTGCGGTTGAAGAGGGTGTATTTGCTCTTGTCGGTCGCCTTCGCGCGGTCGGCGTCGCTGGCGATGGCGCCGCCGGCGATGAGCGTCAGCACCGTGCCGGCGAGGGCCCGGTAGGTAATCCGGTTCCCTTTTACCGCCCCTCGGAACCAAGACCTCGACGGCGTTTCGAGCGCATTTTTGCGCACCTTCTTCGATAATTCCGTCCGCCCCACCCCTCGCTCCTGCAATTGCAAATTATTTGCAGTTAGCTTGACGGGCTGCGATCCTTCTGTCAACTTAGTTGCAAGTCATTCGCAACTGGAAGTATGCGCGGTTTGCCGCGGGAACAACGCTTGCGTCCTCTTCCGCGCCCAATCTAGGCAGGTGATCGATGAGACGAAGTGGCCGGCGCATGTTTTTGGCTTTGCTGACCGCCCTGACGCTGGCGGCGCTTGCGTTGCCGGCAGCAGCGCAGAGTACGGGCCGCAAGCCCTTCCGCGTGGTGACGACCTTCACCGTCATCCAGGATATCGCGCAGAACGTCGCGGGCGACCGAGCCATCGTGGAATCGATCACCAAGCCGGGCGCCGAGATCCACGACTACCAGCCGACGCCGCTCGATATCGTTCGCGCGCAGGCCGCCGATCTGGTGATCTGGAACGGCTTCAACCTCGAGCGCTGGTTCGAACGGTTTTTCCAGAACGTCAAAGAGGTGCCGAGCGTCGTGCTGACCGAGGGCATCGAACCGATGGGCATCGCGGAAGGGCCCTACAGCGGCAAGCCCAATCCGCACGCCTGGATGTCGCCGAGCAACGCGCTGATCTATGTCGAGAACATCCGCAAGGCTTTGGTCAAATACGATCCGGCCAATGCGGAAGCGTACGGCCGCAATGCGGCGGCCTATGCCGCGCAGATCAAGGCGATCGACGGGCCGTTGCGCAAGCGGCTCGAAAGCATCCCCGAGCCGCAGCGCTGGCTGGTGTCGAGCGAGGGTGCCTTCAGTTACCTCACGCGCGATTACAAGATGCGCGAGGCCTATCTCTGGCCGATCAATGCCGACGAGCAGGGGACGCCGCAGCAGGTGCGCAAGGTGATCGACCTCGTGCGCAAGAACAAGATTCCCGTGGTGTTCAGCGAGAGCACCATCTCCGACCGCGCCGCCAAGCAGGTCGCCAAGGAGTCGGGCGCGCGTTACGGCGGCGTGCTCTATGTCGACTCGCTCAGCGCCGCCAGCGGACCGGTGCCGACCTATCTCGACCTTCTGAAGGTGACGGTCGAAACCATCGCCAAGGGCTTCGGCAAGTGAACGCGCCGTCCGCAACCGCCGTTGCGCCGGCCACGGCAATGGCGCTCGGCGCCAGCATCGTGGTGCAGGATCTCAGCGTGACCTACAGCAACGGCTTTACTGCCGTGCGCGACGCATCCTTCGTGCTCGATCCCGGCACCATCTGTGCGCTGGTGGGCGTCAACGGCAGCGGCAAGTCGACCATCTTCAAGGCGATCATGGGGTTCGTGCGGCCGTCGGCGGGCCAGATACGCCTGTGCGGCATGCCAGTCGATGAGGCGTTGAAGAAGAACATCGTTGCCTATGTCCCGCAGAGCGAGGACGTCGACTGGAATTTTCCGGTTCTGGTCGAGACGGTGGTCATGATGGGCCGCTACGGCCACATGAATTTCCTGCGCATGCCGTCGCGCGTCGACCGCTACAAGGTAGACGAGGCGCTGGAGCGCGTCGGCATGACTGCCTACCGCAAGCGGCAGATCGGCGAATTGAGCGGCGGCCAGAAGAAGCGGGTGTTCCTCGCCCGCGCGCTCGCCCAGGAAGGCCGCATCATCCTTCTCGACGAGCCGTTCACCGGTGTGGACGTAAAGACCGAGACCGCTATCGTCGGGCTGTTGCGCGAACTGCGGGCGTCCGGCCATCTGATGCTGGTCTCGACCCACAATCTGGGCAGCGTGCCGGACTTCTGCGATAGGGTCGTCCTGCTCAATCGCACTGTGCTGGCGGCCGGGCCGACCGCCGAAGTGTTCACGCAGGCAAATCTCGAGCGCGCGTTCGGCGGCGTCCTGCGCAATTTCCAGCTCGGCGGGCAGGCGCTGCATCAGGACGACGACGCCCGCAGCGTGACGGTGCTGACCGACGACGAGCGTCCGCTGGTGTTCTACGGCGACAAGCCGCACCGGCGCGAGCCGCCGGGCGAGGCCTGAAATGACCGCCCTCGCAACCGAACTGCTCGTTCCGTTCAGCTACAGCTATATGCTCAAGGCGATGTGGGTCAGCGCCCTGGTGGGAGGCGTCTGCGCTTTTCTTTCCGCCTATCTGATGTTGAAGGGCTGGTCCTTGATGGGCGACGCGCTGGCCCATTCGATCGTGCCTGGCGTCGCCGCCGCCTACATCATCGGCGCCCCCTTTGCCGTCGGCGCCTTTTTTGCCGGCATCCTGGCCTCGATCGCCATGTATTTCGTCAAGCAAAAGTCGCGCCTGCGCGAGGACGCGGTGATCGGCCTCGTGTTCACCACCTTGTTCGCGCTTGGGCTGTTTATGGCGTCGGTTCGGCCTACCTCGGTCAACATCCAGGGCATCGTTCTCGGCAACATCCTTGCGATTGCCGATGAGGACGTGGTCCAGGTCGCGATCATCGCCGCGGTCTCGCTCGTCGTCATGGCCTTCATCTGGAAGGACCTGATGGTCGCGTTCTTCGACGAAAGCCATGCGCGCAGCATCGGCATCAACACGGGTTTGCTCAAGGCCGTGTTCTTCACGCTCTTGAGCGCCTGCACGGTAGCCGCGCTACAGACCGTCGGCGCCTGCCTTGTCATCGCGATGGTGGTGACGCCCGGGGCCACCGCCTATCTGCTGACGGACCGTTTCGGCCGCCTGATCGTCATCAGCGTGGCGCTCGGCGTGGGCACGAGTTTCACAGGCGCCTATATCAGCTTCTTTCTGGACGGCGCGACCGGCGGGGTGATCGTCACGCTGCAAACGCTTCTGTTCCTCGCCGCGTTCCTGTTTGCGCCGAGGCACGGTTTGTTGGCCGCTCGCCGCCGGGGGCGTTTGGCGGTGGAGTCCGCCGCATGAACTCGGTCATCGACTGGATCATGGGCCCGCTGAGCTACCCGTTCATGCAGCGGGCGCTGGGCGTCTCGCTGCTGGTCGCCGCGGTGTGCGCGGTCCTGTCCTGCTATCTTGTGCTCAAGGGTTGGTCGCTGATGGGCGACGCCATTTCGCATGCGGTGCTGCCGGGCATCGTGATCGCCTATGTGCTGAGCATTCCACTCGCCATCGGGGCCTTCGCCGCCGGCCTGTCCTGCGCCCTTTTCACGGGCTATCTCAAGGAAAACAGCCGCGTGAAGGAGGATACGGTGATGGGCATCGTGTTCTCGGGCATGTTTGGCTTCGGGTTGGTGCTTTTCACCAAGGTCGAGACCGATCAGCACCTGAATCACATCCTGTTCGGCAACGTGCTCGGCGTGACCGTGCAGGACCTGATCGAGACCGCCATCGTCGCCGGCGGAACGCTGGCGATCGTTCTGTTCAAGCGCCGCGATCTGCTGCTCTACTGCTTCGATCCGAACCACGCCCGCAGCATCGGCCTGCCGGTGCGCGTGCTGCACTACGGGCTGCTGGTGCTGCTCGCGCTCACCATCGTCGCCTCGCTCAAGGCCGTCGGCATCATCTTGGTGATCGCCATGCTGATCGCGCCGGGCGCAACCGCCTATCTGCTCACCGACAGCTTCGAGCGTATGCTGCTGATCGCGCCGGCCGTCGCGCTGGTATCGTCGGCGCTCGGGACGATCGCCAGCTTCCACCTCGACGCCGCCACCGGCGCCTGCATCGTGCTGATTCAGGCGGCGTTTTTTATGCTGGCCTTCCTGTTCGCGCCCAAGCACGGAATTCTCATGCCGCGCCGGGGCGTGGAGGCTTCCAAGTCCGGCTAGCTTTCCACCCGCGTCCAGCCCGACGGCATCAGGCGCTCCTGCGGCAGGAAGCGGCCCTTGTAGTCCATCTTGCGCGAGCCCGGCACCCAGTAGCCGAGATAGACATAGGGCAGGCCCATGCTCTGCGCGCGCTCGATGTGATCGAGGATCATGTAGGTGCCGAGCGAGCGGTCGCCTTCCTCCGGATCGAAGAACGAATAGACCATCGACAGGCCGTCGCTGAGCACGTCGGTGAGCGCCACTGCGCGCAGCTCGCCGGCGCCGCGGCCGTTGATGCCTGAGTCGGGGCCGCGCCGCCGGTATTCGACGATCCGCGTCTCGACGTGGCTGTCCTCGATCATCATGGCGTAGTCGAGCACAGTCATGTCGGCCATGCCGCCGTCGCGGTGGCGTACGTCGAGATAGCTGCGGAACACGGAGTACTGCTCGGACGTGGGCGTCGCCGTGCGCATCTCGCCGACCATGTCGGCATTGCGCTCGGCGATGCGGCGCATGCTGCGCGATGGCCTGAAGTCGGCCGCCACCACGCGCACCGACACGCAGGCGCGGCAGGTCTCGCAGGCGGGCCGGTAGGCGATCGACTGGCTGCGGCGGAAGCCGCCATGCGTGAGCAGGTCGTTGAGCTGGCCCGCGCGCTCGCCCACCAGATGGGTGAACACCTTCCGCTCTTCCTGGCCGTGCAGGTAGGGGCAGGGCGAGGGCGCCGTCAGGTAGAACTGCGGGGTGTCGCGGGAATGCTGGGTCACCGGTCAGGCCATGCTGTCATTCACAAAGACTCGCGCGATCTTACGTCGCCCCGGCGCTTCCGGCACCCCCGCAACCGTACCATCTCCGGGCGTCCGGTTCCATTCAAGCGAATTAAGTTAATAGGAGCCCGCGGCGCTCGTACGAAGCGTAGCGGCGCGGCGGGCATTGTTGATGACGACGGTGCCGAGCACGATGTCATGCAGCAGCCTGCGCCTTTCGTTGAAGAAGGCCACCAGCAGGATGAAGGGCGTGAGCGTCGAGATCGACACCCAGAAAGCGATCGCATGCACCGCGCCGAGCACGAAATAGGCCGGCGCGCCGTACCAGGTGCGCATTTCAAGGTCCATCACCCGCATGCCGATGGTGGCCGAGGCCGGACCGCCCAGCGTGGCGCCGAAATAGACCACCGCCCAGATCACCGCGGCCGGCGGCAGCAGCCAGTACAGCGCAAAGCCTAGCCCCAGCGTGACGACGCCGAAGGCGAAGATGAACATCGCCGCCAGCGCCACCGGCGCCGAGATGATGACGAAGTCGATCAGGAAGGCGACCACGCGGCGCGCCAGCACGCCCTCGAAAAGCTCGGGGTTGCGCGCGGGATCGTAAGCATGCGGCTTGAGGTCGAATGTCATGGCGTTTCGCGGGCCCTGATTGCCGGCTATCAAGATAAGCCGGGCGGCGGCCGCCCGCCAGTCCGGCCGGCCGTCTGGCGGCTTTCCCCGGCATGGGGCATGGTGCGGCGGCTGAGCCGGAGGTTGGCCCCTTGCGCGTCACGCTTGCCGATATCGAAGCCGCCCGCCGCGTCATCGAAGGCGTGGTGCTGGACACGCCGATGTTGCCGGCGCCGCGGCTGTCGGCGCTTACCGGCGCCGATGTCTTCGTCAAATACGAGAACCTGCAGGTCACCAACTCGTTCAAGGACCGCGGTGCGCTGGTCAAGCTCGCCTCGCTGAGCGAGGCCGAGCGCAAGCGCGGCGTCGTCGCCATGTCGGCCGGCAACCACGCCCAGGCGGTGGCCTATCACGCGGCGCGCTTGCGGATTCCCGCCACCATCGTGATGCCGGTGACGACGCCTTTCGTGAAGGTGGCGGCGACCCGCTCGCACGGCGCCGAGGTCGTGCTTGAGGGCGAGAGCGTGGCCGACGCGCAGGCCTCCTGCGAGCGCCTGCAAAGCGAGCGCGGGCTGGTCCTGGTGCATCCTTACGACGATCCGCGCATCATCGCCGGCCAGGGCACCATCGCGCTGGAGATGCTTGAAGATGTGCCGGACCTCGACCAGCTTGTCATCCCCATCGGCGGCGGCGGCCTGATTGCCGGCAACGCCATCGCCGCGCGCGCGCGCAAAGCCGACATCGAAATCGTCGGCGCCGAGGCCGCGCTCTATCCCGCCGTCTGGAACGCGCTGCATGACGGTCACAGGCCGATCGGCGGCGCGACGCTGGCCGAAGGCATCGCGGTCAAGAACGTCGGCAAGCTCACGCTGCCGGTGATCCGCGAGCTGGTGTCTTCCGTCGTGCTGGTGGACGAGGCCCAGCTCGAGCGTGCCGTGAATGCCTATCTCACACTTCAGAAGACCATGGCGGAGGGCGCCGGCGCCGCCGGGCTTGCCGCCATGCTGGCGGAGCCCGCGCGCTTCAAGGGCAAGCGCGTCGGCCTCATCCTGTGCGGCGGCAATATCGACCCGCGCATTCTCGCTTCCATCATGGTGCGCGAGCTCGAACGCGACAGCCGAATCGTTTCCTTCCGCCTCACCATTCCCGACCGGCCCGGCGTGCTCGGCATCATCGCCACGCGGCTCGGCCACCTCGGCGCCAATATTCTCGAAGTCGACCATCGCCGTTTGTTTCTCGACGTGCCGGCCAAGGGCGCCAAGCTCGACGTCACCATCGAGACGCGCGACGGCGCGCACGCCGCCGAGATCATGGCCGCGCTCGCCGCCGACGGCTATGCGCCGGCCGCCATCGAGACCGCCTCGGCTTTGGAGTGAACGGCGGAGAAGGCCATGCTCCGGCGCGGCCTTGGTGCAGTTGTCCACCGCGCTTTTGCGCGCTCGCACGGTGACGTTCGACTGGCGCGAGCCAAAATGTTCCACCGCCCGCGTCTTTGCGATGCACGTCTTCGCGGCTAGCTGCGTTCAGCGATAGAGTTATTGCTAGATTGCGCGCAAACGATCTTGGCATGGCCGTTTTGCGAAGCGGTGCGTGACGAGCACCCATCCGGCGTCGCGCGCGCCGGCCGGCGAATATTATTTCGGCTTTGACAGCGAGCTCGGCGCGCCGCAAATCGGCGACGCATGCTCGACCGTACCGGCTCTCTTGAAACCATGGCGCCCGCGCTGGCCAAGCTCGCCGCGCCGCGCCGCCTCGCGTATTTGCGCGACGCGCTGGCGGGCCGCATCGTGTTCACGCACGGCTTCGGCGTCGAGGGCCAGCTCATCTTTCATTGGATCTGCGAGGCCGGTCTCGACATCGACGTGGTCACGTTCGACACCGGGCGGCTCTTTCCGGAGACCTATGAGCTCTGGGCGGCGACCGAGGCGCGCTACGGCCGCCGCATCCGCGCCATCTATCCCAATACCGGCGCCTTGGAGCGCCTGGTCGCCCGCCAGGGCATCGACGGCTTCTACGAGTCGAAGGCGGCGCGCGAGGCCTGCTGCGCCGTGCGCAAGACCAGGCCGCTCGACCGCGCGCTCAAAGGCGCCGCCGCCTGGATCGCCGGCCTGCGCGCCGACCAGAACGAGGTGCGCCGCGACGGCGGCCTGGTCGGCTTCGACCTCGCGCGCAAGCTCACCAAGGTCAATCCGCTGTTCGACTGGACGCGCGAACAGGTGCTGGCCGAGACGGCGCGGCTCGGCGTTCCCATCAATGCGCTGCACGCCCAGGGCTTTGCCTCGATCGGTTGCGCCCCCTGCACGCGCGCTATCGCGCCCGGCGAGCCCGAGCGCAACGGACGCTGGTGGTGGGAGGAGGGCGGCCACAAGGAATGCGGCCTGCATCTCGGGCGCCTGAGCCCGGATGTCCCAAAGACCGATCTGAGCGGACTCTAAGCCGCCGAGGGCTGCGGCTGGTGGCGCACCGACAGGTCGAGCTGGCCGAGCGTCTCGTCGCTCTTGTGGATCGCCAGCAGGTTGATGCCGGCATCGGCCGTCTCGTAGCCGCGCTCGGCGAGCCAGGCATGCAGTTGGTCGCGTCCCGCTTTGATCTGCTCGATCAGCAGCACCGGGCGGCAGCGCTCGATGGTGTCGCGCGCGCCTTCCAGCGCCTCGAATTCCATGCCCTCGACGTCGAGCTTGATCAGGTCGCAGCGCGCCAGCCCCAGATTGTCGAGCGCAATCTTCTGCACCGGCACCGTCTTGTCGTCGGAATAGTCGATGAACTGGCCGATGAACTCGTTGCTCGCGCTCGGGCGCAGCTCCAAACTGCCGAAGCTCGACGGCGTCAGGTAGTCGGGACAGGGGATCTTCATGACGCCCGATTCCGAGGACACCGCCGCGTGCATGGCGATGGCGTTGAAGCAGTTGTTGATCGCGATGTTGCCGGCGAGCGCGTAATAGATGCGCTCCTGCGCCTCGATGGCGATTACCGAGCCCCAGCCGGTCATCGATGTCGCCCATTCGATGCTGTGGACGCCGATATTGGCGCCGCAATCGACGCCGATCACGCCGTCGCCGTGGAAGCGCCGGCGCATGTCAAGGAGCTGAAGCGCAAGCTCGACCTCGAGCGGGTCGAAAGTGCCCGTCTCCAGCACCTGGTAGCCGACGCCGATGCCGCGGTCCGGCCCGAACATCCGCTGGTCGAAGCGGTTGAGGATCATCGTGCCGTGGTTGGACGCGGCGAGCACGAAAGCGAGCTTGCGGCCGACATTGCGCATCAAAATCTCCTTGGACGGCGGCAGCCCATGGGGCGCCGCGCTACAACGCGTGATGACAAGGGGAACGCAACGGGCCGCGCGCGCTCGAATCGCGCTGGCAGCCGTAGATTACTGGTATTCGGTGCGGCCTAGAACCCTATTCGGGGAGGGCTTTGCGGCCCGCTCTAGCGTTGCATCGCGCGCCAGATGCGCTCGGGCGTTGCCGGCATCTCGATATGGGTGACGCCGAATTCGGCCAGCGCATCCACCACCGCATTGGCCACCGCGGGCAGGGCGCCGACACAGCCGGCCTCGCCCGCGCCCTTGACGCCGAGCGGGTTGGTCTTGGTCGGCACCGGGTTGCTCTCGACCTCCAGGTCGGGGAAGTCGTGCGCGTGCGGCATGGCGTAGTCCTGGAACGAGGCCGTGATGAGCTGGCCGTCGGCGTCGAAATGGATGTCCTCCATCAGCGCTTGCCCCACGCCCTGCGCGATGCCGCCGTGGATCTGCCCGTGCAGCAGCATCGGGTTCATCACGGTGCCGACGTCGTCCACCACGCTGTAGCGGGTGATTTCGGTTTTGCCGGTCTCGATGTCGATCTCGACTTCGCAGATGTGGCAGCCGTTCGGATAGTTGTTCACCGGCGCGGTGTAGACCCCGGTCGCGCCGAGCCCTGCCTCCATGTCTTGCGGCAGGTTCTTCGGGTCGAACGAAGCGGTGGCGATCTCCTTGATCGTCAGCGTGCGGTTGGTCTTGGCGGTCGAGAACACGCCTTCGTCGTATTTGAGGTCGCTCTCCTCGACCTTGAGCAGATGCGCGGCGAGCTTGCGCGCCTTTGCGATCACCTTCTCGCTCGCCATGTGGAAGGCCGAGCCCGCCATCGTCGCCGAGCGCGAGCCGCCGGTGCCTTCGCCGTAGGCGACCGCGTCGGTGTCGCCCTGCACGTAATGCACGTCGTCCGGGTGCAGGCCGAGCCGGTCGCAGACCAGCTGCTTGAACACGGTCTCGTGGCCCTGGCCCTGGCTGTTGGAGCCGGAGAAGATCGTGGCGGTGCCGCCGCGGTCGAAGCGCACCTCGGCGCCTTCGGTCGAGGGGGCGCCGGCGCGTTCGATGGTGTTGGAGAGGCCGAACCCGCACAACTTGCCCCTTTTGCGGGCCTCCGCCTTGCGCGCCTTCAGGCCTTTGACGTCGGCGATCTCCAGCGCCATGTCCATGTTCTTCTCGAACTCGCCGCTGTCGTAGGTGAAGGTGAGCCCGGTCTTGAACGGCATGGCGCTCGGCGGGATGTAGTTGCGCCGGCGCAACTCGGCCGGATCGATGCCCAACTGGCGCGCGGCCACGTCGACCATGCGCTCGATCACGAAGGCCGCCTCTGGGCGCCCGTTGCCGCGGTAGGGCCGCACCGGGTTGGTGTTGGTGAACACCGCCGTGATGTCGACGTGGATGGCGGGCGTGCGGTAGACGCCGGCGAGCGTGCCGGCGTTGAGCACGAAGGCCGGCATCGCCTGCTGCAAATAGGCGCCGATGGCGGCGATGGTCTTCACCCGCAAGCCGAGGAAGACGCCGTCTTTGTCGAGCGCGAGCTCGGCTTCCGTCACGTTGTCGCGCGCCTGCGCGTCGCTCAGGAATGCTTCCGTGCGCGTGCTCACCCATTTCACCGGCCGGCCGGTGATCTTCGAGGCCAGCAGCGTGAGCGGCGCCTCGTTGAAGATCGGCGACTTCATGCCGAACGAGCCGCCGGTGTCGCTGGTGATAATGCGCACCTTGCTTTCCGCCACGTTCAGCAGCTTGGCGAGGTCGGCGCGCGTCGGATGCGGACGCTGCATCGGTGTATAGAGCGTGTAGCGGCCGTCGGTTGCGGTGTAGTCGCCGATGGCCGCGCGCGGCTCCATCGCCGCCGCGGTGACGCGGTTGATGGCGAAGCGATGCTTGACCACGTGCGCCGCCTTGGCGAAAGCGGCGTCGGTGGCCGCCTTGTCGCCGATCAGTTCGACGAAGCAGATGTTGTCGGCGCAGTCGTCCCACACGCGCGGCGCGCCCGGTTTGGGCGCTTCCGCGGTCGAGGTCACGGACGGCAAAGGCTCGAAATCGACCTGGATCAGCTCGGCGGCGTCCATCGCCTGCGCCACCGTCTCCGCCACCACGAAAGCGACGCAGTCGCCGACCCAACGCACGCGATCCTCGGCCAGGATCGGATAGCGCGGCTTGTATTGCGGCGTGCCGTCGCGGCGCTTGAGGCCGCCCGGCACCGGCAGGTCGCCCCAGCCGGCCGCCTTCACGTCGGCGGCGGTCAGCACCGCCAGCACGCCGGGCGCGGCCTTGGCCGCGCTCACGTCGAGCGACTTGATTTTCGCGTGCGCGTGCTGCGCGCGCAGCACCACGCCATGCGCCATGCCGGGCAGCTTGATGTCGTCGATGTAGCGCCCGCCGCCTTTGATCAGGCGCGGATCCTCGAAACGCGAGACGCCCTGGCCGATGGCGAATTCACCCATAGAAAGTCTACCTGTCGATTGCAGTGTTCACGAAAAAAGCGGGGAGGGAGGCGTCAGCCTTGCTTGAGCTTTTCGGCCACGCGCGGCGCGAAATACGTGAGAACGCCGTCGCAGCCGGCGCGCTTGAAGGCGATCAGGCTCTCGAGCATGGCGCGCTCGCCGTCGAGCCAGCCGTTCTGCGCCGCCGCCATGATCATCGCGTATTCGCCCGACACCTGGTAGGCGAAGGTCGGCATGGCGAAGGCGTCCTTCACGCGCCGGCAGATGTCGAGATAGGGCATGCCCGGCTTGACCATGATCATGTCGGCGCCTTCGTCGATGTCGAGCGCGACCTCGCGCAACGCCTCGTCGGAATTGCCGGGGTCCATCTGGTAGGTGCGCTTGTCGCCGGTGAGCGTCTTGGCCGAGCCCACCGCGTCGCGGAACGGGCCGTAGAAGGCCGACGCGTATTTGGCCGCGTAGGCCATGATCGACACGTCGAGGAAGTTCGCTTGGTCGAGCGCCTGACGGATGGCGCCGACGCGGCCGTCCATCATGTCGGAAGGCGCGATGATGTCGCAGCCGGCTTCCGCTTGCACCAGCGCCTGCTTCACCAGCACCGCCACCGTTTCGTCGTTGAGGATGACGCCGTCCTTGATCAGCCCGTCATGGCCGTGGCTGGTGAAAGGATCGAGCGCCACGTCGCACAGCACGCCGATGTCCGGCACTTCCTTCTTGAGCGCGCGCAGCGCCCGGCAGACCAGGTTGTCCGGGTTGAGCGCCTCGCTGCCCGTTTCGTCGCGCAAGGCGGGATCGGTGTAGGGGAAGAGCGCGATGCAGGGGATCGACAGCTTCGCGGCGCGCTCGGCTTCGCGCACCACCTGGTCGACCGACAGCCGCTCGACCCCCGGCATCGACGCGACGGGCGCGCGCTTGTTGTCGCCGTCCATCACGAACAGCGGCCAGATCAGGTCGTCGGCGGTGAGCGTATGCTCGCGCACCATGCGGCGCGCCCAGTCGCTGCGCCGGTTGCGGCGCATGCGCACCGAAAGGTCGAGGGGCTGCGCGCCTTGCGCGTCGTGCGCCTCCGCCTCGACCGGTACGAAGCCGATCGAGCGTTGCAGGGGCCGGCCGAATTTGATCGCCATGGGTCGTCTCCGGAAGATGTTTTAGAGCGATGCCGTGCCAAGGTCGACTCCCTCCCCCTGGAAAGGGGGAGGGTTGGGGTGGGGGTCGATTAACTGACCCCCACCCGATTTGCTTCGCAAATCGACCTCCCCCTTTCAGGGGGAGGTAAGGCCGGAGCGGGCTTGACCGGCTTCACCATCCTCTCGAAGGTGCGGGAACCGACCCGGGACGTCAGGCATGGACTTCTCCCTCACCGAAGAGCAGCGTGCCTTCCAGGCGACCGCGCGGCAGTTCGCCCGCGACGAGATGATGCCGTTCGCGCGCGACTGGGACGAGGGCGAGGTCTTCCCGGAAGAGGCGCTGCGCAAGGCGGCCGCGCTCGGCTTCGGCGGCATCTACGTCAAGGACGATGTCGGCGGCTCGGCGCTCTCGCGCTTGGACGCCGCCATCATCTTCGAGGAGCTGGCGCAGGGCTGCACCTCCACCGCCGCCTACATCTCGATCCACAACATGGCGGCGTGGATGATCGACGCCTATGGCAGCGACGACCTGCGCCGCAAGTTCCTGCCCCGGCTCTGCTCCATGGAGCATTTCGCCAGCTACTGCCTGACCGAGCCCGGCGCGGGCTCCGACGCCGCCAGCCTCGCCACCAAGGCGCGCCGCGATGGCGACGATTATGTGCTCGACGGCGCCAAGGCCTTCATCTCGGGCGGCGGCCGCTCCGACGTCTATCTGGTGATGGCGCGCACGGGCGAGGGCGGCCCGCGCGGCATATCCTGCATCGTCGTGGAGGCCGGCACGCCCGGGCTTTCCTTCGGCGCGCAGGAGAAGAAGCTCGGCTGGAAGACGCAGCCGACCGCCATGGTCATGTTCGAGAACTGCCGCGTGCCGGTGTCGAACCGCGTGGGCGCGGAAGGGCAGGGCTTCAAGATCGCGATGGCTGGGCTCGACGGCGGCCGCCTCAACATCGGCGCCTGCTCGCTCGGCGGCGCGCAGTTCTGCCTCGACCGCACCGTCGACTACATGAAGGAACGCAAGCAGTTCGGCACGCGGCTCGCCGATTTCCAGGCGCTGCAATTCCGCGTCGCCGACTACGCCACCGAACTGGAGGCCGCGCGCCTCTTGTTGCACCGCGCCGCCGCCGCGGTGAGCGAAAGCGAGCCCGCCGCCACGCGGCTGGCCGCGCAGGCCAAGCTTCGCGCCACCGACACCGGCTTCGAGGTGGTCAACGGCTGTCTTCAGTTGCACGGCGGCTACGGCTACCTACGCGATCATCCGATCGAGCGCGTGCTGCGCGACGTGCGCGTGCACCAGATCCTGGAAGGCACCAACGAGATCATGCGCGTGATTATCTCGCGCGCGATGCTGGGGAACTGAGCCATGACCCTTGCCCAATGGAGCGGCGCGCTTGCTCTGGTGACGGCCGCGTTGTTTGCGGGCGCCGCCTTCTACGTCAATTTCGCCGAGCAGCACGCGCGGCTGCAACTCGACGACCGCGCCATGCTCACGCAGTGGAAGCCGAGCTATGCCCGCGGCTTCCTGATGCAGGCAAGTCTTGCGCTCCTCTCCGGGAGCTTCGGCATTATCGCCTTCCTGTTCACCTATGACTGGCGCTGGCTGGTCGGCGCCGCGCTCATCCTGGCCAACTGGCCGTTCACGCTCTTCATCATCATGCCGACCAACCGCCTGCTACAGCAGACGCTGCCGGACGCGGCCAACGACGTCACCCGCGGGCTGATCTCGCAATGGGGCCGCCTGCACGCCGTGCGCACCACGCTCGGCGTCGCCGCCATGGTTGCCTACCTCTGGGCGATGGCCTGAAACCCTGCGCCTGCGCTATGCTGGCGGTACAAAAACACGGAGAAACGCCATGGCCGAAAAACTGCCCCGCCGCTACCTGACCCGCGACGAGATGATGAAGCGCGTCGCCCGTTTCAAGGACCTAAAAGGTTCGGACGGCGGTCTGCCCGACTCGAAAATGCCCGGCTGCGAACGCACGCTGTACAACGTCATCGGCTTCCAGCCGCCGGAGAACGTCGGCGAGAACGCGACCTCGCCGGTCGGCGACCTCGCCGCGCGCATGGCCGCGATCAAGATCCGCGAAGGCTTCAACCTCGGCTACTGCAAGGCCAAGCCCGGCCACGGCCCCGAGATGCACAACCACGACACCAACGAGACTTTCATCGCCATGACCGGCACCTGGCGCGCGAGTTGGGAGGACGAGAAGGGCAATGTCGACTACGTCGATCTCGAGCCGCTCGACGTCGTGTCGTTTCCGCCCGGCATGATCCGCCGCTTCCAGAACGTCACCAAGGGCGATCCGAACGTGGAGTCGGTCCTGATGTTCGTGATTGGCGGCGACGCGCCGCAGGCCGAGTTCTCGGACGACGCCATCGACCGCATCGAGAAGGCGGGCGCCTGGAAGCGGTCCGCCTGACCGGACGCCGGCGTTCGGCCCTTGAAGGTGTCT
Organism: Pseudolabrys sp.; assembly: GCA_022841665.1. Taxonomy (GTDB): domain Bacteria; phylum Pseudomonadota; class Alphaproteobacteria; order Rhizobiales; family Xanthobacteraceae; genus Pseudolabrys. The sequence continues at coordinate 30,250 of JALHRB010000027.1, forward strand.
CAACCTCTTGCGCTGGTCCCCGCGAAAGCGGGGACCCAAGGGCAAAGGATGCCGCGCATTGTGACCCGGATTCCCGCTTGCGCGGGAGTGAGCTGAGTGTGAGGCGAAGCCGATGGACGCTGCCGAGATTCTGTTCGAGCGGCGCGGCGCGGCCGGGCTCGTCACGCTCAACCGGCCGAAGGCGCTCAACGCCGTCACGCACGGCATGGTCAAGGCCCTGCGCGCGCAACTCGACGCCTGGGCCGGTGACGACGCCGTCACCCGCGTCGTCGTCATGGGCGCCGGTGAGCGCGCGTTCAGCGCCGGCGGCGACATCCGCGCGCTCTACGATCTCGGCAAGGCCGGTCACCACGACGAAGCTTTGCAGTTCTGGCGCGACGAATATCCGCTCAACGCGGCGATCAAGAACTACCGCAAGCCTTACGTCGCGCTGATCGACGGCATCGTCATGGGCGGCGGCGTCGGCGTGTCGGTGCACGGCTCGCACCGCGTCGCCGGCGACCGCTACGCCTTCGCCATGCCCGAGGTCGGCATCGGCTTCTTTCCCGACGTCGGCGCCACCTGGTTTCTGCCGCGCATGCCGGGCGAGCTCGGCGCCTATTGCGCGCTCACCGGCGAGCGCTTCAACGCCGCCGACGGCGTCGCTTCCGGGCTTGCCACCCATCGCATTGCCTCGGCGCGTTTTCCGGCGCTGATCGAGGGGCTCACCGGCACGGTCGCGGTCGATGCCGTGCTCGCCGCCTTCGCCGAACCCGCGGGGGAGGGGCCGGTCGCGGCGCGCCGCGCGGCGATCGACCGGCTGTTTGCCGGCGACAGCGTCGAAGCCATCCTCGCGGCGCTCGCGCGCGAGGCGGCCTCCGGCAGCGCCGACGCCGCATGGGCCGGCAAGACCGCCGCCACCATCGCGGCGAAAGCGCCGCTCAGCCTCAAGCTGGCGCTGGCGCAGGTGCGGCGCGGTGCGACCTGCGATTTCGCCGCGTGCATGCGCGCCGAATTCCGCATAGTGTCGCGCGTCATCCAGGCCCATGATTTCTACGAGGGTGTGCGCGCCGTGATCGTCGACAAGGACAACCGCCCGCGCTGGAACCCGGCCACGCTCGCCGCCGTTTCCGACGCGGAAGTCGAGCGCCATTTCGCCGCGCTCGCGAACGAGCTTCCGTTGCCATGATCGACCCGATCGCCGAGGACGACGTACGGGGCCTCGAGCCGGTGCACGTCAAGCCGCAAGAGGACGGCGTCGGCCCGTGGACGCGCCGGCTGGTGCTGTTCCTGCGCGCGATGGCCGGCGTGTCGATGCTCAAGGGCCTCTATCACTGGTCGCAGGTGGTCGGCATCGGCGTCGCGCACGACAACCTGTTCGAGACGCAATCCATCGCCTGGCAGGCGGCGACCGTGTTCTTTGCGGTGATCGATCTGGTCGCCGCGATCGGCCTGTGGCTGGCGGCGGCCTGGGGCGCGGTGATCTGGCTGATGGCGGTCGCCTCCATGCTCGCGCTCGAGGTATTCTTCCCGCAGGTGTTTGGCGGCGGCATATTCACCGGTCTGTTCGAGGGCGCGCTGCTTGCCATCTATCTCGGTCTCGCGTTGAAATCGGCGCAGGAAGCACCGCCGTAACAATACTGCGGTATTCAGTGGGGGAGGGCGCCATGGCGCGGATCGGATTCATCGGGCTCGGCAACATGGGCCTGCCCATGGCGCAGAACCTCATCAAGGCCGGCCATCAGGTCGAAGGCGTCGACGTCAATCCCGCTTCGGTCGAGAAGCTCAAGGCCGCGGGCGGCGTCGCGGTCGAGACCGCCAAGATCGCAGCCGCGCGCGCCGACGTCGTCATCACCATGCTGCCGTCCGGCAAGGAAGTGCGCGCCGTCTATCTTGGCCCGAGCGGCATCGTCGAGAACGCCAATCCCGGCACGCTGCTGATCGATTGCTCCACCATCGACGTCGACAGCGCGCGTGCGGTCGCCAAGGAAGCCGAGGCGAGGAGACTGCTGATGCTCGACGCGCCGGTGTCGGGCGGCGTCGGCGGCGCCACCGCCGGCACGCTCACTTTCATGGTCGGCGGCAGCGCGCAGGCATTTGCACGCGCGGAATCCATTTTGCAGAAGATGGGCAAGACCGTCGTGCACGCCGGCGGCGCCGGCAACGGCCAGGCGGCCAAGATCTGCAACAACATGATCCTCGGCATTTCGATGATCGCGGTGTCGGAGGCCTTCGTGCTCGCCGAGCAGCTCGGCCTCGAGCACCAGAAGCTGTTCGACATCGCCTCGAAATCGTCGGGCCAGTGCTGGTCGCTCACGAGCTATTGCCCGGTGCCCGGTCCGGTGCCGGCGTCGCCCGCCAACCGCGACTACCAGGCCGGCTTCACCGCCGCGATGATGCTGAAAGACTTGAAGCTCGCGCAGGAAGCCGCCAAAACCGCCGGCGCCAACACCCAGCTCGGCGCCGCCGCGGCAAGGATTTATTCGTCATATGTCGAGAGCGGGGAGGCGGGCCGCGATTTTTCCGGCATCATCCGCTTCGTGCGCGGCTGAAATCGCGTCGCCGCCGGAACGTGCCGGGAACGCCGCCAAGATTGAGGTGAATCGAATCTTTCCGCGCTCGATTCAATTCGAGCGTTCAACGAAGCGTTCACCAGTGCAAATAAACCTAATGTTTATGGTGTTATTTAAGCCGATTTTAGACTGCCCCTTCTAGGGTCGAGCCATGAACGGGGAAACAGGGCCCCGTTTGGGACGAATAAAATATAACGCAAGGGGCGTTGAACATGAAAGCCGTCGCCAAGACGGTCGAGTCCGCAGAGCGTGATGCGCGTCTCGACCACATCCGGCCGCTCTACCTCGAGGCTTTGACTCTCGTCGAGCGGCTGCATCGCCGCTTGCTCGACGTCATCAAGGACGAATTCGACCGCCGCGGCCGCTCCGACATCAACTCGGTGCAGGCGCTGCTGCTCTACAACATCGGCGACAAGGAGCTCACCGCCGGCGAGTTGCGCACGCGCGGCTACTATCTCGGCTCCAACGTGTCGTACAACCTCAAGAAGCTCGTCGAGATGGGCTTCCTCGACCACCAGCGCTCGCGCGTCGACCGGCGCTCGGTCCGCATCAAGCTGACCGACAAGGGCCGCGAGGTGCGCGACATCGTCGAGACGCTCTATCAGAAGCACGTGCGCACCGTTGAGCAGGTCGGCGGCATCAATGCCGACGAGTTCGCCACGCTCAACAAGTCGCTGCATCGGCTCGAGCGCTTCTGGACCGACCAGATCCTCTACCGGCTCTAAGCGAAGCTCGTTCGAACGGGGACAGCGCCGCCTTTTCGGAGGCGGCGCTGTGCACAACGGGGCCGAGATGAGCATGGGATCGGATCACGCATCGCCTGTCGAGCGCGCCGGAACGCCCGCTGTGCGGGCGTTCATGAGTCTTTTCGGTGCACGCGCGGCCGTCAGGGCCAGACATCAGCTTTGTCTGGTCCGGCAAAGCATTGCCGCTTTGTGGAGCGCGGCCAAGTTGCCCGCGGGACTGGTTTCCGCGCGCAGTCACGACCTTTTGCTGACCTATCACCGGATGCTTTTGATAAAGGAGCGGCTCAGCATCACCGCGACTTTCCTGGGCATTTCGACGCTCGCTTGGATTCCGATCGACATCGCGCTGTTCCACGCGGACTGGTCGCTGGTTTTGCCGCTGATCGCGTCGCGGGTAGTCGCGAGCGCGCTGTTTTTCGCGGTTGCGGGCAGCAAGGTGCGGCGCAACACGTCGCGCGACGCCATCGAAAGCCTTGCCTTGGTCGTCGCCATTGGCATCGTGTTCTTCCTGTTCGCGCACAGGGTCATCATGGGCTCGGAAGCGGCCTACATGGGCAGCGCGGGACATGCGCAATATGTCCTGATGCCGATCGCCTTGATCGCCGGCATTGCAATTTTCCCGCTGACGCTGAAGGAAGTTTTGGCGCTCTCGCTGGTTCCGCTGGCGGCGATCGTGTTCGAGGTTTTGCACGGCGACGGCAACATCATATTCGCGCAGGCGAGCGCGGCGGTGCTTTTGATGTGCGCGGTCGGAACGGCCGCCGTCGCCTGCTCGTTGAGCCAGCTCAGTCTCTTCTCTCGTCTGCATCGGGAATCGACCATCGATCACCTCACCGGCGCGCTGTCGCGGCGGGCGGGCGCGGAACTGCTCAGCCTCACTTTCGCCTCGTGCCAAAAAGAATCGAAGCCTCTTTCGCTGGCGTTTATCGACCTGGACCACTTCAAGATGGTCAATGACTACTACGGGCATGAGTGCGGCGATCGGGTGTTGAGGCAGGCGGCGGCGCGGTTGTTGACGGCGGCTTCGCACAGCAACAGCCTCATTCGGTGGGGCGGCGAGGAGTTCGTTCTGGCGCTGCCGGGAGCCGACGCCGGCGATGCGGCCGCCCTTGTGGCCGAGCTGTGCCGCTCGCTCGGAACGCGCCCCGACGGCGAGATGCAGACCGTCAGCGTCGGCCTGGCCGAGCGCACGGCCGACAAGGCCGGGACCTGGCAGGAGCTTGTGGCGCTGGCCGACCAGCGGATGTACGCGGCCAAGAAAGCCGGCCGCGACCGCTTGCTGGGATCGTCTGCGGTCGCGCAGCAAATTCGCGGAGGAGGCTAAGCGCAGGTTTTCGTGAGGGCGTACTGGCGACGACTTGCCCCGACCGCGATGCCCGCGGTCGGGGCCTTGTCGTTTCACATGCCACTTCGGCGCGCGCGCGATGGATGCCTGCGTTGTTACTTGAAGATCCGTTCAAAGACCGCCTTGCCTATACTGGCGGGCAGGACGGTATCGAAGGTGGACACGTAGTCGCTCGCGTAGAAGTTCCGGACCAGATTGACGCGGGTTTCCAGCTTTTCATCGAACTTGACCGCGAAGCCGTCCGGTGTGATGCGAACAATCCTGGCTTCGATGATCTGTGAGCGCAACGCGCACGTTACCGTCTGGCCGATGCGCGCGGGCGGGTCGCCCCTGAAGCGCGCGCCCGAGAGCGAGATGTCCGTCAGACGATATACGGCTGCTTCGCCTTCGTATGAAATCTGCGCGGGTTCGTTGACCTCGAAGCGACTCGCCTTCCGGCGCCGGGGTTGTTCGATACAGATCAAGCACACGAGCAGCAGGATGATCGCGTTATACCAGCTCCAGGCCAGCGCCAGTCCGCCGTAGGCCAGGCCGGTGCCGCGCGGGTTGAGGATAAACGAGTAGACGATGCCGGCGAGGTTAAAGGCGAGGATGATCGAATAAAACCGCAAGAGCGGCCATTCGACGAATCCGCGGCTGCGGTCGCCGCCCTTGGCCGTGACTTGGAACTTGTGAGCGCGCCGGCTTAACAGGCCGACGCCGACCGCTTTCAGGATTGCGGGCGCGGCGACGTACTGTGTCACGTCGGACATGACGGGCATCGATCGCCCCTGCGACAGCCATGTCATGGTCAGCGAGTGCCAGAAGTAAAACGGCAGAAAGTAAACGAGGAGCGTGGCCAGATCTGCGTCGACGGCGCGGACTCCGAACAGGAGAAAAAGGCCCGGGACAAAAAGGCCGAACAACTTCGTCGAGGACACCGAAGTCCAGAACAGGAACGCGTCGGCCAATGACAGGCGGTCAATAAAGGTCAGGCGCGACCGCAAGGAAAGTGGCCCGCTTCGGCCGCGCGCAATTTGCATAAAGCCGAGGCACCATCGGCTGCGTTGCGTGATGTATTCCTTGAGCCCTTGGGGAGCCAGTCCGATCGTCAGGCGCTCGTTGAGGTACACGGTCAAAGCGCCGGCCTCTTTCATGCGCAGCGTGAGCAGGTAGTCCTCCGTGACCGAGTCGGTTGGGAAACCGCCGATCCGCATCAGTTGATCGAAGCGTATGACCGACGATGTGCCGCAACAGAACGCGGCGCCCCATGCATCCTTTGCCGGCATCAAGACATCGAAGAACAGCCGCTGTTCATCCGGCCATACGCGCGCGACCGACAGGTTTGTCTGGATCGGGTCCGGATTGATGAAGTGCTGCGGCGTCTGCACGATGCCGACCGACGGGTCCTTGAACAGCGGGAGTGCCCGTTCAAGAAAGGCAGGCGTCGGCACGAAATCGGCATCCAGAATTGCAATGAATTCCGGCGGGTTGCAAAGGCCGGCGACGTGACGGAGCGCGTGATTGATATTGCCCGCCTTGGCGCCCTCGTTGTTCGGGCGCGTGAGATATCGGCAACCGAGCTTGTCGGCCAGTTGCTTCAGCCAATCCCTGCGACCGTCATCGAGCACCCACACCCGATAGTGCGGATGCTTGATTCCGGTTGCGCCGATAATTGTCCGTTCGAGGATGGCCTCTTCCTCGTTGTAGGTGCAGATGAAAACATCCACCAAAGGCGGGCGGCGGGTGGCGAGCCAGGACTTGTTGGCTTCGACGTCAGGAGTGCGGCTGCGCGTCCGGCTCATGAAGAACAGATTGAGGGCGGCTGCGAGCAGCGTGAGCGCCTCCATGAAGAAAAAGAGGCCGCCGATCGTGAAATCCCAGGTCCAACCGGCATGCGGGACTGTGCCGCTGCGCCAGATCAGGTACCGAACCAGGAGGGGGAGCGACGCCCCGACCGCCAGCACGCGCGCTACTTTGTGGTCGGGTCTCATCCACGACAGGGTCGCCAAGCCGGCGCCGATCGTTATCAGCGCCGGGGCCAGTGCGTCCATGTACGGGTTCATGGCGCGCTGTTGCGCGACTTTGAAAAGATCACGCGCCCGGTACGCCCCACCGTGCAGCCCTTGTCCGGTTGGGTCAGCTGCGGTACCGAGACGGCAACGCGGAACGGTTCTTTGCTCAAGGTGTCCGGATTGATGGCCAAGTTCGCGGCCGCGCCGGCCGATCCCGTCAGGTTGACGATCGTGCCTTCCATGTCCGGGCCGCCTGCCGCCAGTCGGAAGGTCGCCTTCGCGCCAACAGTGAGGTCGTTGTAGACGGCTTCGGTTACGTTGGCCGTAACCACGGCGTTCGAGCAGTCCAGGATGCGCAGCAGCGGCTGGCCGGCCTGGACGTCTTCGCCCGATGACGTCATGATCTCCCAGATGCGGCCGTCGATAGGAGAGGTGACCGGCGCATTGGCCATGGCGTCGTAACTGAGCTGTGCATGAATGATCTCATTTTTGAGCCATTCGATCTCGGCATCGGCGGTCGCGATGTCTGCACTTAAGGTATCGGCCCTTTGCCGCATTTCCTCTTCGCGCTGAATTGAACTCGGACGATCGTTGTAGCTGTCGCCCAGGAAAGTACCGAGTTTAGCGAAAATTAGCTCAACTTCACTGGCGGCAAGCCGGTTGCGGGCGCCTATCTCCGTCTGTTCCGCTACGGTTCGATCGCGCGACAATCGTGCCAGATCGACCGAAGTGACCGATCCGGATCTCACGAGTGACGTCGCCCTTTCAACAGCGGCGGCAGCTTCTTCGCGGCGGGCGATCGCCGCCTCGATGAGACTCTTTTGTTCGGCGATGCGTGCTTCAAGCTGTCGAAGGCGCCCTTCCTTGAATCGCTCGGCTACAACGGCGAGCTCTTGTTGTAGTTGGCGTGTAAAGTCGAGCTTCTTGGCAAGTCCGGGACGGTCGTTTTGTAGGCGCGCGAGTTGGCGTCGCAGATCATCGAGGTGTCTCCGGTCGGCGCGAATGTTGGCGACGTGAAGAATGACTGCGCCGAAGGCGATCTCTCCGCGGTTTGAGAGTGATTGGGCGGTGACCACTTTGCCGTCGATCGGAGCACGGAGCGTGACGACTCGCGAGTTGATCACCGCTTCCACGCTGGAGGGCTGCAGGAAAGTCCGTAATGGTAGCCAGCCGAATGCGGCGATTATTGCGATGCCAGCTGCAATCTTCAGAGCGCGTTTAAGCGTTATCGTCTCTAAAAGGCGTATCCGCATTTTTGTTTTCTAACCAGATGAGAAACGCTTCAACGTCTGGCCCACGTGTTCTACTTCTGGTGAGCGCGCCCCTCAAGGGCACGCGAGTGTCGTACCGCGGCGAATGTTTCCGAATGAAGTACAATTGCACCAGCGCGCGTCGCGCATTCAGGGCAACCGACGACTGACAATGGCCGGCACGCAAGCTCGTCATTCAAACGATGAGGCTGGCGGTGGCAGAACACGCCGTTGCCAACAGGGATAAGTTTGGCGCTCGCTGCTTGCTCGCCAACGGCGTCGGTGCCTGCGGGCATGCAATGCGGCGCACGCTGACGGTAGCCGGGTCGCGCGTGTCTGGTGTGGTGTCTCAGGCGGAACGAGATCGTCCGGGCCGACGCGTTGCGGCCGTCGCCTTCAGTGGCGCGCGGCCCGCGCCCTGACCGCGATGGTTCGAAGCCGTGCTACGGCCGTGCCGGAATGCCCCAAGATCACAACATCTTGCGCTCGTAGCCGCCCCGCCATCCCACTGCTTGGCGCTAGGCCGCCGATATGGTATCTGCGGGGCTAATCCCGGACTTTCCCTTCCATACGGCGCCGTGGCTCGGCCGCGGCGCCAGGAGAAACGTGATGTCGGCTTCTTCCTCCCCCCAGCCCGCCAACGACCTCGACGCCTTCTTCGGCAAGAGCCTGCGCGAGACCGATCCCGAGATCGCCGAGGCCATCGGCCTCGAGCTCGGCCGCCAGCGCGACGAGATCGAGCTGATCGCCTCGGAGAACATCGTCTCGCGTGCGGTGCTGGAAGCGCAGGGTTCGGTGCTGACCAACAAATACGCCGAAGGCCTGCCCGGTAAGCGCTATTACGGCGGCTGCCAGTTCGTCGACATCGCCGAGCGTCTCGCCATCGAGCGCGTCACCAAATTGTTCGGCTGCAAGTTCGCCAACGTGCAGCCGCACTCCGGCGCCTCCGCCAATGCCGCGGTGTTCTTCGCACTAATGCAGCCCGGCGACACCTTCATGGGCCTCAATCTCGCCGCCGGCGGCCATCTCAGCCACGGCATGGCGATCAACCTGTCCGGCAAGTGGTTCAAGCCGGTGCCCTACAACGTGCGGCGCGACGACCAGCGCATCGACATGGACGAGGTCGAGAAGCTCGCCAAGGAGCACAAGCCGAAGCTCATCATCGCCGGCGGCTCCGCCTATCCGCGCATCATCGACTTCAAACGTTTCCGGGAAATCTGCGACGAAGTCGGCGCTTATCTGTTCGTCGACATGGCGCACTTCGCCGGCTTGGTGGCCGGCGGCGCGCATCCGTCGCCGTTCCCGCACGCGCATGTCGTCACCACCACCACGCACAAGACGCTGCGCGGCCCGCGCGGCGGCGTCATCCTCTCCGACGACGAGGAGATGGCGAAGAAGATCAACTCGGCCGTCTTCCCCGGCATGCAGGGCGGCCCGCTGATGCACGTGATCGCCGCCAAGGCGGTCGCCTTCGGCGAGGCGCTGCGGCCAGGGTTCAAGACCTACGCGCGCAATGTCGTGGAGAACGCCAAGGCGCTCGCCGAGACACTGAAGGCGAACGGCCTCGACATCGTCTCCGGCGGCACCGATACGCATCTGATGCTGGTCGACCTGCGGCCCAAGCGTCTCACCGGCAAGGTGGCGGAAGCGGCGCTCGGCCGCGCCCACATCACCTGCAACAAGAACGGCATCCCTTTCGATCCGGAGAAGCCGACGGTCACGTCCGGCGTCCGCCTCGGCACGCCGGCCGGCACCACGCGCGGCTTCGGCGTCGCCGAATTCAAGCAGATCGGCGAGATGATCGTGGAAGTGCTCGACGTGCTGTCGCAGAAGCAGGCCGAGGAGGACTCTTTGGTCGAAGGCAAAGTGCGCGACAAGGTGAAGGCCTTGCTGACGCGGTTTCCGATTTATCAGTGACCTCTTTTCATCCCTCCCCCGCTTGCGGGGGAGGGTAGGGTGGGGGCTCAGGCGTGGATGCCCGGCATAAAGCCGGTCATTGCGGGGGAGAGGACGGGGGAATTTCATGCGCTGCCCGAGCTGCGGAAGCCTCGATACGCAGGTGAAGGACTCGCGGCCGACCGAGGACTCGGCGGTGATCCGCCGCCGCCGCGTGTGCCTGTCCTGCAATTTCCGCTTCACCACCTTCGAGCGCGTGCAGTTGCGCGAGCTCACGGTGATCAAGCGCAACGGCCGGCGCGTGCCTTTCGACCGCGACAAGCTGATGCGCTCGGTGCAGATCGCGCTGCGCAAGCGCTCGATCGAGCCGGAGCGCATCGAGCAGGAAGTCTCCAAGATCGTGCGCGAGCTGGAGAGCCTGGGCGAAAACGAGGTCACCTCGGAGACGATCGGCGAGACCGTGATGGAGCACCTGCGCCAGATCGACGACGTCGCCTATGTGCGCTTCGCCTCCGTCTACCGCAATTTCCGCGAGGCCAAGGACTTCCAGGCCGCGCTCGACGAATTGTCGGACGACGGCAAGCCGGTGCCCGCGGCGCGCAAATGAGCGACCCGCTGCCGCCGTCCGCGCCGGGCGCGGAGGATGAACGCTTCATGCGGCTGGCGCTGACGCTCGGGCGGCGCGGGCTCGGCCGCACGTGGCCCAATCCGGCGGTCGGCGCGGTCATCGTCAAGGACGGCGTCATTGTCGGCCGCGGCTGGACGCAGCCCGGCGGCCGCCCGCATGCCGAGACCGAAGCGCTGCGCCGCGCCAAACGCGCCGCACAGGGTGCGACCCTATACGTCACGCTCGAGCCCTGCTCGCATGACGGCAAGACGCCGCCTTGCGCCGACGCCATCATCAAGGCCGGCATCGCGCGCGTCGTCTCCGCGTTGGAGGATCCCAACCCGGAGGTCGCCGGCCAGGGCCACGCGCGCCTGCGCGCCAAGGGCATCGCGGTCGACGTCGGGCTCTGCGCCGAGGCGGCGCGGCGCGCCCATGCCGGCCACATCGCGAAAGTCACGCAAGGCCGCCCGCACGTGCTGGTCAAGCTCGCGGTCTCGTCCGACGGCAAGGTGGGGCTCGCCGGCCGCAAGCCGGTGCGCATCACCGGCGAAGCGGCGCAGGCGCGCGTCTTCCAGTTGCGCGCGCAATACGACGCTATCCTCTGCGGCATCGGCACCGTCCTGTCCGACAATCCGCAGCTCAACGTGCGCCTGCCCGGCATGCTGGAGCGCTCGCCCCTGCGCGTCGTGCTCGACGCGCGCCTGCGCGTGCCGCTGTCGCTCGGCGTCGTCGCCACCGTGCGCGAGACGCCGACCTGGGTGTTCTGCTCGACCAAGGCCTCGCCGGTCGCCGAGGACATCCTCGCGCAAAAGGGCGTCAAGGTGTTCCGCGTGGCCGAGCAGAACGGCAAGCTCGACCTCGACGCGGTGCTGAAGAAACTTGCGGCTGAAGGCGTCACGCGGCTGATGGTGGAGGGCGGGCCGACGGTCGCGGCCAGCTTCGTGGGCGCAGGCCTGATCGACGCGGTCGTGCTCATGCGCGGCGAGCGCGGGCTCGGCTCCACCGCCATCGATGCGCTCGAGGGCATGAAGCTCGACGCGCTCACCGAGGGTATGGCCTTGCGTTCGACCGAGCGCCTTGGCCCCGACACAGTCGAAACCTACGAGCGCGCCTGATGGCGGGACGTTTGCATGTTCTTTCCCCGGGCGCGCTGCAACACGAAGTGTTGCTGCGCAGACCCGGGGCCGTATCGGCCGCCGCGCTTTCGACGCCCCCGGATCTGCGGCGCACCGCTTTGCTGACGCGACGCGCTGCGCCGCGTCCGGGGAAAGAGGACATGCCCTGATGTTCACCGGGATCGTCACCGACGTCGGCGAAATACGCTCGGTCGAGCCGCGCGCCGGCAATCTCACGCGCCTGACGATCTTCACGCGCTATCCGCGCGCCGGCATTGCGCTGGGCGCGTCGATCGCCTGCTCGGGCGTCTGCCTGACGGTGACGGAGACCGGCGCGGACGGCGGCCGCGACTGGTTTGCGGTCGACGCCGGCGACGAAACCTTGCGCGTCACCACCGCCGGCCGCTGGGGCAGCGGCGGCAAGATCAACCTGGAGCGCGCGCTCAAGGTCGGCGACGAGCTCGGCGGCCATCTGGTCGCCGGCCATGTCGACGGGCTCGCCACCGTCATCGCGCGCGAGGACATGACCGACATGGCGCGCTTCGTGCTGCGCGCGCCGCACGAACTTTCCCGTTTCATCGCGACCAAGGGCTCGGTCGCGCTCGACGGCGTCTCGCTCACCGTCAACGCGGTCGAGGGCGACACCTTCTCGGTGCTGATCATCCCGCACACGCTGGCCGCGACCACGCTCGGGTCCTGGCGCAAGGACCAGGACGTCAACCTCGAGGTCGACACGCTCGCCCGCTACGCCGCGCGGCTGATGGAGGCGCGCTGAGGCGCCAACGCCCCTTGTTCGCGCTGCGCGCGCTTGCTACCACCCGGCCGAACCAACGAACCGGGACGAGAATGGCCAAAAAGAAAACCGCTGCCAAAAAGCGCGAGTCGCTGCGTATTCTGATCGTGGAGGCGCGGTATTACGACAATTTCGCCGACGCGCTTCTGTCCGGCGCCCGCCGCGTGCTGGACGAGGCCGGCGCGCAGCATGACACCATCACCGTCCCCGGCGCGCTCGAAGTCCCGGCGGCAATCGCCATGGCGCTCGACGCGTCGGTCAAGAAGCGCGCGCCCTATGACGGCGTGGTCGCGCTCGGCTGCGTGATCCAGGGCGAGACCTATCACTTCGACATCGTGTCGAACGAGTCCGCGCGCGGCCTGATGGACCTCGCGCTGCAGCGCCAGATTCCGCTCGGCAACGGCATCCTCACCGTCGACAACGAAGCGCAGGCGAAAGACCGCCTCGGCGGCGCGCACGGCCACAAGGGCGAGGAGGCGGCCCGCGCCGCGCTCGCGCTTGTTCGGCTCAAGCGCGACCTGGCGCAACGCTGATGGCGCGCGCGGCCAAGAGCGACGACAAGGAGGCGCGCAAGGCCAACAAGCGCGGCGCCGCCCGTCTCGCCGCCGTGCAGGCGCTCTACCAGATGGACCTGGCCGGCACCGGGTTGAACGAGATCATGGCCGAGTTCGAGAGCCACTGGATCGGCCGCGAGGTCGAGGGCGCGCAATACCTGCCGGCCGAGGCCGCCTTCTTCCGCGACATCGTCTCCGGCGTGGTGCGCGAGCAGCGCGCGCTCGATCCGATGATCGACGAGGCCTTGCAGAAGGGCTGGCCCTTGAAGCGCATCGAGGCGGTCTTGCGCGCCGCGCTGCGCGCCGGCGCCTACGAACTGATCCACCGCCGCGACGTGCCGGCGCGCGTGGTGGTCACCGAATATGCCGACGTCGCGGCTGCGTTTGTCGAGCGCGACGAGACCGGCATGGTCAACGCCGTGCTCGACGCGCTGGCGCGCAAATTGCGCGCCGACGAGTTCGCGGGGTGACGTTCGGCGTTTCACTCCCTTCCCCTGAAAGGGGGAGGGTTGGGGTGGGGGTCTCTTTCGGATAATTTGATTGACCCCCACCCGAACCGCTTCGCGGTTCGACCTCCCCCTTTTAGGGGGAGGTAAGCAGAAGCAAGCGCGGCGACCATGTCCGACCAAGACAAACTCTCGGCCGAGGATCGCCTGATCGCGCGCCATTTCGGGCCGCTCGCCACCCATCCCGGCGCGCTCGGTCTCACCGACGACGCCGCCTTCGTGTCGCCGCCGCCCGGGCACGACCTCGTGCTCAAGACCGACGCCATCGTCGGCGGCGTGCATTTCTTTGCCGAGGACGATGCTTCGACCGTGGCGCAGAAGGCGCTGCGCGTGAACCTGTCGGACCTTGCCGCCAAGGGCGCCAAGCCGCTCGGCTTCCTGGTTTCGCTCGCGCTGCCGCAGGACATTGGCGACACCTGGCTTGGCCGTTTCTCATCCGGCCTGCGCGCCGATGCCGAGGCTTACCAATGCCCGCTGTTCGGCGGCGACACCGATCGCACGCCCGGCCCGGTCACCGTTTCGGTCGCGATGTTCGGCAGCGTGCCGCACGGCACCATGGTGCGCCGCGCCGGCGCCAAGCCGGGCGACCGGGTCTTCGTCAGCGGCACCATTGGCGACGCCGCGCTCGGCCTCGTGCTGCGCAAGGATGACAATATGGGCGCCGACTGGAAACTCACCGACGAGCAGCGTGCGCATCTTTTGTCGCGCTACCTGCTGCCGCAGCCGCGCAATGCGCTGGCCGAAGCCGTGCGCATGCATGCCTCCGCCTCGATGGACATTTCCGACGGGCTGGCCGGCGATCTCACCAAGCTCGCCCGCGTCTCCGGCGTCGCGGCGCAGATCGATGCGGCGCGCGTGCCTTTGTCCGACGCCGCCCGCGCCGCGGTCGCCGCCGACCCGGCCATGCTCGAGACCGCGCTCACCGGCGGCGACGATTTTGAGATCGTCTGCGCCGTTCCGCCGGCACAAGCCGATAGCTTCCGCGCTGCTGCGTTCGCCGCCCAGGTTCCCGTCACCGAAATCGGCGCCGTCGCGGCCGGCGAGGGGGTCGTGTTCCGCGATGCGCGCGGTGCGCCCATGTCCTTCAAGCGGCTCTCGTTCAGCCACTTCTAGTGCTATAAAGCCGCAAAACGCTCACGGGGTCAGGAAATGCTCGACGTTACGGCCAAAAAGGAGGCGCTTGCCGCCTACACGCCGCATCCGAACTTCGCGAAATACCACAAGCTTTTTCCGACCACCGCCTGGATGCGCGCGGAGGCGCCGCGCCATGTGCCGCGCTTCGCCTTCGAATACGGCGACACCGGCGCCGGCAACGACGTCGGCATCGCCGACAACTGGAACGCCTTCGACGCCATCAAGGTCGTGCCGAAATACGGCGTCACCAACCAGTTGCCGCCGATCCAGTGCGAGCTGTTCGGCCAGCGCTACAATGCGCCGCTCGGCATCGCGCCCATGGGCGGGCCCTCGCTGGTCTGGCCGGGCGCCGATCTGCTGATGGCGAAGGCCGCGCAGCGCGCCGGCGTCCCCTACACCTTGAGCGTCGCCGGCGGCGCCACCATCGAGCAGGCGGCGGAAGCCGCGCCCGACGTGTTCTGGCTGCAGCTCTATCGCTTCTGGCACGAGGACCATAAGATCGGCTTCGACCTCATGCGCCGCGCCGCCGCCGTCGGCGCCAAGACTCTCACGCTCACGGTCGACGTGCCGGTGCGCACCACGCGCTCGCGCGAAACTTATGCCGGCCTGGCCGGCGAATTCCGCCCCAACGCGCGCATGATGGGCGAGATCATGATGCGGCCGCGCTGGCTGCTCGCGCTGCTGCGCAACGGCTATCCGCGTTTCGCCACCGTCGCCGACTACGCGCCGCCGCGCTCGAGCACCAACGAGATCATCGCTTACGCGCGCGCGCGCATGGGTGGCGCCTTCAATTGGGAAGAGGTCAAGCGCTACCGCGACTTCTGGAAGGGCCCGATGCTGCTGAAGGGCATCCTGCATCCGGCCGACGCCGAGAAGGCGGTGGCGCTCGGCATCGACGGCATCTGGGCGTCGAACCATGGCGGCCGCCAGATCGAGGCGCTGGTGCCCTCGATCGACGCGGTGCCGGCGCTCGCCGCCGCCGTCGGCGGCAAGGCGAAAATCATCGTCGATTCCGGCGTACGCTCGGGCCAGGACGTGATGCGCGCGCTCGCGGTCGGCGCCGACGCCGCCTTCGCCGGCAAATCGTTCCTGTGGGCGGTGGCGGCCATGGGCGACGAGGGCCCGGCCCAGCTCATCGACCTCTATATCGACGAGCTGAAGGCCTCGCTCGGTCAGATCGGCGCGCTCTCGCTCGCCGACGCCCGCAACGCCAAGGTCCTGCACCCGGGCGCGATCAAGTTTTAGTTCTGTCATTCCGGGACGCCCCGAAGGGGCGGGCCCGGAATCCATACGCCGCAGCACTGCGGATTATGGATTCCGGGCTCGTCGACCATCGCCCTTTGGGCGACGGCCGCCGCCCCGGAATGACAGGGACCGGGAAGGTCTGCCCTGCACCCCGCGCAGTAGCTTCCTTCTTCGTCCACAGCTAAACAGGGAACGATTTTCGCCGGGATTCCCTGACCCATGTCGGCCGTTGCCGAACCGTTGCAGCCGGCCACGCCGGCCCATGACGACCGGCTTGCGCGCCGCAACGCGATCGTGCTGGCAGTCGCGCAGGCGCTCGCCGGCGGCAACAATACCGTCATCGTTACCACCTCGGCCATCATCGGCTCGATGCTGGCGCCCGACAAAGGGCTAGCCACGCTGCCGATCACCGGCATGGTGGTCGGCATGTGGCTCGGCACGCTGCCGGTCGGCGCGCTGGCGCGCCGTTTCGGCCGCCGCGCTGCGTTGCAGACGGGCTCCGTCTTCGGCGTTCTCTCCGGCCTGATCTCCTTCAACGCGGTGATGATCGGCAGCTTCTGGCTGCTGCTCGTGGGCACCTTCTGCGGCGGGCTCTATGCGGCCGCGCACCAGTCCTACCGCTTCGCCGCCGCCGACACCGCGAGCGAGCGCTACCGGCCGAAGGTGGTGTCCTGGGTGCTCGCCGGCGGCGTCTTCGCCGCGGTGATCGGGCCGCAGCTCGTCATCTTCACCAAGGACATGCTGCCGCCGTACCTGTTTGCGGCAAGTTTTCTCGGCCAGTCGATCTGCGCTTTCCTGGCCGCGATCGTCCTGCACTTCGTGAAGATCCCGAAGCCGGCCGCGAGGCGGGCGGGAGAGGCATCGCCCTCGCTGGCGCATGTCGTGCGCAAGCCGCGCTTCATCGTCGCCGCCGCCTGCGGCATGGCGAGCTACGCGCTGATGAACGTGATCATGACCTCGGCGCCGCTCGCCATGGTCGGCTGCGGCCATTCGGTCACCGACGCGACGCTCGGCATTCAGTGGCACGTGATGGCGATGTACGCGCCGAGCTTCGTCACCGGCTCGCTGATCGCGCGCTTCGGGGTGGAGCGCATCACCGGCGTCGGGCTTGCGCTGATCGCCGCGGCCGCCGTGGTCGGCATGTCCGGGCTGACGGTCGCGCATTTCTGGACCGACCTGGTGCTGCTGGGGATCGGCTGGAATTTCGCCTTTATCGGCGCCACCACCATGGTCACCCAGTGCCATGGACCGCAGGAACGCACCAAGGTTCAGTCCTTCAACGATTTCCTCGTTTTCGGCAGCATGGCTATGAGCTCGTTCTCGTCCGGCCAGCTCCTGCACCTGTTCGGCTGGGAGGCCACCAACGCCGTGGTGCTTCCGGTGGTGCTGCTGGTCGGCAGCCTGCTGATGTGGCTGACGCTGCGCCGCCGCGCCGCGCCGGTGTGACCGGCGCACCGGGGCTCAAAAAATATCTTCCTAATTGTCTTGACTATGATCCTATAGGATAGTAGTCTCCATTTATCCCGCCCCGATAGCGAGGGGTGTCTGATCAGCGTCTCCAGACGCGGGGCGGGGAGCGGTGGCCGGGGAATGACCTTGCATCGGAGATGCGGTGTAAGGGCCCGGCGGTCCAAGCCGC
>JALHRB010000028.1 GCA_022841665.1 Pseudolabrys sp.
CGAGGCTCAGCGTGCCGCGCGCCAGCGAGGCCGCGCGCACCGGCGACCATGCGCCGCCGCCGGCGCGGCCGCTCTTGCAGGACGCCGCCATCGTCATCTTCACCTCGGGCTCGACCGGCGAGCCCAAGGGCGTCGTGCTGGGCCACGACCGCTTTGCGCGCAAGCTGATGGAGATCGACAGCGTGCTCGGCTTTTCGCCGGCGACGCGCGCGCTGCCGGTGCTGCAGATCACCTTCGTGTTCGGCATCTGGGTCACGCTGCTGACGCTGCTCAAGGGCGGCCAGACGTTCATGCGGCTGCGCGCCGATCCCTCGACGGTCGCCGACGACATCGCCGCGCACGCCATCACCGACGCCGCCTTCGTGCCGACCATGCTGCGCCGGCTGGTCGCGGCCGGCCGCGCGGCGCTCGCGCCGCAACTGGCGCGCGGCGATCTCAAACGGATTCATACCGGCGGCGAGCCGTTCAGCCCGGCGCTCGGCCAGCGCCTGCGCGAACTGTTTCCGCGCGCCGAGATCATCGACATCTACGGCCTGACCGAAACCGCGAGTTCCGACTTTTTCCTCCGCACCGCGCCGGAGCAGGACTTCGCCGGCGGCATCGGCCGTATTTCCAAGAGCGAGCGCTTTCGTATTGCCGACGGCGAAGGCCGCGTGCTGCCGGCGGGCGAGGTCGGCGAGCTGCAGATCGCAACGCCCTTCGCCATGAACGGCTATCTCGACCGTCCCGATCTCACGGCGGCCGCCTTTGCCGACGGCTATTTCCGCACCGGCGATCTTGCATTCGTGCGCGCGGACGGGTCGGTCGAACTCGCCGGCCGCGCCAAGGATTTGATCGTCAAAGGCGGCGCCAAGATTTCGCCGCTCGAGCTCGACGGCCTGATCGCGCAGCACCCCGCGGTAGCGGCCGCGCTGACGGTCGGCGTGCCCGACGCCATCGTCGGCGAGCGTATCCACGTCCTCGTGGTGCCGCGCGGCGCCGAGACGGTGGCGGAGGACGAACTGCGGCATTGGGTCGCCGAGCGCCTCGAGCGCTACAAGCGGCCGGACGTCTATCACTTCGGCACGGAATTGCCGACCGGGCGGACGGGCAAGGTGGATCGCGGCGCGCTGCGCAGCCAGCTTGCCGCGGCGACGCGCGGCGAAGGCGGCGGGGACGCGGGCGAGCGGCTTGGGAATGAATAGCTGCGGCGGCACTCCCCGGTGGTGGACGGCGGCGCGGTGAACGCCTACCTATTCCCATACCGGCCCTGCGGAATCCGGCATTCCCGCCGGGCCTGCAATCGCGTATAGTGGTTTCAAATCGAACTATCGCGGCATTTCACGGAGGATACGCATGGCAGTCGCCACGGCTCACGCCGATCCAAAGCACAACATCAAGAATGCGCGGCAGGCCTATTACGACAAGATTTCCAAGTACCATCTCGCGCCGCTCTGGGAAGTGCTCAAAGGCCTGGTCACGCCCGAGCCGAAGACGCAGATGATCCCGGCTTTGTGGAAGTTCCCCGAGGTCGAGAAGCTGATGCTCGAAGCCGGCGACGTCATCACCGCCGAGGAGGCCGAGCGCCGCGTGCTGGTGCTGGAGAACCCGGGCGATCCGGGCAAGTCCAAGATCACCAATTCGCTGTTCGCCGGCATCCAGCTCATCATGCCGGGCGAGATCGCCGAGGCGCACCAGCACGTCGCCTCCGCCATCCGCTTCGTGCTCAAGGGCAAGGGCGCCTACACCGCGGTCGAGGGCGAGAAGTCCTCGATGGAGCACGGCGACTTCATCATCACCGCCAACTGGGCGCCGCACGATCACGGCAATCCCGGCAAGGAGCCGGTGATGTGGCTGGACGTGCTCGACATGCCGACGGTCAATCACTTCCAGGCGTCGTTCGCCAACCACTTCGACGAGAAGATGCAGAACGTCAATCACGAGGACGGCGACTCGTTCGAGCGCTACGCCACCGGCGTGCTGCCGGACGGCGCGGCAGCCGACACCTTCATGAAGCGTTCGCCCGTGATCAACTATCCCTATGCCAAGATGAAGCCGATCCTGGAGCGGTTGAAAAAGACCGGCGACATCGACAAACGTCACGGCGCGCGCGTGCGCTACGCCAACCCGGTCAACGGCGGGCCGGTGCTGCCCACGATGGGCGCCAACCTCTCGCTGCTGCCGAAGGGCTTCAAGGGCGAGCCCTACCGCTCGACCGACGGCACCGTGTTCGCGGTGGCGGAAGGCAAGGGCACGACCGTCATCGACGGCCAGCCGTTTGAATGGGGCGTCAACGACGTTTTCGTGATCCCGCCGTGGAAGCGCTATCAGCACACCGTCGGCTCCGAAGACGCCGTCCTGTTCTCGATCTCGGACAGACCGGCGCAGGAAGCGCTCGGCATCTGGCGGGAGGGGAACTAGCACACCAAGCGCCCCGTCACCTTGAGGAGGCCTTGCGCGGCGCGGCCCTCGAGGGGCGGCGGCCAAGATCTTGCCCGTCATCCTTCGAGGCTCGCTAAGCTCGCACCTCATGATGACGGATCGACATTTACGGCCCCGCGGTTTGCGGGGCTGTTTTTTTTCCGGAACTTGCCGCCGATCGCACCGCGACCGCCAGGGCAACGCTGAACCGATCCATCATTTGGGTGCCGGGAACGGATATGCCGGAGTTCTTTGGCCTTACGCTAAGCAACCGACATGCTTTGAGGGCGGGCCACGGTCGAGATGGAATTGATGTAGAAATCGAGCATCGCCGTGAGCGACGTCGGATCGCGCCGCAGGCGGCTACGCAGGGCCGCGCCTTCCCAGCAGTTCACCAAAAGGTTGGCCATCGCTTGCACGTCGCACACGGCCGGAACGTCGCCTTTCTGCTGCGCTTCGCTCAGGCACGTCGCCATCCGCTCGGCGATGGAAGATAGGCACCAGTCTATCTTGCGCCGGAAGACCTCGCTCACCCCGGACAATTCCTGTCCGAGCCCGCCCATGAGACAGCCGAGATAGCCCTCCTGCCGATACTTTTCCTGCGTCATTTCGAAAAAGCGCCGGATGCGTGCGAATGGGGGCAGCATCTGATCGAGCAGACACGCATCGAGGCCTGCGTGGACTTCGGTCATGTAGGCATCGATCACCTGAAGGGCGAAGTCCTCCTTATCCCTGAAGTGATGGTAGAAGGAGCCCTTCGGCGTGTGGGTCGCGTCCAGCAATGCTTGAATGCCAAGGCTATTATAGCCCTGCTCCAAGAGCATGCGCAGGCCGGCATCGATCAGGCGCTGTTTGGTTGCATGTATCAAATCAGCAGACCCAGCATTAGCGAGAACGCGCGACTGCGGCGCCCGGACCAAATCCGGCCCAGACGCCGCGAGCGAATGGGGAGTTCATTTTCGATCAGGCGTAGCCGTTCACCTTGTCGATCATGTGGTTAATCACCCGGGTGTGTTCGTGTTGCGGGCTGAACATGATGATTTCTGCATCGGCATCGACCTTCACATTGTGTCCGGGCGGCCAATAGAACAGGTCGTTCGCGGCGACGGTTTCCTTGTTTCCGGAGGCGTCGGAGGTGGTGATCCGTCCTCGTAATACAAAGCCCCAATGCGGACACTGGCAGGCATTGCCGTGCAAGCCTTGGAAGAGCTGAGTTGTGTCGGTGCCAGCGGCGAGGGTGAAGTACTCGCCGCTGATTTTGCCATATCCCGTGATGTCTCCGAACTCGGTACGCTGACGAATGACCGCGCCGGGAAGCTCCAGTTTTTTGTCGACCTCGTCCTTGGCAATGCGCATGGCCTTTCCTCCGTTGGCTCGCCCCCGTCTAGACCATTCAGTCTAGACCATTCGGTCTAGCGGTCAAGCCGCCACCGTAAACGCCGCTTTGCGGACGCAGGTTGAATCTCAAGCCTCTGAGTTTAAAAGGTTATTTCGGTACTCAGTCCGCGGCCGAGGTGTGGATTGCGCACTACGCGAGGACTGCAAGTGACCGCTGCCGCCTTACCGACTTTTCACGGCCCCGCCACCCGCGGGGCCGTTTGTTTTGCGGACCTGCTCTGCACGTAGTTGACCGCAAGCAGGGTCACCGCCCCGCCGAGCCCGATCCAGTCGAGCATCCCGGCACCGGGGAAGGCGTGCGGCGGCAACAGGATCGCTAGCGCCGCGGCGCCGAAAGCGATCCGCAGTGGCGTCGTCAGCACACCGAAGGCGAAGCCGACGATACCGGCGGTGCCGATGAAGATGCCGAGGATATTGCGCGTGAGGTCCCACGCGATCGCCGGCCATGTGTCGTTCATCAGCATGCTCGGCTCGGTGACGAACAGGAAGGGGATGAAGAACGTGCTCCAGCCGACCACCACCGCGGTCCAGCCGGCGTTCCAGCCTGGCACCCGCGCGATGTTAGCCGCCGCATAGGCCGCGATCGCCACCGGCGGCGTGATCATCGACAACATGCCGAAATACATCACGTACATGTGCGCCGCCATCGGCGACACGCCGAGCTTGACGATCGAGGGCGCCAGCAGCGAGGCGGTGAGCACGTAGACGCTCACGGTCGGCATGCCCATGCCGAGGATGATGCTGATGATCGCCGTGAGCAGCAGCAGCACGAACAGGTTCTCGCCGCTGATCGCGATCAGCTGCAGCGTCAGGCCGAACGAAATGCCCGAGATGTTGAGCGCGCCGACGACCATGCCGGCGGCCGCTCCGATCAGGACGATGTCGAGCGCCGCGCGCCCGGTGTCGAGGACCGCGCGCAGCATCTGGCGTGGAGTCACGCGCGTGCCGCGGTAGCCGAACACGAGGCTCAGCACGATCAGGATGGCGGTCGAATAGATCGCCGCGCGCTCGATGGGGATCTGGAAGAATTCCGGCCAGACCAGCGTCGAGATCAGGAAGACGATCGGGATCGGGAAATGCCAGCCGGAGCGGAGCACCTCGCCGACCGGCGGCATGCTCTCGACCTGCGCCGCGCCGATCTTGTGCTTGGCAGCTTCCAGATCGACGTGGATGAACAACGCCGCGTAGTACAGCAAGGCCGGGATGGCGGCAGCGATGCACACCGCCCCGTAGGACACCTGCAGAAACTCCGCCATGATGAAGGCGGCGGCGCCCATCACCGGCGGCATCAATTGCCCCCCGGTCGAGCCGACGGCCTCAATCGCGGCAGCACGCGTGCGCGAGAAGCCGGAGCGCGACATGAGCGGGATCGTAACGATGCCGACCGCGACGACGTTGCTCACGGCGGCGCCCGAGATCATCCCGAACAGGCCCGAGCCGAACACCGCGATCTTGGCCGCGCCGCCGCGGAAGCGGCCCATCGACGACATCGCCAGATCGGCGAAATAGGCGGCGCCGCCGGTGCGGCCGAGGACCTGTCCCATCAGCGTGAACGGCACAACGATCAGCACCGCCACCGCCAGGATCGTGCCGATCATGCCGTTGGTGTCGAGGCCGAGATAGACCAGCAGCCGCTCCGGCGACACCTCGCGCGTGGCGAAGTCGCCCGGCATGTAGGGACCGATGAACACGTAGGCGGAGATGACCAGGATGATGGCGACCAATACGCCGCCGGCCGAGCGCCGCGTCGCCTCCAGCACCAGGAGAATAAGGACGGCGCTGCCGATAATGCCTTCGACCGGCGCCAACGCAAGCTCCGTGCTCAAGGCCTCGTAGCGCAGCGTTATGTAGCCGCAGATTCCGAGCGAAAGTGCCGCGCCCACCGCGCCGATCCAGCGCAGGGAGAATTTCGCGCTGACGAACGAAATCGCCAGGCTTAGGCCGAGGCACACCGACAGCAATTGCTCCGTATAGAGCGACAGGCCGAGCAGGCGGCGCGGCACGTCGAGCACCCAGCCGACCACGCAAATCAGCAGCAGGGCCTGAAAGATGTCGACCCAGAGTTTGATGGAGCGGGAACCGGCGGAGGATGTCTCCGCCGGCTCCGGCGTCGCATTCATCTCGCTCACTGGGCGGCCTTGGCCTCGATATTGTGGTCCTTGAAGTATTTCAAGGCGCCCGGATGATAGGGAATGTCGTACTTCTTGTACAAATTCGCCGCGCTGAAATCACGCAGCGCAGGCTGCACCGCCACCAGGTCGGCTTTGTTCTTTTCCAGCGTCTCGATCATCTTGTAGACGACCTCGTCTTTCACCTTGGCATTGGTGAAGATCATGTTGTCCCAGGTGTAGACGCCCATCGGCTTCTCGACGCCGACGAAGAACGGGTTCGGCGCGGCCGGCGAGAGATAGCCCTCCGGCAAGATCTTCTTGGCGGCCGGCATGCCGCTGACGGGGATTTCCAGCGCGCGGATGCCGCCGACGGTGGCGTCAACCTCGCGCACCTTGGGCGCGCCGAAGGCGAAGAAGAACATGTCGGAGGCGCCCGAGGCGAAGTCTTCGGCGCCGCGCACCACGTTCGGCACCAGCACCGGCTGCACGTCTTTCTCGGTCAGGCCGCCGCTTGCGAGAATCGCCTTGATCATCGGGTCGATGGTGCGCATGGCGGAGAAGCCGAGCACGACCTTCTTGCCCTTGAGGTCGGCGATGGTCTTCATCGGCGTATCCTTGCGCACCCAAAAGGCGCCGCGCAGCGGGTGCAGCGAGCCGATCAGGCGCATGTTCGGGCTGCCAGCCTTGGCGAGCTCCACCTCGAAGATGTTGGCGATGCCGAGATCGGATTCGCCGCGGGAAACCAGCGGGATGAGTGTCGATTCGCCGCCGGTCGGCTGCACCAGCACGTTCATGCCGCCCTTTTCCTTGAGGACCTTGGCGATCGCCGAGGCGCTGGTGTGGCTGAGCGTGCCCGGCTGCATGGTGGCGATGCCGTAGGTCTGGGCCGCGGCCAGGCCCGTGCCGAGGGCGAGCGCCGCAAGGCTGGCGAGGGCGGCCGCCGCCGCCCGGTGAAAATACGTGCGCAGTTTCGTAGGCATGGAATCATCCTCCCCTGGTAAGGGCTCGTCCGGCGCGACGCTGCGGCTTCACGCCCCGCGCCGGCCGGCCGGTGTCCCTGTTATTTTGGGGAATTTTCGCACAGGATGGAAAGCAAGGCGAGGCTGTGCGTTGTAATTTGCGCCCGTCCGGGGGGCTGCTGCCCACCTGGATTTTATTGGCGGCGCAGGGAATAAAGGGCAGGGGAGGCATTCGGATGCAGATGGAAGAACTGACCGCCGGCCACGGCGCGCTGACCGCGGTGCGCACCGGCAAAGGCGGCGACATCGTCGTGCTGCATTCGCTGCTTGCCGACCGCCATGCCTTCGACCCGGTGCTGCCGGCGCTTGCCGCCCGCCACCGCGTCACGCTGTTCAACCTGCCGGGCTTCCACGGCTCGCAGCCGCCGCTGCTGGCCCTGATGGACGCCTATGTCGCGGCCATCGAGGACGGCTTCCAGGAATTCGGCATCGCGCGCGACTCCGTGCTGATCGGCAACGGCTTCGGCGGCACGGTGGCGCTCGCCTTCGCGCTCGCCCATCCCGAGCGCATCTCCAAGTTGATCGTCAGCGATGCCGCCGCCTGCTTCCCCGAGGAAGGACGCAAGCAGTTCGCGGGCATGGCTGCGAAAGTGGCGGAAGGCGGGCTCGGCTCCATCGCCGAGATCGCCGCCAAGCGCGTGTTCTCGCCGGCCTATCTCGCCGCCCATCCGGAGAAGATCGAGGAGCGCAAGAAGGTGCTGCTCGCCATCGACCCGAAGGCGTTCCAGGCCGCCTGCAAGATCCTGCAGGAAACGGATCTGACGCCGCTGCTGCATCACTTGCGCGTGCGCACTTTGGTGGTGTGCGGCGAATTCGACCAGGCGACGCCGCCGGCGCTCAACAAGCAGATCGCCGACAAGGTCGCCGGCGCGCGCTACGTCGAGTTGCCCGGCTGCGGCCATTGCCCGCCGCTCGAGCAGCCCGACAAGTTCGTCGCCGCGATCAAGGATTTCGCGGGACTGTAGCCCATTCGGCTGTGCTTCCGGACCGCACCGGAGGCGCGAACTCGGAATCCACGGACACGCACGCGCAGCTGGCTTGTTGAACGAATTGTCTATGACCAACTAACTCGCCGTAATATCATGGCTGACAGGCTCGATTGAGCCCGCATCGGCTGAGCGGCACGGACCAAGCCGATCGGCGAATTAGCGCGTTCTTGATGAAACCTCTTCTGGCTAATATTCAAAACCGTCCTTCATTGGGGGCGCATGAGACGGTGAGTTCATTGTCGCCGATACCGCAACCTAGACTATTTTATCCGGGCCCCTGGGAAGACGAAGCCCTAACCTGAATCCGACTGGTGATTGCACATGCGGCTGGACAAGCTCGCGTCGATCTACGCCCCTCGAGAAAACGACAATATTTGGATCGCAACGTTAGCAACCTTCTTGGTTGTTTGCGCTTCGTGGACAGTGATTCTTTTCAATTGGATAACGGCAAAGTCCGTTAACAGCGCGCTCGCCGGTTTCTTCCCTCTGTGGGATGCGTCCGCCTATTACCAGTGCGGAAATCTCTTGATCGACCTCGGACGGTTCCACGGAGGCTTGTGCGACAATCGTCCGATTTATCCGAGCCTTCTGGCCTCACTCATGATTGTCAGCGGCCGCAACTTGCATGCGCTGTTGCTTCTTCAAGGGGCGCTGGTGAGCGTCGCGATGGTTATGTTTGCGCGTGAGTTGGCTCGAATAGCCGGATCGATCGGCGCGCTTGTTGGAATTATTTTGCTTGGCGCATTCGCGAGCCGGTACGCATTTGGCAATGTCATGACAGAAAACGCCGGGCTGGCGCTTGGCTGTATTGCGTTCATGCTGTTGCTGCGTGGCGCCGAGACTTCGACGCCCTGGGTTTCTTATTTTGGCATTGCCGTTCTTTCCATTGCCCTTAACGCGCGGGCCGGTGCATTTTTTACTCTTCCGGCGGCGGTGCTCTGGGCTTGCTATGATGCACACAGAAACGGACGCGGCGTATTCTGGGCCTTTTTACTTGCCTCGTGCATGGCTGGGGCTGGCTTCTTTCTAACGTTTGCGCTTCTTAGCTTGAATGGCGTTGCGCCTTCGGGAGCGCATTCAAATTTTTCTTGGTATCTATATGGATTTGCAGTTGGCGGAAAAGGTTGGGCTCAGGCCCTGATCGATTATCCGAACCTGAGTCCGGCGGAGCTCTATAAAGTATCCCTCAAACTTATCATGGAGCATCCCAGCCTTATCCTCGGGGGACTCGGGCGTAATCTGGTCGAGGTTCTGAGGAATGGCGTGGGACTGTATGGCGGCTACGTCCGGGGGTTCGAATCCGTCTTTTGGGGCTTGTGGCTTGCAGGCGTGATCGCCATCGGAGTGCGCTTCAGGGGTTCCAGATATGCGCTTATTGGATTTCTTGAGGTTGGAAATGTCGTTTCGGGCCCATTCATCTCGCAAGACAACGGAGCGCGTGTCTACGCAGCAACATTGCCGTTGGACGTCGCCGTCGTAGTGGCCGGATTGCGGCTGATCTTCGATCTCGTATTGAGAAGATCGAGTCGGCTTGGCGCAACGATGCAGACTCTATCGGCCCGGCGTATCCATTTTTTGTTCGCCGCGGCGCTCATTGCGGCAGTCATCGTTCCCTTCACCCCTGTCCGCAAAGTCGTTTCTTTTGCGAAACTTGACGGGCCACGATGCGCTGACGGTGACAGAACGCTGATTACGCAACTGGATCCTGGAAGCGTCGCTATCACGGTTACGGATGGGGTTGCAGCAATATACCCTCCGCGCGCACCGTTGAGTGCCTTATTGAAATGGAAAGAAAATGACCGGGCAATCGTCGATTCGTTGACGCAGATAAAGCCGCCGTATTCATTTATTCTCGCCTACCAGCGTTCAGCTTTTGGCACTGAATACGGTCGCATATTCCCAATGACATGGTCGGGGGATTTGTCAGGGTTTTACGGACAGGTCGTTCAAATATGCTTTCGGGATGCTGACAAGGTGCGAAATGATTTGCTGTGGGGTATCAGCTACATTCCGCGTTCGATTTCGCTGATTTCTAAACAGCATTAGATCGGATGTTGCCGCTGCCGGCGTGCTTACACTCTCACCCGAGCGCCTTCATCACCGCGCCGGCGATCGCCGCGGTGCCGTCCTTGCCGCCGTATTCCATCGGCTTGATGCCGGACGCGTAGGCCTTGTCGACCGCGCGTTCGATGCGCAAGGCCGCCTCCGCCGCGGGCGCGTGATCGTGCTTGTCGGCGAGCCAGTCGAGCATCATCGCCGCGGACAGGATCATCGCGGTCGGGTTGGCCTTGCCTTGGCCCATGATGTCGGGCGCGGTGCCGTGGCAGGGCTGGAACACCGCATGCGTGTCGCCGATGTCGGCCGAGGGCGCGATGCCGAGGCCCCCGATCAGGCCGGCCGCAAGATCGGACAGGATGTCGCCGAACATGTTCTCCATCACCATGACGTCGAAGTCCCACGGCTTCCTCACCATCATGGCGGCGCAGGCGTCGACATAGAGCATGTCGGTCGGCACGTTCGGATATTTCTTCTTGCGTTCGGCGAAGATCTCGCGCTGCCAGTTGAACGCCTTGAACACGTTGGCCTTGTCGACCAGCGTGAGGCGCCCCGGGCGCCCGCGCTTCTTGCGCCGCTCGGCCAGCCGCAGCGAGAAGTCGAACAGCCGCTCGGTGGTCTTGCGCGTGACGACCAGGGTCTCGCGCGCCTCGTCATGCGTCGTGACGCCCTTGCCCATGGAGGCGAACAGGCCTTCGGTCGATTCCCGGATCAGCACCAGGTCGATGCCGTGCTTATCGGCGCCGACGATCGGGCTCGGCACGCCGGGGATCAGCCGGGCCGGGCGCACGCCGGCATAGAGGTCATAGATGAAGCGCAATTCCACCTGCGGCATGATCTCGGTGCCGTCGGGATAGCGCACGCTCGGCAGGCCGCAGGCGCCGAGAAAGATGGCGTCGGCCTCGCCGCACAGCTTGATGGTCGCCTCCGACATTGACTTGCCGGTGGCGCGATATTCCTCCGCGCCGGCCGGCGCCTCGCTGAAGCGGAAGCTCAGGTTCTCCGTCGTCGCCTCGATGCGGCGCAGCACGTCCAGCGCCGGGGCCGTGACCTCGTGTCCGATGCCGTCGCCCGGCAGCACGGCAATGTGAAATGCGGAATTGGCGGACATTGGGGCCTTCTTTGAGCTTGTTTCGGCGGCGTGGGCCGCTAATCAATACGCCGGCGCGCTCGCGCGCAAGACATCATCGGGGGTGCCTGCCATGCCGCGCTTTGCCGCCAATCTCGGCTATCTCTACACCGACCGGCCGCTGCTCGAGCGCATCGACGCGGCCGCGGCCAGCGGCTTCAAGGCGATCGAACTGCAATTCCCCTATGACGTGCCGGCCGCCGCCGTGAAGGCCGCGGTCGAGAAGAACAGGCTCATCGTGCTCGGCGTCAACACGCCGCCGGGCGATCGCCAGGGCGAGTTCGGGCTTGCCGCCGTGCCGGGGCGCGAGAAGGATTTCGACGCGTTGTTCGCCAAGGCGCTCGACTACATCACCGCCATCGGCGGCAGCGCCATTCATTGCCTGGCCGGCAAGGTCGAGCCCGAGCAGCGCCCGGCCGCCGAGCGCGCCTATATCGAGAACCTGGCGCGCGCCGCCGGTCTCGCCGCGGCCAAAAACATCGTGCTGCTGATCGAGCCGATCAACCCGCGCGACCGGCCCAATTATTTCCTCAACACCGTCGAGCACGCCGCCGACATCATCGCCCAGGTCGGCAAGCCGAACGTGAAGATGCAGTTCGATTTCTACCACGCGCAGATCGTGGGCGGCGATCTCATCACCCGATTCGCGAAGTTCCTGCCCGTCATCGGCCATCTGCAATGCGGCGCGGTGCCCTCGCGCCACGAGCCGGACGAGGGCGAGATCAACTACCCGGCCGTGTTCGAGGCGGTGGATAAGGCCGGCTACAAAGGCTGGATCGGCTGCGAATACCGGCCCCGCGCGCGCACCGAAGCGGGGCTCAGCTGGGGCAGGCCGTATGGCCTTAACCCCGGCCATTAACCAATAAAGGCCTTGAAAAGCCTCAATTTTCGCCTTTCCCGGCGGTCGAGAGCTTGCTAAATTTAACGAATGTCAGGACCGGGCAAGAAAGCCGAGGCTGAGGCGGCCACGCCGCTCAAGGACGCCGTGCGCGAGGCGCGCATCGAGGCGGCCGAGCGCTCCGCCGTCGTCGTCGATCTGCGTGACGCGGAGGCCGCGCGCCTCGAACTGCTCAACGAGGCGCTCGATCCGCTGTTCAAGGATATTCCGGACGAGGTCGAATTGTTCGACCGCGGCATCTCGCGCGGCGACGTGCCGCGGCTGTGGGTGGACGTCGTCGCCCATGTCGAGATGGGCCACGACAAGCGGCAGTACCGCTTCGTGCAGGACACGCGCTACGGCCGCGCCGTGCTGGAGGAAAGCTACGAGGTGCCGGCGATGGTGCAGGCGGTCACGCGCTACGTGGCGCGCCGCCTGGTCGAGCGCGAGCGCGCGCTGGCCGACGATGCCGGCGGATCGGTCGCGCAGGGCGTGCTGCGCAGCGCGCGCCGCCGCCGCCGCTGGCAGGCCATCCGCGCTTTCGTCTACGGCTTGATCGTCGGCATCGGCGCGCTGTTCGCGCTCGCGCTGCTCAACAACCCGGCGCCTTAACTCCTTAACTGGCAATTGGCAGCCGCAATTTCAGCGTCATGCGCGGGCTTGACCCGCGCATCCATGAGGCGCCGCCGTCAGGCGCTTCCTTACAAAAATATGCGAGCGGCATGTCATCATGGATTGCCGGGTCAAGCCCGGCAATGACAGCGGAGAGGCGACGTCCAGCTACTCGCTCCCCACCAGCATCTCGCGTCCGGTTTCCACCACCGTGCCGTCGGCGGTAATGCCGCGCGAGATCATCTCGCAGCGCCAGGCACCGTGCGTGCCCTCGATCTTGTAGAGATTGTAGCCGGCCGCTTCCTTCGCCACGCCCGGCCTGGCTGAAGCCGACGGCACGCCCACCGCCGGGATGCGCGTGTCGTTCGGGCCCCACAGCCAATTGATCATGTTCATGTGGTCGTGGCCGTGCAGGATCAGGTCGGCGCCATACGCCGCGATCAACTGCCGGAAGAGCTGCGCGTCGAGCAATTGCTTGTGCCGCGCGGCGTCGGTCTTCGGCGGGTGGTGGATGAGCAAGATGCGGAAAAGGTTTTCCTTCTTGAGCTGGTTCAGCACCACCACCAGCTCGGCGAGCTGCTTGGCGCCGAGCCAGCCGGTGGCCAGGAACGGCGCGGTCGGCACGCCGCTCGACAGCGCGATCAACGCCACCGGCCCGCGCCGCCGCACGAAGGGAAAGCCGGCGAGCCCCTCGTCGTCGCACATATGCGGGCCGAACAGCCGCTCCACGTAGGGCGCGGCCTCGCGCACATAGATATCGTGATTGCCGGGCACGAAGGTGACGTCGGCGGGCTTGCCGAGGCTTTCGAGCCAGGCGCGCCCGGGCGGAAACTCCTCCGGCAGGCCGATATTGGCGATGTCGCCGGTGACCGCGATGTGGTTCGGCGCCTGCGCCTGCATGTCGGCGACGATGCGCGCCAGCACGTCCATGTCGTGCACGAAGCGCCGCTTGCGCCGCCAGTTGACGTAGCCGGTGATGCGCTTGCCGATCAGGTCTCGCCAGCCGGGCGTCGGCAGCGGCCCCAGATGCGGATCGGACAGGTGGGCGAGGGTGAACATTATTCTTCCGTCATGCCCGGCCTTGTGCCGGGCATCCACGTCTTTCTTCGCGCTGGAAACTAAAGACGTGGATGGCCGGGACAAGCCCGGCCATGACGAATGTTGTGCACATGGCAGCCGATAGTCACGAATTCCCGATCAATATCCCGGCGATGAAAACCAGCGTGCCGCCGACCACCACCTGGAACGCCGCCTGCAGGAACGGCGTGTCCATGTAGCGGAAGCGGATCCACGAGATGACCGCGAGCTCGATCGCCACCACGATGATGGAGACGATGGTCGCCACCCAGAAATCGGGGATGAGGTAAGGCAGCGTGTGGCCGAGCCCGCCGATCGTCGTCATCAGGCCGGACACGGTGCCGCGCAGCCAGGGTGTGCCGCGCCCGGTGAGCGAGCCGTCGTCGGACAGGGCCTCGGCAAAGCCCATCGAGATGCCGGCGCCCACCGACGCCGCCATGCCGACCAGGAAAGTCTCCCAGGTGCTGTGGGTGGCAAAGGCCGCCGCGAACAGCGGCGCCAGCGTCGACACCGAGCCGTCCATCAGCCCGACCAGCCCCGGCTGCACATATTGCAGCAGGAACATGCGGCGCGCGGTCTCGTCCTCTTTCTCGCGCGCGCTCGGGGTGAGGATGCTTTCCGAAAGCTTGTGCGCCAGGTTTTCGTGGCCGGCTTCGGCCTCCGCCAGCTCGATCAGCAACTGCCGTACCGAGGCGTCGCGCGCCGCTTCCGCCGCCCGCCGGTAGAAGCGCTCGGCTTCGAACTCCATGTTCTCGGCGAACTTGCGTACGTCCTCGAGGCCGAGCGGGCGCGTCAGCCAGAGCGGCTGCTTGGGATGCAGGAAGCCCTTCACGTCCTGGCGGCGGATCAGCGGCAGGTATTCGCCGAACTT
Source organism: Pseudolabrys sp. (assembly GCA_022841665.1). Classification (GTDB taxonomy): domain Bacteria; phylum Pseudomonadota; class Alphaproteobacteria; order Rhizobiales; family Xanthobacteraceae; genus Pseudolabrys. The sequence continues at coordinate 14,539 of JALHRB010000028.1, forward strand.
CTGCCGGTAGAGGTCGTAGAGCCGCGTGCGGTGGACGACCTCTTCCTCCGCCATTTCGTCGAACACCTTGGCGGAGGAGGGGAACTGCTCGCGCAGGCCTTCGGCGAAGCCGCGGTAGATGCGGCTGTCCTCTTCCTCATTGGTGATGGCGAGCGCCAGCACTTCCTGTTCGGTCAGGTCGGCAAAACGTTTCACAAAACGGCCCTTCCAGTAGTCGGTTAGCCAGTTTTAGAATATTTCTAAACTAAAAAGTACCTGCTTTTGCACGAATTTCTGCGATCTCGCGGTAGCCCATTCGTCGGACTCGCGGTCGATATAATATTCCGTTATGGGAACCGGTATGACAACCGGGAGTTCCGCCTTGCAGCCTTCGACGCGCCCGCCATGGAGCGCCCAGACCCTACGCCGCGCCGTCGAGCCATTCCTCCGGCGTGTCATGCACTTCTACTGGCGTTTTGCTCGCGGCGCGACGCTTGGCGCGCGTGGCATGGTGATCGACGCGGCCGGCCGCGTCTTTCTGGTCAAGCACTCCTACGTCGCCGGCTGGCATCTGCCCGGCGGCGGCGTGGAGACGGGCGAGACCATGCTGAGCGCGCTCACGCGCGAACTGGCCGAGGAAGGCAGCATCACCATCACCGGCCGGCCGGAACTGCATGGCATCTTCTTCAACGTCCGCAGCTCGCGGCGCGACCATGTCGCGCTCTACATCGTGCGCGACTTCCGGCAGGATACGCCCAAGCGCAACCGTGAGATCGTCGATCACGGATTTTTTGCGCCTGACGCTCTGCCGCCCGACACAGGCCGCGCCACCCGCGCGCGCATCGACGAGGTCTTCCGCGGCGCCGCGATCGGCGACCACTGGTGAATGCGCTATAGTCGCGCCTTCGTTCGCCAGCGAGACGACGAATGCCCAGCCAAAGCCGGATCGACGATTGGCTTCCCGCCGCCGTCCGCGCCGCTGCGTCCGAGCGCCGGCTGAAAGCGGGCGAGGCGCTGTTCCGCCTCGGCGACAAGACCGCCGGATTTTACGAAGTGATCGCCGGCCGCGTGCGGCTCGCGCGCGTCGATGCCGCCGGCCATGAGGTGGTTCTGCATGTCGCCCGCCCCGGCGACGTGATCGCCGAGGCGTCGCTGTTTTCGCCGCACTATCATTGCGACGCCATCGCCGGCAGCGAGGCGACCGTGCGCCTGTTTCCCAAGCGCGACGTGCTCGCCGCTTTCGACCGGGATCCGCAGGCTGCGCAGGCTTTCACCGCCATGCTGGCGCGGCAGGTGATGAGCCTGCGGGCCCGCATCGAGCAGCGCAACATCCGCTCCGCGCGCGAGCGCCTGCGTCATTGGCTCGCGCTCAACGCCGGCGGCGACGGCCGCACGGTCGCGCTGCCCGGGCCGCTCAAGGAGCTGGCGGCCGAACTCGGCCTCACCCATGAGGCGCTCTACCGCACGCTCGCCGCGCTCGAACGGTCAGGGGAGATTGAGCGGCTGGAAGGCAAGATCGTGATCGTCCAGGGGCGCCGCTGAAGCCGTGCGTATCACGAATAGTGATAGCGGCACGCGACGGTCTCCAACGTCTGGCCGTCGCCTTTGCCGGAAACGCGATACACCAGCCGGTGCTCGCCCGTTATGCGTCGCGACCACCAGCCCTTGAGCCCGTATCTGAGCGGTTCCGGTTTTCCGAGCCCCTTAAACGGAGTGCTCTTGGCGTCGTTGATGAGATCATTGATGGCGCGGAAAACTTTAACGTCGGTGGCCCGCCAGTACTGGTAGTCGTCCCAGGCCTGGGCGGTCCAAACCAGCTTCATTTGGCGTCGTGCGGCTCTTCAAGCAAATCGCGCTCGACGACCTTTCCCTTGTCGGCATCTTCGATCGAGCGCAGGAGCCGCGCCGCATTGGCCGGACTCCGGAGAAGGTGCAGTGTCTCCATCATGCCTTCGTATTCGTCTTCCGACACGAGCACGACACTGCGCGCGTTTTGCCGTGTGACGTGCAAGGGCGCACGGCTGTCGCACACTTCGTCCATGTATTTCGCGAGATTGGCGCGTAGCTCGGTATAGGAAATATGGCTCATGAGGACACCTGCCTTATGTACAATTATATGTACGTGTACGGAACATTGTCAAGAACTTGATATGACCTGGATCGCATTTATATACTTGACAAAAGTTAGCCCTTAGAGTAGGTTTCTGGTCATAGGGAGCTGCCCATGACCGCCGTGTTCCAAGATCCCATCTTTCAGGATGAAACCAAGGCCCGCGAAGCTCTAGAGGCGGCGCGCTGGCCCAACGGGGTCGTTTGCCCTCATTGCGGCGGAGTGGACAAGATCGCCAAGGTGGAAGGCAAGAAACAGTCTCACCGTCCCGGCCTGTTCTACTGCGGTATGTGCTCCAGCCAATTCACTGTGACGGTTGGGACCGTTTTCGAGCGCTCGAAGGTCCCTCTCACTAAATGGTGGATGGCCGCGCACCTGTTCAATCAGGGAAAGAATGGCGTTTCGGCCCACGAAATTCACCGCACGATTGGCGTCACCTACAAGACCGCTTGGTTCATGATGCACCGCTTGCGTGAAGCAATGGGCAGTGCCGAAGGGTTAGAGCCTATGGGCGGCGCGGGCCACACCGTGCAAGCGGACGAAACCTACTACGGCAATTCGTCTAAGCGCGCGAAACACTACCGTAAAGGTCACTCCCACAAGTCAGGCGTGATCGCACTAGTCAATCCTAAGACTGGCGAAGCTCGCGCTTTTGCCGTCAACAAGGCAACTAGCAAAGTCGTGACCGAAATTCTCCGCAAGAACGTTGATCGCAAGACGACGCTTGTTACGGACGAAAGCCCTCTCTATCGGAAAGCTGGCTACAAGAAGCATCAGAAGGTTTTTCACACCATCAAGGAATATGTGAACAAAGAAGGCTTCACGACTAACAACGTCGAAAACTTTTTCGGAAATTTCAAGCGCGGCATGAAGGGCACCTACCGCTTTTGCGGAGAGCAACACTTGCAGCGCTATCTCAACGAGTTCGCGTTCCGATACAACAACAGGTCTGGCCTCGGAATTACCGATGGGGAACGGACGGCGCTTGCGATGAAGGGCATCGAGGGTAAGCGCCTGACGTACCGGCCGACTAACTGAACAAAAGCCCAGATTTATCAAACATACTGTTAGGCGGTTTTTGGCTTGGCGGAAGCGCGCTTTGGCGCGGGACTCCTAGTCTTTTTCCCTCTAGGATCGCCTAACTTCATTTTCTCGTGCGGCTTGGGCTTCATGCGCACGAGTGCGCCCATTAGGCGCTTGGTTTGATCAATGTCCGGCAGCTTACCCATGATAAAGGCTTCATCTCCTAATTTACATTGGCAGGAACTTGTCAGGTTTGCCATCGACAATTTACCAGTTCCAAAATTGAAATGCGACCAACTGAACGAGGTTGCGGGCTACTTTTTTGGCAATATCAGACGTTTAAATCTGATGATTCTTACGCCTAGCTTCGTGGGCGATCTTACAATCCAAATCCAACGTTGCTTCGACTACGCTGAGTTCGCAACCACGAAAACATTACAGACAGGAACGTTCGATTTTCAGGATCATCCACAGCGGCAAAAGATCGGTGAGTTAGCACAACACATTTTCCACCATGACCATCGTGAAAAGCTGCAAGCCGTTGGTTCGCCTGAGTGGGATGCTTTTGTTCTCAAAAGTATTGAATATGGAACGCAGCCCGTCCAAATGCTGGCGGACTCCCCCTCACGTCCTGGGCTGGAAGCTATCTTATCATCGTGTCTAACCGGAACATGGACAGCATTTGAAACGATGGCGGCTGACTTATGGGAGAGCGCGATCAACGTCCACCCTAGCACGCTAGCAGAACTCAAAGGCGCAAAGACACGAATTACCAAAGGCTCACCATCAAATGACATCGACGAAGACCTCGACGAGGACACCAAGACGGCACAATCGATTCCGCTTAGCGAAGTAACTCGACATCAATACAAAATTGAAAACCTGATGGGGACGGTGCTTAAGACCCGCCGCCGTTTTGATAGCTTGGGTGGAATTCGAGAAGCATATTCCAGAGCATTCTCAAAAAAGTCGGACGCTATTGACGGCGCTCTACGCGACCCAATCCTCTATCAGTTGTCAGCCATTCGAAATTTAATCGTTCACCGCGCCGGGAAGGTTGATACAGCTTACAAAAGTAAATCTGGAAATTTCGAGATTCCCATTGCGGTTATAAACGATCATATCGCCCCAGACGGGATTGCGGTTGCTGAGATCATAACGCGCACCGTCAAATGCGCGATGAACCTCTCCAGAGCCGTTGACATCTGGATCGAGGAAAACTGATCTACTTCCACCACCAATAACATCGTCTTGCATTTTCGTTTCACCACGACGGCGGTGAAACGCATTTCCCCTCTCGGGTTCGAGAACCTAGGCCATCCCGTCATTCCATGACCTAGATCGCATCGTTCGTACCTGACGCTGCCCTGTCTGGGGCATTTAGGACTTATGTCCGTCTTTTGTCAAGTATATAAATGCGACCTGGATCATATGACGCTTCCCGGCGCCGGGCTACCAAGCCAGCAGGGGCACTACCCGAAAGAGCCATCCGATGAAGACCTTTCCCTGGAAGACCGCGATTGCCGGCACCGCGCTTCTCGCCGGCACGATCTATGTGTTCGCCGCCCAGCTCACGCCCGGCGCGCCCGGCATGCATGGCGGCATGGGCATGCACGGCCAGATGCCGCAAGGCGATATGGCGAAGATGCACCAGCAGATGATGCAAGGCGGCGGCATGCAGGGCGGCATGGGCCAAGGCGGCATGCATGGCGGGCACGGCATGATGCAGCAGCGCTCCGGCGTCCCGGCCATGCCGGGGCAGGACGCCTTCGGCACCATCCAGGAAATCATGCAGATGCTGGAAGCCGATCCGGCTACCGACTGGGCCAAGGTCGATATCGCCGCGCTGCGCGAGCACCTGATCGACATGAACGAGGTTACGCTGCGCGCCGCCGCCGCCCAGCGCGTCACCGGCGACGGCATCGAGATCGCGGTCACCGGCGAGAGCCGCACGCTCGCCGCCATCAAGCGCATGGTGCCGGCGCACATAAAGGAACTGGCGCAGAACGGCTGGAAGGCCTCCACCGAAGACCTGCCGAACGGCGTGAAGGTCACCGTCAGCGCCACCGAGGCGCAGCCGCTCGCCAAACTCAAGGGCCTCGGCTTCATGGGCCTGATGGTGCAGGGCGGCCACCACCAGCCGCATCATCTGATGATGGCCAAAGGCGAGCCGATGCACTGAGCGCGCAAGCGCGGGCGGCCGTTTGACCGCGATCAATGCGGCGCGGTCCGGACCAGCTATATTTCATCAAGTGGTTCTTTGGGGGCGACAAACCGAGGAACGAAACCATGAATGCATCTCGTCGTATGACACTTGCTGCGGCCAGTGCCGCCGCATCGATCGCCGCCGCCGCTCCGGCGCTGGCGCAACCTTATGGCCCCGGCATGATGGGAGGCTGGGGCTATGGTTACGGCTACGGCCCGATCCACTTGGTCGTCTGGGCGGTGATCCTGATCGCCGTCATTGCCGGCGTGGTCTGGCTGGTGCGGAGCCGCTCAGACGCCGCGGCCGGCAACACGGCGCGCCGCTCGCCCGGCCTCGACGTGCTCGAGGAGCGCTACGCGCGCGGCGAGATCAACCGCGACGAATATCTCGCGAAGAAGAAAGATATTCTCGGCTAGCCGAGCCGCGCGCGGTCGTGCGGCGCGGCGAAGTCGAGCTGCGGTCCGACCGGCACGATGCCGGTCGGGTTCACTTGCCGCTGGCTGCCGTAATAATGACGCTTGATCTGTTCGAGGCTGACCGTCTCGGCCACGCCCGGCTGCTGATAGAGGTCGCGCACATAGCCCGACAAGTTCGGGTATTCGTAAATGTGCCGCCAGTTACACTTGAAGTGCGAATAATACACCGCGTCGAAGCGGATCAGCGTGCAGAACAGCCGCCAGTCGGCTTCGGTGATGACGTTGCCGACCAGATAGCGCTTCTGTCCCAGGATCTGCTCGATCTCGTCGAGCGCGTCGAACACGTTGCGGAAGGCCTGCTCGTAGGCACCTTGCGAGGTGGCGAAGCCGGCGCGATAGACGCCGTTGTTGATGTTCGGGTAGATCAGGTCGTTGAGCCGGTCGATCTCGCCGCGCAACGCTTCGGGATAATAATCGGTGCGCACGTTGGTGAAGGCGTCGAAGGCCGAATTCAACATGCGGATGATCTCGGGCGACTCGTTGTTGACGATCGTCTTGCGCTTCTTGTCCCACAGCACCGGCACGCTGACACGGCCGGTGTATTTCGGGTCGGCCAGCACGTAGATCTCCGACAGCTTGCTCTTGCCGTTGACCGCGTCGCCGCTCGATCCCTCCTCGACATTGAAGGTCCAGCCGTCCCGGAGCATGTCCGGCGAGACCGTGGACATCGAGACGACGTTCTCCAGCCCCTTGAGCTTGCGAAAGATGATGGTGCGGTGCGCCCACGGGCAGGAGAGGGCGACATAGAGGTGGTAGCGGCCGGGCTCGGCGGCAAAGCCGCCCTCGCCGGAGGGGCCGGGGCTGCCGTCCGGCGTCACCCAGTTGCGGAAGCGCGTCGCCGGCCGGATGAACTGGCCGTTTTGGGTGCGCACCCCGTCTTCCTGCCAGACGCCGTCAACCAGTTGTCCCATGCGATCTCTCCATGCACTGCGGCACGGCCTTCTTTCCCTCTCCCCGCAATGCGGGGAGAGGGAAAGAAAGCGAGCCCTCATTTAGGCTGTTCGCAGGCATTACGCCAAGGGCGGCCAAGGGCGATGGACCAGAATCGACAAAAGGTGCTAATCGGCTGCGGCATCCATCGGGGACCGTCGGGGCGGTCCATTCGAGGCTCATGAGCGACCTTGCGCTGACGATCCTGCCCGAGACCGCCGACGACGCGCTCGCCGTCGAGCGCCTGCACGAGCGCACCTTCGGCCCCGGCCGCTATGCGCGCAGCGCCTTTCGCATCCGCGAGGGCAGGGGACATGTGCTCGACCTGTCCTTCACCGCGCGCATCGGCTCGCTGCTGGTCGGCTCGCTCCGGCTGACGCCGATCTGCATCGGCGAGACGCCGGCGCTGCTGCTCGGGCCGCTGACGGTGGAGCCGCCCTTCCGCTCGCGCGGCATCGGCCGCGGCCTGATCGAGCGCGCGCTGGAAATCGCCAAGACCAAGGGTCACAAGCTCGTCGTGCTGGTCGGCGACGAGCCGTTCTACGGCAAGCTCGGCTTCAAGAAGATTCCGAAAGGCCGGGTGAAGATGCCGGGCCCGGTCGATCCCGCCCGCCTGCTGGTCGCGGAATTGCAGCCCGGCGCCTTCGATGGCGCGTCGGGATTGATCAGGCCGGATTGGGAATTGACCTAAGCCCTGTCCCGGGCGCAGCGCAGCGTGAAGCGAAGCGAAACGGTGCGCTGCAGAACCGGGACCTTCACGAATTCAGAACTTGGGACGGCCCCGGATCAGCGGTGCATCACTCCGCTTCGCTTCGTGCTGCGCCGCGTCCGGGGCGCGATTACCGCCCTTCGCGCGCCCAGGTCGCCGCCAGCGCGCCGATCAGCAGCAACAGCCCGATCAGCCCGGCGAAGATCGGCAGCACGCCGATGCCGCGCACCACGCTGGCGTCGCGCATCTTCACGCCGATCCAGTCCTCGCCCTTGAGCGTCGTGCTCGAGCGCACCGGCACCACGCGCGGCACGATGAGCTTGTCGCCGTCCATCAGCCGGCGCGCATCGCCGCCGGTGGCGGCGGCGAGCTTGACGAGGCCTTCGGTGGTCGAGGTCACCTCCTGGAATTCGCGCGGATTGGCCGGCCCAACATTGGCCAACGCCGTGAGCTTGCCGTCATTGGCGCGCCACAGGCCGAGTTCGTCGGCGGCGACGGTTGCGCGCCAAACGCCCGGCTCCTCGGCCTTCAGTTGAAGCGTGCGCGCCTTGCCGGTAGGTGAGGTGAGCGTGACGTCGCTCACGCCGTCGGCCATGGTCTGGCGCTGCACGGTGATGTCGCGGCCGCGCACCAAAATGCGCAGCGCTTCCTCTTCGAGGTCGGGCTGCTTCATCAGCCAGTGCGACAGCCGCCGCAGCAGATCGAGATGCGGGCCGCCGCCCTCGTAGCCGCGCGCCCACAGCCAGATGTGATCGGACAGGAGCAGCGCGACGCGGCCCTTCTCCTCGCGCGCCAGCACCAGCAGTGGCTTGCCGTCCGGGCCCTGCATGACGTTGGTGCCGGTGATGCGCTTGGTGTTGACCAGGCGGAACCAGCGGCTCCAGTGCGGCGGCTCGGTCTCCGAGCCTTCCAGCGCGCGCGTTACCGGATGGCGGCGCCCCGCGTCTGTGAGCTGGGCGAAGAACGGCCGTTCGGTAATGTCGCCGGACGGCTCCGCCGGCAGGATGACGTCGAGCGGCGTGCGCCAGATCGAGGTCGGGCTGGCATAGTCGGGGCCGGCCGCGATCAGCACGGCGCCGCCCTCGCGCACGTAGCGCGCGATGTTGTCGAAATAGATCATCGGCAGCACGCCCTGGCGGGCGTAGCGGTCGAAGATGATGAGCTGGAATTCCGAGATCTTCTGCTGGAACAGCTCGCGCGTCGGGAAGGCGATCAGCGACAGTTCGTTGATCGGCGTGCCGTCCTGCTTCTCCGGCGGGCGCAAAATGGTGAAGTGCACGAGATCGACCGAGGCGTCGGATTTCAGCAGGTTGCGCCAGGTGCGCTCGCCGGCATGCGGCTCGCCCGACACCAGCAGCACGCGCAGCTTGTCGCGCACGCCGTCGACGGAGACGACCGCGCGGTTGTTGATGGTGGTGAGCTCGCCCTCGACCGCCGCTGCCTCGATCTCGACGATGTTCTGCCCCGCATGCGGGATGCGCACGGATACGCGCACCTCGCTCTGCACCGCGACGGTGCGCGTCTCCAGCACCTCGCCGTCGTGGCGGATCGTCACCTGCGCCGTGCCGGCGCGCAGGCCATGGTCCTCGACGCGGAAGCCGACGACCTGCGACTGGCCGACGATGCCGAAGCGCGGGGTCTGCGTCAGCACCACGCGGCGGTCGATCTCGTCCTTCTTGCCGGTGATCAGCGCGTGCAGCGGCGCGGCAAAGCCCAAGGCGGCGGCGTCGGCGGGAATGTCGTGCACGCGCCCGTCGGTGATCAGGACGGCGCCGGCGACGCGGTCGGGCGGCACGTCGGCGAGCGCGGACGACAGCGCCGAGAACAGGCGCGTGCCGTCGTTCTCGCCGTCGGCCTTGCCGGCCTCGGCCACGCGTACCTCCAGGCCCGGGATGCGGTTGAGCCGCTCGGCGATTGCCGCGCGCGCCTCCTCGGTCTGCTTGTCGCGGCCGTCGAATTCCTGGCTCGGGCTCTTGTCGACGACGACGGCCACGACCGAGGGGATCGGGTCGCGGTCTTCGCGCGTCAGCGAAGGGTTGGCGAGCGCCAGCACCAGCAGGCCGAGCGCGACCGCGCGCAGCAGCGCGCCGCGGCTGCGCGCGACCAGCAGCAGCGCCGAAATCAGCACGGCCACGCCAAAGGCCGCCCACACCGCGTATTCGGGCACCAGAGGAGCGAATGAGACGCCGAGGTTCATGGTCAACAAGCCATCGCGCGAACGTGTCCGGCGCGCGAATATTCCAGGATTGCCCGATCCCGAGTGACAACGGTCATGTCGATCTCACGTGCTGTCGCGATGATGATCCGGTCGGCCGGATCGTCCGGTGGTGAGCCGGGGAGGGCACAGGAGTTCGCAAGAATCTCAACGGACAACTGCGGTGTCGACGCGGCCATCTTGCCGGTGGCTTGGTGGAACCAAGTGGCCACCGGCAAGGTGAACGCAATCCGGCTCTTGCGCACCAGATTGGCGATTTCCCATACGCTGATCGGGGACACATGCAGATTGCGGCTCGCGACCGCATGCCGCGACTCTTTGTTCATCTCGGCGCCATTGGCCAGCCAGAGGAGCGCACAGGTGTCCAGCAGGAGGTCATTCATTGAGCAACCTCCCTTCTTCCGCATTCCATTTTTCTCCGATCGGCGCTGTCAGGTCCACGCCGGGCATGACCGTGATAGTCCCGGCCATGCATCCCCACGGATCGCGGGCTCGTGCAGGTACAGGCTCTGACGAAGTGGCTGCGCGTTGGAAGGTGACCTTGCGTGCCGCAAGGTCCACCCCTTCGGTACGCCACCCGGAATTCAGCCAAGCGCGTGCGTGAGAGTGACCGGTCGCATTGTTGCTCCACCACGCTTCGTGCTCGTAGGCGCTCTTGGGCAGCTTAAAGCCCAAAATCCGCTCGATTTCGGAAAACTTCATGCGGTGGGCGCTCCCGCCCACCGATGTCAAAAATTGCGGCAAAGGTTCATATTTGCTCATGGCGACTCCTATCGCTTATCAGCGATAGTAACTTAAAATATGAAAATACTATTTTCAATAGTAACTCCTATTGCCCCAGCCGCTCGAGCAGCGCCGGGATGTGCACCTGGTCGGCCTTGTAGTTGCCGGTGAGCGCGTACATCACGATGTTGACGCCGGCGCGGAAGGCGAATTCGCGCTGGCGCGGCTCGCCCGGCACCAGCGGCAGCATCGGCTGGCCGTCCGGCCGCAGCGCCCAGGCGCCGGCGAGATCGTTGGAGGTGATGATGATCGACGACACGCCGTCGCCGGCGCGCGCCGGGCGGCCGCTCTCGTCCTCGTCGGGATCGGCCGGCTGCGCCTCGACCCAGAGCTGGCCGTTGTTGAAGCGGCCGGGAAACTCCGGCAGCAGGAAGAAGGTCTTGGTCAGCACGTGGTCGCGCGGCACCGGCTCGAGCTCGGGGATGTCGAGCGAGGACAAAATCGCGCGCAGCGCGATCATGCCGGGCCCGCGCATCTCGCCGCCGGGGCCGGGCGGGGCGTCGACCGCGTCGCGCGTGTCGAACACCACCGTGCCGCCGCGCTTCATGTAGGTGTCGATCTTCTCCAGCGCCGCCTGCGGCGGCTTCTGCGCATTGGCCAGCACCGGCCAGTAGATGAGCGGGAAGAAGGCCAATTCGTCGCGCGCCGGATCGAGCCCGATCGGCTCGCCGGCTTCTAGCGCGGTGCGCTGGGCGAGGAATAGCGTGAGGCCTTGCAGGCCGGCCTTGCTCACCTCGTCGACGGCGGCGTCGCCGGTGACGATGTAAGCGAGTCGCGTCTGCAACGCGGTCTTGAGCGCGAAGTCCTGCTGCTGCGCCGACAGCGGCGGCGCCTGGCGCGGCGCGGGCGTTTGCGGCTGCTGCGCCTGCGCGTCGTGCCAGCCGAAGCCCGCCAGTGCGCCCGCGATCAGCAGCGATGCCGCGACGCGGCGCTGCCGGCGCAGACCGAGCCCACCGGACAGCATGATCACCACCAGCGCGTCGATCAAAAGCAGCGCCAGCGCGGTCAAGAAGATCGGCCCGCGCAGGTCCACCGGCTCGCCCTGGCGGTAGACGTCGAGCCGCGCGTTGAGCGCGGCGAAATCGAGCGGCAGCGGCCGGTCGGCCGGCGCCAGCGTATTGACCGCGACCAGCCCTTCCGGCGGGCCGTAGAAGCCGGGCGGATGGTCGGCGCCGGCGCGCGCGGTGTAATTGGTCGGGATCGGCCGCGCCGTCGGCGGTGGCGGCGTGAAGGCGCCGAAGCCGTCGAGCACGCGCGTCGGCGGCACCACCGGCACGTTGCGCGCGCTCGCGCTCGTCGCCGTGCCGGCGGCGTTGTCGGTGGCGGTGAACGAGCCGGCGAGGGCCACCAGCCGCCGCAGCATGTCGACGAAGGCGCCCGACAGCGGCAGGTTCGACCAGCGCGGGTCGGCGGTCACGTGGAAGAGAACGATCAGGCCCTTGCCGCGCCGTTGCGCGGTGACGAGCGGCGTGCCGTCGGCAAGCGTCGCCCAGGTGCGGTCGGTGAGCGTCGCGTCCGGCTCCGCCAGCACCTGCCGGGTCACGACGACGTCGCCCGGCACCGGCATGTTGCTGAACGGGCTCTCGCGCGAGAAGGCCGTGAGTTGCTGCGGCTTTTCCCAGCTCAGGCTGCCGCCGAGGATGCGGCCGCCGCGCCGCAGCTTCACCGGCACCAGATTGTCCTCGCTGCGCGCCAGATGCGGGCCGGCGAAGCGCACCAGCACGCCGCCATTGTCGACCCACTTGTTGAGCGGCTCGATCGCCTCGGCGACGTTGCCGACGTCGGCGAGGATCAGCATCGGCAGGTTCTGCCCGAGAAAGCGCGTCACCGCTTCGCCCGGCCCGACGCCTTCGGCCAGCCGCACGTCGGCAAAGGGATTGAGCGCGCGCGACAGGTAGTAGCTCGCGCCGAGCAGCGGCTGCGAGCGGTCGGCCGACGAGCCCGAGATGATGCCGACCGTGCGCCGCCGCCAGCGCTTGTCGAGCAGTTGCACGGCGCCGGCCGAGCGCTCGCCGACGATCTCCAGCCGCGCCACGTCGTTGCGAATTTCCACCGGCAAGTTGATCGAGGCCTCGGTCTCGCGGTCATTGCTTTTGAAGCTGAACGGCGCCTCGCCGAGCGGCAGGCCCTTGAGGTCGATGGCGCTGACGATGCCGTTCTCGGCCGCGCCGGTCTGCGCGCGCAGCACCTTCACCGTCAGCGCGCCGGCGGCGTTGTCGGCGGCGGCGAGCGCATGCGGGATGGCGATGCCGCCGGAGACGATCGTGAGCGGATGCGTGCCGATCGCAGCCTTAAGGCCGTCGACGAAGGTGGCGCCCTTGCCGAGATCGACGCCGTCCGACAGCCAGACCACCTCGACGCTGGGCGCCGCTTTCAGGAAGCGCTCGATCACCGGCAAAGCCTCGGCGCGGTCGACCGCGTGCGGCTTCGGCTTGATCTGGCGGATCTGCACGCGCGCGGCGCCGGCGATCTGCAGCGAGATGTCGCGCGCGGTTTCCGACAGCGGCAGCAGCGCCACGCCGCGGCCGTCGGCCTCGGCGCGCGCGATCAGTTCGTCGGCGGTGCGCAGGCGCGCGTCCCAGGCCGCCGCCGCCGACCAGCCGTCGTCGAGCAGGATCAGGAGCGGCGCGCCGCGGTCGGTCGAGGCGATCGGCGGATTCCACAAGGGCCCGGCGGCGGCGATGATGATGAGCGCGGCGAGCAGCAGCCGCAGCAGCGTGAGCCACCACGGCGTGCGCGACGGCGTCTCTTCCTTGGGCGCGATCTCGAACAAAAGCCGCGTCGGCGGAAAATCGATGCGCTGCGGGCGCGGCGGCACCAGCCGCAGCAGCCACCACAGGATCGGCAGGCTCAACAGGCCGAGCAGCACCAGCGGCTGCGCGAAGGCGAGGGGGATCGACGGGATCATGCGGGGGCTTCCGCGCCGGTGCGCGCCGGCTGGCGGCTCTTGACGGTCGTGTGCGCGCCCGCGCCCATGCGCGCGTGGATCGCGAACAAGAGCTCGGTCGGCCCGCGGTCGGTGCGGTGCACGGTGAAGCTCCAGCCGAACTGCTCGCACTCCGCGCGCAAGGCGGCGCGGTGGTTGGCGACCAGCTTCTGGTAATCGCTGCGCCAGGCTTCGGCGCGGCCGGCGGTCACGCTGCCGAGGCCTTCGGATTCGACGAACTCGACGCGCCCCATATAGGGGAAGCTTTCTTCCGCCGGATCGACCACCTGGACGACATGGCCGCGCGCGCCGTTGGCCGCCAACTGGCCGATGATGCGGCGGAAATCGGCGACCGGCGACCAGAAGTCGGACAAGAGCAGCACTTCCGAGAACGGCGCCGGCGCGAAATTCGGCGGCAGGCTCGGCCGTTCGCCGGTGTCATGCACGATCGTCTGCGCCATCTTCTCGATGATGTTGCGGTTCGCCGTCGGCCGCATGACGTCGGGGATGCCGACGCGCTCGCCGCCCTGCACCAGCACTTCGGCCAGCGCGAAGGACACGACCAGCGCGCGGTCGAGCTTGCTCCACTCGGTCAAATGCGAGTTGAAGTCCATGGAAGGCGAACGGTCGGCCCAGAGCCAGATCGTGTGCGAGGCCTCCCATTCGCGCTCGCGCACGTAGAGATGGTCGTCGCGCGCCGAGCGCCGCCAGTCGACGTTGGCCGACGGCTCGCCGCTGACGAAACGGCGGTACTGCCAGAAATTCTCGCCCGGCCCTGCGCGGCGGCGGCCGTGCAGGCCGTGGATGACGGTGGAGGCGACGCGGCGCGCTTCCAGGATGAGGCGCGGCACGCGCGCGGCGAGCTTGCGGCTCTTGCCGACCGCCGCCCGTACCGCTTCGCTTTCGGTCTCGCTGGTCTGCAGCTCGGCCATTCTTTATCCGATGCGCGCCTTGAGCTGCGCAATGACGTTGCCGATGGTCTCGCCTTCGGCGCGGGCGGCGAAGGTGAGCGCCATGCGGTGCTTGAGCACGGGCTCGGCCAGTTCGAGCACGTCGTCGACCGACGGCGCAAAGCGCCCGTCGAGCAGCGCGCGGGCGCGCACGGCCAGCATCAGCGCCTGGCTGGCGCGCGGGCCGGGGCCCCAGGAGATCAGCTTGCCGAGTTCGCCGGCCTCGGGGCCGGGACGCGCCGAGCGCACGAGCTTGAGGATCGCTTCCACCACGCTCTCGCCGACCGGCAGCCGGCGCACCAGCCGTTGCGCCGCGATCAGGTCGTCGCCGGTCATCGCCGCCTTGGCGCGCGAATCTTCCGCGCCGGTGGTGTCGAACAAGATTTTGCGCTCCGCCTGAAGATCGGGATAGTCGACGTCGATCTCCATCAGGAAGCGGTCGAGCTGCGCTTCCGGCAGCGGGTAAGTCCCTTCCTGCTCGAGCGGGTTCTGCGTCGCCAGCACGTGGAAAGGCTTGGGCAGGTCGTGGCGCGCGCCGGCCACCGTCACGTGCTGCTCCTGCATCGCCTGCAAGAGCGCCGACTGCGTGCGCGGGCTGGCGCGGTTGATCTCGTCCGCCATCAAAAGCTGGGCGAAGACCGGCCCGGGCAGGAAGCGGAACGAGCGCTTGCCGCCCTGGCCTTCCTCCAGCACCTCGCTGCCGAGGATGTCGGAGGGCATCAGGTCGGGGGTGAACTGGACGCGGCGGGCGTCGAGCCCGAGCGCGATACCCATGGTCTCGACCAGCTTGGTCTTGGCGAGGCCGGGCACGCCGACCAAGAGCGCGTGGCCGCCGGAGAGGACGGTGACGAGCGCGCGTTCGACCACGAGGTCCTGGCCGAAAATGACGGTGCCGATGGCTTCCTTCGCCGCCCGCACATGGGCGGACGTGGATTCCGCCATCCGCACGATCATATCTTCCAGTTTTTCGAGGTTTTCACCGCCTGCCGACGCCATGACCTTTGGTCCTTTCAGTCAGCGCCATTCGCCGCGTCAGCGGCGGGGCCAAGGCGCGCAACGGGCCCCGTTCGACCTGCATTCGGCTATGCAACAAACACACCAGAGCCGATTTAGATGCGTGACAGCGGTCGAATCTGCCTCATTCTGTTGGCAAGCTTACGCTATCTTTTGCCGCCTGGCCGGGTCTTCACGAAGATGCGAACAGGCGAATGAGGACGCAAAATTCAAGGAAAACAATGGCGAAGGCAGGGCAGGGCGGACTGGAAGCGATCACAGCATCGCTGCCGCGCGAAAACAGGGGGCCTCCGCCTGTCGAGCGCTGGAATCCGCCGTTTTGCGGCGACATCGACATGCGCATCGCCGCCGATGGTACGTGGTTCTACCAGAAGACCCCGATCGGAAGGCCCGCTTTGGTCAAGCTTTTCGCCTCTATCCTCAAGCGCGAGGGCGACAAGTACTTCCTGGTCACGCCGGTCGAGAAGGTCGGGTTAATCGTCGAAGAAGTGCCTTTCCTCGCCGTCGAGCTGGCCGTTGATCGCGACCCTCGCCAAATGCTCACCTTCCGCACCAATGTCGACGACACGGTCGAAGCCGGCCCCGGCCACGCCCTGCGCTTCGAGCCGGAGCCTGCGACCGGCGGGCTCAAGCCATACCTGCATGTGCGCCGCGACCTGTGGGCCAAGGTGACGCGCGCGCTGTTCTACGACCTGGTCGAGCTGGGCGAGGAGCGCGACGTCGGCGGCAAGGCGATGTTCGGCGTCAGCTCGAGAGGCGAATTCTTCCCGATGGCGGAAGCCAGCGCCGTGCGGGAGTTTGCGTAATATGCAGGAGACCGTGGCGACCCATCTCATCTCGGCGGAATTCTTCGCGCGCGTGCGCGAGCGGCTGACGCTCGACGTGCCGGAAGGCCTGAACGATCCGAACGTGACGCCCCAGCGCGGCGACCACGACGCCGATCCCGTCATGGCCAAGATCGCGCAGGTGCGCCCCATCCGTCCTGCCGCCGTCTTGGTCGGGATCGTCGAGCATGCGGAGCCGACGGTGCTGTTGACGCAGCGGGCGCAGCATCTGCCCGACCATCCGGGGCAGATATCGTTTCCTGGCGGCAAGATCGACAAGAGCGACAATACGCCGCTCGACTCCGCGCTGCGCGAGGCGGAGGAGGAGATCGGGCTCGACCGCGCGCATGTCGAGCCGCTCGGCTATCTCGATCTCTACATGACGACGCTCGGCTACCGCATCGTGCCGGTGGTCGCCCGGGTGAAGCCCGGGTTCTCGCTCACCCTCAACCTCAGCGAGGTCGACAACGCGTTCGAGGTGCCGCTGTCCTTCGTGATGGATATCGCCAACCACCAGCGCCATTCGCGCGACTGGCAGGGCATGACGCGGCATTATTACGCAATCACCTTCGGCGAGCGTTACATTTGGGGCGTCACCGCTGGTATCCTGCGCAATCTTTACGATCGGATTTATCGATGATGGCTGGGCGCGATCACTTTACTAATCCCTCCCCCGCAGGGGGAGGGTGGTCGGCGAAGCCGACCGGGTGGGGGATGCGATGCAACCTTGACCCCACCCGGCCGCTCGCTCCGCTCGCGTCGACCCTCCCCTTGCAGGGGAGGGATGGAGCTAGACGATGATCCGCCCCGTCCTCACCGAGTTGCTGCTCTTCGTCACGCCCTTCGCGCTCTACGTGGTGTTCCTGTGGGCGACCAAGGCGGGCATCATGGATGCGGAATCCTGGCCGATCTCGCGCATCGCCTGGCTCACCATCGCGGCGCTGCTGCTGGTGGTCGGCAGTTTCGTCTACTTCGCGCATTTCTCCGGCGCGCCGCCGGGCGCGCGCTACGTGCCGGCGCATATCGATGAGAGCGGGAAATTCGTGCCGGGGACGACCCGGTGATGGTCGCGATATGTGAAGCCGTTATTCCCCTCCCCACACGCGCTCTTGCGCGTGGCGGGGAGGGGTTAGGGGTGGGGGGCGCTGCTTGTCCACAAAGAATTCCCCCCACCCCCGACCCCTCCCCACCGCTCCGCTTCGCTTCGCGGGGGGAGGGGAGTATCGGTGCCGCATGACCTCCAAGGGCCGCACCGACCGCAGGCTCGACGCCGCCTGGCTCACCGCCGGTCCGTTGCCGCGCCTGCTCGGCGTGCTCGACCGCGACGACGAGGAAGCGCGCGTGGTCGGCGGCGCGGTGCGCAACGCGCTGATCGGCGCGCCCATCCACGAGATCGACGTCGCCACCACCGCCGTGCCGGACGAAGTCGTGCGGCGCGTGACGGCGGCCGGCTTCAAGCCGGTGCCGACCGGCATCGCGCACGGCACGATCACCGTGGTGATCGACAAGCACCCGTTTGAGGTGACGACCTTGCGCCTCGACGTCGAGACCTACGGCCGTCACGCCAAGGTCGCCTTCGGCCGCGACTGGGAAGGCGACGCGCACCGGCGCGACTTCACCATCAACGCGTTGTCGGCAACGCGCGACGGCGCGGTCTACGATTACGCTGGCGGATTAGCCGACCTCGAAGCGCGGCGCGTGCGCTTCATCGGCGACGCGCAGGCGCGCATCGCCGAGGACTACCTGCGCATTTTGCGTTTCTTCCGCTTCCACGCGGCTTATGGCCACGACGCCCCCGATCCGGCCGGGCTTGCCGCCTGCATCGCCGGCCGCGGCGGGCTCGACCAGCTCTCGCGCGAGCGCGTGCGCATGGAGCTCATGAAGCTGTTGCTGGCGCCGCGCGCAGCGCCGACGCTCGTCGTAATGGCCGACGCCGGCCTGCTCACGCGCGTGCTCGCCGGCGTGCCTTATCTCGCCGCCTTCGAAGCCATGACGAAAGTCGAGGCGGCCGCCGGCACCGCCCCCGACGCGACGCAGCGCCTCGCCGCGCTTGCCGTCGCCATCCCCGAGGACGCGGAGCGGCTGTGGGAGAAGCTGCGCCTGACCAATGCCGAGCACGCGCGGCTTGCCGCCATGGGCGAGCATTGGCGGCACGTGTCGCCGGCCACGGGCGAGGCGGCGGCGCGCGCGCTGCTCTATCGCCTCAAGCCCGAGGCCTTCACCGACTGCGTGCTGCTGGCCTGGGCGCGTTCGCGCGCTTCCGATCGCGACGAGCGCTGGCGCGCGCTGGCGGCGCTGCCTTCGCGCTGGAGCGTGCCGGCCTTCCCGCTCAAGGCGGCCGACTTCATCGCGCGCGGAATTGCGAAAGGGCCGGCGCTCGGCGAAGCCCTTCGGGCGGCGGAAGAAGCCTGGATCGCGGCGGATTTTCCGGGCGATGCGGCTTCGCTCAAGCGGATCGCCGATAAGGCGGCCGCAAGCTGAAAGCCGCGCGCCGGCTTTGCATAAATGCTCTTTTTAGTTGTAAAGTGACGCAGCGCGCGCTTGTAACCGGCTTGCAATCGGCGCCGGTCGTCCAGATTTCAAGCTTGCTAACTAAAAGGGTTGCGATGCCACGCACCGACCGCCCGCAGGATCTCGCCCGCCGCCTCCGGCAGGGGAGCTACCGCCGCAAGCTCGCGCGCGACGCCTTCCGGCGCGAGACCTTCGCGCTGCCGCGCGCCGCCGCGCGCGAAAAGGCGCGCGAGTTCTTCCGCCGCTTTCCGAAGGCCGCTTACATGACCGAGATCGAGAGCTGGCGCGAATTGCCCGGCGACGAAATCGAGTTCACCATGCGCCGGCTGCCGACGGCGGACTGATTTGATTTCCCTCCCCCTGAAAGGGGGAGGGTCAGGGAGCGGCTCCATAACGTGCGAACACGATTGCCTGACGCAGTTGACCCCCACCCGATCCGCTTCGCGGATCGACCTCCCCCTTGCAGGGGAAGGTAAAGGAAACGACCGATGCGGAGCTTCTGGCGCGGTCTGGCGATCTTCCTGCTCGGCGGGCTTCTCGGCACCGGCTTCGGCGTCGCGCTCGGCTTCTTTCTGTTTCCCTACGTGTTCCCGCCGCCGCCCGCGGCCGAGCAACTGAGCGAAGCCGACCGCTCGGCCCTGCACGCCACCGGCACCTTCATCCACGCCAATCCGTCCGACCCGATCCATTGGGGGCGTGGCAAGGTGAGCGTCTACGAGCGCACGGTGTTCCTCGAGCCCGACTTCGAAGTCGGGCCGGGGCCGAAATATCACGTCTACCTCGTGCCGGCGGCGAGCATCCGCAACGAGGCGGCGGTGAAGGACGCGATGTTCGTCGACCTTGGCCGCCTGCGCGCCTTCAAGGGCAGCCAGCGCTACGCGATCCCCGCCGGCCTCGACCTGTCGAAATATCCGAGCGTGGTGATCTGGTGCGAGCAGTTCTCGGTGCTGATCTCGCCGGCCGATCTGACGGCGGCGCGCTAATCGGGGCGACGCGTTTCACCTCTCCCCGCGTGCGGGGAGAGGTCGCCCGCCGAAGCATTAGCGAAGGCGGGCGGGTGAGGGGGCTTCACCGCGTTCCGGGCGTAGAAGAAAGCCCCTCACCCGGCTCGCGCCATAGCACGGAGTAGACGCGCGTCAACGCGCTTATGCGGCGCTCGCCACCCTCTCCCCGTAAGAACGGGGAGAGGGAAAAAGATCACGGCCACTTCACCACCGGCGGCATCGAGGACAGGATCGACTCGACGTTGCCGCCGGTGCGCAGGCCGAAAATCGTGCCGCGGTCGTAGAGCAGATTGAACTCGACATAGCGGCCGCGCCGGACCAATTGCTCCTCGCGCTCGGCCTCGCCCCAGGCTTTCGCGAAATTGCGCCGCACCAGCTCGGGATAGACTTTCAGGAAGGCGCGGCCGACGTCCTGCGTGAAGGCGAAGGCCTTGTCCCAGTCCGCCTCCAGATAGTCGTAGAAGATGCCGCCGATGCCGCGCATCTCGTTGCGGTGCTTGAGGAAGAAATAGTCGTCGCACCATTTCTTGTATTTGTCGTAGGGCGCGACCGCGTCATGCGCGTCGCAGGCGGCCTTCATCGCGGCGTGGAAGGCGAGCGTGTCGGAGTCGTCTTGGCGGCGGCGCGCGTCGAGCACCGGCGTCAGGTCGGCGCCGCCGCCGAACCAGGCTTTGGAGGTGACGACGAAGCGGGTATTCATGTGTACCGCCGGCACGTGCGGATTGTGCAAATGCGCGATCAGCGAGATGCCGGAGGCCCAGAAGCGCGGATCGTCGGCCGCTCCGGGAATCTCCTTGCGGAATTCCGGCGCGAACTCGCCGTGCACGGTCGAGCAATGAACGCCGACCTTCTCGAACACGCGCCCGCGCATCATCGACATCACGCCGCCGCCGCCGGGAGAGCCGGTATGGTCGGTGCGCGCCCATGGCGTGCGCGCAAAGCGCCCCGGCGCGCGCTCGCCGAGCGGCGCGGACGCGGGCAGGGCGTCTTCCACCTGTTCGAAGGCCGCGCAGATGTCGTCGCGCAAGGTTTCGAACCAGGCGCGCGCTTTCTCTTTACGGCTGTCGAGATCGCTCATCATTTGATTCCGGGCCTGGATAAATCGGCAACGCGGCGGCGACCATGAAAGCTGTTCGGCCAACGGCTCATTCGGCTTTCAACTTTTCTTCCAGCCAGGACTTGATGAGCGACTGGTAGGGCATGTCGCGCTTGTTGGCGGCCACCTTGATGCGGTCGAGCGTTCCTTGCGGCAGGCGCAGCGAGATTGCCGTCGTGCTGAGCTTGAGATTGGGAAAGCGCGCACGCTTCGCCTTGCTCCAATCGACATAGTCGGTGGAGTCGTGCGTTTCCCAGAATTTCCGTTCCGCCGCTTCGCTGCGGAATTTCGGAATCGGCTTAAGGGGCTTGTTCATAGAGTGCCTTTTCCTTCCGGTTCATGTCGCGCGCGGAAATGATCCGCACCTTCCTGTTGCGGTCGCGCAGCGTGAACGTCACGTGCAGCAGCCGGCCTTCGGCCGTGGACCCGAGCGCCTGGAACCTCGGCTCGTCCTGACTGTGCTTGACGTCATCCGCGATCAAAGGGTCGCTGAAGAAGACCTGCTCGGCTTCGATTTGGCTGACGTCGTGCTTGTCGAGGTTCTTGCGGGCATTGCCGTCGTCCCAGTCGAAACCTTCGATGGCGCCGAGGTCGATCATTGTTGTATATTATGATAATATACAAGCGGTCGCAAGGTCCCCGCGCTCACCGCCCAAACCCGCCCGTCTGCCGCAGCGCCTCGCCCGCCGCCATGGCGGCCGCCATGGCGATGTTGAGCGAGCGCAGGCCTTGCCGGATCGGGATGCGCAGCCGCACGTCGGCCGCCTTGTGCACCGCCTCCGGCACGCCGGCGCTCTCGCGCCCGAGCATCAGCACGTCCTGCGCGCCATAGGCGTGATCGAGGTAGGAACTCTCCGCCGCGGTGGTCAGCAGCACCAGCCGCAGGCGCTCGCGCCGCCGCCAGTCCTCGAAGGCGGCGAAGGAGGCGTGGCGGACGATTGCGACCCGGTCGAGGTAGTCCATGCCCGCCCGGCGGAAGGCGCGGTCGGTGATCGGGAAGCCGGCCGGCTCCACAATATGGGCCTCGATTCCGAGGCAGGCGCAGAGCCGCAGAATCGTGCCGGTATTCTGGGGAATATCCGGCTCGTAAAGCGCGATCCGCATGGCCTGTTTCGCCGGCAAGAAGGGGCCGCCTCCAGCCAAAACCGCTCCAGACGAACGATTTGTGCACCGTGCGGGCTGCGGCGCGATAGCGGGCTTGCGCTATTACCGCAAGGGTGCCAATAGAACGCCACCAAAGTAGCGCGACCTGCCTTTACCAGGATTGCCGCGAAAAGGTGCGCCCCGCCGCCCTTCGGACCCTGGTCCTGGGCATCAAGCCGCGGGCGGATGGAATAAAGCCAGCCGGAGGAGAGGGCTCTAGACGTGACGACCGTGTCTTCGGCGGAGCACACGCGCCGCGATTTCCTTTACATCGCCACCGGCGCCGTCGGCGCGGTGGGCGCCGCGGCGGCCCTGGTGCCGCTGATCGCGCAGATGAACCCCGACGCCTCGACCGTTGCCGCGGGCGCGCCCATCGAAGTCGATCTCGCCCCGATCGCGGAAGGCCAGATCGTCAAGGTGTTCTGGCGCTCGAAGCCGATCTTCATCTCCCACCGCTCGAAGAAGGAGATCGAGGAGGCGCAGAAGGTCAATGTCGGCACCCTGCCGGACCCCGAGCCCGACTCGGCGCGCGTCAAGCAGGGCCATGACCCGTGGCTGGTCGTGATCGGCATCTGCACCCATCTCGGCTGCATCCCGCTCGCCCACCAGGGCGAGTACAACGGCTTCTTCTGCCCCTGCCACGGCTCGGCCTACGACACGTCGGGCCGCATCCGCAAAGGTCCGGCGCCGAAGAATCTCCCGCTGCCGCCCTATCAATTCGTCTCCGACACCAAGATCCGGATCGGTTGATCCGCGGCGTCGTTTTTCTTGAAGGTTCGAACATGAGCGGACACTCGACCTACCAGCCGCAGAACAAGTTTCTGCAATGGTTCGAGAAGCGGTTGCCGATCGGCGGCCTCATTCATTCTTCTTTCGTCGCCTATCCGACGCCGCGCAACCTGAACTACTGGTGGACCTTCGGCGGCATCCTCTCGTTCATGCTCGGCGTGCAGATCATCACCGGCATCGTGCTGGCGATGCACTACACCCCGCACGTCGACTTCGCCTTCAAGTCGGTCGAGGCCATCATGCGCGACGTCAACTACGGTTGGCTGTTGCGCTACCTGCACGCCAACGGCGCGTCGATGTTCTTCTTCGCCGTCTACATCCACATGTTCCGCGGCATCTATTACGGGTCCTACAAGGAGCCGCGCGAGGTGCTGTGGATTCTCGGCGTCATCATCTACCTGCTGATGATGGCCACCGGCTTCATGGGCTACGTGCTGGTCTGGGGCCAGATGAGCTTCTGGGCGGCCACCGTCATCACCAATCTGTTCTCGGCCATTCCCGGCATCGGCGACCCGATCGTCACCTGGCTGTGGGGCGGCTACGCCGTCGGCAACCCGACGCTGAACCGCTTCTACTCGCTGCACTACCTGTTGCCCTTCGCGATCGCGGGCGTCGTCATCCTGCACGTCTGGGCGCTGCACGTGGTCGGCCAGAACAACCCGACCGGCATCGAGCCGAAGTCCGACAAGGACACCGTGCCGTTCACGCCCTACGCCACCGTGAAGGACGGCTTCTTCATGGTCGTGTTCATGATCCTGTTGGCCTGGTTCGTGTTCTACCTGCCGAACTTCATGGGCCATGCCGACAACTACATCCCGGCCAACCCGGCGGTGACGCCCGCGCACATCGTGCCGGAGTGGTACTACCTGCCGTTCTACGCGATCCTGCGCGCCATTCCCGACAAGCTGATGGGCGTGGTGGCGCTGTTCGCCTCGATCCTGATCCTGGCCTTCCTGCCCTGGCTCGACACCTCGCGCGTGCGTTCGGCGCGCTACCGGCCGCTGTTCAAGCAGTTCTTCTGGCTCTGGGTGGTGGTGTGCATCGGGCTCGGCTGGCTCGGCGCCAAGCCCGCGGAAGGCATCTACGTGATCCTCTCGCGCATCTTAACCGTCTACTACTTCGCGTTCTTCATCGTCGTGCTGCCGCTGCTCGGCATCTTCGAGAAGACCAAGCCGGTGCCGAATTCGATTTCGGACGCGGTTCTGGACGGAAAAGCGAAAGCGTGAGCGGGGGAAACGTCATGACGATGCAACGCACCATCCTCGCTCTCACGCTTGCCGGCAGCCTGGCCGCCGCCGTTGCGGCGCCCGCCTTCGCGCAGGAGCATAGCCACGAGACCCCGCAGCCGCCGGGCAACAAGTGGTCCTTCGCCGGCCCGTTCGGCAAGTACGACGAGGCGCAGCTCCAGCGCGGCTTCAAGGTCTACAAGGAAGTCTGCGCGTCCTGCCACTCGCTGAGCATGGTGGCGTTCCGCAACCTCGCCGATCCGGGCGGCCCCGGCTATTCGCCGGCGCAGGCGGCCGCGGTGGCGGCCGAATACAAGATCAAGGATCTCGACGACAAGGGCGAGCCGATCGAGCGCGACGGCCGCGCGGCCGACTATTTCCCGCCGCCGTTCCCGAACGACAGGGCCGCGGCGGCCGCCAACGGCGGTGTCGCGCCGCCCGACCTCTCGACCATCGCCAAGGCGCGCACCTACGAGCGCGGCTTCCCATGGTTCGTGTTCGACATATTCACGCAGTACCAGGAGCAGGGCCCGGACTACCTCGTGGCGCTGCTCAAGGGCTACGAGGACCCGCCGCAGGGCTTCCAGCTGCCGCCGGGCGGCAACTACAACAAGTACTTCCCCGGCCACGCCATCGCCATGCCGAAGCCGCTGCAGGACGGCCAGGTGACCTACGACGACGGCGCGCCGCAGACGCTCGACCAATACGCCAAGGACGTTTCCGCCTTCCTGATGTGGGCGGCCGAGCCGCACTTGGTGGCGCGCAAGCGCTTGGGCTTCCAGGTCATGATCTTCCTGATCGTGCTGGCCGGCCTCATGTACTTCACCAAGAAGAAGGTGTGGCACGAGGTCGAGAAGCCGCGCGAGATCGCGGCCGGGCAGGACCCGTCCAAGACGACGCTCTGATCGTCGCGCAGATGTCGCAAAGGGCCCCCACGCGGGGCCCTTTGTTTTAGAGCATTATCGCGCGTGCGGCGGCGATATTCGTGGGCTGAGCTATAAATTGCGGGAGGTGCTTTCGTCGGCTGGCGAATTCCACTCGGATAGGGTGGCGCCTACAGCCGAAAGATACTCGTCTGGCCTTTGCGCGCTCTTGCGTTGTTTTGGTACCCAGATCGCTGCGTAGCCGTCGCCATAAGGCTCTACCTCGTTACTGAGGAATAGCGCGCCGACATAGGCAGAAATAATTGCGTCAAGCGCATCCTCATAAGGTTTGAGTTCGCTTAGATGGCGCATTTCCTCCGGCCGGGGCGGCTTGAAACAATCCATCGATATCCACCGCATGAGATTATTTTCGATGCTCGTCCATTCGGTGAGCAACCTAGCTATTCTCTCTTTCTTCTTCGAAGCTAATTCCGGCCAATAACGTGCGCTTCGCGAAACCTTATATGGCGGCCGTACGTCGAGATTCAGAAGGCGAACCAGGGCGGCTAACGGATAGACCTCAATCAGCGCGGGCTTTGCTCGCCGATTTTCCGTAGTTGCAAGCAAGAATCCAGCATCGGTGAAGCTTTTCGCAAGTTGATATCCAAACTCTCCCGGCCGCCCGGGGGTGGGGCTATGTGCGCTCGCCCAAGCGCCCGCAAACGCCTTTGAGATATCCTGATCGGCTGCTCGGCGCCCAGAGATGCGTGTCCGAGCGATCGGCATGTCAATCGCGACAACGTCTATTGGAGCGTTTCCAATAGTCACAGCGGCTTGTAGTAGGGCGGTCACGTCAGGGAGACCGCCTGCAGGCGCTCGCCAATCAATAGGTTTGCCTTTTGAGCGGTCGATAAAGCTCGCATAGGACGGGGCGCACGCAACAATGCGTCGGGATGTCCCAGCATATTCCAGGAGAGCGACACCGCTTGATCCCGTCGCGGTCCACGCTGCGTCGATACCGAGGATTAATCCCATAAATTCAGTTTACCCGAAAAAGTTGTATGTGTCTCTTAGGGTGCGAACTAGGTTATGAAATAGAACGAGATCAATAGCTCCAGTAGTTATTCTAAAGGACCCCATGACCAAATCCGTTCTCGGCATCATCGGCGGCTCGGGCATCTATGACCTGCCGGGCCTTTCGAACGTGCGCGAGGAGCGCATCCAGAGCCCCTGGGGCGAGCCCTCCGGGGCGCTGCGCATCGGCGAGATCGAGGGTCTGCCGGTCGTGTTCCTGCCGCGCCACGACAAGGGCCACCGGCTGTCGCCCTCCGACATCAACTACCGGGCCAACATCGACGTCCTCAAACGCGCCGGCGTCACCGACCTGGTGTCGCTGTCGGCCTGCGGCTCGTTCAAGGAGGAGTTGCCGCCCGGCACCTTCGTGCTGATCGACCAGTTCGTCGACCGCACCTACAAGCGCGACAACTCGTTCTTCGGCAAAGGCTGCGTCGCGCACGTGTCGATGGCGCACCCGGTGTCGCCGCGGCTCAAGCTGCGCATCGACGAGGCCTCCGGCGAGGAGGGCATCCCGGTGGTGCGTGGCGGCACCTATGTCTGCATCGAGGGCCCGCAGTTCTCCACTTACGCCGAGAGCATCACCTACAAGACGCTCGGCTATTCGGTGATCGGCATGACCAACATGCCGGAGGCCAAGCTCGCCCGCGAGGCGGAGATTTGTTACGCCACCGTCGCCATGGTCACCGACTTCGACTGCTGGCATCCCGAGCACGACGCCGTAACCGTACAGCAGATCATCCACGTGCTGATGGACAACGCCGAGCGCGCCAAGCGCCTGGTGGCGCGGCTGGCGAAAGATTTCCCGCGCGAGCACGAGCCGTGTCCCATCGGCTCCGACCGCGCGCTCGACACCGCGCTGATCACCCATCCCGACGCGCGCGATCCCGTCCTGCTGGCGAAGCTCGACGCGGTGGCGGGCAGGGTGCTGGGCGGGCGCTAAGGCGTGGCGCAGCCGCATAGTCTTGTGTCATCATCCGCGAAGGCGGATGATCCGGTAATCTCAGGCGTTTGTGATTTCCCCCGAAACTGCGGCGTACTGGATGCCCGCCTGCGCGGGCATGACAGGCGCGACGTGAAGAGACCAGCCGTATGAACACCGCGAGCCTCGACAACGACCTGCGCGACGCGATCCGTTCGATCCCGGACTATCCCAAGGCCGGCATCGTCTTCCGCGACATCACGACGTTGCTCGGCAACGCGCGCGCTTTCCGCCGCGCGGTCGACGAGCTGGTGCAACCCTGGGCCGGCGGCAAGATCGACAAGGTCGCCGGCATCGAGGCGCGCGGCTTCATCCTCGGCGGCGCGGTGGCGCACCAGGTGTCGGCCGGCTTCGTGCCGATCCGCAAGAAGGGCAAGCTGCCGCACAAGACTGTGAGCGTGGCCTATGCGCTGGAATACGGCGAGGACATCGTCGAGATGCACGCCGACGCGCTGGTGCAGGGCGAGCGCGTGGTGCTGGTCGACGACCTCATCGCCACCGGCGGCACGGCGGAAGCCGCGGTGAAGCTCCTGCGCCAGCTCGGCGCCGAGGTGCTGGCCGCCTGCTTCGTCATCGACCTGCCCGACTTGGGCGGCGCCGAGCGCCTGCGCAAGCTCGGCGTGCCGGTGCGCACGCTGATCGGCTTCGAGGGGCATTAGGGTCTTCCCTCGCCCCGCTTGCGGGGAGAGGGTGGCGAGCGGCTTTAGCCACGAGCCGGGTGAGGGGGCGCTAAATTACCGCTCAGACTCGCCCGCCGCCCCCTCACCCGACTTCCTCGCTATTGCTCGGAAGTCGACCTCTCCCCGCGAGCGGGGAGAGGTGAAGGGCGCTACCGCTTCCCCCACGGCCCGCGCCAGCGCCGCGGCGCCGCCGGCGGCTCCTCCGGCAAAAACGGCTTGCCGCCCTCGGGCGCGGGATCGGCCCACGGCCCGCCGGCCGCGTTCTCGATCGCCGCCTGGTCGGCCGGCGCTGCCACCGCCAGCGGCCCGGGATCGTGGCCGCCGGCATATTGCGTCAACGCCTGCACCCGCGCGTCGATCGAGGGGTGGGTGGCGAAGATGTCGGCGAAGCCCTGGCGCGGATTGTCCACGCACATCTCCATCACCGCCGAGTTGGCGGCGGCGAGCTCGCCACGGTTCTCGATCTTGCGCAACGCCGCGATCATGGCGTCCGGGTTCTTGGTCAGCTCCACCGCGCCGGCGTCGGCGAGGAATTCGCGCCGGCGCGAGAGCGCAAAGCGGATGACGATCGACAGCAGCCAGGCCACCACGATCAGCGCGACGGCGATGAGGATGGCGATGCCGGCGCCGCCGCCCTTCTTGTCGCCGCTGCCGGACGAGCGCGAGCCGCGGTAGAACGCCCTCTGGAAGAACAGCCGGAACACCATCTCGCCGAAGAACGAGATCACGCCGGCGATCACCACCGCGATCACCATCATGCGCACGTCGCCGTTGCGGATGTGGGTGAGCTCGTGCCCGAGCACGGCTTCCATTTCGGCGTCGTTGAGCGCCCCGATCAGCCCGCGCGTCACCGTGATGGAATACTGCTTCTCGTTTAAGCCCGTCGCGAAGGCGTTGAGCGCCGCGTCCTCGGCGATCTTGAGCTTGGGCATCGGGATGCCGCGCGAGATGCAGAGGTTCTCCAGCAGATTGTAAAGCCGCGGTTCCTCCTGCCGGGTGACGTCGTGCCCGCCAGTCACCGCGTCGATCATCTTCTGGTGAAACTTGTAGGCGATCAGCACCCACAGGATCGTGCCGGCGGTGGCAAAGGGCGCCGCCTTGATGAAATCGTAGGCCGCCGCGCGCAGCAGAAAATCGAGCGGCGCGTCGCCGTAGATCGTCACCTCCGCCACCAGCGCGCCGGCATAGACCAGCACGTAGACCAGGATGAACAGCCCGATCAGCAGCGCGATCGAGCGCCGCCGGTTGGCCTGGATGTGGGTGTAGAGACCGTAGGCGGACATTTCACTTCCACTTGTCCCGGACGCGGCGCAGCGCGTTTGCGGTGCGCCGCAGATCCGGGACCGTTATGGAAACGGTACTTGGCGATCCCGGGTCTGCAGCGCATCACTTCGTGCTGCGCTGCGTCCGGGAAACGCGGGGCTAAAACTTCACGCTCGGCGCCTGGTCGAGCTGCGCCCGCTGCTCGCCGAGGTCGAAGAACTGCTGCTGATGGAAGCCGAAGGTGCTGGCGAACAGCGCGGCCGGGAACTGCTGGATGCCGGTGTTGTATTCCTGCACCGCGTTGTTGAAGAAGCGCCGCGCCGCGGCCAGCTTGTTCTCGATGTCGGCGAGCTCGGACTGGAGCTGCTGGAAGTTCGTGTTGGCCTTGAGGTCCGGATAGGACTCGGCGAGCGCGAACAATTGTCGCAGGGCGCCGGTCAGCATGTTCTCGGCCGCCACCTTCTGCTCGACGCCGGGCGCCGCCATGGCGGCGTTGCGCGCTTTCACCACCGCCTCCAGGGTTCCGCGCTCATGCGTGGCGTAACCCTTTACGGTCTCGACCAGATTGGGGATCAGGTCGTGGCGCTGCTTGAGCTGGACGTCGACGTCGGCGAAGGACTGGTTCACCCGCTGCCGCATGGCGACCAGCCGGTTGTAGATGCTGATCGCCCAGACAATGAGCACGACGACGAGGCCGAGGACGACCCAGGCGGTGGTGGACATGGACGGACTCCCAAAATCGCGACGGAACCGAGCCTAACCCAGATTGGCGACGCCCCGCTAACGGCGTCAGGCTCTATCGTGTGGACGCCCGCCCGCTGACGCTTAAGCCGTTGGCAAGAAAAGAAAAAAGGTCCCGAACCGAAGCTCGGGACCTTTTCGCCAGACGGCTATTCGGGGGGTAAGGGGGGAGCCGCCCGACTGAAACATACGGGCGAATAACGCGGGGGTAGGGGGTTCGTTCCCGGCGGGTCCGCAGAAATCCGAATTATTTTTAGCCGTGCGGTCCCCGGCTTATCCGGGTTGTTTCCCCGGTCCAGGACCGGCAAGGTGGCCGCCGCAAGGGTTCGGGGGGCGTCGCATGCCGTCGCGTATGTCTGCAGCGGCGGCCAAGGCCGGCCGCTTGCCGCTGCCTGCCGGCGTCAAGCCCTATCGCGTGGCCAAGGGCCACCTGATGGTCATCGTGGTGGTCCACCTCCTGGCCTTGCTCGCCTTCGTCCCCTGGTTTTTCAGCTGGGCCGGTGTCGTGGCCTGCTTCGCCGGGCTCTATGTCTTCGGCGTGCTCGGCATCAACGTCTGTTACCACCGCCTGCTGACGCACCGCGGCTTCACCTGCCCGAAATGGTTCGAATATTTCCTCGCCGTGCTCGGCTGCTGCAACGTGCAGGACAGCCCCCTGCGCTGGGTGGCGGCGCATCGCCAGCATCATCAGCACGCCGACGAGGAACGCGACCCGCACAGTCCGCTGGTCAATTTTCTGTGGGGCCACATGGGCTGGCTGCTGGTGAAGAACGGCGAGCTGTGGCGCAAGGGCAATAGCGAACGCTTCGCCCGGGACCTGCTGCGCGATCCGTTCTACGTCACGCTCGACCGCTACCAGTACGCGCCGATCCTGGCGACCTGGATTTTATTCTTCGCCGGCGGCCTCGCAGCGGGGCTGATCGGCGGCGGCACGCTTGCCGACGCCCTGCAGTTCGGCGCCAGCCTGCTGGTCTGGGGCGTCTTCGTGCGCATCGTGCTGGTGTGGCACGTCACCTGGTCGGTGAACTCGCTGACGCACATGTGGGGCTACCGCCTCTACAACACCAACGACGACAGCCGGAACAATGTTCTGGTGGGCTTGGCGGCGTTCGGCGAGGGCTGGCACAACAACCATCACGCCGATCCAACATCGGCCAGGCACGGCCACAAGTGGTGGGAGATCGATCTCACTTATGTGACGATTGCCGTGCTCGCCCGGCTCGGCCTTGCGCGCAACGTCATGCTGCCAAACCCGCGCATCCTTGCGCTGCGCGCGGCGCAGCCGGCGGCGGCAAAAAACTGACGGCAATGGCCGTAGGGTGGGCAAAGGCGCGCTGTGGCGCGCCGTGCCCACCAACGGCGTCTGCAAATTGACGTCCGCAAATTGTCGAGATGTGGTTGGTGGGCTCGGCGGCTATGCCGCCTTAGCCCACCCTACGACGCTAGCTCAGCCCGCTTCCCTGAACCGCACCGCGGCTTCCAGGTCCACCGACACCAGTTGCGACACGCCGCGCTCGGCCATGGTCACGCCGTAGAGCCGGTTCATCCGCGCCATGGTGATCGGATTGTGCGTGATGATCACGAAGCGCGTGTCGGTCGAGGCGATCATCTCGTCGAGCAGGTCGCAGAAGCGCTCCACGTTGTGGTCGTCGAGCGGCGCGTCCACCTCGTCCAGCACGCAGATCGGCGCCGGATTGGTGAGGAACACGGCAAAGATCAGCGCCATCGCGGTGAGCGCCTGCTCGCCGCCCGACAACAGCGACAGCGTCGCCGGCTTCTTGCCCGGGGGCTTGGCGAGGATTTCCAGGCCCGCTTCCAGCGGGTCTTCGCTCTCGATCAGCTGAAGCTCGGCGGTGCCGCCGCCGAACAGCTGCGTGAACAGATGCTGGAAGTGCTTGTTCACCTGCTCGAACGACGCCAGCAGCCGCTCGCGCGCCTCGCGGTTGAGGCTCTGGATGCCCTGGCGCAGCTTGCCGATCGCCTGCACCAGGTCGTCGCGCTCGGTGGTGAGCTTGGTGTGCTGCGCCTCGACTTCCTGCAATTCCTCGTCGGCGCGCAAATTGACCGCGCCGAGGCGCTCGCGCTCGCGGCGCAGCCGCTCCAAGGTGGCCTCGGTCTCGGTCAGGTCGGGCAGGGCGGCATTCGGCTCGATCTCGGCCAGCGCGGCGACGGCGGCCGGCTCGACCTCGAGCATGTCGTGGATCTCGCGCGCGATGTCGGTCAGGCGCCGCTTGGCGCCTTCGAAGCGCTCCTCGGCGCGCGCCAGTTCCTCGCGCGCGTGGCTGGCGGCCTCGAGCGCGGCGCGGGCGTCGCGGTCGGCGGCGGCGAGCGCGTTCTCGGCTTCCTGCAGGCGGTCGGCGCAGGCGCGCCGGTCGGCTTCCGCGAGCTGCACCTCGCTGATCAGCGCCTCGCGCTTCTCGGCGAAGACCTGCGGCGCGTTTTCGAGTTCGGCGCGCGCGCTTTGCGCTTCCGCGATGCGCTGCTCCAAAGTGGCGATCTGGTTGCGGGCGCCGTCGCGGCGCTGCTCGGCGCCGCTGCGGTCGGCGGCAAGCGCCGTCAGGCGGCGGTCGGCGAGTTCCGCCTCGCGCACGATCGCCTGCTGCTCGGCGCGCACCTCGGCAAGCGCGGCGCGCTT
>JALHRB010000029.1 GCA_022841665.1 Pseudolabrys sp.
CTCGCTCGCTTTGGCGTGCGGGGCCTGCGCGGCGAGCGGATCGGTCACCGGCGGGCGGCCTTCCGGCATCGGCGCGCGGCGGAGCGCGGCTTCCAACTGCTGTGCCATCTCTGCCAGGGTGTGATCGGTCTGCGGCGTCGGCTCGGCGGCGGCGACCGGCGGCGCGGCGCGCGGCGCCGGCTCATGACGCGGTGCCGGCGGCGGAGGAGGCGGCGCGGCGAACTCCGGTGCCATGCGCGGCGGCAGTTCGGGCGCAACGAAAGGCTCGGACGGACGTGGCCGCGCGCCCGGCTCGGGCGCAAGCCATGGCTCTTCGGTGACGCCGCGGAATTGCCGCGATGGCGCGACCGGAGCCGGTTCGCCGAGCGGTTGCAGCGGCCAGGCGCTCTCGACTGCCACGGGGCCGCGCACGGGAATTTCGGGGGCAGGGCGGCCGGGCTCGCGCGCAGAATCGCGGGTGGTGCCGGCGCGCACGATGTTCTGCTCGACCACGACGTCGGTCGGCCCGCCGATCATGAGCAGGTGTTCGACATTGTCGCGGCGGATCAGCACCAGGCGGCGGCGGCCGTCGACACTGGCGGCGTCGATCACCGCCAGGCGCGGCTGGCGTCCGCGCGCGGCGCCGGCCAGGCGGTTGGCGCCGAAGCGGCGCACCAGCCAGGCGGTCACGCCGATCAGCGCGAGCACCACCAGGAACGCGATGAAAAATCGCGCCGCCAGCGGCATCCCCGAGCCGAAGAGGGTCTCGAACATCAATTCGCTCCGTTGTTCGTGCCGCCGCTCACCGGACGGAGTTCGCCCGAATAGTTAATGACGCAGGCACTATTTGCCGCCCGCATTACTAACAGACTCTTAACAAATAAAGCCCCATCTCGCATCAAGCGGCCGGAACGGACTTATTCATTATAGTAAATGTCGTTAATGAGGCGTCCGGTTCCAATATTCCTTTACCGGTCATTAACCATACGCCCGGCAAAGTCTGCCTAGTGCCGCGGCACATGCGCCGCGGGCGGGGAGGGGCCGATGGCGCTTTCAGACATTCCGATCCTGTCCATGCTCCGAACCCGGCTGGAATGGGGGCAGGAACGCCAGCGCGTGCTGGCCGAAAACGTCGCCAATGCCGACACGCCGAACTTCCGCGCGCGCGACCTGAAGCCGCCGAAATTCAGCGATCCCAGCGAGACCGTGGCGGAATCGGTGCCGGGCGTGACGCTGGCGCGCACCGACCGCAGCCACATCATGGGCAAGGAGCTCGCGCGGGCGCAGTTCGGCAACGCGGCCGGCAACTACGAGGTGAAGCCGACCGGCAACGCCGTCAATCTCGAGGAAGAGATGATGAAGATCGCCGGCAACCAGATGGATTACCAGGCGGCGACCGCGCTCTACACCCGCAGCCTCAATTTGCTCAAGACCGCGGTCGGCAAGCGCGGCTGATAGCGCGCCGGCGGCAAAAGAACAGAGAGGATCGACATGGACTTCATGAAGACATTGGCGATCGCCGCCTCCGGCCTGCGCGCGCAGGCCGGGCGCATGCGGGTCATCTCGGAAAACATCGCCAACGCCGATTCGACGCCGACCACGCCGGGCGCCGACCCCTACCGCCGCAAGATGCCGACCTTCTACAGCGAGCTCAACCGCACGCTCGGCGCCCGTCTCGTCGAGCTCGGCAAGGTGCAGCCGGACAACTCCGCCTTCCGCCTCAAATACGAGCCCGGCCATCCGGCCGCAGATCAGAACGGCAACGTCAAATACCCGAACGTCAATTCGCTCGTCGAAATGACCGACATGCGCGAGGCCCAACGCTCCTACGAGGCCAATATCAACGTGATCAGCGCCACGCGCCGGATGCTCCAGCGCACCATCGACATCCTGCGCGCCTGACGCAGCCCGCAACCTGAAGGCTTGAAACCATGGCCAACCCGATCTCCGCCGCCAATGCCTACGCCAGCGTCGCCAAGCTGACCTCCAATCCGGCCGCCGCGCTCGCCAAGGGCGCCGGCATACCGGAGGACAGCGCGACGAGCTTCTCCAGCGTGCTCAAGGAAGCGGTCGGCGCGCTCAACGAGATGGGCCGCAAGTCCGACACGCAGGCGCGCGCGGCCGCCAACGGCAAGGCCAACATGGTCGACGTCGTCACCGCGGTGTCGGAGACCGAGGTCGCCATCGATGCGGTGGTCGCGGTGCGCGACAAGGTGATCGCGGCCTACGAGGAAATCATGCGGATGCCGATCTGACGCGTTTATTGGATCGCCCGCCTTCGCGGGCGATGACAACGGAGCAAGTGGGGAAAAATGACCGGGCCGGAAGTTCTCGATGTCGCGCGCGACGCGATCTTTACTTTGATCATCGTCTCGGCGCCGGTCATGTTGGTCGGCCTGGCGGTCGGCCTCGTCATTTCGCTGTTCCAGGCGCTGACGCAGATCCAGGAAATGACCATCGCCTTCGTGCCCAAGATTTTAGCAATTTTCATGTCGCTGATCGTCGCGCTGCCCTTCATGGCCGAGAAGCTGCATGCGGAGATGCTGCGGATCGCCGCCCGCATCGTCAGCGGCTAGGCGCATGGTCCCCGTTCCGTCCGCCGCTCGTCCCCGCGCGAGCGGGGACCCTGGAGTTCGGCGATGAGCATCGACGTTTCCTTTCTCCCGGCGCTGGCCGCCGCCTTCCTGCTCACCTTCGCGCGCGTCGGCGCCATGGTGATGCTGATGCCGGGCATCGGCGAGCAGAACCTGCCGGCGCGCGTGCGGCTCACCATCGCGCTGGTGCTGACCGCCATCCTCTTGCCGGCCCATCAGAACGCCTATGCCGTCAACCTCACCGCGCTCGCACCGGTGATCGTGATGCTGTTCCAGGAGATCCTGATCGGGGTTCTGCTGGGCTTGACCGCGCGGCTGGCGATCTCGGCCTTGCAGACCGCCGGCGCCGTCGCCGCCCAGCAGTTGGGCCTCGGCTTCGTCACCGCCGTCGATCCGACGCAGAACCAGCAGGGCATGCTGGTCGGCAACTTCCTCGCACTGCTCGGCATCACGCTCGTCTTCGCCACCGACATGCACCACATGGTGATCGCGGCGATGAACGACAGCTATTCCATCTTCAAGCCGGGCGAGGTGCCGCTCACCGGCGACATGGCGCAGCACATCACCAATGTGATCGCCACCGCGTTCCGCATCGGCATCCAGCTCTCGGCGCCGTTCCTCGCGTTCGGGCTGCTGTTCAATCTCGGGCTGGGGGTGCTGTCGCGGCTGATGCCGCAGATGCAGGTGTTCTTCATCGGCTTGCCGCTGTCGATCCTGCTCGGCCTGTTGCTGATGCTGCTGGTGATCGGCGCCATGATGGGCACCTTCGTCAGTTATCTGGAAGGCGTTCTCGGGCAACTGCTGCCGAGCCGCTGAGGCGCGCGCATGGCCGACGCACCCGACAAGGACAATAAAACAGAAGAACCATCGCAAAAGCGTCTCGACGAGGCGCTTCAGCGCGGCGACGTGGCCAAGAGCCAGGAGGTCAACACCTGGTTCATCATGGCCGCCGCCACGCTCGTGCTGATGACCTTTGCCGGCAGCGTGGGACGCGACCTCAGCGGCACCATGCGCGGCATTTTCGCCAACGCGCACGCCATTCCGATGGACGGGCCGGCGATCCCGCGCCTGTTCCAGCGCATCGGCTTCGAAATGGTGGCGGCGGTCGGCTTGCCCCTGCTGCTCCTGATCCTGGCGGGGGTGGCCGGCAACATGATCCAGCATCGGCTGGTTTGGTCGACCCAGACGCTGACGCCGAAGCTGTCCAAGATTTCGCCGATGGCGGGCCTCAAGCGCATGTTCTCCATGCAGGCGATCGCCAATTTCGCCAAGGGTCTGCTCAAGCTGGTGGTGGTCGGCACCGTGCTCACGGTGTTGATGTGGCCCGAGCGCGACCGCTTCGAGAGCCTGGTGACCATGGACATCGGCGCGCTCCTGCCGTTCATCCTGGTCCTGTCGCTCAAGCTGATGGGCGCGGTGGTGGCCATGCTCGCGATCGTCGCGGCCGCCGACTTCCTGTTCCAGTACAAGCAATGGTACGAGCGGCAGAAGATGTCGCTGCAGGAATTGAAGGAGGAGTTCAAGCAGTCGGAAGGCGATCCCGTCATCAAGGGCAAGTTCAAGCAGATGCGCCAGATGCGCATGCGCAAGCGCATGATCGCGTCGGTGCCGAAGGCCTCGGTGGTGATCACCAACCCGACCCACTACGCGGTCGCGCTGCAATACGAGCGCGGCATGGACGCGCCGGTCTGCGTCGCCAAGGGCGTCGACGCGCTCGCCCTCAGGATCAGGGAAGTCGCCGGCGAACACGCGATCCCGGTGGTCGAGAACCCGCCGCTCGCCCGCGCGCTGCACGCCACCGTCGACGTGGATGAGGCCATTCCGCCCGAGCATTACAAGGCGGTGGCGGAGGTCATCGGCTATGTCATGAAGCTGCGGCGGTCGGTTGCGCGGCGGCAGTGAGGCCGCAAAAGGTTGGATGGCGGCCGCCTTCCCCTTGCGCCGGTAGGCCGGCTTAAGGCACTCAGGGTAGGGTTTGGCAAGGCGCGCGCGCCGCGGCAAGACAGGGCTCGAAACCGGAATGGCAGGTGAGGGGACCTCGGCGCGCGAGCGCAGCGGACCGCAGGGGCGCCGGGCTTTCGACCAAAGCCAGGAGGCGCCGCAGGGCGGCTCCGTCGGCATGGTGCTGCTGGTCGCGCTGCTGCTGGTCGCCGCCGCCGGCGGCCTGGTCTATATCGGCCGCGAGCACGCCGAGACCTACATTCTCGGCCTTCTGGCCGTGCTCGGCACCATCGGCGTCTTCGCGCTCTTCGCCATGGCCTCCGGCATCATGCGCATCGGCGGCCGCGCGCCGGGCAATCCGCTGCTCAAGGCGGCGGTGGACGGGGCTTTCGACGGCATCCTGATCACCGACCAGGGCGGGCGCGTCTATTACGCCAACGCGACCTATCTCGACCTCATCGGCGCCGCCGACGGCAACGACCTGCGGCCGATCGAGCGGGTGTTCATCGGCGATCCCGACGTGTCGGAATCGATCTACCGCCTGCTCAAGGCGGCGCGCGAAGGCCGCCGCCTGCAGGAGGAGGTGCGCATCGCGGGCGCCGCCGGCGAGGCCGGCCGTTGGCTGCGGCTGCGCGTGCGCCCGCTCGGCGACAGCAAGCGCGAGGCGAAGATGACCGTCTGGTCGCTCGCCGACGTGACGCGCGAGCGCGAACGGCAGGAAAACGTCTTCCAGGAGCTGCAGCACGCCATCGACTATCTCGACCACGCCCCGGCCGGCTTCTTCTCGGTCGACGCCGCGGGCGACGTCGTCTACCTCAACGCCACGCTGGCCACCTGGCTCGACCACGATCTGGCGCAGGTCGGCGTCGGCGCGCTCAAGCTCGCCGACATCGTCGCCGGCGAGGGCGCCGCGCTCCTGACCACGCTCGCCGCCGTGCCGGGCGAGGTGAAGACGGAAGTGCTCGACCTCGACCTGAAGTCGCGCACCGGCAAGCCGGTGCCGGTGCGGCTGTTCCACAAGGTGGCTTACGGCGCCGATGGCAAGGCCGGCCCCTCGCGCACGCTCGTGCTCAACCGCGCCAAGGACGGCGACCCGCAGCGCGCGGCGGAAGTGCGCTTCATGCGCTTCTTCCAGAACACGCCCATGGCGATCGCCACCGTCGATCGCGCCGGCCGCATCGTGCGGAGCAATGCGCGCTTTGCCTCCGCCTTCGAGGACGTGCTCAAGAGCGATGACCGCTCCATCCTGGCGGTCGCCGCCGGGCGCGACCGGCCGGCGCTCGAGGCCGCCATCCGCAAGGCGGCGGAGGGCCAAGGCGACATCGCGCCGGTGGAGGCCGCGCTCGAGGGCAAAAGCGAGCGGTGGGCCAATTTCTTCGTTTCGTCGGTGGAGGAGGAAGAGCGCGACGGCGAGGCGGCCATCGTCTACGCGCTCGAGACCACCGCGCAGCGCACGCTGGAGAATCGCGTCTACCAGCAGCAAAAGATGGAATCGGTCGGCCAGCTCGCCGGCGGCATCGCGCACGACTTCAACAACGTGCTGTCCGCCATCATGATGGCGACCGACTTTTTGCTCAATGCGCACAAGCCGACCGACCCGTCCTTCAAGGACATCATGCAGATCAAGCAGAACGCCAACCGCGCCGCCGCGCTGGTGCGGCAACTGCTGGCGTTCTCGCGCAAACAAACATTACGCCCGCAGATACTGGACCTCGGCGAGGTGCTGGGCGACCTCGGCATGCTGCTCAAGCGCCTGATCGGCGAGAAGGTGTCGCTCGAGGTCGTGCACGGCCGCGACCTGTGGCCGGTGAAGGTCGACATCTCGCAGCTCGAGCAGGTGATCGTGAATCTGGCGGTCAACGCGCGCGACGCCATGCCGGACGGCGGCAAGCTCACCGTGCGCACCGCCAATGTCGAGGCGAGCGACTCGGGCAAGCTCGGCGCCAAGGGCATGCCGAGCGGCGACTATGTGATGGTGGAGGTGACCGACACCGGCACCGGCATCCCGCCCGAAATCATCGACAAGATATTCGAGCCCTTCTTCACCACCAAGGAAGTCGGCAAGGGCACCGGCCTCGGGCTCTCGACGGTGTACGGCATCGTCAAGCAGACCGGCGGTTTCATCTATGCCGACTCGGAGCCCGGCCGCACCGCCTTCCGCATCTTCCTGCCGCGCCACATCCCCGGCGCCGAGGAAGCCGCGCCCGCCGAAGCCCCGGCGATCGCGGGCGCCATGGCCGCGGCGGAGACGGCCAAGGCCGCCGCCGCCGACCTCACCGGGCAGGGCGTCATTCTTCTGGTCGAGGACGAGGAAGGCTTGCGCGCGCTCAATGCGCGCGGGCTGTCGTCGCGCGGCTACACCGTGCTGGAGGCGGGCAACGGCGTCGAGGCGATGGAGGTGTTCGAGCGCGAGGGCCACGTCGATCTGGTCGTCTCGGACGTGGTGATGCCGGAAATGGACGGGCCGACGCTGCTCAAGGAGCTGCGCCGGCGTGATCCGAATGTGAAGATTATTTTCGTCTCCGGCTACGCGGAGGAAGCCTTCGCCAAGAATCTGCCGAGCCAGGAGCAATACGCCTTCCTGGCCAAGCCCTTCACCCTCAAGCAGCTCGTCGCCGAGGTGAAGCAGACGCTGGCGTCGTGATCAGACGCGTCCGGTCAGCGCCAGGACCAGCACGACGATCAGCAGCACGCCGACGAGGCCGGACGGACCGTAGCCCCAGCCGCTGGAATAGCCCCAGCGCGGGAAGGCGCCGATCAGCGCCAGGATGAGAATAACGATGAGTACGGTGCTCAGCATGTTCGCGCCCCATGAGTTGTCAGCCGTGCGGAACGGCTGTGTCTAAGCCATACGCAGTTCCTTGAAATAACGGCTTCACCGGCGCTTGGGTTCCGTCGCAAACGTCGCCGCGCGCAGGCGCGGGAGCCCACGCGCGGCGATAGCAGGTGATGTTGCGATTGCTGTTCCGCCGTCAGTGGCAGGACTGGGCCAGCCGGGTCTTGTCGAACACCGACAGTTGCAGGCGGCACGGGAAGACGCGGCGTGCGGTCAGCGGAGAGCGCGGCGCCTGGAAGTAGTCCGATTCGAGCATGGCGCCGGCCGGGCCGACGAGCACGGCCGATTCGTCAGGCGGCGCCGTCAGGCGCTGCGGCGCGACGGGGGCGTATGCCGCCTGCGCGGCGGTTTCCAGCATCAGCACGAGGGCGAAAGCGAGCGCGGTTTTCATCGGCGCGTCTCCTTTCCGGGGACGCCATGAAAATCGCTTGAGCCGCTGGTAAGTTCCGGGCGCGCCCATGACATTACCGTGACGTCAAGGCGGCAACTATGAGCCGCGACTCCGGGACGCATGGGGGCCCGAACCCCTTACAAATCGTTGTCTTTCCACCTATTCTCTCATCGCCATTTGAGCCGGGAGATTCAAGACATGCTTCGCCACCGCTGGCTGATCGCGCTTGCCGCCGTTGCAACCGCGTTTGTCCTGTTCGCCGCCGACTACGCCGACGCGCGCGCCGGCCGCGGCTTCTCCGCAGGCAGCCGCGGTACGCGCACCTTTTCGGCGCCGCCCCCGACGGCGACGGCTCCCAATGCGGCCTCGCCGATTCAGCGCTCGGTGACGCAGCCCGGCGTCACGCAGCCCGGCCGCGCTACGACCGGCGCCGCGCAGACGGCGGCGCGCCCCGGTCTCTTCGGCGGCATGTTCGGTGGCGGTCTGCTCGGCGGCCTCGCCATGGGCTTCCTTGGCGCCGGCCTGTTCGGCTTGCTGTTCGGCCACGGCCTGTTCGGCGGCATGGCGGGCTTCGCCTCCATCATCGGCCTCGTGCTGCAGGTGGTGCTGATCGTCATCGTCGCGCGGCTTGCTTTCGCCTGGTGGCAGCGCCGCAACGCGCCCGCCTATGCGGCCGCCACGCCGGCGCCGACGCCCGCCGGCGCGAGCACGCAGAACTTCACCGCCCTCGGCTCCATGTTCGGCGCCAACAAGCCGGAAGGCGAGCCGCTCGCCATCGCCAAGGAAGACTACGACGACTTTGAGACCCTGCTCGGCGACGTGCAGACCGCCTATTCGGCGGAGGACCTCAACGCGCTGCGCGCGCGCGTCACGCCCGAGATGCTGTCCTACTTCAGCGAGGAGCTGTCGGAAAACGCGAGCCGCGGCCTCGTCAACAAGGTCGGCGACGTGAAGCTGCTGCAAGGCGACCTGGCGGAAGCCTGGCGCGAAGGCGACGCCGAATACGCAACCGTCGCCATGCGCTATGCGGCTACCGACAGCACGATCGAGCGCGCGAGCGGCCGCACCGTCGAAGGCGGCACGCCGGAGGAGGTCACCGAGCTCTGGACCTTCCGCCGCGCGCGCGGCGGCCAATGGCTGCTCTCGGCCATTCAGCAGGCTTAAAGCGCGCCTGCGGTCAGGCGTCGCGCGGTGCGGCGCTGCGGCTGGCCTTGAGGACGGCGCGCTCGCCGTCCGGCAGCCGTAGCTCGAACTTGACGCCGATCTGCTGCTTCTTGCGCCACACGACCTGGCAGGTGCGCCGCGCCGAGCCCTTGCCGTTGAGCCACAGCAGGAAGCGATCCGGCACCGCGTCCGGTTCTTCGAAATCGATGCGGGCGCCGGTTTCGGAAATGTCGGATAATAAACAGCTATGGCGGATAGCCGGCCCCAGCACCAGCCAGGCGGTGTAGCGGATCGGCCGGCGCCGCGCTTTTCGTTTGTCTTTCTCCATGACACCGCAGGCCTCGGGGCCGGGTATGACATTCATTATTCGTTAACGCGCCGGCCGCGGCAGAGACTATAGGGCGCGGCGATTACCAATTCATAAAGCGTTATATGACCGCGCGCTTCGCGCGGGATGCCGTTGACCGTCGCGCGAAATCCGTTTATGTCGCCGCCCGCAACCTGGTTTTCGGCCTCACCTTGCTGCCACGCTCCCGGCTTGGGCTGCGCTTCAAGTGAACTCCCAAAACAGATTGTTGCCGCCCTTCCGCGATAGACGGGGAGAGGCGATCAACGAGAAGCGCGAAAGGAACTACTGATGCCCGTCGGAACTGTGAAGTTCTTCAATACCCAAAAAGGCTTCGGCTTCATTCAGCCGGATGATGGCTCGAAGGACGTCTTCGTGCACATCACCGCGGTCGAGCGTGCCGGCATGCGTTCGCTGGTCGAAGGCCAGAAG
The DNA here is from genome assembly GCA_022841665.1 of Pseudolabrys sp. Lineage (GTDB taxonomy): Bacteria > Pseudomonadota > Alphaproteobacteria > Rhizobiales > Xanthobacteraceae > Pseudolabrys. The sequence goes on from JALHRB010000029.1 coordinate 9,684, forward strand.
ATCAGCTACGAGATCGTCACCGAGCGCGGCAAGCAGGCCGCCGGCAACTTGCAGCCGGCCTGATCCTCCCGCAATCGCGTGCAATGCCAGGCCCGGCGGCGACGCCGGGCTTTTTGTTTGCCGGCCAGGCGTTTGCCGCTTGGGGCCGTCGCTGGCGCCCGGAGGCTTGCCGCATTAAGCTTCCTGCGAAGGATAAGGCAAAGAGGAAACGCATGGACATCTTCACTTGCGGGTCGCGCCCGTCGAAGCGCATGGCTGCGCCCAGCTTCACCGGCACCGTGTGGCAGGATCCGGTGGTGCAGGCGCCGGCGCCGGCGCGCATCCGCTCGGCCTGGGTGCGCTTCGAGCCGGGCGCGCGCACGGCCTGGCACACCCATCCGCTCGGGCAGACGCTCGCCATCGTCTCCGGCGTCGGCCGCGTGCAGACTTGGGAGGGGCCGATCCGCGAAGTGCGGGCAGGCGACACCGTCTGGATTCCGCCCGGCGAGAAGCACTGGCATGGCGCCGCGCCCGGGCACGCCATGGAGCACCTCGCCATGCAGGAAGCCGATGAGAGCGGCGAGCACGTGAAGTGGCTGGAACCGGTTACCGACGAGCAATACGGCGCGAAACCCGGCGGCTGAGCAACCGCGGCGGCCGCGTCTAACCGCGCGCAGTGACATTCGCGTGATTGGCGGAATAGCGCCGGCTTCCTGGTGTTTTGCTCGGCCTAAGGCGCGCGCTCACGCGCGCCGCACCGGGAGATATCGAATGAAACTCGTTCAATGGGGCGCTCCGCTCGCGGCGTGCCTGGCTTTGGCGTGTGTGCAGCCGGCGCAAGCGCAGCAGGCGATGACCTTCTTCGTCACCAGTCAGGGGCTGGGCAAAGGCGCCGACCTCGGCGGTCTCGAAGGCGCCGACCGCCATTGCCAGCAGCTCGCGCAGGCGGCGGGAGCCGGCGGCAAGACCTGGCGCGCTTATCTGTCGACGCAAGGGGCGGGCGCGGTGAACGCGCGCGACCGCATCGGCAAGGGCCCGTGGATGAACGCCAAAGGCACGGTCATCGCCAAGAATGTCGCCGAGCTGCACGGCGCCAACAACCTCACCAAGCAGACCGCGCTGTCGGAAAAAGGCGAGGTGATCAACGGCCGCGGCGACACGCCGAACCGTCACGACATCCTCACCGGCTCGCAGCCGGACGGCACCGCCTTTGCCGGCAGCGACGACCGCACCTGCAAGAACTGGACGTCGGGCACGCAAGGGGCGGCCATGCTCGGCCACTCGGACCGCGCCGGGCTCGACGAATCGGCGCCGGCCAAATCGTGGAACTCGTCGCATCCCTCGCGCGGCGCGGGTGGCGGCTGCACGCAAGCCGACCTGCGCTCGACCGGCGGCGACGGGCTGTTTTACTGCTTCGCTGTCAACTGAGACAGACACCCTCTGCGAAACGGTCGGCCGGCAGTGGTGCGATGGCGCTGCCGCCGGCTTTCCCGTTGCGGCGAATCGCCTGCCGAATTGCTAGCCTGCCTGCTGGTCTGCAAGGCGTTTGCTTCTATACTGCCGGGGCTCGGGGTGAGGCGGGGCTTCGCGCAAGGGTGGCGCGGGCCGAACGGTGCGATGGCTGAATTACAGAACGTCCTGCTGCTCGCGGTCGATGCGCTGATTTATTTCGTCGCGCTGGCCGCGCTCCTGCGCGCGCGCACCCGCATCGGGCTCGGCGCCTTCTTCTGCGCGCTCGGGGTGATGCACTTCCTCGAGACCTATCTCGCCGGCATCCTCTACGTCGCGCTGCCGTTCGGCGTCGTCACCTCGCCCGGCTCGACCGTGCTGTTCACGGGCAAGCTGATGATGCTGCTGCTGCTCTACATCCGCGAGGACGCCGCGGTCGTGCGACAGCCGATCTACGGCCTGCTGTTCGGCAACGTGCTCCTGTTCGTGCTCGCTTTCGTGATGCGCCATCACACGCTGGTCGCATTGTCGCCCGGCCGCGCCGCCGATTTCGGCTTCCTCAACGAGATGGGGGCGCTGATGGTGTGGGGAACGGCGATCCTGTTCTTCGACTGCATCCTCATCATCCTCTTGTACGAGCGCGCGCGCACCTGGTTCGGCGACAGGCTGTTTGCGCGCCTGCTCGCCTGCTCGGCGCTGGTGCTCACCTTCGACCAGGTGGCGTTCTACGCCGGCCTGCACATGCTCACCGGCGCCGGCCTGAACGTGCTGGTCGGCGGCTGGGTGGCGAAGATGGCGGCGGTCGTGCTCTACAGCGGCATGGCCGCCGTCTATTTGCGCTATTTCGAGCGTCCGCTCGGCCGCCGGCGCAGCGCGCCGCGCATCTGGGACATCTTCGACACGCTCACCTACCGCGAGCGTTACGAGGACCTCCTGGCGCGCACAGGCTGCGACGCGCTCACCGGCGCGCTCGACCGCCATTCGCTGGAGGCGCATGGCCGCCGCTCGGTCGAGCATGCCGCCGCCGCCGGACGGCCGCTGGCGCTGCTGTTCATCGACCTCGATCATTTCAAGGCCTTCAACGACCGCTTCGGCCACGCCGCCGGCGACAAGGCGCTCAAGCGTATCGTGCTCGACATCATGGCGGCGGCGCGGGTGTCGGACTTCACCTACCGCTTCGGCGGCGAGGAATTCGTCGTCATCGCCGACGGCGTCAATGCCGACGACGCGCTCGCGCTTGCCGAGCGCATCCGCAAGCGCATCGCCGGCGCCGCGGTGGCCGCCGATGCCCACGTGACGGTCAGCATCGGCGTCGCCACCTGCAGCCGCGACGGCACCGATTACGACACCTTGTTCGGTGTCGCCGACAAGCGCCTCTACCAGGCCAAGGCGGAAGGCCGCAACCGCGTGGTCGGCGACCGGCCGGCGGTGCGGCTGGTGGCGGGCTGAGGCGGCACTTCGCTCGACATTCGTCATGGCCGGGCTTGTCCCGGCCATCCACGTCTTGCTTGAATAACAGAAGACGTGGATGCCCGCGACAGGCGCGGGCATGACGCCGAAGTGGTTCACCCATGCGCTATCAGCTCTATTACTGGCCGGAGATTCAGGGCCGCGGCGAGTTCGTGCGGCTCGCGCTCGAGGACGCCGGCGCCGCCTACGACGACGTCGCGCGCCAAAAGGGCGGCATGGACGCAATGCTGGCGATGATGGAGGAGGGCCGGCGGCCGCCCTTTGCGCCGCCGTTCCTCAAGGCCGGCAAGCTCGTCGTCGCGCAGGTGGCCGAAATCCTGTTCTACCTCGGCCCGCGCCTGAAGCGCGCGCCGGCAGCCGAGGCCGACCGGCTCTGGCTGCACCAGTTGCAGCTCACGGTGTCCGACTTCGTGAAGGAGATCCACGACACCCATCACCCGGTCGGCAGCGGCCTCTATTACGAGGACCAGAAGAAGGAGGCCAGGCGCTACACGCAAGGCTTCCTGCGCGAGCGCGCGCCGAAATATCTCGGCTATTTCGAGGGCGTGGTCGAAAAGAGCGGCGGGCCCTGGATGCTGGGCAAGCGCTTCAGCACCATGGACCTGTCGGTCTTCCAGCTCATCGAAGGCCTGCGCTACGCCTTCCCCAAGGCGATGAAAGGCATCGAGCGCAAGCTGCCCGGCCTCGCCGGCATCCACGACGCCGTGGCGCAGCGCAAGAGCTTGCGGCCTTATCTCGATTCGGCCCGTCGCATCCCGTTCAACGAGAGCGGGATATTCCGGCATTACCCGGAGCTGGATACATAACGTCGTCCCCGCGCAGGCGGGGACCCAGACGCCGCAGTCCATCGAGACGGTAGGGGTTATGGGTCCCGGCTCGCGCGATGCTTTGCATCGCTTGGCCGGGACGACAGAAAGATCACCCCTGCGCGTTCAGCGTCTTGCCGTTCACCGTCACCGGCTTGGCCGCCACCAGCGTGAAGGCGATGATGCAGGGTTCGCTGCCTTTGTTGATCCAGTTGTGGATGGTGCCGCGCTGCACCAGCACGTCGCCGGCTTTCAGGTGCACGACCTCGCCGTCGAGGTCCATGTCGATCTCGCCCTTCATCACCACCGCGTAGTCGATCGAGTCGGTGCGGTGGTTGCGCGGGGCGACGCCCGGCCCGAACGACACGATGCGGAACACCGAGCCGCCCGGAATCGTGGTGCCGATCTTCCGGCTCGTCGGGTCCTCGTCGCCGTCATTGTCGGCCGGCAGCGTGTCGCTCGACCAGATCACGCTGTAATGCGCGCCCGGCCGCTGCGAGAACACGTTCTTCACCTTCTCGTCGATCAGCACGCGGGCTTTGCCTTGCGCATCGTGGCCGGTGACGACGCGGCGGATGTCGAGTGTCATGCTTTCTCTCCCTTTCAAGTGTCCGGACTTGCCGGCAGCGGTTTTTTGTTCTCGCGCCAGAGCAGCGCCTTTGTGAACTCAGGGCATCCAGTACGCCGTGTCTTGGCGATAGGGCCCGGCGTACTGGGCCCCGGCTCGCGCTCGCAAACGCTCGCTTGGCCGGGACGACGGCCTTGCCTACTTCTTCTTCCGCGCCGCCCGCCGCTTGGCCGCCACCCTTGCCGCCTTGCGCTTCTGGGCCGCGCGCCGCTCGCGCGCGCGCTTGGCGCGCCGCCGCATGCAGCGCGAGCACTTGCAGTTCGACTTGCCGATGACGTTTTTCAGGTAGTCGATGCCGTAGTCGTAGACGATCTCCTGGCCCGGCTCGATGTTCTTGATGGCGTAGACGAAGATGCGCCCGCCGCGGATCGAGGTGTCGGCGTTCGGGTTGCAGGAGTGGTTGAAATAGCGCGCGATATTGCTGCGCGGGGTGCCGTCGATGGTCCAGCGGCTGTTGATCTCGTAGAGATAGCGGTTGCCGGCCTTCTCGGCCTTTTCGGCTTCCTTGGTGGTCAGCCGCGGGCCCTTGTATTCGGCGAGCCGGGTGCGCTTCCTGATCGGCCGGGTGGCGAAGATACCGAGGCCGGTGCGCGCGCGGCCGAGGCGGAAGGGGCGGGGTGCCATTGCTGCTTTCAGACGTCCAACAAGGGCGCGGCAATGCCAGATGCGCGCGCGTCCGTCAATGCGCGGGCGCCGGTTTGCCTACAGGCTGCCCGGCCGCGGCGTGCCCCAGACCGAGATCGGCTGTCCGTCCTTGGTCTGCACGCGTGCGTCGTAGAGCGCGAGCGCGGCGTTGAACTGCCTGACGTCGGAGCAGCGCTTGATGATGCCGCCGATGTAGGTGACGCAGTCCGAGGCGTTGCCGGTCACCGAGCCGGTGGCCCAGTCCTTCACGAAGCCGTCGGGGCCGACCAGGAAATAGGACAGCCGGTTGTTGTCGCTCACCGTCGAGGTGCCGACCAGGCCGGCGAAGCTGGTGCCGGTTTCCCGTGCGCGCCGACGGCGCCATGTGGCGGTAGATGGTCATGCCGTTGGTGAGCGGCGTCGCGCCCAGCATCGGGCCGAAGGTGGCGCGGTCGTTGCCGGCCAGCCGCTCGAGCGGCGAGGTGCCGAGGCTCGCCACCTCCGCATAGGGCTTGCCGAGCGCGCCGCTGGTGAAGGAGCGGTTGGCGGCGCTCTCGACCTTGTCGGTCACCGACCCGCAGCCCGCCAGCATGAGGGCGGCGCCGAGGAGGAGAAGGGGCAGGCGCATGCGGGTCTCCTTCGGGGTGGGGGCGCGGGCGGGATGAGGGGGCTCCAACGTGCAGCCGGTCGCGTATCGGATTTTTGCGCAGGCTCCGCCCGCCCGCAAGTCGCGCCAGAAAGCCTCGCCGGCGGTCGCCGCGTATTGCCTTCGTCTCAGGGTTGTCCCTACACTTTGCCGTCGGCGCCCTCGTGGGGGAGGCAGCATGCTCGACTTCAAGAAGCCGGACGCGCCCGATGAAAGCGACACGCCGCACCGGCGCTGGCTGGGACTGACGCGCGACAACATCATCGGCATTCTCGGCGTCTTTGCCGGCGTGGTGATCGGCGTCGCCGCCATCGTGTTCCAGCACTACGACCTGGAGCACCTCGGCAACCGGCTGACCGCCAACGGCATGATCGAGGTGTCCAAGAGCGGCGACTACATCCTGCTCAACGACAAGCCCTATGCGCCGCCCAAGGGGCCGTTGCAGGTGCAGTTCTGGACGCCGTCGGTGCGCACCAAGGAGACGCCCACGATCAAGGACTGGGAGCGTCTCGACGACAACAAGAAGGTGGACGCCTTCGGCGAGTTGCTCACCGCCAAGGACAAGGACGGCAAGAGCTTGGTGCGCGGCTATCGCCGCTACGACGTGACCGGATCGGGGCTCGGCGGCTTCAAGGCCGGCACCTGGTGGGTGGCGACGCTCGACGGCAGGCTGATCGACTTCATCCGGCTCTACCACCGGCATTGGACGCCCGGCGCCGACGACATCTACATGGAGATCGCCAGCGCCACGAGCGGCTACAGCCGCTGAGAGGCGAGGTGCGGCTTTGTTGGTGAGCCTCATCCTGAGGGGCCCGCCGAAGCCTTGGCGGAGGCGGGCGTCTCGAAGGATGGGGCGGGTTCTCGGGCATGCTTCGAGACGCGTTTCTTCGGAACGCTCCTCAGCAGGAGGCCGGGAGAGGCCTTTCCACCTGTCATTGCCGGGCTTGACCCGGCAATCCATCTCTCCAAGACTTGCAACTAAAAGTCGCATGTTGCCATTATTGACGTGTATACAAATAGTCGTATATTATGATGGACGAGCCCAAGCCCGTCATCTGGATCGGATCGAGCCTGCGGGACTTGCGCGCGTTGCCGCCGGAGGTGCGCCGCGATATCGGCCAGGCGCTCTACACGGCGCAACAGGGCGGGACCGATCCGGCGGCGAAACCGTTGAAGGGCTTTGGCGGCGCGCGGGTGATGGAGATCGTCGAAAGCGATCGCGGCGGCACCTATCGCGCGGTCTACACGGTTCAATTCGCCGACGCGGTCTATGTGCTGCACGTGTTCCAGAAGAAGTCGAAGCGCGGCATCACCACGCCGAAGCAGGACATCGACCTGATCCGCAGACGCCTTGCCGAGGCGCAGCGCGATCATCGGGAAAGGCAGAATTGAAATGGCCAGAAAACCGACAACGAAACTGAAAGCGAAAGTTGGCAGCGGCAATATCTTCGCCGATCTCGGCCTGCCGAACCCGGAGCAGGAATTGCTGAAGGCGCAGCTCACGCTGCAAATCTACAGAATCGTCAAGGCGCGCGGGCTGACGCAGGCGCAGGCGGGCGCGGTGCTCGGCATCAAGCAGCCGCATGTTTCCGCGTTGATGCGCAATCGGGCCGGCAATTTTTCGGTCGGTCGGCTGTTCGAGTTTCTAACCGCGCTCGGTCAGGACGTGCGCATCACGGTGAAGCCGACGAAGAAGCGGCAAGGGGAGATGGAAGTGGTGGTGGGGTGAGAAGCGAGTCCGAGAGGTGTAATGCGCCGTGTCTTCCGAATAGGCCGAGCTATTCTGCCCGCTGAGCTTACGCGGGAATTTCGTCTAACGGCTGTCTTGACGGCAAAATAGTGTCAGTGAGGATTTCAGAAATCTTTCCGGGTGTATCTTTGCTACGCATCCAATTGCGATGCACAAAACCTGGATCATATTTTTTGCTAGTTTTATACGCGGTCACGACGCCCGCCTTTGCGTCAAGGTAAATTTGTAGGAACATCTTTCCCTTTTTGTCCTCGCCAAGTTCCCAATCACCTCTGTAGGTTTTTCGTAGCTCCTGCTTCCATCGACCATTCGGATAATAATGCTCGAGCACTTTTCTCGACGAATACATTAGAACCCATTTTCTCTCGAGTGCGGCCTTAACGTCAGGATCTATCTCTGCCGCGCGATCGCTGCGCATCCGATCGCCAAATTCCTTTGCCAGCCAGTAAATGGCTGCCCGCAATCTAAATTCATCTTCCGGCATGATCTCCCATTTTGCTTGGCCATCGCCAAAAATCTTATTGTACCCACCGCTAACGTCATCGAATAGAAATGCAGTCGCGCCAGAAAATGACACTGGGTCTTCAAGGAAGGCATAGACAGTCTTTGCGAACTCTTCGAGCCTGACCAGTTCGGCGTTTTTGGGTGGGCTGTCAGTTCGTTTGGGGACATAAACAACGTGTCTGCCGCGGTAGGTAATTTTCTTGAATTGCTCTTTTAGGTGCTCCTGTACTGTGTCATTGCTTCGGAAATCAGAAACTTTGACGACGTTCTGAGTGTTGTTGAATTGAGTAATTTGTTCTCGAACTTTTCCGGATTGTCCATATCCGCCGGGGATTTCCGTAATGCGAACTAGCACGCTAGGCGCGTGATTGGCCCAAGGGTCTGTTTGGTTTGGTCTCGTCCTCCCGGCATTAAAGAGGGCTTTCACAGACTGTGCGCCGTTTATAACCTGCAAACCGGAGACTTCGATTCGATTTTCGAATACCTTTAGCTCCTTGCAGATGCAGGAGATTCCGTTGTTAAAAAGAAAGAATCGGTCGGGCGTTTCGCGCGCCGTTTTGACAATATTTTTATTTGTGGTCGTATTTCCAATGAAGTTACGAATATTTAGAGAGAATAGTGAGTCTCGACCCAGTGCCTCATAAGCGCCAATAATCTGTCTGGCATCCAATGCCATAATGAAAGAACGGAACTGATCTGCATTGACCTGAATGATGGACGATCCGCGCTGGCCTTTTGTACCCAGTGGGTGAAGCGTGTGCGGCTTCTCAGATGGGCCGCGTTCTAGAGAATGAGCACTGCGCAGCTCTTCATTGAGGGACTGTTCGTCATAAAAAACCCATTCGGATCGCTGTTCGATGTCTTTTAGAGTGTCTGGATAGACTGCAGGCTGCTCGGAAAGTTTACGCGCCTGATTTTCAATTTTTCCAAAGGTGACAAACACGAATGAAAACGAGTCGTTTTTCCAGTCAATTTCATTTAGGCGATCAAGTAGTCTCTCGTTTCCCTTTAGGGCCGGGTCGCCCACTCGTTTTAAGATGGATTGAAAGTGGGTAATTGTTTCGGGCGTCTCTTTCGCGCCGTCTCCACGATACTTTACTTGCAGAAAAATGACGTGGTTGTCGTCGCGATGAATCAAATCGCAACCAAGATCATTCGAGGCGTCGACAATCGCCAACTCCAAGTCGTCATCTGAAATTTCTGATTTCAGGCGGTTATGGATCTCTTTGATATAGAAGTGTGTTAGTGCGTACGATTGTTGGACTGTTGAAAGCTTCCCCAGTTTTTGATGGAGAAAGCTTTCGGCAAACCGCACAAACTCATCCCTAGCTCTAAGTTTCTTAACGCCTTCGGTCATTGTCTGCGTCCAATAGCTTTTGTTCGTGCGCATCATGCGATAGGAATAGCTTGGCTCGCAATGGCAACGTGACGTTGCGGTCTTTTTCCATTAGAAAGTGCGTATAGAGACAGCTAAAAGAGCACCTTCCCCCATGAACGCCCCCCTGACCCCGCACCCCCTCCCTCCCTACACCCACTCGCCCCTCTTCCCCCTCGGGCCGGACAAAACCACCTACCGCAAGATCACGTCCGAAGGCGTGCGGGTCGAGAAGGTCATGGGCGAGGAGGTCGTCACCGTCTCGCGCGAGGCGATCCGGGCGCTGGCCGAGGCCGCGTTCATCGACATCAACCACCTGCTGCGCCCGGCGCACCTCAAGCAGTTGCGCGCCATCCTCGACGATCCGGCCGCCACGCCGAACGACAAGTTCGTCGCCTACGATCTCTTGAAGAACGCCAACATCTCGGCCGGCGGCGTGCTGCCGATGTGCCAGGACACCGGCACTGCCATCATCATGGGCAAGAAGGGCCGCCGCATCTGGACCGACGGTTCGGACGAGGCCGCGCTCGCCGAAGGGTCGCGCGACGCCTACCTGAAAAAGAACCTGCGCTATTCGCAGCTCGCGCCCGTCTCCATGTTCGAGGAGAAGAACACCAAGTCGAACATGCCGGCGCAGGTCGAGATCTACGCCGAGGGCGACGACGCCTACAAGTTCCTGTTCGTCGCCAAGGGCGGCGGCTCGGCCAACAAGACGTTTCTGTTCCAGGCGACGCCGTCGATCCTCACGCACGACCGCATGGTCGCCTTCCTCAAAGAGAAGATCATGACGCTCGGCACCGCCGCGTGCCCGCCTTATCACTTGGCCATCGTCATCGGCGGCACCTCGGCCGAGTTGACGTTGAAGACCGTGAAGCTCGCCTCCACCAAATATCTCGACGAGTTGCCGACGCAAGGGTCCGAGGACGGCCACGCCTTCCGCGATCTGGCGATGGAGCAGGAAGTCCTCAAGATGACGCAGTCGTCCGGCGTCGGCGCGCAGTTCGGCGGCAAGTATTTCTGCCACGACGTGCGCGTCATCCGCCTGCCGCGCCACGGCGCCTCGCTGCCGATCGGGCTCGGCGTGTCGTGCTCGGCCGACCGGCAGGCGCTCGGCAAGATCACGCGCGACGGCGTGTTCCTCGAGGAGCTCGAGCATCACCCGGCGCAGTATCTGCCCGACGTCGACCAGGAGAAGCTCGGCGGCGCGGTGGTCAAGGTCGACCTGCGCCGGCCGATGAAGGAGATCCTCGCGCAGCTCTCGCAATATCCGGTGAAGACGCGGCTCTCGCTCACCGGCACCATCGTCGTCGCGCGCGACTTGGCGCACGCCAAGCTGCGCGAGCGGCTGGAAGCCGGGCAGGGGCTGCCGCAGTATTTCAAGGACCACCCGGTTTATTACGCCGGCCCCGCCAAGACGCCGGAAGGCTACGCCTCCGGCTCCTTCGGCCCGACCACCGCCGGGCGCATGGACTCCTATGTCGATGCTTTCCAGGCCGCCGGCGGCTCCATGGTGATGCTGGCCAAGGGCAACCGCTCGGCTGCGGTGCGCGACGCCTGCAAGAAGCACGGCGGCTTCTATCTCGCCTCCATCGGCGGCAGCGCGGCGAACTTGGCCGAGCACTGCATCAAGAAGGTCGAGGTGCAGGAATATCCCGAGCTCGGCATGGAAGCGATCTGGCGCATCGAGGTCGAGGACTTCCCCGCCTTCATCGTCATCGACGACAAGGGCAACGACTTTTTCAAGGAATTGAATTTGGGGTGAGCTTGCTTTCCCTCCCCCCGTTCTGCACGGGGCGAGGTGGCGCGTGCAAGCATCCCGCCCGCTAACAAGTCACGGGCGCTCAACTCACCGCCGCGGGCTCCGCCCAAACGGCGCGATGCTCCTGCGGGGTGGGCGCCGCGGCGTGCGCCCGCGCATGGAAGTGGCTGAGCACGAAAACGCGGATCGCCGAGGACAGGTTGCCCTTGTGGCGGTCGCGGTCGATCTGGCGCACCAGGCTGGAAAGATTGGATTTCTGCTGCTCGGCGATTTCGCGCAGCCCTTCCCAGAACTCGTTCTCGAGCGAGACGCTGGTCTTGTGGCCTTCGAGGACCACCGAGCGTTTGACGATTGCGGATTTCATCGATCTCTCCATGCGCCGGCCATCACGCGGCGGTGCGTTCATCGTCTTATTTAACGGCCTACCGGTGTGCATCATTGAGCGAGATCAAAGAGCGGCGAAGATTGTGATGGGGAGGCGTGCGCTTCCGCCTATCGCGCCGCGGCATTACCCCGGTAAATACCGGTCGGCGCCGGTTAATCGCGGTCGCGGCCGGTGGGCTTCGTCCCCGATTCGCGGATCGTGGTGTTGCAGGTCTGGCACTGAAAGATGTCGAAGATAGCGGCGTCTTCCCGCGACTTGCTGGCTTGCATGGCGACGCCGCAGAGCGGGCAATGACGGAGGCGCGGGCGGGGATGTGCTTTCATCACTGCGTCTTGATGCCCGCATTCGTGCGCAGATCGGTTGATCCAGATCAATGCCGATGCGCAGGTGCTGCCGCGCACTGGCGGGCGACGTTGTTCCCGGCTGATTTAGGTCAAGGCGCCGATCGTTTTTGCGATCAAACTTCAAAAAATGTGGCAGCAGATTTCCACCGCGCCGTTCGACAGCGATCTCGAGCTCGCCGTCATCGATGACGACGGCCCGCACCCGCTGGTCTTTCCGTGCCGGCGCATCCTCAATGGCTGGATGAACGCAGCGACGCGCGAGCGGCTGGACGTGCGGCCGACACATTGGCGGGTATGGGTGGACGGCGGCAGCGAACCGGCCCCGTAAGGGCTGCTAGAGATTGCGCCGGTTGCGTTCGGCCGGCTTGGGCTCGGCGAGCTTGGCTTCTTCTTCAGTCAGCAGGCGCTGCAAGGTCTGGCGGCGCGTCTCGTCGGTTTCCTTCGCCAACAGGCGCCGGTAGTGCTCGATATTGAGTCGCGCCACCGTTCGGTCCATGACCTGCCGCGCTTTTCTCGTCGCCGCTGCAGACAGTACAGGACTTTGAGGCCTTTGCGAAGGCCGCCGATTTGGAGCGATTTTCCGAGGCTTTTTAGGCGTGATGCCCGCGGCTTACTGGCGGAACGTCATACCATGAAGGCTCGGCTCGAAGGCGCCGGCGCGGCCGCTGAATTGATAGAGCCCGAGCGAGATCAGCGCGATGATCACGATCGCCATGCCGAGCCGCACGCACTGATCCGTCATGTCAGTCCCCCGAATGCTGCTGTCCCCACCCGCGACAGTAGTAGATGGAACTTGGCCGGCCATCGCGGCCTGCGAATGCAGTGAATCGGTAAGGTTAAATAGCGGCCCGGTTGCGGCCCGCCGGTGGCAATATAAAGACAGTGCGGGTTTGTGCGTGCACAGGTCAGGCCAATGCCACGCGCTTGATCGCGAGGGCCACGCGGCCGAGCACGGTCACGGCGAAGGTGCCGTCGCTGCACTCCGTCAGAAAGCCGCGCCGGACCAGGCGCTCGATGCGGTCGCGGTCGTTATCCGCTTTCGCGCCATAGCCCACCGCCGCCAGCGCCGTGAGGTCACCGGCGCGCAAGCCGCGCGTGGCCCACTTCCTCAACATGGCTTCCAACCCCTCCGTGCCCCGCGAAGCCATTTGCTCTTGCTAAATTGCAATTTATGCGTGCACAAAACCGCGCCTAGCGGTTAGGTCGGCGCGAAAAAGTGCCAGGGTTAACGCAAGAACATATTGCGAACCTAGAACAAATAGGGTACATTGGCTCCATAGTCGATTCCGGGCGGGCAGGCGGGGCTTGCGTTGTCCGGGGGTCGAATCCCGGCCATAAGGAGCGCGATCATGAGTCAGCCTGCCCTGCGTCTCGTCGAAGGATCGTCCATGGACAAGTCGAAAGCCCTTTCCGCCGCGCTCTCTCAGATCGAGCGCCAGTTCGGCAAGGGCTCGATCATGAAGCTCGGCAAGAACGACAAGACCATGGATATCGAGGCCATCTCGTCGGGCTCGCTTGGCCTCGACATCGCGCTCGGTATCGGCGGCCTGCCACGCGGCCGGGTTGTGGAAATCTACGGGCCGGAATCCTCCGGCAAGACGACTTTGGCGCTGCACACCATCGCGGAAGCCCAGAAGAAGGGCGGCATCTGCGCCTTCGTCGACGCCGAGCACGCGCTCGACGTGGTCTATGCCCGCAAGCTCGGCGTCAACACCGACGACCTCTTGATCTCGCAGCCGGACGCCGGCGAGCAAGCGCTCGAAATTGCCGACACGCTGGTGCGCTCGGGCGCGATCGACGTGCTGGTGGTCGACTCGGTCGCAGCCCTGGTGCCGCGCTCCGAGCTCGAAGGCGAGATGGGCGACGTGCAGCCGGGCTCGCAGGCGCGCCTGATGAGCCAGGCGCTGCGCAAGCTCACCGCCTCGATCTCGAAGTCGCGCACCATGGTGATTTTCATCAACCAGATCCGCATGAAGATCGGCGTGATGTACGGCTCGCCGGAAACCACCTCGGGCGGCAATGCGCTGAAATTCTACGCCTCCGTGCGCCTCGACATCCGCCGCATCGGCGCCATCAAGGACCGCGACGAGGTGATCGGCAACCAGACCCGCGTGAAGGTGGTCAAGAACAAGCTGGCGCCGCCGTTCAAGCAGGTCGAGTTCGACATCATGTACGGCGAGGGCGTGTCCAAGCTCGGCGAATTGATCGACCTCGGCGTCAAGGCCGGCGTGGTCGAGAAGTCGGGCGCCTGGTTCTCCTATGACAGCGTGCGCATCGGCCAGGGCCGCGAGAACGCCAAGACGTTTCTCAAGGAAAACCCCGACATGGCCGCCAAGATCGAAATGGCCGTGCGCCAGAACTCCGGCCTGATCGCCGAGGCGATTATGGCGGGCGAGGGCGAAAAGGACGACGACGACGAGGACGCGGCTGAGGCCTGAGGCCTCTGCCATGGCGATCGTGTGAGGCGCTGCGGCGGCGCCAGTGTTTCCGCCGCACCAGTCCGGTATTGCGTCACCCGGTATTGCGTAAACGAGTATCAGGCGTAGGCGCTCGCCCCCGTCGGCACCCGGCTGCATAAAGCGGCCGCCACCGAGGACGGGGGCGGAAGCGTTTCGCGCCTCTTTTCCGTTCCTGCGGCATGGCGTCCGCCGCCCCTTGCAGGAAGGCATGCCCATACCAACATCATTGCCGCCAAGATTGGCCGGTGCACCGCCCGCTGGCGGGCCCGTTGGTAGAGGGATCGATGAACTATCTTCGCACGGCAATTCTGCTGGCTGGACTCACCGCCCTGTTCATGGGCGTCGGCTTCCTGATCGGCGGGGAGAGCGGCGCGCTGCTGGCGCTTCTCCTGGCCGGCGGCATGAACCTGTTCGCCTACTGGAATTCCGACCGGCTCGTGCTGTCGATGCACGGCGCGCAGGAGGTCGATCCCGCTGGCGCGCCCGATCTGTACCGGCTGGTGGCCGAGCTTGCCGAACGCGCCGGCTTGCCGATGCCGCGCGTCTATATCATGGACAATCCGCAGCCGAACGCCTTCGCGACCGGCCGTAATCCGCAGAATTCGGCTGTGGCGGTCACCACCGGCCTGTTGCAGGCGCTCGACCGCGAGGAGGTCGCGGGCGTCGTTGCCCACGAGCTCGCCCACATCGCCAACCGCGACACGCTGATCATGACGATCACGGCGACGATCGCCGGCGCGATCTCCATGCTGGGCAATTTCGCCATGTTCTCCGGCTTCGGCGGCAGCCGCGAGAACAATAACGGGCTCGGCCTGATCGGCACGCTGGCGATGGTCATCCTCGCGCCGCTCGCCGCCATGCTGGTGCAGATGGCCATCAGCCGCACGCGCGAATACGCCGCCGATAACCTCGGCGCGCGCATCAGCGGGGAGCCGCTGGCGCTCGCCTCCGCGCTGGCGAAGATCTCCAACATTGCGCACGCGGTGCCCAATGAAACGGCCGAGCATGCCCCGGCCACCGCGCACCTTTTCATCGTCAATCCGCTGTCCGGCGCGCGCATGGACAACCTGTTCGCCACCCATCCGGCGACGGAAAATCGCATCGCCGCACTCCAGCACCTGGCGGGAGACCTGGGCCGGGGTTTCCGGCCGGCGCCCGTGCAGACCGCGGCTGCGGGTTCGGGCCCGTGGGGTGGGGCGCCGCGCGGACCGTGGGGCGGCGGGGCTGCCCGGCGCGGCCCTTGGGGCTGAACGCCCGCCTGCCTGCGCATTAAAATGAGGCTGAAGGCCTTGCCCAGGCTTTCCGCAGCCGCCCGAGCGTTTTCTGGACTTGGGCTCTCCCCGCCGCTAAATAGGCCCTGAAAACATCAAGCCGGACGGGGATTTAGGGTCCCCATGCGCACGATCCCGAAAAAGCCTGTCTCGGACTTGATCCGGGATGACAACCGGTTTTCGGGATAGATCGTGCGCCCACGTTAAGGCAGGGGGCTCGCAAGCGTTTCCATGAGTGGCGTCAACGACATCCGCAAGGCGTTCATCGATTATTTTGCGCGCAACGGTCATCAGCCCGTGGCGTCGTCGGCGCTCGTGCCGCGCAACGACCCGACCTTGATGTTCACCAATGCCGGCATGGTGCAGTTCAAGAACGTCTTCACCGGCCTGGAGAAGCGCCCCTATTCGCGCGCGGTCACCTCGCAGAAATGCGTGCGCGCCGGCGGCAAGCATAACGACCTCGACAATGTCGGCTATACCGCGCGCCACCACACCTTCTTCGAGATGCTCGGCAACTTCTCCTTCGGCGACTACTTCAAGGAGCGCGCGATCGAGCTCGCCTGGAACCTGGTCACCAAGGAATATGCGCTGCCCAAGGACCGGCTGCTGGTCACCGTCTATATCGACGACGACGACGCCTTCAATCTGTGGAAAAAGATCGCCGGCCTGCCCGAAAGCAAGATCCTGCGCATCGCCGGCTCCGACAATTTCTGGGCCATGGGCGATACCGGCCCTTGCGGCCCGTGCTCGGAAATCTTCTACGACCACGGCGCCCACATCCCCGGCGGCCCGCCAGGCTCGGCCGAAGCCGACGGCGACCGCTTCATCGAGATCTGGAATCTCGTGTTCATGCAGTACGAGCAGCTGGCCTCGGGCGAGCGGGTGAACCTGCCGCGGCCGTCGATCGACACCGGCATGGGGCTCGAGCGCATCGCCGCGGTGCTGCAGGGCACGCACGACAATTACGCCATCGACCTGTTCGCCACGCTCATCCGGCACATAGCGGACCTCACCGGCGTCGACGCCGAAGGTCCGCAGAAGGCCTCGCACCGCGTCATCGCCGATCACCTGCGCGCCTCCTCGTTCCTCATCGCCGACGGCGTGCTGCCCTCGAACGAAGGCCGCGGCTACGTGCTCCGCCGCATCATGCGCCGCGCCATGCGCCACGCCGAGCTGCTCGGCGCCAAGGACCCGCTGATGTGGAGGCTCGTCCCCGCGCTCACGCGCGAGATGGGCCAGGCCTATCCCGAATTGCTGCGCGCCGAGGCGCTGATCACCGAGACGCTCAAGCTGGAAGAGACGCGCTTCCGCGCCACGCTGGCGCGCGGGCTCGCCATCCTCGAAGAGAAGAGCGGCGCCCTCAAGAAGGGCGACATGTTCGACGGCGAGACCGCCTTCACGCTCTACGACACCTACGGCTTTCCGCTCGACCTCACGCAGGACGCGCTGCGCTCGCGCGGCATCGGCGTCGATATCGCTTCCTTTACTGACGCCATGGAGCGCCAGCGCGAGATGGCGCGCGCCTCGTGGGCGGGCTCCGGCGACGCGGCGCAGGAGACCGTATGGTTTTCGCTGCGCGAAAAGATCGGCGCCACCGAATTTCTCGGCTACGAGACCGAGACCGCCGAAGGCGTCGTCACCGCGCTGGTCAAGGACGGCAAGGAAGTCGGCGCGCTGAAGAAGGGCGATGCCGGCCTCGTCGTGGTCAATCAGACGCCGTTCTACGGCGAATCCGGCGGCCAGGTTGGCGACACCGGCGAGATGCGGCGCGAGGGCGTGAAGCTTTCCGTCTCCGATACGCAGAAAAAGGCCGGCGACCTGTTCGCCCATGTCGTCAAGGTGGAGCAGGGCGAGGTCAAGGTCGGCGATCCGCTGCTGCTGGAGGTTGACCATTCCCGCCGCACCGCCATCCGGCAGAACCATTCGGCCACGCATCTCCTGCACGAGGCGCTGCGCCTGGTGCTCGGCGACCACGTCGCGCAGAAGGGCTCGCTGGTGGCGCCCGACCGGCTGCGCTTCGACATTTCGCACCCGAAGCCGATCACGGCGCAGGAGCTGGAGAAGGTCGAAGACATCGCCAATGACATCGTGCTGCAGAATGCGCCGGTGACCACGCGCCTGATGGCGCAGGAGGATGCGATCAATTCCGGCGCGCGCGCGCTGTTCGGCGAGAAATACGGCGACGAGGTGCGCGTGGTCGCCATGGGCGAGCCGACCGGCAATGCGATGGGCTGGTCGGTCGAATTGTGCGGCGGCACGCATGTGAAGCGCACCGGCGACATCGGCGTCATCAGCATCGTCGGCGACAGTGGCGTCGCCGCCGGCGTGCGCCGCATCGAGGCACTCACCGGCAAGGCCGCGCGCAAAAACGCCAACAACCAGATACAACTGGTCAAGACCGTGGCGGCCGAATTGAAGGCGCCGCTTGACGAGATGCCGGCGCGCGTCGCGTCGCTCCTCGACGAGCGCAGGAAGCTCGAGCGCGAGCTGTCCGAGGCCAAGAAGAAGCTGGCGATGGGCGGCGGCGGCAAGGCCGAGAGCGCGGGCGAGGCGCGTCAGGTCAACGGCGTCAAGCTGATCGCGCGCGCGGTCTCCGGCATCAGCCCCAAGGATCTGCCGAGCCTGATCGACGAGGGCAAGAAGCAACTCGGCTCCGGCATCGTCGCCATCGTGGCGGTGAGCGACGAGGGCCGCGCCGGCATCGCGGTCGGCGTGACCGACGACCTCAAAGGCCGTTTCAACGCGGTCGACCTGGTCAAGAAGGGCGCCGAGGCGCTCGGCGGCAAAGGCGGCGGCGGCCGGCCCGACATGGCGCAGGCCGGTGGGCCGGACGGGTCCAAAGCGGACGCCGCGCTCAAGGCGATCGAGGCGGCCTTGGCCGGGTAGGCTTTCCGCATTTTCGCGCTGTCTACATTCGTCCCTCATCCCGAGGAGCCGCGCGAAGCGCGGCGTCTCGAAGGGTGAGGCCGAGGCGCCGCGGCCAACCCCATCCTCCGAGACGCGCCTGGCGGCGCTCCTCAGGATGAGGCTGGGAAGGCCGCCCCGACAATTGCAGCAAAAGCTCCCATCTGGCACACAACCAATTACTGCTGCCTGGCCGGGACGCCGAATCGTGCTGCACGCCGAGAACCTCAAGGGCCTCATCATCTTCCTGGTCGTGGCCGGCGTGATCGTGCCGCTGTTTCACCGCGCCCGCATCGGCACGGTGCTCGGCTTTCTCATTGCCGGCGTTGCGCTCGGCCCGCACGGGCTCGCCCGCCTGGGCGACTCCTACCCGTGGGTCCACTACGTCACCTTCGACGATCCCAAGCGCGCCGAGGTGCTGGCCGAGTTCGGCATCGTCGTCCTGCTGTTTCTGCTTGGACTTGAGCTGTCGCTGCAACGCTTCTGGCAGCTACGCCGCTACGTGCTCGGCGTCGGCCTGCTGCAGGTCGTCTTCACCACGCTCGCCATCGGCCTGACCGTGCGCTTTTCCGGCGGCGTGCCGCCGGCCGGCATCGTGCTCGGCCTCTGCTTGGCATTATCCTCGACCGCCATCGTGATGCAGCTCCTGACCGAGCAACACCGGGTCGCCGAGCCGACAGGCCGCATCGCGCTGTCCGTGCTGCTGTTCCAGGACCTGATGGTGGTGCCGATCCTGTTCATTGTCGGCTTGCTCGGGAGCGGCTCCAGCGCGAAGCCGAGGGGTATTGTCGACCTGATCGCGCCTTTCGCCGGCGCGCTCGGGGCCGTCATCGCGATCCTGCTGGTCGGCCGCTTCGTGGTGCGCCCGCTGCTGCATTCGGCGGTGCGTACCGGCAGCCGCGACCTGATCATGGCGATCGCGCTGCTGGTGCTCGTTGCGTCCGCGGTGGCGACCGGGCTTTCCGGGCTCTCGGTCGCGCTCGGCGCGTTTCTGGCCGGGCTGCTGCTCAGCGACAGCGAGGCGCGCCATAACATCGAGGTCGACCTCGAGCCGTTCAAGGGCCTGCTGCTCGGCATCTTCTTCATCACCGTCGGCACCAATGTCGACCTGTTCGCGGTCGCTCCCGACATCGGCTGGATCCTGCTCGGCGTCGCGGTGCTGATGGTCGGCAAGGCGGCCATCGCCTATGGCGCGGCGCGCGCCTTCGGTGTGCAGCGCGCCGTCGCCGCCGAAGTCGCGCTGCTGCTGTCGCAGGCCGGCGAATTCGCTTTCGTCGTGATCGGGGTGGCGCAGGCGGGTGCTTTGCTGACGCCGCGGTTGGCGGCCGGCGCGATAGCGGTGGTGGGCCTGAGCATGATGGCGACGCCGCTGGTCGCGCTGCTGGGCCGTCATTTGGCCGAGCGCCTGCGCAACGCCGACCACGGCCGGCAGGAGCCCTTGCCCGACCCGGACGAATTCGAGGGGCACGTGGTGATCGGCGGCTGCGGCCGCGTCGGCCAACTCATCATGCGCACGCTCGAAGCCGAGAACGTGCCCTATGTCGGCCTCGACACCAATGGCGACACGGTGGGCGAGCTGCGCGCCAAGGGGCATGCGGTCTACTACGGCGACGCCGGGCGTCCTGAACTGCTGGAGCGCCTGGGCGCCGACCGTGCGCGCGCTTTCGTGGTCACGGTCAACAATCCGCGTGCGGCCGAGCGCATGGTCGCCGCGGCGCGCAGGATCAATCCGCAGGCGCCGGTCTTCGCCCGCGCCACCGACAGCGCGCATGCCGCGCGCCTGGTCGCGCTCGGCGCCGTGAGCGTAATCCCGGAGACGATCGAGGCGAGCCTCCAGCTCGCAGCCCGCGTGCTGGAGCAGCTCGAGCTGCCGGAGGAGGCCATCGATCAACGCGTAGCCGCGCTCCGCGACGCCGAGGTTGGCCGGCTGAAGGCGGGCGAGGGGGCCTGAAAAGGCGGCCTACGCCATCGCCTTCTTCAGGTTCTCGTCGACCTTGTCGAGGAAGCCGGTGGTGGACAGCCACTTCTGATCGGGGCCGACCAGCAGCGCGAGGTCCTTGGTCATGAAGCCCGCTTCCACCGTGTCGACGCAGACTTTTTCGAGCGTGGCGGCGAACTTGGCCAGCGCGTCGTTGCCGTCGAGCTTGGCGCGGTGCGCCAGCCCGCGCGTCCAGGCGAAGATCGACGCGATCGAGTTGGTCGAGGTCTCCTTGCCCTTCTGGTGCTCGCGGTAGTGGCGCGTCACGGTGCCGTGCGCGGCCTCCGATTCCACCACTTTGCCGTCCGGCGTTGTCAGCACGGAAGTCATCAGGCCGAGCGAACCGAAGCCCTGCGCCACGATGTCGGACTGCACGTCGCCATCGTAGTTCTTGCAGGCCCAGACATAGCCGCCCGACCACTTGAGCGCGGCCGCCACCATGTCGTCGATCAGCCGGTGCTCGTAGGTGAGCTTCTTTTTCTCGAACTCGGCCTTGAACTCCTTGTCGAACGTCTCCTGGAAGATATCCATGAAACGGCCGTCATAGACCTTGAGGATGGTGTTCTTGGACGAGAGATAGAGCGGGTAGCCGCGCGCCAGCGCATAGTTCATCGAGGCGCGGGCGAAATCGCGGATCGAGTCGTCGAGGTTGTACATCGCCATGGCGACGCCCGCGCCCGGGAACGTGAACACCTCGTGCTCGATCTTCTTGCCGTCCGGGGTGACGTAGCTCATCGTCAGCGTGGCGCCTTGCGGCACCGTGATGTCGGTGGCGCGGTACTGGTCGCCATAGGCGTGGCGGCCGATGATGATCGGCTTGGTCCAGCCCGGCACCAGCCGCGGCACGTTCCTGCAGATGATCGGCTCGCGGAAGATCACGCCGCCGAGGATGTTGCGGATGGTGCCGTTGGGCGATCGCCACATCTTCTTGAGGTTGAACTCCTTCACGCGCCCTTCGTCGGGGGTGATGGTGGCGCACTTCACCGCGACGCCGACTTCCTTGGTCTTGTTGGCGGCGTCGATGGTGATCTGGTCGTCGGTCTCGTCGCGCTTCTGGATGCTCAGGTCGTAATAGAGCAGGTCGATATCCAGGTACGGATGGATGAGCTTATCCTTGATCAGCTTCCAGATGATGCGGGTCATCTCGTCGCCGTCCATTTCGACGACGGGATTCTTCACTTTGATCTTCGCCATATTCAGGAGCCACCTTTTGAAAGCCGGCATCGGCAACTGACGGAAAAATTCAGCGCGCGTGTCTAAACGCCGCGCCCGCAGCCGCTTCGGGCTCTATAGCATCGACTTTCCTGGCGAGAAAGCCGCGCCGTTCCGTGGACTTAGGTCGCATCCGCCGCTGGGTCGCAAGCGAACCGTTCACAGAACTGTTATTGCGAGCTGTCGCGCTCTTCGCCTCCCGCAACTGGGAAATCGGTCGCAACCGCACTAAATTCAGCACGTCGCACGCTTGGTGCCGTCCTCTCGGAGGAGCACGGAGCAGTCGCCAGAAGGAATCGAGATGACCAATTTCGTATTCAATCGCCGCAACCTCCTCGCCGCCGGCGGCTCCGTCCTGGCAACCGGCATTTCCGGGCTGCTGTTGCCGGCACGCGCGCAAGGCCTCGCACCGACCGTTTCGATGCCGGGCGGTGCCAACAACTACCGCAAGGGCGCGCCGATCGTGGATCGGATCGGCAAGGGCGGCTTCTGGATGACGGGCACCGTACGGCGCGCGGGTGACGGGGCTCCGCTCGCCGGGCAGCGCGTCCATATATGGGCGCACACGACCGAAGGACGGGAAGAGGACCAGCGCAGTCATGGGGCCACGCTTACCGACAAGAACGGGGTGTTCCGTCTCGAGATGCCGCAGATCGTGCCCGTCTTTGGCCAGCCGCACGGTCACCTCGCGTATGACAGCGGTGAGTTCAAAACCGTCTTTCTGCGGCCGGTGATGCGCAGCGCAAAGGATACCAGTCTGGAAGCGCACTTCGTCCTTCAGCCGGCCTGACCTCATTGGGAACAACGGAATGAGATTGGCGAAGGTGACCCTGATCTGGGCCGCCCTTGCAGCCGCCATTTGCGTGCCGGTCGTCGCTGCCGCGGCAAGCCCGCTGCTCGCATGGCGCGATCCGGTCTACATACTGGCCTGCTTCGCAGGGATGATCGCGCTCGGCCTCGTGCTCGTTCAGCCCTTGCTGATAGCCGGATACCTGCCGGGACTGCCGGCTTATCGGGGACGCCGTGTGCACTACTGGATCGGCGGCGCGCTGGTCGTGACGCTGTTGGTCCATGTCGGGGGGCTTTGGATCACCAGTCCGCCCGACATGATCGACGCTCTTCTCTTCCGGTCGCCGACGCCGTTCTCCCCCTTCGGCGTGGTCGCCATGTGGGCAATCTTGGCCGTCGCGCTTTTGGCTGCATTGCGCCGGCGACTGGGAATGGGACCGCGAAGCTGGCGCATCGTTCATATGGCGCTGGCGGCGGTCATCGTCGCAGGCAGCGTGGTCCATTGCATGCTGGTCGAGGGGACGATGGAGACGATGTCGAAAGCCGTCCTTTGCGCACTGGTCCTCGCGGCGGCCATCAAAGTCATGGCTGACGTATGGGTGCGAAGAAAACCCGCCCGATGAAGCCATCGCCGAGCGGGTTTGTTGAGCAGTTCCCTTCGTAGGGTGGGCTAAGCGAAGCGAGCCCACCACGAAAGCGGTAAGGCGCTCGGTGGGCTAAGGCGTTGCGCGCCTTAGCCCACCCTACAATGTCGCCTCACGTTACCGAAAGGAGAGCGCCGCGTCAGAGCGCGGCGAGCGCGGCGTTCAGCGTGGCGCTCGGCCGCATCGCGGCCGATGCCTTCTTGTCGTCGGGCATATAGTAGCCGCCGATATCGGCCGGCTTGCCTTGCGCGCCGATCAGCTCGCCGTTGATCTTGGCCTCGTTCCTGGCCAGCGTTTCGGCCAGCGGCTTGAAGCGGGCCTGCAGCTCCGCGTCCTTGCTCTGCGCGGCCAGCGCCTCGGCCCAATACAGAGCGAGATAGAAGTGGCTGCCGCGATTGTCGATTTCGCCGACCTTGCGCGCCGGATTGCGGTTGTTCTCCAGGAACTTGCCGATGGCGGTATCGAGCGCCTCGGCGAGAACCTGCGCCTTGGCGTTCTTGTAGGTCTGCGCCAGATGTTCGAGCGAGGCGCCGAGCGCGAGGAATTCGCCGAGCGAATCCCAGCGCAGATAGCCCTCTTCCTGGAACTGCTGCACGTGCTTGGGCGCCGAGCCGCCGGCGCCGGTCTCGAACAGGCCGCCGCCCGCCAAGAGCGGAACGATCGACAGCATCTTGGACGAAGTGCCGAGCTCCATGATCGGGAACAGGTCGGTCAGGTAATCGCGCAGCACGTTGCCGGTGACCGAGATCGTGTCCTGTCCCTTGCGGATGCGCTCCATCGAAAACTTGATCGCCTCGACCGGCGCCAGGATGCGGATGTCGAGCCCCTTGGTGTCGTGGTCCTTGAGGTACTTCTCGACCTTGGCGATGACCTGCGCGTCGTGCGCGCGGTTCTTGTCGAGCCAGAACACCGCCGGGGTGTTGGTGAGGCGCGCGCGGCGCACGCCGAGCTTGACCCAGTCCTGGATCGGCGCGTCCTTGGTCTGGCACATGCGGAAGATGTCGCCGGTCTCGACCGGGCGCTCCAGCAGCACCTTGCCGTCGTCGCCGACCACGCGCACCGTTCCGTTCGCGGGCACTTCGAAGGTCTTGTCGTGCGAGCCGTATTCCTCGGCCTTTTGCGCCATCAAGCCGACGTTTGGAACCGAGCCCATGGTCTTGGGGTCGAACGCACCGTTGGCCTTGCAGTCGTCGATGACCGCCTGGAACAGCGTGGCATAGCTGCGGTCCGGGATCACGGCCTTGGTGTCGTGCAGCTTGCCGTCGGCGCCCCACATGCGGCCGGATTCGCGGATCATCGCCGGCATCGAGGCGTCGACGATGATGTCGCTCGGCACGTGCAGGCAGGTGATGCCCTTGTCGGAATTGACCATGGCGAGGCCGGGGCGCTTGGCGTATTCGGCCGCGATGTCGTCCTTGATCGCCTTTTTCTCAGGCTCAGGCAGCGTCTCGATCTTGGTCAGCAGATCGCCGAAGCCGTTGTTGAGATTGACGCCGAGCTTCTTCAGCGTGGCGTCGTGCTTCTTGATCACGTCGGCGAAGAATTCGGACACGACATGGCCGAACACGATGGGGTCGGCAATCTTCATCATGGTCGCCTTCACGTGCAGCGAGAACAGCACGCCTTGCTTCTTGGCGTCCTCGATCTGCGCGGCAAAGAAGGCGCGCAGCGCCTTGCGGCTCATCACCGCCGCGTCGATGATCTCGCCGGCGAGGAGCGGCGTCTTTGCCTTCAGCACCGTGACCTTGCCGCCGGCTTCGACCAGCTCGATGCGGGCGTTGGTCGGCGCTTGAACGGTGGTCGAAACTTCCGAGCCGTAATAGTCGCCGTTCGGCATGGTGGCGACATGCGATTTGGAGTCCTTGCTCCAGGCGCCCATCTTGTGCGGGTTCTTGCGGGCGTATTGCTTGACCGCGCCGGCGGCGCGGCGGTCGGAATTGCCTTCGCGCAGGACGGGGTTGACGACGCTGCCGAACACCTTGCCGTAGCGCGCCTTGATCTCCTTCTCGGCGTCCGTCGCCGGATTGTCCGGGTAGTCCGGGACGGCGTAGCCCTTGCCCTGCAATTCCTTGATCGCGGCCTTGAGCTGCGGGATTGAGGCCGAGATGTTGGGCAGCTTCATGATGTTGGCTTCGGGCCGCAACGTGAGCTCGCCGAGCTCGGTGAGTTCGTCGTTGATCCGCTGCGTGGGGTTAAGCTTCTCGGGGAAGGTGGCGAGGATGCGGCCGGCCAGCGAAATGTCCTTCAGCGTCACGGATACGCCCGCCGCGCCCACGAAGGCTTCCACGATCGGCAGCAGCGAATAGGTCGCCAGCGCCGGGGCTTCATCGACCTTCGTCCACATGATTTCGAGATTTGGCATGCTTCACACCTCTGGTCGCCGTGCTTGATTGGGCCGACCGGAAACTGACCATCGACGGGCGCGGGGAAAGGCTTTCCCCGAGGCCCTCAAATGCATTGTTCGCGGCGCGGAAACCGCCAATCGGGAATCCGACTGACGGGAGCGGCGCGCGCCCTATAGCATCCGTCCCCGGCTGGTAAAAGCCTTGTTAGCAGGTGCGGGATGACCGCCGCTTGACGCCAGCGGCCGGCTTGGGCACGGGCTTTAAGCCTGCCGGGGATTGCCCGCTTAAGGAGCACTGCATGCCGGGCGCCGGCACCGACAAAACCAAACGCTGGATCGAGCAGCCGGGCCCTATCGTGGTGCTGGTCGAGCCGCAGCTCGGCGAGAACATCGGCGCGGTGGCGCGCGCCATGGCCAATTTCGGGCTGTCGCGGCTGCGGCTGGTGAAGCCCTTGCAGGGCTGGCCGAACGAGCGCGCCAAGGTCATGGCGGCGGGCGCCGACCGCGTGCTCGACAACGCCACGCTGCATGACAGTCTGAGCGCCGCGCTCGCCGACTGCACCTTCGTGCTGGCGACGACCGCGCGCAACCACGACCAGGCCAAGCCGGTGGTCGGGCCGGACGCGGCGGCGGCCGAGATGGTGCCGCGGGTATCGTCCGGCGAGACCGTGGCGCTGGTGTTCGGGCGCGAGCGCTACGGGCTGGAGAACCACGAGGTCGGGCTTGCCGACCGCATCCTGACGCTGCCGGTCAACCCGGCCTTCGCCTCGCTCAATCTGGCGCAGGCGGTGATCGTCGTCGCCTATGAATGGTTCAAGGCGAGCGGCGGCGAACTTCCCTTCACCATGCCGGAGAAATCGCCGCCGGCGCCCAAGCAGCAGCTCGAGGCCTTCTTCGGCGACCTCGAAACCGAGCTGGAGCGGGTCGAATGGTTCCGGCCCGAGGAGAAGCGCGGCACCATGGTGGTGAACCTGCGCAACATCTTCACGCGCATGGCGCTCACCCAGCAGGACGTCCGCACGCTGCACGGCGTGATCATGGCGATCGCGCAGGGGCGCAAAGGTCCCGCGCGCGGCGGCGTGCTCGATCCGGCCGAGGCGCAGAAGCTGCGCGACCTGATCGCCGAGCAGGGGACCGAGCGCGTCCTGCAGGAGCGCGCGCCGGTGCGCGGGCTGGCGCGCCTTCTGCGCAGAAACCCGACCGAGGCCGAGCGCACGTTGTGGCGAGCGCTGGTCAACGACCGGCGCTTTGCCGGCCGCGGTTTCAAGCGGCAGGTGCCGGTCGGCCCGCATATGGCCGACTTCGTGTCGTTCCCGCTGCGCTGTGTGATCGAGTTGGTGCCGCCTGGCGAAGCTGAGGACGCTGTTCGCGCGCGCGCGGGGCGGCGCCAGTGGCTGGCCGAGCACGACTACCGGGTGGTGGAGGTGCCGGCGGACGCGGTCGACAAGGATATCGCGGCGGTGCTGGATGGCCTCGCCGCCAAAGTGTCAGCCCTTTAGCGCCTTCAGCATCGCGGCCGCACCTTCGCGCACGAGGCCGAGATCGCTGCCGATGGTGATGAAGCGGAAGCCGCGCTTGGCCATCGCCAGCGCGCGCTCGGTGTCGCGGCAATAGATGCCGGGGATCTTGCCGGCCTTCTTGGCCGCCGCGCAGATCGTGTCGATGGCCTGCTCGACCTGCGGCGCGGTCACGTCTTGCGCCGTGCCGCCGCTCAAGGCGGTGGAGAGGTCGTAGGGGCCGACGAACAGCGCGTCGATGCCGGGCGTCGCCGCGATCGCCTCGACATTGCCGAGCGCGGTCTTGGTCTCGATCATGGCCAGCGTGAGCGTGCCGTCATTGGCCTCGCGCAGGTAGTCGACGGGCACGCCGCGGCCTTGCAGCGCCATGGCCCGTTGCGGGCCCCAACTGCGCTCGCCGAGCGGGGGATACTTGGCCACCGCGGCGAAGGCGCGCGCGTCGGCCGGCGTGTTGATCATGGGCGCGATGATCGCCTCGCCGCCCACGTCGAGCGCGCGCGACACGAAGGCAAAATCGTTGAGCGGCACCCGCACGATCGGCGCAGCCCCGCCGTGATGCACGGCGCCGACCCCGGCGATCAGCGAGGCGGTGTCCCACAGGCCGTGCTGGATATCGAGCACGACTGCGGCAAAGCCTTCGCGCGCGATGGTCTCGGCTGCCGCGGGCGAGGCCAGCGTGCACCAAGCCGAATAGACCGTTTCGCCGGCGCGCAGCCGTCGGGCGAGGGCGAAGGGGGTAGCGGTCACAACGACCCTCTCACCTTTCCCGGGCGCAGCGCAGCACGCAGTGGTGCGCTGCAGACCCGGGATCGCAGAATTTGGGACGGTCCCGGCTCTGCGGTGCACCGCTGCGCGCTGCACCGCGTCCGGGACACGGTCAGCCGCTCTTTTTGATCTGGTCGATGGCCTGGCCGAGCAATTCGACCATCTGTGCGCGCACCTGCGCTTCGCCGACGCCCTTGCCCTCCAGGTCCTTCACGACCTTGCGCAGCACGTCGTTGTCGCCCGACTCCTCGAAGTCGGCCAAAACCACTTCCTTGGCGTAAGCCTCGGCGTCGGCACCCGTTTTGCCGAGCACGCCGGCGGCCCACAGGCCGAGCAGCTTGTTGCGGCGGGCCATCGCCTTGAACTGCAATTCCTCGTCATGCGCGAATTTCTTCTCGAAGCCTTCTTCGCGCTTGTCGAACGTGGTCATACCGCCCCTCGTTTCTTGCGATCGCAGGATCGCATACACACCTAATTCCGCCTGCGCCTTGCATATAGCCGCGTAGGCGTCAAGGCAACATGGGTGATCGAATTTGCGGCGAAATTGCGGAGTGGAAAACAGGGCGGCACGTCGATTGTGCTGCCCGGACCATTGGGCTAGGTTGCCCACGTGCCCGGCCCGTTCGCGCGAGAATCGCTGCCCGGTCCGGTCCCGCCGCCGCGGATCTTAAGACGCTGTTGAAGAGGAGCCACGGCACCCAGATGGACTTTCAAAAACCACGGTACACTCCCATGAGCCGCCGTCGCCGCATTTACGAGGGCAAGGCGAAGGTCCTCTATGAGGGTCCGGAGCCGGGAACGCTGATTCAGCATTTCAAGGACGACGCCACCGCCTTCAACGCCAAAAAGCACGAAGTGATCGAGGGCAAGGGCGTCCTCAACAACCGCATCTCGGAATATGTGTTCCAGCACCTCAACGACATCGGGGTGCCGACGCATTTCATCCGCCGGCTCAACATGCGCGAGCAGCTGATCCGCGAGGTGGAAATCATTCCGCTCGAGGTGGTGGTGCGCAACGTCGCCGCCGGCTCGCTGGCGCAGCGCCTCGGCATCGACGAAGGCACGCAACTTCCGCGCTCGATCATCGAGTTCTATTACAAGAACGACAAGCTCAACGACCCGATGGTGTCGGAGGAGCACATTACCGCCTTCGGCTGGGCCTCGCCGCAGGAGATCGACGACATCATGGCGCTCGCCATCCGCGTCAACGATTTCTTGTCAGGCCTTTTCCTCGGCGTCGGCATCCGCCTGGTCGATTTCAAGATGGAAACCGGCCGGCTGTGGGAAAACGACGTCATGCGCATCGTCGTGGCCGACGAGATTTCGCCCGACTCGTGCCGGCTTTGGGACATCAAGACCAACGACAAGCTCGACAAGGACCGGTTCCGCCGCGACCTGGGCGGGCTGGTCGAGGCCTATACCGAAGTGGCCAAGCGCCTTGGCATCGTGAGCGAAGGCGAGCGGCCGCAAGGCACCGGCCCGGTGCTGGTGAAAGGCTGATCAGCCTTTTGCGGCCGTTGTGATTTGCGTCATGCCCGGCCTTGTGCCGGGCATCTACGTCTTTTACTTAGATTTGGCCGGAAGACGTGGATGGCCGGGACGAGCCCGGTCATGACGAGCTCATGGCAATAGGCGAATTATGAAAGCCCGCGTCACCGTCACCCTCAAAACCGGCATCCTCGACCCGCAAGGCAAGGCGATCGAGGGCGCGCTGCGCGCGCTCGGGATCGAGGGCATCGCCAGCGTGCGGCAGGGCAAGATGTTCGAGATCGAACTCGACGGCACCGCCGACCGCGCCAAGGCGGAGGCGCTGCTCAAGCAGGCCGCCGACAAGCTTCTGGCCAACACGGTGATCGAGAATTACCGCGTGGACGTGCTGGGATGAACCGGGGGCTGTCATGAAAGCCGCCGTCCTCGTCTTTCCCGGCATTAATCGCGAACGTGATATGGCGCGCACGCTCAAGCTCGTGTCGGGGCAGGCGCCGGCGATGGTCTGGCACGCCGAGACCGCGTTGCCGGCCGGCACCGATTTGGTCGTCATTCCCGGCGGCTTTTCCTACGGCGACTACCTGCGCTGCGGGGCGATCGCCGCGCGCAGCCCGGTCATGGACGCCGTGCGCGCCTTCGCCGCCAAAGGCGGGCTGGTGCTCGGCGTCTGCAACGGCTTCCAGATCCTGTGCGAGGCGGGCCTCCTGCCGGGCGTGCTGATGCGCAACCAGCAACTCCGCTTCATTTGCCGCGACGTCTACCTGAAGGTCGAGCGCTCAAACACGCCGTTCACGCGCGGCTACAATGCCGGCCAAGTCATCCGCGTGCCGGTCGCGCACGGCGAAGGCAACTACATCGCCGACGGCGAGACGGTGGCGCGGCTGGAAGGCGAGGGGCGGGTGCTGTTCCGCTACTGCTCGCCGGACGGGATGGTCGATCCGAACTGGAACCACAACGGCGCCATCAACGCCATCGCCGGCATCGTCAACGAGCGCGGCAACGTGCTCGGCATGATGCCGCATCCCGAGAACCACGTGGAAGCGAGCATCGGCCCGACCGACGGGCGCGGCCTGTTCGCCGGCCTGGCGGAGGCGCTCGCGAAGGCGGCGTAATCAGTGCTTCCCAACGACACACCCATTACCCCCGAGCTGGTGGCCGAGCACGGCCTGAAAGCCGACGAGTACGAGCGCATCCTCAAGCTGATCGGCCGTGCGCCGACCTTGACCGAGCTCGGCATCTTTTCGGCCATGTGGAACGAGCACTGCTCGTACAAGTCCTCCAAGGTGCATCTGCGCGGCCTGCCGACCAAGGCGCCGTGGGTGATCCAGGGCCCGGGCGAGAACGCCGGCGTCATCGACATCGGCGACGGCTTGGCTTGCGTGTTCAAGATGGAGAGCCACAACCACCCGAGCTACATCGAGCCCTATCAGGGCGCGGCCACCGGCGTCGGCGGCATCCTGCGCGACGTGTTCACCATGGGCGCGCGGCCGGTCGCCTGCCTCAACGCGCTCTCCTTCGGCGCGCCGGGGCATCCGAAGACGCGCCACCTGGTCGGCGGCGTGGTCGCCGGCATCGGCGGCTACGGCAATTCGTTCGGCGTCCCGACGGTCGCCGGCTCGGTGCGCTTCCACGCGCGCTACGACGGCAACTGCCTGGTCAACGCCATGGCGGTCGGGCTGGCACACAAGGATCAGATCTTCTACGCCGCGGCGTCCGGCGTCGGCATGCCGATCGTCTATCTCGGCTCCAAGACCGGGCGCGACGGCATTCATGGCGCCTCCATGGCCTCGGCCGAGTTCGGCGAAGATTCCGAGGAGAAGCGCCCGACCGTGCAGGTCGGCGACCCGTTCTCCGAAAAGCTGCTGCTGGAAGCCTGCCTCGAGATCATGGCCAAAGGCTGCGTCATTGCCATCCAGGACATGGGCGCGGCCGGCCTCACCTCGTCCGCCACCGAGATGGGCGCCAAGGGCGATCTCGGCGTCACGCTCGACCTCGACAAGGTGCCGTGCCGCGAAGAGGGCATGACGGCCTACGAGATGATGCTCTCCGAGAGCCAGGAGCGCATGCTCATGGTGCTCAAGCCGGAGAAGGAGAAGGAAGCCGAGGCCATCTTCCGCAAATGGGGGCTCGACTTCGCCATCGTCGGCGAGACCACGCCGACCAAGCGATTCATCGTGAAGCACGGCGGCCAGGTGATGGCCGACCTGCCGATCAAGGAGCTCGGCAGCCAGGCGCCCGAGTACAAGCGCCCCTTCGTGAGCGCCGCGAAACTCCCCGTGATCGAGGCCGAGGACGTCACGGCGCCGAAAGGCACCGCCGAGGCGCTGGAAATTCTGTTGGCGACGCCGGACCTCTGCTCCAAGCGCTGGGTGTGGGAGCAATACGACCACGTCATCGGCGGCAACACCGTGCAGCGCCCGGGCGGCGACGCCGCCGTGGTGCGCGTCGAGGAGGGGCCGAAGGCGCTCGCGCTCACCACCGACGTGACGCCGCGCTACTGCGAGGCCGATCCGTTCGAGGGCGGTAAGCAGGCGGTGGCGGAGTGCTGGCGCAACATCACCGCGGTGGGCGCGACGCCGCTCGCCATCACCGACAACCTGAATTTTGGCAATCCCGAGCGGCCCGAGATCATGGGCCAGTTCGTCGGCTGCGTGCGCGGCATCGCGGAAGCCTGCAAGGCGCTCGACTTCCCGGTCGTGTCGGGCAACGTGTCGCTCTACAACGAGACCAACGGCAAGGCGATCCTGCCGACGCCATCGATCGGCGGCGTCGGCCTCATCGCCGACTTCACCAGGTCGGCGAGCATCGCGTTCAAGCGCGAAGGCGAGGCGATCCTCCTGGTCGGCGAAACCACCGGCTGGCTTGGCCAGTCGATGTACCTGCGCGATATCTGCGGCCGCGAGGACGGCGCGCCGCCGCCGGTCGACCTCACCGAGGAGCGCGAGAACGGCGATTTCGTGCGCGCGCTCATCCTCGACGGCACCGCCACCGCGGCGCACGACCTGTCGGACGGCGGGCTCCTGGTGGCGCTCGCCGAAATGGCGATCGCGTCGGGCATCGGCGCGACGCTCACCGCGGCGCCCACCGACATTCCCGAGCACGCTTTCTGGTTCGGCGAGGACCAGGCGCGCTATCTCGTCACAGTGCCGGCGGCCAAGGCCGACGCCGTCATCGCGCGGGCGCGAGAGACGGGCGTGCTGGCCGCGCACGTCGGCGTCACCGGCGGCGACGCCCTGCTGATCGAAGGCGAGCGTCCGCTTCCCGTTGCCAGGTTGCGCCATCAGTTCGAGCATTGGCTGCCGGCCTACATGGCGGGCGAACTCTAGTTGCCGGCCGGCGCGGCATCCGCCGAAATGTTTTTCGTCAGATTGAGGGGCGACATCGTGCGAAAGCTGGCTTTGGCGATACTGGCTGCGGCGGCTGCGATGGGGTCGCTGACCGCGCCCGAACCTGCCTCGGCTCAGGTTGACATCTATATCGGGCCGCCGCGTTACGAGCCCTATTATCCGCCGCCGCCACCGAGGCGCTATCGGCGCGATTACGAATATTATTACGACGACTACGGCCCGCCGCCGCGCCGTTATTACGGCCCGCCGCCGCGCCATTATTACGGCCCGCCGCCGGGCTATCGCGCGCCGCCGCCGCGGCGCGAGCGCTACGCACCGCCGCGCAACGGCAAATGCCCGGCCGGTCACACGATCCAGGACGGTCTCTGCAAGCCGTACCGCGGCTACTAGGCGAGCCCGGCGACGGCCGGCTCCGGGAACATTTTGGCGCGGCGGAACTTGTCCCTCCACACTGTGGAGGGCTTTACGATGAAGATGTTGGCTTTGGCAGTGCTTGTCGGCGCCGGCGCACTTGTGGCGCCGGCCGGTAGCGCTTCGGCGCAGGGCTATTATTCGGGCCCGGGCTTCAGCGTGCAGATCGGCCCGCGCTACGAAGAGCCGCGCTACCGGCGCGACCGTTACCGTTACTATGCGGAGGATTACGGCCCGCGCGAGCGGCACTATCGTCCGCGCCGCGGCAAGTGCCCGCGGCACTACACCGTGCAGGACGGCGTCTGCAAACCGTACCGCGGTTACTAGTCATACAAGCGCGCACTGAAACGCAGAGGCCGCCTCGTGGGCGGCCTCTTCGTTTGCGGGCGCGTGATCGGCCGCTCAGCGCAGCGGCGCAGTCACCCTTCGCGCCATCTTGCAGCGGATGGTCAGGTTGTCCTCGTGCGCCGCGAGGCACGCGAGTTCGCGCCCGCCGCCGGGCTCAACGCCGCGGCAGTGCCGCACGAGGTCGAGCTTGCAGGCGCGCAGCATCACGGCGGCATTCGCGATCGGCGCCTTCGGCCGGCCCGGCGCAGGCGCCGCTTCCGGCGGCGCGGTGATGACGGCGGCCGGCGTCGCCGCCGGGGCAGGCGCGCCCATGGTCGCGCTGACGACCGATTTGCAGGCGGCCGAGAGCGTGCCGACGTTCTTTTGCAGGCAGCCGAGCGCTTCCTTGCCGCCGGGCTGGACGCCGCGGCACTTCGACATGAAGTCGTTGCGGCAGTTCTGCTTCATCGCCGCCTGCTGCGCGGCCGTCGGTGTGGCGGCGGGCGCGGCCGCGGCCGGCGCGGCCG
>JALHRB010000030.1 GCA_022841665.1 Pseudolabrys sp.
GCCGTTGTACCCGTAGCCCATCTGCATACGGACCCAGCCGCCAACCTTGAGGCAGGTATCGGTGCCGGGGATGTAATAGAACCCAGCGCCATACAGGCTGCAAATCTTCACGTACTGGACCGGCTTGGCCTTGACGGGAAGATCGGCCGCCTGTGCCCCAGTCATCGCAACGAGACCCGCTGCGGTGCCCAGGAGAAGGCTTTTCACCATCTTCATCTTGAACCTCCAAAACATTGTTTATCGTGAGAGGGTTCCGTATCCGCCCAGTGCGACAGCACCGATGGAACTTCCCCTTGCTCCCCGCTGCCCGGAGAAACGTTTCACACCACGCTCGACCCAACTTTGACTGACAAACCTGGGCTTACACTTGGTGCGATCCGTCAAACCGGAAAGCGCGACCTGGGGATGCCCCCCTCCGTCGCAGGGGAGACATTAATGGATGAGCCTTGCCGCGCAACGAAGAAGCGCCCTTCCCACAGGCCCTTAGGGCGCTTTTCAAATCACTGTTGCGCAAAAAACACGCAGCCCAACCGACCCGGGCAAAGCATCCCGGGAAGTAGGCCGCCATTCTCGTAAAACCTGATTTTAGACTTTATTTTCAATGCATTACCCAAATACTTAAACACAACTCTGCGTCGAATCGCATAACCACATTGTTTTTGTAGTTTATCGAATTCTGCAGATTTTGACCAGTTTGACGCCTGTGGCCCGCCGCGCCCGGCCGGACGCTGTCCGCCCCGGCTCGGGAGCCGGCGGCCGTTAAGCCCCGGTTAGCCTTGTGGGAGGCTGTCCGGCCCCGGATGATTCGGCAGTCGATTCCCCGGCTGAGGCGCCGCGCGCTCAAAATCGAGGGTTCGAATGGGTCGGACGGGGAGGCTGGCGGAGACGGAGGGATTCGAAACCCATAGGCCCGGCTTCGCCGGGCCGTTCTACGCGCGAGGCGCCGCGCTAAGCGCGCCGCCGCGCGCTCAAAATCGAGGGTTCGAATAGGCCGGGCGGCAAGGCTGGCGGAGACGGAGGGATTCGAACCCTCGATACGCCTTTGGAGCGTATAACGGTTTAGCAAACCGCCGCCTTCAGCCACTCGGCCACGTCTCCGCGTGCGGACGTGCGTATATAATCTGCCCTCCCCGGTCAAACGACGGCTGTTTCCGGCAACGCAGCGGTCACGCGCGTGCTGAACTAGACGGGCAGGCGCGGGGTTATCGCTGCAAAGGGCATTCTAGAGGAGCCGGGCCATGCGCCCTTTGCGTTACATCCTACCTGCGCTCGCGACCCTTGCGGCTTTCGGATCCGCGCCAAGCCACGCCGATCCGTACCGCTGGTGCGCGCAATACGGCGGCGGCGATCTCGGCGGCGGCCGCAATTGCGGCTTCGTCACGCTCGAGCAATGCAGGGCGACGGTGAGCGGCATGGGCGGTACCTGTGAGCTCAACCAGTTCTATACCGGACCGGAGCCGCAAAGCCGCAAGCCGCGCAAACGGCAACGCGGCTGAAGCGCACCGCATTGACCGATTGCGGAAACGTCGTCGCCGCTGTCGGGCGACGCGCTTGCCTCTTTCAGCAAAACCGATCAGGCCGCGGCGCGGATCTCGCACACCGGCGCCGGCGCCTGCGGATGCGCCTTGAGCCAGTCGCGCGCGGCGCGCTGGGCCAGGCCGATCTCGCTGTCGCTCATCTGTTCGGCAATCTCGCGGCGCAACTGCGCGGCGTGCGCGTGCCCGCGCATGGCGGCGATGTTGAACCACTTGTGCGCCTCGATCAGATCGACGTCGACGCCCGCGCCGGCCGAATAGACCATGGCGAGCCCGAAACACTCGTCGGCGCCGGCGGGTTCGTCGCGCTTGACCGCGACGCGTTCGATGTCAGCCATTTTAGGCCTCCCGTTTTATCGCGACCGGCGTCCCCCGACGCTGACGGTCACGCGTCCCTGTTGCCGGACGAAAGGCTCGCCGCGGCAGGCGCGATAGTCGGGATAAAATTTGAACGGCAGTTTAAGCGTTGCGATGAATCGAACATGAATGCGCCGCAGTTCCGCCGCGCCAGGGCACGCAAAAAGTGCCGTATTATCGCCCAAAAACCGGGTATTGGTGCGCCGGTGACGAAATGCTAACCGAGCCTGTTCAGGCCGGGCTAACCACCGCCGCGACAAGCAGGCGCCCTTCACGTGTGCCGCTTGGCACGCAAGACTCTCAACAAGCCGGATCTCGCTCCATGAAAGTTCTGATTGCCGCCGCGTTCGGCGCAACGCTTCTGTCGACTGCCGCAACCGCCGTCATCGCGCAAAGCGCGGAAGGCACCTGGCTGTCCGAGGACGGCGGCACCAAGGTGCGCATCGCCGACTGTGGCGGCAAGCTGTGCGCCACCGTCGTGTGGCTCGATGAACCGATCGACCCGGGCACCGGCAAGCCGAAGACCGACAAGCGCAATCCCGACCCTGCCAAGCGCGCACGTCCCCTGCTTGGCTTGCAGGTGGTGAGCAACCTGACGCCGAGCGGTCCCAACCGCTGGTCGGGCACCGTCTACAACGCCGACGACGGCCGCACCTACAAGGCGAACCTGAAAGTGCAGAGCCAGTCCGTCGCCACGCTGCAAGGCTGCGTCCTGGGCGTGCTCTGCAAGGACCACACTTGGAAGCGCACGAACTGACCGCGCTCGCGCGCGGTCATCCCGGCCAACCCGCGACCTGATCGGGGGGCGAGCCGGGATCCAGATCGACAATTGCCGGATTAGGCGGCTATGCCGTGCGCGCGCGCTGCCCGAACAGCACCGCCTGCACCTTCGGGTCCTTCATGTCGATGCCCTGGCGCAGTTCGAGGCCGAGCTTCATGCCGCGCTGTACGGCCGGGCGCGCCTTCACCGTGTCAAGCCAGCGCTTCACGTTCGGAAACTCGTCGAGGTCGATGCCCTGGCGTTCCCACAGATTGACCCAGCCGACGCACGCCATGTCGGCGATCGAATATTTGCCGGCGAGGAAATCGCGATCCTTGAGGCGGATGTTCATCACGCCGTAAAGCCGGTGCACCTCGTTGGCGTAGCGATTGATGGCGTAGGTCAGCGTCTCCACCGCGTAGCCCTTGAAGTGATTGAGCTGGCCCGCCATCGGCCCGAGCCCGCCCATCTGCCAGAACAGCCACTGCTCGACCTCGACGCGCGCGCGCTCCTCGCTCGGATAGAACTTGCCGGTCTTGCGGCCGAGATATTGCAAAATCGCGCCTGACTCGAAGACCGAGATCGGCCTGCCGCCCGGACCGTCCGGATCGACGATCGCCGGCATGCGGTTGTTCGGCGAGATCTTCAGGAAGTCGGGCTTGAACTGCTCGCCCTTGGAGATGTTCACCGGGATCATGGTGTAGGGCAGCTTGCACTCCTCCAGCATGATCGAAATCTTGAAGCCGTTGGGCGTTGCCCAGTAGTAGAGCTCGATCGGTTTGGGCGTGCGCGTCGTTGCTTTCTTTGCCGCGGGCTTCTTCGCCGCCTTTGCTTTCATCGACCGCTTCTTCATCGCGCGCGCCATGCCACTGCTCCGTTGTCCAATCCGAAACCGGGGCGAGAGCTAAGACCGCCGCCTCCTGGTGCGCAACTATCCGAAGTCACTCATCAGCCATGATTTTCCGCGCCTCCGGGCGGCGACACTGGACGAATGCAACCTCTGATGGTTATTCTGTCGCTCTAGGTTGCAGGCACGGTCATACCGGCCGGCAAAGCCCTGCGCCTTTGAGGGCAACAAGGGGGACAAATGTTCAAGAGTATGTTCGCCGCCGTGATCGCCGCCGGGCTGATCGCGGCCCCGCTGCCGCTTACGACCGGCGCTGCGGCGCAGACTGCGCAGCCCGCGGCGCCTGCCAAACAGGCCAAGCCGAAAAAGCCGCCGACGCCTGGACAGATCGCCGCGCGCGAGCGGATGAAGAAGTGCGCCGCCCAATGGAAGGAAGCTAAAGCCGCCGGCAAGATCGAGAAGGGACAGAAGTGGCCGAAATATTGGAGCGCCTGCAACAAGCGCCTCAAGGCGGCCGCGGCCTAAACGCGCGATAGCGCGGCGACGGATCGCCGCTCAAAAAAACTGAGGGCGTCGGCGAGACCTAATGTCTCGCCGACGCCCTCTGATGCCATCCGGAACCGGGGCGCCGCGGAGCGATTGCGTATCGCTCACCACCCCATGACGCGCACCGGCCCGTATGACGCAATCTCCGGCACTTACGTGCGAAGATCGGGAAGTGGCGTCAGACCTAGAGCTTCTTCTTCCGCTTCTTGGTCTTCTTCGCCGCCTTCACTGCCTTCTTTCTACGTTTCGCCATTGCTGCCCTCCTAGCCATGAAAGTCATGGCGGTGTCGCATCAGTGCGGTCGGGAATCGACCCGCACTGCATTTCGTTTACTACAGCACAACGAAAAAAACAGCGTTCCGCTTAACGAAGTGTGTATGAGCGGCGCATTCGGCGCGTGTTGATGAAGCAATCGTGTGCATCGGCGATGAAAAAACACGTTCACGATTCATCGCGCGCTAAATTGTTGGCGCGCGATGCGCGATTTAAAAACATCCGATGAAATAAGGCTTTTTTCGACGTACGGCGCGCGCCTGATCGTCGCGTCGTTGCTGCCGGATGCCTGTTGGCTGCGTCACGCAGCGCGCCTGCGACGACGCGCGCCGCGCGCACGTGCAGTGCAAAAATAATTTTGCATAACTTGCCGCGCGCAAGGGCGGCGGCGACCGGAATCGATCAAAAAACGCCGAATCAGCGGCAAGTGATTCGCGTCGCGCGGCGTCCTCGGCGACCGATTTTCGCGCGCGCAATCCGTCCGCGACGTCGATCTGAAAACTTTGCGCGCGCGTCGTCGCCGGCGCGCGGCAAGTTATGCCGGCGCGCGATCCGCCTGCGCGCCGCGATCAGAGACCGAGCTTTGCTTTGAGAATTTCGTTGACCGCCTGCGGGCTCGCCTTGCCGCCGGACGCCTTCATCACCTGGCCGACGAACCAGCCGATCGCTTTCGGATTGGTTTTTGCGTCGGCGACCTTGTCCGGGTTGGCGGCGACGATCGCGTCGACCGTCTTTTCGATGGCGCCGAGGTCGGTGACCTGCTTCATGCCGCGCGCCTCGACAATAGCGCGCGGGTCGCCGCCCTCGCTCCATAAGATCTCGAATAAGTCCTTGGCAATCTTGCCGGAAATCGTGCCATCGGCGAGCAGGTCGAGCATGCCGCCGAGCTGCGCGGACGACACCGGCGAGCCGCCAATGTCCTTGCCTTCCTTGTTGAGGCGGCCGAACAGCTCGTTGATCACCCAGTTGGCGGCGGCCTTGGCGTCGCGCCCTTTCGCCACCGCCTCGAAGTAGTCGGCGGTCTCGCGTTCCGCGACCAGCACGCCGGCGTCGTAGGCCGACAGACCGAACGCGCGCATGAAGCGCGCCTTCTTGGCGTCAGGAAGTTCCGGCAGGTTCCGCTCGAGCGCGGCGACATAGTCGGCGGTGACCTCCAGCGGCAACAGATCGGGATCCGGGAAGTAGCGGTAGTCGTGCGCCTCTTCCTTCGAGCGCATCGAGCGGGTCTCGCCTCTGCCCGGATCGAACAGCCGCGTCTCCTGTACGATCGTGCCACCGTCCTCGATGATCTCGATCTGCCGGCGCGCCTCGTGCTCGATGGCCTGGCCGACGAAGCGGATCGAATTGACGTTCTTGATCTCGCAGCGCGTGCCGAGCGGCTCGCCCGGGCGGCGCACCGAGACATTGACGTCGGCGCGCAAGGAGCCCTGCTCCATGTTGCCGTCGCAGGTGCCGAGATAGCGCAGAATGGAGCGCAGCTTGGCCAGAAATGCCTTGGCCTCCTCGGACGAGCGGATGTCGGGCTTCGACACGATCTCCATCAGGGCTACGCCAGAGCGGTTGAGATCGACATACGAGTAGGCCGGATGGCGGTCGTGCAGGCTCTTGCCGGCATCCTGCTCCAGGTGCAGCCGCTCGATGCCGACGGTAACGGCCTCGCCGCCGTCGAGATCGACGACCACCTCGCCCTCGCCCACCACCGGCGACTTGTACTGGCTGATCTGATAGCCCTGCGGCAGGTCCGGATAGAAATAGTTCTTCCGGTCGAACACCGACTTCAGATTGATCCTGGCCTTGAGGCCCAAGCCGGTGCGGATCGCCTGCGCGACGCATTCCTCGTTGATCACCGGCAGCATGCCGGGCATCGCCGCATCGACCAGCGAGACGTGTGCATTGGGCGCGCCGCCGAATTCGGTCGAGGCGCCGGAGAACAACTTCGACTTGGATGTGACCTGGGCATGCACTTCCATGCCGATGACGACTTCCCAGTCGCCAGTCGCGCCCTTGATCAGCTTGCCCGGTTTGCTGTGCACATTCATGGCGCTAGACCTAACGGCCGCGCGCGCCCTGGGCAAGACGGCTCAGCCTCAGAGCGGCAGGTCGAGTTCGCGCCCGAGCGCCTGCTCGACGGCATCGAAACTGTCGAAGAATTCCCGGAACATGATGAGACGCCCGTCGCGGAACTGCAGAAAATTGGCGAGGCGGATGCGCAGGACGCGTTGGCTCGAACGCTGTACGAAACTGGCTTTCACCAATACTGCCGCCTGATCGCCTTCGACGACCACAAATTCCCGGTCGTGATGCTCGACGGCATAGAGCCTCGCGATTTCCGCGAAATTCTGCAGCACCGCCACCCTGCCCTGCTTGCGACCGACGAAAGGAAATACTTGCGGCGGACCGTAGATGATCCAATCGATGTCGTCGTGGATGAGCGCGGCGATACGCTCGAAATCACGCCGTCCATAGGCATCATAGATATCCCGAACCAACGCGTGCGTATCGGCTTCGCCCACGGAGAAGCTCCTCTTACGCAACCAGTATGGCGATACCTTTAGGCCGGGCCAAGCGTTTCTTAAACGATTTCAATCACATTCCGAGCTTGGAATATCCGTCGCCCTCATAGAAGGCTACGCGCGGCAACGGTCCATGAATGTCCCCGGAATTGCCCGAATTCTGCTCGGCCCGAGGCGTACACGTCCAGGAACCTACCTCTTCGCCATTCGTTGGAATGCGCCATGAATTTGAACAGCAACAACGGCCATTTCGGCCTTATCCTCGGCGGCATCGTCGCCGCCGTCGCAGCCATGTTCATCTTCGGCGGCGGCGAGCTCGGCGGCAAAAAGACGGTACAAAGCGACCGCGATTTGCCGCCGCTGGCGGCGGAAGAGAGCACGCGCTAAGACGTCGCCCGCTAGAGCCCTGCGAAATCGAGGCCTGCAAAGGCGGCGCAGTTTTCGAACGCTAAGCCGGCCAGGCGCGGGAGGCCAAGGCGCAATCGCTCCCCGCGGACCTCGGTCGCGAGCCCGGATTTCCTCACTTCCTCGATCTCCGCAACGATCGTGCGCAAGCGCTTGGCGCTTTCTGCCGCGTCGACGTCGACGGTCGAGAATACGCCGCACGTATAGACTTGGAGCGTGTTGATCTCCCGCACGAGCGAATCCGCTTCACGGTAGAGATGGTCGAGTGTGCGACAGAAGGATACTTGGTCACTAACGGGAGGCCCATCGACATGACGGCCGAGGAGCGCCGGCGATCCTACCTGTATGCGCAACTCCAAATCCATGATCTCGAGGACCATAGTTTGATCCAGCCGCAATGACAAAGACGTCTCTCGCAACAGCCGGTTCATGGTGTCCCGCTGCAACGCGCTACCAGCGAACAAGCGCTCGAAAATATCCCTGGCGAACTTTCGTTCAAAATTGACTTTTGTGTCTTGCTTCCAATCTTCGAAATTTCGATTCCCATCTTCCAGGCTTGCTGCTTTGCAAATCTTGTCCGACCTCTTTTGCTCTCCAAGGACGTCGGCGAGAAGCGACGCTTCGAATTTCTTCTGCGCAAGCGAATAAGTCAGCCGTGCTTTGATCTGCCCATTCTCCTCTAGTTGGCGCTGCTTGGTGCGGTCATCCTGCTGCAGCATCAGCGAAATAAAGCCGACCGAGAGGGCGAGCGCCGTTCCTGCAAACCCTGAGAGAAATTTTTTCCAGTCATCACGGCGGGCCACCGGATCCTTCGAAGTCAAATAGATGAAGAAAGCAACGGCGACGAAGGCCGAACCTAGAAAAACCCAGAGCAGTATAAACGGTAACATGGCCCCCTCGCTAACCGAGGATTGCAAGAAGCCAGTCTACCACCAAATCGCCGGCGTGAAGCGTCCAGCCGCCTGCTCGATCACCTGGCCGAGCGCGAACAAGGTTTCCTCATCGAAGGGACGGCCGATCAGTTGCAGGCCGAGCGGCAGGCCTTGCGCGTCGAGCCCGGCGGGCACGGCAATGCCCGGCAGGCCCGCCATGTTCACCGTCACCGTGAACACGTCGTTGAGGTACATCTCGATCGGATCGGCGCCGACCTTCTCGCCTAGGCCGAAGGCCGCGGACGGCGTCGCCGGCGTCAGCATGGCGTGCACGCCTGCCTTGAACGCCTCCTCGAAGTCGCGCTTGATCAGCGTGCGCAGCTTCTGCGCCCGCAGGTAATAGGCATCGTAATAGCCGGCGGAGAGCACGTAGGTGCCGATCATCACGCGGCGGCGCACTTCCGCGCCGAAGCCGGCCGCGCGCGTCGCCTCATACATGCCGGTGATGTCGCGGCCCTCGGCGCGCAGGCCATAGCGCACGCCGTCATAGCGCGCGAGGTTGGACGAGGCTTCGGCCGGCGCCACGATGTAATAGGCCGGCAATGCGTATTTCGTGTGCGGCAGCGAGATGTCGACGAGCTCGGCGCCGGCCGCTTTCAGCCAGGCCTTGCCCTGCTCCCACAAGGCTTCGATCTCGGCCGGCATGCCGTCGAGGCGGTATTCCTTCGGAACGCCGATGCGCAAGCCCTTCACCGATTTGCCGATGGCGGCTTCGTAGTCCGGCACCGGTAGATCGGCGCAGGTGGTGTCCTTCGGATCGTGGCCGGCCATCGAGCGCAAGAGGATGGCGGCGTCGCGCACCGTCTTGGCGAAAGGCCCGGCCTGGTCGAGCGAGGAGGCGAAGGCGACGATGCCCCAGCGCGACACGCGGCCGTAGGTCGGCTTGATGCCGACCGTGCCGGTGAAGGCCGCCGGCTGGCGGATTGAGCCGCCGGTGTCGGTGCCGGTCGCGCCGAGGCACAGATGTGCGGCTACGGCAGCGGCGGACC
The DNA here is from genome assembly GCA_022841665.1 of Pseudolabrys sp. Lineage (GTDB taxonomy): Bacteria > Pseudomonadota > Alphaproteobacteria > Rhizobiales > Xanthobacteraceae > Pseudolabrys. The sequence goes on from JALHRB010000030.1 coordinate 9,158, forward strand.
CGCCGGACGACCCCCCCGGCGTCAGCGGCGTGTTAGAACCCTTGCGCCGCCAGGGTGAGATCACGTTGCCGAAATAGGACGTCTCGTTCGACGAGCCCATGGCGAACTCGTCATTGTTGGTCTTGCCGAGCAGCACCGCGCCGTCGCGCCAGAGCTGCGACGTGACGGTGGACTCGTAGGTCGGCACGAAGTTGTCGAGGATGTGCGAGCAGGCGGTGGTTCGCACGCCCGCGGTGCAAAACATGTCCTTGACCGCGAGCGGGATGCCGTCGAGCGGCCCAGCCTCGCCCTTGGCGATGCGCGCGTCGGCGGCTTTCGCCATGTCGGCGGCGCGCTCCGGCGTCTCCAGCACATAGGCGTTGAGTGCGCGCGCCTTCTCGATCGCCGCGACATGGGCGGCCGCCAGCTCGGCGGCGGAAAATTTCTTCGCCTGGAGGCCGTCGCGCGCCTCGGCGAGCGTGAGTGACGTGAGCTCGGTCATTGATCGGGCGTGTCGCAAACAAACGCGTCGGCCGCGCGTTTCGACGGCGCCACCTGCTTGATGAGGATCGTCCCGTCCGGCTGCGGCTCACGCACAAGCTCGCCCGGTAAGGGCAGCCCCATCGCGCGCAGATCGTCGGCCGTGTGGCCGTCGGGCAGACGGCCGGTCGAGATGACCTCGATCATCTCCCAGCGCCACTCCATATCCGCCTGCTCACACGCGAGGCACATGGGCTATTCCACAACCTTCGGCACCAGAAAGAAATTGTCGTCGCTCTGCGGCGCGTTCTTGACGATGTCGGCGGCGATGCCGCCATCGGTGACTGCGTCGGCGCGCTTTTTAAGTGCCATCGGCATCACCGACGTCATCGGCTCGACGCCCGTCACGTCCACCTCGGAAAGCTGTTCGACGAAGGCAAGCATGGCGTTGAGTTCGCCCTTGAGGTGCTCGACCTCTTCCTCCTTGACCGCGATGCGCGCCAGATGCGCGATGCGGCGGACGGTGTCGGCGTCGACGGACATGAGGCGGCCTCGGGACGATCGGTTCGCGCCGCGTATAGCAGAGGGCCGTTTGCCCTCGCAATGGACCTAGGCCGCCAGACGCGCCATCAGGTCCTGCACCTCGATCCACAACGTCCGGGTCAACTCCCGCGCGGGCATTTCGCGGCCGAGCGAGGCCGCCTGACCGGCCCACATGGAGGAGAAATCGCCGGAGCCTTGCGCCTGCGCCTTGGCGTGCAGCGGCGCCAGCGCGCCGCCGGCAAGCGGAAACTCCGGCGCGATGCCGCTGACCGGTCCCAGCTCGCGCATCACCCGGTTGACCAGGCCGCGCGCCGGCCTCCCAGTCATTAAATTGGTGACAGCAGTGTCGTCGTCGTGTGCGGCCCTCAAAGCGGCGCGGTGCGGCGGCAATATCTTGGATTCCGGGCAGCGCAGGTAGGCGGTGCCGATCTGTACCGCGCTGGCGCCGAGGACGAGCGCGGCGGCGATGCCACGGGCGTCGGCGATGCCGCCGGCGCCGATGACGGGCACCCCCACCGCGTCCACCACCTGCGGGATCAGCGCGAAAGTGCCGGGCTGCGCGGCCAGGTCGACGGTGAGGAACATGCCGCGATGACCGCCGGCCTCGTAGCCCTGGGCGATGACGACGTCAGCGCCGTGCGCCTCCAGCCAGCGCGCCTCCTTGACCGTGGTGGCCGAGCTCATCACCAGGCAGCCCGCCGCCTTCACCCGCTGCACCAGCGCGGCCGCCGGCAGGCCGAAATGGAAGCTCACCACCTCGGGCTTGAGCTCCTCCACCGCCGCGCACAAAGCCGCGTCGAACGGCGTGCGGTTGCTCGAGGGCACCGGGGCGGCCGGGTCGATGCCGTATTCCGCGTAATAGGGCTTGAGCGCCTCGCGCCAGGCATGCTCGCGCGCATTGTTGGACACGGGCGGCGTGTGACAGAAGAAATTGAGGTTGAGCGGCTTGTCGGTCGCGGCGCGGAAGGCGGCGACCTGCGCGCGCATCTTGGCCTCGTCGAGCAGTGCGACCGGCAGCGAGGCGAGCCCGCCGCCCTGCGCCACCGCGATGGCCAATTCCGTGTCCATCGCCCCCGCCATCGGCGCCAGCACGATGGGGCGCTCGATCTTGAGCAAATCCAGCAAGCGGCGGTCCATGCTCTGCTCCTTACGCGTCCGCGCCGACGCTAGCAGAGGGCGCGCCGGCGCGCTTTTCGTAAGACGAGAACCAAGCATTCGCGGCAGCGCGAGCAGCAGGCCCGTGGAACTCGCCACCGTTGCCCGCTACCATCGCGCCATGCCCGCACCAAGCCACGGCCGCTACCCCTATTCGCCAATCGCTCAGCGCCCCGCCTATGACTGGCCGGGCGGCAAGCGGCTGGCCGTCTATATCGCGCTCAACCTCGAATGGTTCGCCTTCGGGGAAGGTCTCGGCGCCGAGCTCGCGCCCGGCGGGCCGCAGCCCGACGTGCTCAATTACGCCTGGCGCGACTACGGCAACCGGGTCGGCGTGTTCCGGCTGGCGGAATTGTTCGCCGAGCTGAAGCTGCCGGTGTCGCTCTTGATTAATTCGGACATGCTTGAGCACGCGCCGCAGGCGGTGGACGCCTTCCCCGGCGCCGAACTGGTCGGCCATGGCCGCACCAATTCGGAGCGCCAGGGCACGCTGAGCGAGGACGAGGAGCGCAAACTGATCGCGGAGAGCACGTCGGCGATCGAAAAATACTCGGGCCAACGCCCGCGCGGTTGGCTCGGGCCGTGGATCTCGCAGTCGCCGCTGACGCCCGACCTGTTGCAAGAGGCCGGCTACCGCTATCTGCTCGACTGGTGCCACGACGACCAGCCGGTCTGGATGAAGACGCGCAAGGGCCGCATCCTGTCGGTGCCCTACCCGCAGGAGCTCAACGACATCCCGCAGATCGTCGCGCGCAAGCGCGAGGGCGCCGACTTTGCCGCTATGATCGTCGATGCCTTCGAGGTGATGCAGGGCGAATGCGCCAACCGCCCGCTGGTGATGGGCGTCGCGCTGCATCCCTACCTTGTCGGCTGGCCGCACCGCTTCAAGTATCTGGCCCGCGCGCTGCGCCAGATCGCGCGCGAAGCCGACGAGCGGGTGTGGTTCACCACCGCCGGTGCCGTCGCCGCGCACGCGGCGGCGCTGCCGGACGGCACGGTGCCTTAGGAAGACGACTGCCCTGGACGCGACGCAGCACGGAGCACGGAGCACAGCCGAGTGTTGCGCCGCAGATCCGGGGCCGTGACCAATTCCGAATTTGTGAAGGTCCCGGTTCTGCAGCGCACCGCTACGCGCTGCGCCCGGGACACGTCAGATCGCTTTGCCCATGCCGCGGATGCGCTGCGCCAGCGCCGACATGATGTAAGTGGCGAAATTCGGCACTTCGTCCACCATGAAGCGGAAGGTGCGCGCGTCGATCAACGACAGCTCGCAGGCCTCGCGCGCCTTGGCGGTGGACGAGCGCGGCTCGCCGTCGATCATCGACATGAAGCCGAGCGCCTCGCCTTCGCCGATGGTCTCGATCACCTTGTCGCCGATCGTCATGTCGATGACACCCGCTTGCACGAGATACATGCAATCGCCCGGGTCGCCTTTGCTGAACACCGTGCCACCGGCCGGCACCTTGATGGTGGCGCCCGCGTTTCTCGCAAAGGTCCGCATGTCGATGACGGCGCGTTCGCGCCTGCTGCTGCCAACCACGTTTAGTTCCCTTTTCCCCAATGCCGAGACTTTATCGACACGGCCCGCCCAAGCAAGCGGCCTCGCGCGCCGACCCCTTGCCTTTCCGATCACCCTGGCGGCGCCAGCCTGCGTGACGGCGACGACCTTGTCGGTATTCGGCGCGGCGGCCGCGTTGGCGATCATGTTCCCGCGTGCTACCGCTCGTCTTCATGGCCGCCGTCATTCTGCCGCTCATCGAAGCCGCCCCTCTCCTGCCCGCGCGCGGCGCGCTGATCGGGCTCGACCTCGGCACCAAGACCATCGGCGTCGCCGTCAGCGACCCCGACCGGCGGCTCGCCACCGGGGTGGAGACCATCGCCCGCACCGCTTTCACCAAGGACGCGGCGCGCCTCCTGGCGCTCGCCGCCGAGCGCAAGGCGGCCGGCCTCGTGCTCGGTCTCCCCATCAACATGGACGGCTCGGAAGGCCCGCGCGCGCAATCGACCCGCGCCTTCGCGCGCAACCTCGCCCGCCTCACCGAACTGCCAATCATGTTCTGGGACGAGCGCCTGTCCACCGCCGCGGTCGAGCGCGAGCTGATCGCGGCCGACGTCAGTCGCGCCAAGCGCGCGGCCGTGATCGACGAGCACGCCGCCATTTTCATCCTGCAAGGCGCGCTCGACCGGCTGGCGAAGCTCAAATCATAGAAAATGGGGCGGCCGGAGCCGCCCCATTCGCAATCTTCAAGCGAGACTAGCGGACCGCCCGCACGTTACGGCGCGACTTACCCTGCAAGCCGGCGTCGATGTCCAGGGTCGTGGACGCACAGGAGCCGTAATAGCCGTAGTTGCGGGTGTTATCGGTGCTCACCCAGCAACGGCCCGGAGAATAGGCGTAGGCTTCGCTTGCCGAATAGCGCGGCGCCGGATCGTAAACGTAGGCGGGAGCGGGCCGCTCGTAAACATACGCCCGATCTTCGTAAACCGGGCCATAGGCATAGCCGCGGTCATAGTAACCCGGACCGCCATAGTAGTTGTTGTTCGCCGCGCTGACGGCCGCCGCGCCGACCAGCGCGCCGGCGCCGAAGCCGATCGCCGCCGCCGTGTTACGCCCATCGCGCGCCTGGCTGGGCGTCGCCGCCGCAAGCGCCAGCGCGCCGGTGACGGCCACAGCCGCCGCATACTTCAGAATGGTCTTCATTGGGTGCCTCCGTTTGTCGCCCGCGCCGCGCGGGCGAGTTTGCTCATCTTCATTCACGATGCGCCGGCGCGAAACGTGCGCCGGGCAATCGCAGCAACAACCCCGGAACCGCTGCGGGGGTTCCTGATTCCCGCGGCTTTGAATTCACAATCGCGTTGGAACCAACGTCTGGCAGTGTTTCGGCTGAGGCGATTTCTTGCGCGTGCCGGCCGGCTCAGGCGGTCTCGCCTGCCCGTTTACCGCGCCTTGTGGATCGGCCGCCGCCGCCCTTGCCGGGCCGGGTACTTGCGCCTATAGACATGCCTTTAATGACCATCGCGCCGAAACAATCGTTCGTCCTCAGCCGGCGGCATCTGTTGGGGATCGAAGGCCTTACGCGCGCCGACATCGTCGGTCTTTTGGACCTCTCCGAGGAATTCGTCGAACTCAACCGCCAGATCGAGAAAAAGCGCGCCACGCTGCGCGGCCGCACCCAGATCAACCTGTTCTTCGAAGTGTCCACCCGCACCCAGTCCTCGTTCGAGTTGGCCGGCAAGCGGCTGGGCGCCGACGTGATGAACATGTCGACCTCCTCGTCCTCCATGCGCAAGGGCGAGACGCTGATCGACACCGCTATTACCCTCAACGCGATGCACCCCGACATCATCGTGGTGCGCCACCATGCCTCCGGGGCGGTCGAGCTACTGGCGCGCAAGGTGGACTGCTCGGTGATCAACGCCGGCGACGGGGCGCACGAGCACCCGACCCAGGCGTTGCTCGATGCGCTCACCATCCGCCGCAACAAGGGCCGCCTCGAGGGGCTGACGGTCGCGATCTGCGGCGACATCCTGCATTCGCGCGTCGCCCGCTCCAACATCATCCTGCTCAACGCCATGGGCGCGCGCGTGCGCGTGGTCGCACCCTCCACGCTGCTGCCGCCGGGCGTCGAGCGCATGGGCGTCGAGGTCGCGCGCGACATGCGCGAAGGCCTGGCCGATTGCGATATCGTCATGATGCTGCGCCTGCAGCGCGAGCGCATGAACGGCTCCTACGTGCCGTCCGTGTCGGAATACTTCCACTATTACGGTCTGGACGAGAAGAAGCTCGCTTACGCCAAGCCGGACGCCCTTGTGATGCATCCCGGCCCGATGAACCGCGGCGTCGAGATCGATTCCGGCGTCGCCGACGGCGCACAGTCGCTTATCCGCGAGCAGGTCGAGATGGGCGTCGCCGTGCGCATGGCGGTGCTGGAGGCGCTGTCGAGGGGCCTGCCGAATGCGTGAGGATTTTTACACGTCATTCCGGGGCGCGCCGAAGGCGCGAACCCGGAATCCAGACGGGAGCACGAAATCCGCTTCCGGATTCCGGGTTCGCGGGCTCCGCCCGCGCCCCGGAATGACGGAGTAAGCAATGCTGTTAGACCGCCGCCCGATCCTGCTTGCCAACGCGCACATCGTCGATCCGTCGCGCGACCTCGACATCACCGGCGACGTGCTGATCGCCGATGGCGTCATCCGCGAGGCCAAGAAAGGCATCGGCGCCGCCGGCGTGCCGGAAGGCACCGACGTCATCGACTGCCGCGGCCGCTTGGTCGCGCCCGGCCTCATCGACATGCGCGCCTTCATCGGCGAGCCCGGCGGTGGCTACCGCGAGACCTTCGCTTCGGCGAGCCAGGCGGCGGCCGCCGGCGGCGTCACCACCATCGTCTGCCAGCCGGCGACCTCTCCCACCATCGATAATCCCGCCACCGTCGACTTCGTGCTGCGCCGCGCGCGCGACACGGCCATCGTGCATGTGCATCCGATGGCCGCGCTCACCAAAGGGCTCGAAGGCAAGGAGATGACCGAGATCGGCCTCTTGAAGGCCGCCGGCGCGGTCGCCTTCACCGACGGCGAGAAAAGCGTGACCAACGCGCAGGTGATGCGCCGCGCGCTCACTTACGCGCGCGATTTCGACGCGCTGATCGTGCACCACACCGAGGATCCGGACCTGATCGGCGACGGCGTGATGAACGAGGGCGAATTCGCCGCCCGCCTGGGACTGCTCGGCATTCCGTGCGCGGCCGAGACGGTGATGCTCGAGCGCGACATCCGCCTCGTCGCGCTGACCGACGGGCGCTACCACGCCGCTTCCGTCACCTGCGGGGAGTCGCTCGACGTGCTCAGCCGCGCCAAGAACGCCGGGCTCAAGGTGACGGCGTCGGCCTCGATCAATCACGTCACGCTCAACGAGAACGATATCGGCCCCTACCGCACCTTCCTGAAAGTGGCGCCGCCCTTGCGCGCCGAGGAGGACCGCCGCGCGCTGGTGCAGGCGGTGGCGACCGGCCTCGTCGACGTGATCATGTCCGACCACAATCCGCAGGACGTCGAGACCAAGCGCCTGCCTTTCGCGGAAGCCGCCGCCGGCGCCATCGGGCTGGAGACGATGCTGATCGCGGGCTTGCGGCTGGTGCATAATGGCGAGATCGCGCTGACGACGCTCTTGCGTGCGATGTCGACGCGCCCGGCCGAATTACTCGGCCTGCCGGGCGGCACGCTGAAGGCCGGGGCGCCGGCCGACCTCATCGTCGTCGATACCGACGTGCCCTGGGTGGTCGATCCGACCGAGCTCAAGTCGAAATCGAAGAATACACCGTTCGACGAGGCCCGCATGCAGGGGCGCGTGCTGCGCACCATCGTCGCCGGCCGCACCGTTTACGAAGTGGTATGAAGATAGATCGTCATTCCGGGGCGCGGGCTTTGGCCCGCGAACCCGGAATCCAGAAATCTATACCGTGCTTCTAGATTCCGGGTCCGGCGCTTCGCGCCGTCCCGGAATGACGCGTAGGTGAAACCATGGCGCTCCAACTCGCCGCGCTGTTCGGCTACCTGCTCGGGTCCATTCCGTTCGGGCTGATCCTGACGCGCGCCGCCGGCGGGCCGGACGTGCGCACCATCGGCTCCGGCAATATCGGCGCCACCAATGTGCTGCGCACCGGGCGCAAGGGGCTGGCCGCCGCCACGCTCCTGCTCGATATGTTCAAGGGCACGGCGGCGGTGCTGCTGGCCCGCCATTTCGCCGGCGAGCAGGCCGCGCTCGCCGCCGCCTGCGGGGCCTTTCTCGGACATCTCTTTCCGGTCTGGCTCAAGTTCAAGGGCGGCAAGGGCGTCGCCACCTATATCGGCCTCTTGATCGGGCTTTACTGGCCGGCGGCCTTGATCTTCTGCGCGCTCTGGCTCGCGATGGCCGGGCTGTTCCGCTACTCGTCGCTGTCGGCGCTGATTGCCAGCGCGCTGACGCCGCTGGCGCTGTGGCTGCTCGGCCGACCGGCGGTCGCCGCCTTGTTCGTGGTGCTGACGGTGCTGCTGTGGATCATGCACCGCGCCAATATTTCCCGCCTGCTCGCCGGCACCGAAGGCCGCATCGGCGCCAAAGGCTGACCACAACCTCGTTTAAACCCCCGGTTGTGCCACGCGCGCCGATCGGCGATGCTAGCCGCATACCGGCCTGGGGGGCGCCGTTTGCGGGAGCGCGTGCGACTGACTGACGAGCAGCGGCTCGACTGGCTGCGCCTCATCCGTTCCGACAATGTCGGGCCGCGCACCTTTCGCGATCTGGTCAACCACTACGGCGGCGCGCGCGCCGCACTTGACGCCCTGCCCGCGCTCGCCCGCCGCGGCGGCGCCGCAGCGCCGGGGCGCATCTGCCCGCTCGCGGAAGCCGAAGCCGAGTTGAAGGCCGCGCGCGCGCAAGGCATCGAGTTCGTCGCGCTTGGCGAACCCGACTATCCGCCGCGCCTGCAGATGATCGACGACCCGCCGCCGCTACTGGCCGTGCAGGGCGAGCGCGCGGTCCTCGCGCGCCCGCTCATTGCCATCGTCGGCTCGCGCAACGCCTCGGCCGCCGGCATGAAGTTCGCCGAGCGGCTGGCGCGCGATCTCGGAGCCGCCGGCTTCGTCACAGTGTCGGGGCTCGCGCGCGGCATCGACGCCGCCGCGCACCGTGCCAGCCTCGCCACCGGCACCGTCGCCGTGCTCGCCGGCGGGCACGAGCGCATCTATCCCGCCGACCATGTCGACCTGCTGCGCGACATTCTGGCGGATGGCGCGGCGGTCTCCGAAATGCCGCTCGCCTGGGAGCCGCGCGCGCGCGACTTCCCGCGCCGCAACCGGCTGATCTCTGGTCTGTCGGTCGGCGTCGTCATCGTGGAGGCGGCGCGCCGCTCCGGCTCGCTCATTACCGCGCGCATGGCGGGCGAACAGGGCCGCGAAGTCTTCGCCGTGCCGGGATCGCCGCTCGATCCGCGCGCGGAAGGCACCAACGGCCTCTTGAAGCAGGGTGCCATCATGGTCACCGAAGCGTCCGACGTGATCAACGCGGTCGAGCCGATCCTCGGCCGCGCCATCGAGCCGCCGCCGGTGGAAGAGCCCGCGCACGAGACGCCTGCGCACGATAGCGAGCCGGCGGCCGACGAGCGCAGCCGTATCATCGCACTCCTGGGGCCTGCGCCCGCCTCGCTCGACGATCTGGTGCGGCTGTCGCGCACTTCGCCCGCGATCGTGCGCACGGTGCTGCTCGAACTGGAAATCGCCGGACGGCTGGAGCGCCACGGCGGCGGATTGGTGTCGCTGGTGTAGACTGCGTTGCGTAAGCGAATCGCGACGCAACATTCGCGACTCAATTATGGGCGCTCCATGCTCTACCGCCGCTTGGCTCTTCCGCTGATCGCGCTCGCGCTCGTGAGCGCGGACGCCGCCGCGCAGAATGCGCGCCGCGACACCTATGCCACCTTCGTCGCGAAACTTTGGCCGGACGCGCAGGCCAAGGGCATCACGCGCGCCAATTTCGATCTCGCGCTGCGCGGCTTGACGCCCGACCAGCGCGTCATCGCCGCCACGCAGCGCCAGCCGGAATACGGCAAGCCGGTCGGCGACTACGTCAACGCCATCGTCACGGCGAGCCGCATCGCGCGCGGCCAAGCCAAAGAGAAGGAATGGGCGAAGACCCTCGACGCGGTCGAGAACCAATACGCGGTCGCACGCTGGGTGCTGATCGCGTTGTGGGGCATGGAGACCGACTATGGCGCGGCCAAGGACAAGTGGGACGTGTTCCGCTCGCTCTCGACGCTCGGCTACATCGGCTACCGGCATCCTTATTTCCGCAACGAGCTGATCGTGGCGATGCACATCATGCAGGACAACAAGATCCCGCGCCCGCAGATGGTGTCGTCCTGGGCCGGCGCCATGGGACAGCCGCAGTTCATGCCCTCGAACGTCGTCGACTACGCCGTCGATTTCTCCGGCGACGGCAGGCCGGACATCTGGAACAACATCCCCGACGTACTCGCCTCGATGGCCAACTATCTGACCAAGTGGAAATGGACGCACGGCCTGCCCTGGGGCTTCGAGGTCACCGTGCCGCGCGGCTTCGACTATATGAAGAGCCGCGCCACCTTCGCGGAATGGACCGCGCTCGGCGTGCGCCGCGCCGACGGCAAGCCTTATCCGGAGGGCGGGCGCGGCATCCTGTTCTTCCCGAGCGGCGCGCAGGGGCCGGCCTTCGTCGTCACCGACAATTTCGACGTGCTGAAGCAGTACAACAACTCGGACGCCTATGCGATCGCGGTCGGGCATCTGGCCGACCGCCTGCAGGGCGGCGCGCCGATCATGGCGAAATGGCCATCCGGCGACCGCCCGCTGCCGCGTGACGCGCGCATCGCCTTGCAGAAGAAAATGGCGGAACTCGGTTACAAGGTGCTCGAGTTCGAAGGCCACATCGACTTCGACCTGCGCGACAATATCCGCACCGAACAGAAAAAATTCGGCATGGTGCCGGACGGAAATCCGACGCCGGCCTTGCTGGAAAAGCTGGGGGTCAAGGTTAAGTGATCAGCGCCGGCCGTTGCCGTTATGCCGGGTAACGCTCTCGGCCTCGAGCCGGACCATTTCGAGCAGATAGCCGAGGGTGTCGAGCCCGCTGCGCCGCGACAGGCTGGCGAGATCGGCCGAGATGGTCGCGACATAACTGGCCACCTCGGAGCGTCCGCCGTTGCCGTTGGTGTGTTCGACCGGAGGAGACATGGTACGACGCAATGTTCCTGCACAGGGACGCGTAGGTGTCAAAATACACTGTCTTTTCCATTTGTTAATCTCTAAATAGCAAATTGATCAAAATACATCCTTTGGTTGTATTGCTGTGTAAAAGTCAGTCTCGGTGCCGCCCTATTTGGCTGATCTTAACCCCGCGCCGGGCATGGCTTATTTGACAGCGAGGGTGCCCTTCACCATGTTCCCGGCAAAGCATGCGGCCGATTCCGCCACGGCACAGCCTCCGTCGGGCGGATAACCCATTGGATTTTCATGAATATCGTCGTTGTTGAATCGCCTGCCAAGGCGAAGACGATCAACAAGTACCTGGGGCCCGGCTACGAGGTCCTCGCCTCTTTTGGCCATATCCGCGACCTGCCGGCCAAAGACGGCTCGGTCGACCCGGAGGCCGGATTCCGCATGCTCTGGGAGGTCGACGCCAAGTCCAACCAGCGCATGAACGACATCGCGCGCGCGCTCAAGGGCGCCAGCAAGCTGATCCTCGCCACCGACCCCGACCGCGAGGGCGAAGCCATCTCCTGGCACGTGCTGGAAGTGCTCAAAGAGAAGAAGGCGCTCAAGGACCAGACCATCGAGCGCGTGGTGTTCAACGCCATCACCAAGCAGGCGATCCTGGAGGCGATGAAGCACCCGCGGGCGATCGACGCGTCGCTCGTCGATGCCTATCTCGCACGTCGCGCCCTCGACTATCTGGTCGGCTTCACGCTCTCCCCCGTGCTCTGGCGCAAGCTGCCGGGCGCGCGCTCCGCCGGCCGCGTGCAGTCGGTGGCGCTGCGCCTCGTCTGCGACCGCGAACTGGAGATCGAGAAGTTCGTCGCCAAGGAATACTGGTCGATCGCCGCCAAGCTCGCGACTCCGCGCAACGACGTGTTCGAGGCGCGCCTCGTCGGTGCCGACGGGCAGAAGATCCAGCGCCTCGACATCGGCTCGGGCGCCGAGGCCGAGGCCTTCACCCGCGATCTCGAGAACGCGACGTTCAAGGTCGCCTCCGTCGAGGCAAAGCCCGCGCGGCGCAATCCGCCGCCGCCCTTCACCACCTCGACCATGCAGCAGGAGGCGAGCCGCAAGCTCGGCTTCTCGCCGGCGCACACGATGCGGCTGGCGCAGCGGCTCTATGAAGGTATCGACGTCGGCGGCGAGACCGTCGGCCTCATCACCTATATGCGTACCGACGGCATCGACGTCGCACCGGAAGCGGTCGCCGCCGTCCGCGGCATGATCGGCAAGCAATACGGCAACGAATATCTGCCCGAGTCGGCGCGCGTCTATCAGCAGAAATCGAAGACCGCGCAGGAAGCGCACGAAGCCGTGCGCCCGACCGATCCCAACCGCCTGCCCGCGCAGGTCGCCAAGTCGGTCGACCGCGACCAGGCCCGCCTCTACGAGCTGATCTGGAACCGCGCGGTGGCGAGCCAGATGCAGTCGGCCGAGCTCGAGCGCACCACCGTCGACATCACGGCAAAAGCGGGTCCGCGCACCATCGACCTGCGCGCCACCGGCCAGGTGGTCAAGTTCGATGGCTTCCTTACGCTCTATCAGGAAGGCCACGACGAAGCCGACGAGGACGATGAATCGCGCCGCCTGCCGGCGATGAGCGAAGGCGAAATGCTCGCCAAGCAGGCGATCAACTCCTCGCAGCACTTCACCGAGCCGCCGCCGCGCTATTCGGAAGCCGCGCTCGTCAAGCGCATGGAAGAGCTCGGCATCGGCCGGCCCTCCACTTACGCGGCGATCCTGCAGGTGCTGCAGGACCGCGGCTATGTGCGTATCGACAAGAAGCGCCTGATGCCCGAGGACAAGGGCCGCGTCGTCGTCGGCTTCCTGGAGAGCTTCTTCCAGCGCTACGTCGAATACGACTTCACCGCCAACCTGGAAGAGCAGCTCGACCGTGTCGCCAACGGCGATGTTGAATGGAAAAAGGTCCTGCAAGACTTCTGGACTGACTTCATCGGCGCGGTGAACGACATCAAGGAACTGCGCGTCACCCATGTGCTGGACGCGCTCAACGACCTGCTCGAGCCGCATATTTTCCCGCAGCCGGCGGACGGCAGCGACCGCCGCAAATGCCCGAACTGCGCGACCGGCCGCCTGTCGCTCAAGCTCGGGCGCTTCGGCGCCTTCATCGGCTGCTCGAATTATCCGGAGTGCAATTTCACCCGGCAGATGACGCCGGGCGGGGCCGGCGGCTTCAACGGCACCAAGGTGCTGGGCGAAGACCCGGTCACCGGCCTCGAAGTCACGCTGCGCGGCGGCCGCTTCGGTCCCTATCTCCAACTCGGCGAAGCCTCGAAGGAAAAGGACGCGCCGAAGCCCAAGCGCGCCGGCATTCCCAAGGGCGTAACGCCCGACGACGTCGATCTCGAGCGCGCGCTGGCGCTGCTGGCGCTGCCGCGCGACGTCGGCCCGCATCCGGAGGACGGCGAGATGATCGTCGCCGGCGTCGGCCGCTTCGGGCCTTACGTCAAGCACGGGAAGATTTACGCCAATCTCGAAGACGGCGACGAGGTTCTCGGTATCGGCTTGAACCGCGCGGTCACGTTGATCGCCGAGAAGAAGCTCAAGCCGGGCAAAGGCCGCCGCTTCGGCGCCGATCCCGGCAAGGCGCTCGGCGACCATCCCGACAAGGGCGGCCCGGTCGTGGTCAAGAACGGCCGCTACGGGCCTTACGTGTCGCACGACGGCATCAACGCCACCCTGCCCTCCGACATGACGCCCGAGACAGTGACGCTGGAGCAGGCGGTCGTGCTCATCGACGCGCGCGCGGCCGCCGGCGGCGGCAAGGGCCGCAAGGGCAAGGCCGCCAAAGGCAAGGCCGCCAAAGGCAAGGCTAAAGGTCCCGCCAAGGCTCCCGTCAAGGCCGAGACTGCCGCACCGACCGCGCGCCGTCCCGCCGGGCGCAAGACGCCGTCCGGCAAGGCGACGCCAAAAGCCGCGCCAAAGAAGAAGGCCGTCGCCGCGGCCGCCAAGCCACCGCGCAAGGCCAAGGCTGCGGATTAGGCACAGCGTCATGGCCGGGCTCGTCCCGGCCATCCACGCCTTGCTTGCTTCTCTTCAGACAAGACGTGGATGCCCGGCACAAGGCCGGGCATGACGGATTCGGCTAGTCCCGCCGTTCCATATTGCTGGCGAACCCAATGGCTCGCCATTACATTATTTTCTGACAGCGCCTCATGGGCGCAGGACATTTATTTTGAAGAAATCATCCAGACCACGCAGCGGCGAATTTCCCTCCAGGGACGAACTCCTCGCCTTCATCCGCGAACAGCCCGGCAAAGTCGGCACCCGCGAGATCGCCCGCGCCTTCGGCCTCAAGAACGCCGCCCGCGCCGAACTCAAACGCGTGCTGCGCGAACTTGCCGACCAGGGCGACATCGAAAAGCGGCGCAAGAAGCTGCATCACCCGGGAATTCTCCCCTCCACCGTGCTCGCCGACGTCACGGCACGCGACGCGGACGGCGACCTCATCGCCACGCCCGACGAATGGGACGAGGAGATGCACGGGCCCGCGCCGCGCATCCGCATCCACACGCCGCACCGGCCACGCCCCGGCGAAGCCGCGGGCTTAGGGGACCGCGTGTTGCTGCGCGTCGAGGAAACCGAAGAAGACGAAGGCATCCGCCACCGCGGCCGCGTCATCAAGATCATCGACCATCCCAAGCATCGCGTGCTCGGCATCTTCCGCAAAGGCGCGCACGGCGGCGGCCGGCTCGAGCCGGTCGACAAGAAGATGCTCGGCAGAGAAATCGCCATTCCGCCGGGCGCCACCGCCGAGGCGCAGGACGGCGACCTGGTCGCGGTCGAGGTCAGCAGCGGCCGCCGCCTCGGCCTGGCGCAAGGACGCGTAGCCGAGAAGCTCGGCTCGCTGGTGACCGAGCGCGCGGTCAGCCAGATCGCCATCCATTCCCATTCCATCCCGCACGTGTTCCGGCGCGAGACGCTCAACGAGGCGGAGGCCGCCAAGCCCGCGACGCTGCACGGGCGTGAGGACTGGCGCAAAGTCCCCTTCGTCACCATCGATCCGCCCGACGCCAAAGACCACGACGACGCCGTGCATGCCGAGCCGGACGAAGCGCATAACAACAAAGGCGGCTACATCGTCTCGGTGGCAATTGCCGACGTCGCCCACTACGTGACGCCGGGCTCGGCGCTCGACCGCGAGGCGCTGGTGCGCGGCAACTCGGTCTATTTTCCCGACCGCGTGGTGCCGATGCTGCCGGAGCGAATCTCCAACGACCTGTGCTCGCTGCGGCCGCGCGAGGACCGCGCCGCACTGGCCGTGCGCATGACGATCGGCGCCGACGGCCGCAAACGCGCGCATACGTTTCACCGCATCCTGATGAAGTCGGCGGCCAAGCTCTCCTACCAGCAGGCGCAGTTCGCGGTGAGCGGGCGCACCGACGAGGACACCGAAAGCCTGCTCGAACCGGTGCTGAAGCCCCTCTTCGCCGCCTACGAAACCTTGGTGCGCGCGCGCACCGAGCGCCAGCCGCTCGACCTCGATTTGCCCGAGCGCAAGATCCTTCTGAAGGCCGACGGCACCGTCGATCGCGTCATCCGCCCCGAGCGGCTGGAGGCGCACCGGCTGATCGAGGAGATGATGATCCTCGCCAACGTCGCCGCCGCCGAGACCCTGGAGCGCGCGCGCATTCCGCTGATCTACCGCGTGCACGACGAGCCGGCGATCGAGAAGGCAAACGCGCTGCGCGAATTCCTCGCCACGCTCGACATCAGCTTCGCCAAAGGCGGCGCGCTGCGGCCGGCCGCCTTCAACCGCATCCTTTCGCAGGTGAAGGGACGCGACTCCGAGCAACTGGTCAACGAGATCGTCCTGCGCACGCAGGCGCAGGCCGAGTATGCCGCCGAGAACTACGGCCATTTCGGGCTGAACCTGCGCCGCTACGCGCATTTCACCTCGCCGATCCGCCGCTACGCCGACCTCATCGTGCACCGCGGGCTGATCCGCGCGCTTAAGCTCGGCCACGGCGCGCTGCCGGAGGCCACCGACGGCACGATGCTAAGCGAGGTCGCGGCTTCCATCTCCGCCGCCGAGCGGCGCGCCATGCTGGCCGAGCGCGATACCTCCGACCGGCTGATCGCGCATTTCCTCGCCGACCGCGTCGGCGCCACTTTCGACGGCCGCATCTCCGGCGTCACCCGCGCCGGCCTGTTCGTGAAGCTGCACGAAACCGGCGCCGACGGCTTCGTCCCGGCGCGTACCATCGGCGACGAGTATTTCCGCTACGACGAGAAGGCCCACGCCATGGTCGGGCGCGACTCAGGATTGCGCTACCGGCTGGGTGACAGCGTCACGGTAAAGCTGGTAGAGGCGGCCCCGGTCGCGGGCGCGTTGCGCTTCGAACTCCTGTCGGAAGGCCAGCCCGGCCGCGCCTCCCGCCCGCAAAAGCGGGGCCGCGACCAGGACGAGCGGCGCGGCGAAAGACATCGCCGCAAGCAACGGAAGAAACGATGACGGACGACACTGCGGGTCAAAGCCAACGTCTGGTCGAGCGCATGACCAAGTCCGAGCGCGATCAGAGCTTCCCGGACAGCGCGCCGCGCGACGCCGCCACCCTGATGCTGATCGACCGCGCCGGCCCGCAGCCCAAGGTGCTGCTCGGCCGCCGCCATCACGGGCACAAGTTCATGCCGGGCAAGTTCGTGTTCCCGGGTGGGCGCATCGAGACGCTCGACGTTGCCATGCCTTCGGTGAGCGACCTGCATCCCGACACCGAGGCCAAGCTCATCGAGCGCGTCGAGAACCCGGCCGCGGGCTTTGCGCGCGCGTTGGCGCTCACCGCAGTGCGCGAGACCGCGGAGGAGACCGGCCTGCTGCTCGGCGTCAAGCGCGACGACGCGCCGGCCGCGCCCGGCGAGATCTGGACCGAGTTCGCCAAGGCGAAGGTGCATCCCGACCTCGGGCAATTGCATTTCATCGCGCGCGCCATCACGCCGCCGAAACGGCCGAAGCGCTTCGACACCCGTTTCTTCACCGCCGACGCGACCGCGGTCGCGCATACCATCGAGGGCGTGGTCGGCCCCGATTCCGAGCTCACCGAACTGGTCTGGGTGCCGATCGCGGATGCCGCCCAACTCGACATGCCGACCATCACCGCGACGGTGCTGGAGGAACTGCTGGCGCGGGTGAAGGCCGGCATGGCGCACGGGCTGCCGGTGCCGTTCTATTACATGGAGGACGGCCGCTTCTTCCGCGAGCTTCTCTAGGCCGGAGTCGGACGCTTGAACTCATATCATTTGGAGCAATGGCGCGAACTCTACATCATGCTCGGCGGCGCCGCGGCGGCGCTGACCGGCCTGTTGTTCGTCGCCATCTCGCTCCAGCTCGACCACATCATGAAGGACGATGTGTTCCGCTGGCGGGCCCGCAACAACCTTCTCTATCTGCTGACCCTGCTCGTGATCTCGGCGCTGGTGCTGATCCCGCAGCCGGTTGCCCTGCTCGGAGCCGAACTGATTGCCATCAACGCGTTCTGGTCGCGAAACGCGCTCATTCCGCTCTACAAGCGCTTCGTGCGGAAAAAGGACCTCGGCGGCCTGTCGGTGCGACGGGCCTTCGTCTACGTCGGCATTTACGGCTGCGGCGCGCTCGGCGGCGCCCTGCTGATCTACCGGCCTGGCATCGGCATGTATGTCGTCGCCGCCGCTTATCTCGCTTTCCTGAGCGTCATCATTCTGAACGCCTGGGAGATCATGCTGGGGGCCTGGAACGCGGACGTCAAAAGAGGCGGCAAAGCCGAGCGCTAGTGCGATTTCTTGACATTTCGCCCTCGGACGCTAGTTTCCGCGCCCAATGGCACCCAGCCCCGCAATTTGACCCGTTTCTGAGGATTAAGTCCTATGGCCAAAGCCATCAGTCTCAAGATCAAGCTCGTGTCGAGCGCCGGCACCGGCCACTACTACGTGACCAAGAAGAATTCGCGCACCCAGACCGACAAGCTGGTGAAGAAGAAGTACGATCCGGTCGCCAAGAAGCACGTCGAGTACCGCGAAGGTAAGATCAAGTAAGCTTTCGCGCAGAACTTCATGCGGGGCGCCCTTGCGGCGCCCTTTGCATTTCAAGTTGGGGAATATTCACCCGGGCGCAAAGCTGATAGCGTCGAGGCCGACAAAATCCGGGAGAACGCCATGTCCGTCATGCTGCGCGCGCTGATCGCGGCCGTCCTTTTCCTGCCGCTCGCCTTCGGGCAGGCGCAAGCCGGCGCCAAGCACCGCCTCGCCCTCCAGATCAGCGACGACGACGCCGCCAAGATGAACGCCGTGCTCAACGTCGCCGCCAATGTGTCGAAATACTATTCGGACAAAGGCGACGAGATCGAGATCCAGGTGGTCGCCTTCAATGCCGGCATCACGATGCTGCGGCAGGACAAGTCGCCGGTGCTCGCGCGGCTGAAGTCGTTCAAGCAAGGCATGCCGAACGTCGAATTCAAGGCCTGCCAGAACACGCTCGATGCCCTCGCGCGCAACGAAGGCAAGGAGCCGCCGCTGGTCGAGAACGCCGAACGCGTGACGGCGGGCGTGGTGACGCTGATCGAATTGCAGGAAAAAGGCTGGACGATCGTGCGGCCGTAACGGCGGCGCGCCTTGTGAGGTGGCCGGCCGGAAGCGGTGACATGAGGAGGCCACTCGCACCGCCTCCGGGCCGGCCGAACCCTACGGACCCAGGAGATGCGGCGGACCTGAGCACTCCGCAGGGCATTGGAAGGGGCGCGAGGATGCCGAAGCCGCCCGTCCGCGCCGTCGAGCGCAAGGTTAGACCAAGCGCCCTGCCCGGCCAAACGGCATTTTAAGCCGCTGAAATGGCGAACGATTTTTCGGGATAAGCCGCGCGCCGGCACGATCCGCAGCGCGAATCTGTGGAAACCGGCCGACGCCTCAGGCGGCGTCCTGCGCCACCCGGTTTCGACCGTCGCGTTTGGCGCGATAGAGCGCCTGATCGGCACGTTTCAGCATCTTGGCGGCGCTGTCGTCCGTGCCGCCAAGCGCTGCAATGCCGATCGAGATGGTGACGTCGAGATTGCGCGCGCCCTGCTGGATCGCGAAGGGCTCGCCCGCGATGCGCCGGCGCAGGCGCTCCGCCACCATGGTGGCCACCGCGATGTCGGTCTCCGGCATCACGATGACGAATTCCTCGCCGCCGTAGCGGCAGGCGAGATCGATGTTGCGGATCGACTTGCGGATGCGCAGCGCGAACTCGCGCAGCACGTCGTCGCCGGCGTCGTGGCCGTGGCCGTCATTGATGGCCTTGAAGAAGTCGATGTCGACGATCAGCACCGCGATCGGCTTGCCGCGCGCGGCCGCCTGCTCCACCAGCGCCGAGAGGTGCGTCTCCATGTAGCGGCGGTTGAACAGGCCGGTGAGCGCGTCGGTGATCGCCATCTCGATCGAGGCCTGCACGTTGTCGCGCAGCCGCTCGGTGTAGCGCTTCTTCTTGATCTGCGTGCGTGCGCGCGCCAGCATCTCGTTCCTGTCGACCGGGCGGATCAGGTAGTCGTTGACGCCGATCTCCAGCCCGCGCACCAGGCGCTGGTTGTTGTCGGCCTCCGCGACCGCCAGGATCGGCACGTTGCGGGTGCGGTCGAGCGAGCGCACCTGGCTGCACAGGCGCAGGCCGTCGAAATTCTGCAGGCCGAGCGAGACGATCAGCAGGTCGTAATTGCCCTCGGCGGCGTGGAACAGCGCTTCGTTCGGATCGGTCTCGACGTCGACCGAGTGCTCGGTGGCAAGCGTCTGCGCCAGCCGCTCGTAGGAACTGGCGCGGTCGTCGACGATGAGGACGCGGCCCTGGCGGCCGGTTTCGGCCACCGCTTCGCGTTCGGGGCTCTGGATGCCGATTTCCTTGGTGGTGAGCGCGCGCATGCGCAGCTCGTCGGTCACCATCTTGAGGCGCGCGAGCGAACGCACGCGCGAGACCAGCGCCACGTCGGTCACCGGCTTGGTGAGGAAGTCGTCGGCGCCGGCCTCCAGGCCGCGCACGCGGTCGGCCGGCTGGTCGAGCGCGGTGACCATCACGACCGGAATGTGATGGGTGATCGGATTGGATTTAAGCCGCCGGCAGACCTCGAAGCCGTCCATGTCCGGCATCATCACGTCGAGCAGCACGATGTCGCACTCGGCGCGCTCGCACAGAGCCAGCGCATCGAGGCCGTTATTGGCGGTGACGACGTCGAAATACTCGGCCGACAGCCGCGCTTCCAGGAGCTTCACGTTGGCCGGGACGTCGTCGACGACAAGAACGCGCGCGCTCATGACATTACCCTCAGGCAGGACCGAGGAAATGACGGATCGTCTCGATGAACTTGCCCACCGAGATCGGCTTGGACAGGTAGGCCTCGCAGCCACCCTCGCGGATGCGCTCCTCGTCGCCTTTCATCGCGAAGGCCGTCACCGCCACCACGGGGATCGCTTTCAGCTCGGCGTCGTCCTTCAGCCATTTCGTCACTTCGAGGCCGGACACTTCCGGCAACTGGATATCCATCAGAATTAAATCGGGCCGGTGCTTGCGCGCGAGATCGAGCGCCTCGATTCCGTTGCGCGTGCCGACTGTCCGGTAGCCATGGGCCTCCAGCAGGTCGTGGAAGAGCTTCATATTGAGCTCGTTGTCCTCCACGATCAGGACGGTCTTCGCCATTCCCCCCGCCCCATTTGTCCCCAAACGCCCCCGAGCCCGGGTCGGCGCGCCGTCGCCAGGCCGCGCATGCTCGGGCATGATAAGCAACGGTAGTCCCGATATATTACGGAAAGGCAAATTTGGCCGATGAAAGCGCGCGGCCCCCTCACCGCCGAAGTCGCGGAAACGGTTGCAATTCAGGCGTTTAGCTTCATAGCGGGCGAGCCGGAGCGGCTTGGGCGCTTCCTCGCCGTGACCGGCATCGGCCCGGCCGAGATTCGCGCCGCCAGCCGCGAGCCCGGGTTCCTCATCGGCGTGCTTGAATACCTGATCTCCGACGAGGCCCTGCTGACCGCCTTTGCCGCCGACGCGGGCTTGAGGCCGGAGGACCCGGTAAAGGCGCATGCGGCGCTCGGCGGCACGCCCTGGGAGCGGGAGGTGCCGTGAGCTTCTGCCGCGATTGCCTGGCCGACGCCCCGGACAAGGCCACGCGCTGCCAGGCCTGCGGCTCGCCGCGCCTCCTGCGCCATGGCGGCATGGAGACGCTGAGCATCGCGCATGTCGACTGCGACGCCTTTTACGCCACAATCGAGAAGCGCGACGATCCTTCCCTCACCGACAAGCCGGTGATCGTCGGCGGGGGAAAACGCGGCGTGGTAGCAACATGTTGCTACGTGGCGCGCACTTACGGCGTGCGCTCGGCCATGCCGATGTTCGAGGCGCTCGGCCGCTGCCCGCACGCGACCGTCATCAAGCCGAACATGGCGAAATACGCCGAGGCCGGCCGCGCGGTGCGCAAGATGATGCTGGCGCTGACGCCGCAGGTCGAGCCGCTGTCGATCGACGAGGCCTTCCTCGACCTCACCGGCACCGAGCGGCTACACGGCATGCCACCCGCCAAGGTGCTGGCGCGCTTCGCCCGCGACGTCGAGCGCGATCTCGGCATCACGATTTCGGTCGGCCTCTCCGCCAACAAATTCCTCGCCAAGATCGCCTCCGACATGGACAAGCCGCGCGGCTTTGCCGTGCTCGCCCCGGCGGAGGCGCCCGCCTTCCTCGCCGGCAAGCCGGTCGGCTTCATCTACGGCGTCGGCGCGGTGAGCGCGGCGCGGCTCGCCGGCGACGGCTTTCGGCTGATCGGCGACCTGCAGCGCGCCGACGAGCGCGACCTGATGCGCCGCTACGGCGAGGAAGGCTTGCGGCTGTGGCGGCTGGCGCGCGGCATCGACGCGCGCAAGGTCGAGCCCGACAGCGAGACCAAGAGCATCTCGGCGGAAACGACCTTCGACAAGGACATCGGCGACTTCCGCCCGCT
Source organism: Pseudolabrys sp. (assembly GCA_022841665.1). Lineage (GTDB taxonomy): Bacteria > Pseudomonadota > Alphaproteobacteria > Rhizobiales > Xanthobacteraceae > Pseudolabrys. The sequence continues at coordinate 31,024 of JALHRB010000030.1, forward strand.
CGAGCAGACACTGTGGGAGCTGACCGAGAAAGTATCGTCCCGCCTCAAGCGCAGCGCGCTGGCCGGCTCGACGGTGACGCTCAAGCTCAAGAGCGCCGACTTCAAGATCCGTACGCGGGCGCGCTCGCTGCCCAGCCCGACCCAGCTCGCCGCGCGCATCTTCGCCACCGGCCGCGACCTCCTGAAGAACGAGGTCGGCGCCACGCGCTACCGGCTGATCGGCATCGGCGTCAGCAATCTGGAAGAAGCAACGGGCGACGATCTCGCCGACCTGATCGATCGCCGCGCCGCCGAAGCCGAGCACGCGGTGGACCGCCTGCGCACGAAGTTCGGCAAAGACGCCGTGGTGAAGGGGCTGGCGATCGACGACGATTGAGTGGCGCGCGCCCGACAGGGAACTTTAAACACCCAAGTTCCATCAGCCTTTTTGCGCGAATCCGGAACGCTCGCTGTCCCTATTGCTTAGCAGTGTGTCGACATGACGCATAGGAGGCGGCGATGGCGAGCTTCAAGCGACCTCTCGCGCTCGTGGTGGAAGATGACCGAGACCAGCGGGAGCTTCTGGGCGCGCTTTTCGAAGAGAGCGAAATGGACGTGCTGGCCTGCGAAAGCGCGGAAGCGGCCGTACCGCTGCTGGAAGAATTCGGCCCGCGCGTATCGCTGCTCTTCACCGACGTTCATCTGGCCGGAGTGATGGACGGCGCCGAGCTTGCGCGCCTCGCCCACGACCATTTCCCCGCCATGACCGTCATCGTCACATCGGGCCATCACCGCCCGCAGGCGCTGCCTCGAAATACGAAATTCATGCCGAAGCCGTGGCACGCGCTGGAAGTTCTGGTCGAAGCCGAAAAATCGCTGCGCTGAACGCGGCCACGGCGCGCTTCAGGGACAGGCCTTCACCTTCTTCATCTCCAGCGACGTCATTTCGCCGACGATGGTGAAGTCGGAATAATCGAGCACCAGCGCGCGCGAGATGCCGTTCTCGTAGAGCTCGAAGCCGATGGAATACACCGGCGTCTGCTCACCGGTGTGCGGCGCCTTCTCGTCCTTGGTCTCGAAATAGCTGATGTTGACCGGCCAGCGCGTGAGCTTGGCGAGCTCGGGAATCTTGGCGCCGGCGTCCTCGACCGGCTTCTCGCCGGGCGGAATCGGCCGGCCGATCACGGTCAGCGTCTGGTAGAGCTTCTCGCCGGTTTCCGAACCGTCATAGACCGGAAATTCGAGGATGCTCTTGTCCGCGCGTGCCGCCTCGACGATGCGGCGCATGTGCTCGGTCGGAAACACGGCGCCGACCGGCATTGTGAGGCTCTTCTGCTTCGGCTTGGTGAGATTGACCGACACCGCCGCCGTGCCGCGCTCGGCGCGGCCGTTGACCGTGTCGGTGGTCTTGTCGTTGAGCATGTTCTGCGAGTCGAAGCGGAATTTCTTGGCGTCGCCGTCCTCCCAGGTGGTCGAGCGCAGGTCGCTGAGCGCGGCCTTGCCCTCGCCGGAATTCAATTCCGACACCTGGCGGAATTGCAGCGCGTAGCCCTCGCAGGCATTGCCGGAGAAATCGTACAGGATGCGCCCGCGCACGGCCTCGATGCCGCGGCTGCCGCGCGACTTCGACAGCTTGAGGTCATAGACCGCCCGGTGCGGCGCCAGCAGCACCTTGTCCGTCGGCGGCGCGGCAGCGGCTGGAAAGAGGCCGGCGGCTAGCCCGAGCGCAAGGACGGGCATCAACCGGGCGATGGTCGCGGGTCTGGTCATAAAAGCCTCTCCACAGCGGCGCGGCGCCGCTAGATGCGGGAGAAAAGCGGCAAGATGCGGCAAGATAGAGGCCGCCCCGCCGCCCAGCAACGGCGCGAGGGCCCGCCGGCGCGGTTTTGCCCCGCTAATCGAGGGTGCTGGCTTGCGCGCGAGCGCCCGATCCGCCAAGACAGCGCGGTCATTTTTGGAGGGACGGCATGGCCGGATCGGTAGAGAGCAAGCTCGCAAGTCTCGGCATCGTCCTTCCCACGCCTGCCGCCCCAGTCGCCAATTACGTGGCCTTCGTGCGTAGCGGTAACCAGCTCGTCGTCTCCGGCCAGCTTTGCTTCGGCGCTGACGCCAAGCTGGTGGCCAAGGGCCAGCTCGGCGGCGGCGTCTCGCTCGAGGACGGCCAGAAGGCGGCACGCGCCTGCGCCGTCAATCTGCTCGCCCAGGTGAAGGCCGCGGTCGGCGATCTCGACAAGATCGTGCGCGTGGTGCGCCTCGGCGGCTTCATCAATTCGGCGGCCGGATTCACCGACGGGCCGAAGGTGATGAATGGCGCCTCCGACCTGATGGTGGAAGTGTTCGGCGACAAAGGACGGCACGCCCGCTCGACCGTGGGCGTCGCCGCCCTGCCCGCCGACGCGGCGGTGGAAGTGGAAGGTCTGTTCGAAGTCGGCGCATGATCCCGAAAAGTGGGAACCGGTTTTCGGACAAGATCATGCACAAAGAAAAATAAATGCCCGGGCTCGACTGGCTCACCGCCCGCCCTATCGCCCATCGCGGCCTGCATGACGCATCGGCCGGCGTGATCGAGAACACGGCCGGCGCCTTTTCCACCGCCATCGCCGGCAATTACGGCATCGAGTGCGATCTCCAGCTCAGCCGCGACGGCGAGGCCATGGTGCACCATGACGGCGCGCTCGGCCGTCTCACCGAAGGCAGCGGACGGCTGATCGACATGGACGCGGCCGCGCTCAAGGCCGTGCGCTTCAAGCAGACGGCGGACCGCATGCTCACGCTCGGCGACTTGTGCGACCTGGTCGCCGGACGGGCGACGCTGGTGATCGAGCTCAAGAGCGAATTCGACGGCGACACGCGGCTGGTGCAGCGCGCCGCCGAGGTCTTGCAGCGCTATGCCGGGCCGGTGGCGGTGATGTCGTTCGACCCGGCGATGGTGGCCGCGCTGCGCGCGATCGCGCCTGGCCTGCCGCGCGGCATCGTCGCCGAGCGGCATTACAGCCACGACGGCAAAGCTATTCCGCCGGCGGAGAATCGTCGGCTGGCGCACCTCCTGCATGCCCATCGCACGCGCCCGCATTTCGTCGCCTACCACGTGAAGGACCTGCCGGCGGCAGCGCCGCTGATCGCGCGCTGGCTGTTCGGCCTGCCGCTGCTGACCTGGACGGTGCGCAGCGAGGACGACCGCCGGCGCGCGCTGCGCTGGGCCAGCCAGATGATCTTCGAGGGCTGGCGGCCCTGATCGCGCAGGAACGGTGCGCGGCATCCGTTCGTTGGACAAAGCCCTTCAACATTTGTCCGGAGTTCCACCGTGAAGAAACTCGCACTGGCCGTTGCGGCCATCGCCTTCGCCGCGGCCTTGATCCAGGCCGACGCAGCGACCGACTTGTCCGCGAAAAAGAAGCGCGTCGAGCGCGGCGAGCAGAAAATCGCCTGCACCCCCGCCGGCTGCCATCCGATCCCGGCCGGCTGCTATCCGACCATGGGTTACACTTGGGACGGCGTCCCGTCGGGCTTCGATGTGGTGGTCTGCCGCCGCCGATAATCGGCATCGCGCGTCACGATTTCCGGCGTAAAGTGGGGCCATAAAGCCCCGATGACCGACCTTTCGCTCCGCATCCGTGTCGTCCCGTCGCTGGCCGAGGTCCCGGCCGCGGCCTGGGACGCCTGCGCGGCCGGCGATGCGGGCGACGCTCTTAAACTAACATCTGAGGATAAGTTATCCCCAGAGTTATCCACACAAGCATTTCGACCCAACCCATTTGTTTCACACGTTTTTTTATCGTCTCTTGAACAGTCGTTTTCGGTCGGCGCCCGGACCGGCTGGCAGCCCCAGCATCTGCTGGCGGAAGGCCCGGACGGGACGCTGCTGGGCGCCATGCCCTGCTACGTGAAGAGCCACTCGCGCGGCGAATACGTCTTCGACCAGGGCTGGGCCGACGCTTTCGAGCGCGCCGGCGGCGACTACTATCCGAAACTCCAGGTCGCGGCGCCCTTCACCCCGGTGACCGGCCCGCGCCTGCTGGCGCGGCCGGGCCCGCTCGCCGACGCCGTGCGCGGCGCGCTCGGCGACGCGCTGGCCGAGATCGCCGCCGATAACGGGCTGTCGTCGGCGCACGTCACCTTCCTGACCGAGCCGGAATGGCGGCTGCTCGGCGAGCGCGGCTACCTGCAGCGCACCGACCAGCAATTCCATTGGCAGAACGAAGGCTATGCGAGCTTCGCGGATTTCCTCGCGCGGCTGTCCTCGCGCAAGCGCAAGACCATCCGGCGCGAGCGCAAGGACGCGCTTAGCCCCGGCATCGAGGTGGCCTGGCTCACCGGCTCGGACCTGACCGAGAGCGTATGGGACGCCTTCTTCGCCTTCTACATGGACACCGGCTCGCGCAAATGGGGCCGGCCTTATTTGACGCGCGAATTCTTCTCCATCGTCGGGCAAACCATGCGCGACCGCATCCTGCTGGTGATGGCCAAGCGCGCCGGGCGCTATATCGCCGGCGCCATCAACTTCATCGGCGCCGGCACGCTCTACGGCCGCAACTGGGGCGCCATCGAGCACCACCCGTTCCTGCATTTCGAGCTGTGCTACTACCAGGCCATCGACTACGCGATTGCCCACAAGCTCGGGCGCGTCGAGGCCGGCGCGCAAGGCGAGCACAAGCTGGCGCGCGGCTACCTGCCGCACACCACCTATTCGGCCCATTACGTCGTCAACCCGGCCCTGCGCCGGGCCATCGCCGAGTACCTGGCGCGCGAGCGCGCTTATGTACAGGCGGTGGGCGAAGAGCTTGCGGCGGCCGCGCCGTTCCGCAAGGATTTGGTCGAATCCGAGTAACCGCTGCGCCCCGGGGAAACCGCCAATGCCTGCTTACGATCCGAACAACATCTTCGCCAAGATCCTGCGCGGCGAACTGCCCTGCTACAAGGTCTACGAGGACGACAAGGCGCTGGCCTTCCTCGACATCATGCCGCGCGCGCCCGGGCACACTCTAGTGCTGCCCAAGGCCCCTGCCCGCAACCTGCTCGACGTGCCGGCCGAGGACCTCGCCCATGTCGCTACGGTGGCGCAGAAGGTCGCCAAGGCGGCGATGACAGCCTTCGGCGCCGACGGCATCACGGTGCAGCAGTTCAACGAAGGCGCCGGCGGCCAGGTGGTCTTCCACCTGCATGTGCACGTCATTCCGCGCAAGAGCGGCCAGCCGATGAAGCCGCCGGCGAGCGAGAAGGAAAAGCCGGACGTTTTGGCCGAGCACGCCAAGAAATTGGCGGCGGCGCTGGCCTAGGGGGCGAAGAGGTAGCCGCCGGCCAGCAGAAACAACTCGCCGACGATGACGCCGGCAAAGACCGAGCGCTTGATCACCAGATAGGCCAAGAAGCCGGCGACCGCTGCGCCGACGCGCACGCTCAAGGGGATGGTGGCGAGCGCGCCGGACGAGAACAGGATCAGCTTGGCGAGCACCCCGGCGATGATCGCGGTGGCGACCGCGCGCGACCACACCACGATCTCGGAATCCTCGTTCAGGCCGCGCGCCAGCACCAGGCCGAGCGCGCGCCACACCTCGTTCGGCAGGAAGCCGACCAGGATCAGCACCAAGTAAGGGGACAACTCGGCGACCGTGCTCATGTCACGGCCTCGCGCAGGCGGTGTACCAGGTAGGCAAGCGTGCCGCCGCCGACGCCGGTCCATAAAAGGTCGAGCTCGACGTGCCAGTAGGCGAGCGCCGGCCCGATCGTCAGCCCGAGCACCAAAGCGAGGCGGTCCACCATCGCCCGCGCGTTGTTGGCGGTCGAGATCAGGAACGACAGCGGCGTGAGAAACAACAGCGTGCCGGCAAACAGCGGCGGCAGCCCGGCCGCGAGGTAGAAGCCGGCGAAACCGAACAGCACCGCCGTGCCCATGTAGCCGACCGAAAGGCCGTTGCTGTAGGCCATGCGGTGCTCGCGCGGCAGCGACGGCAGGATGCGCAGCGACTCCACCCACATGCTCACCGAGGTGAAATGCGTGATCAGCAGCAGGTCGCGCGTGCGCATGCCCTCGCGCTTCACCAGCGGCAGCAGCGCCACCACCATCGGAAACAGCCGCACCGCGCTCAAGGTGACGGCGATGGCGACCTCGATCAGGGCTGCCCCCACCCCGATGGCAGAGATGACGATCACCTGCGCCGGCGCTGCCCAGACCAGGATGGTCGACAGCGCCAGCCACCAGGAGCTTAAGCCGAAATCATGCGCCAGCGCGCCGATGCCGACATAGGTGCCGGCCAGCACCATGATGAAGACCGTCTTGAGAGAGGCTTTCACGCCGCCGAAGAAGGCGGCGGCGGACGTGTCGAAGCTCGGAACCGGCGCCATGGCGGAACCTGTCTCACAGGCTCCCGGCCCGCGCAACAGGCGGCGCAGCATTGCCCGCATGCGCGGCGAAATGAAAAGGCCGGGCGCTTAGCCCGGCCTCTTCTCAATTTGTGCCGTGCAGCGTCAGGCCTTGATCAGCGGGACCTTCGGCACCGAGCCGCGCTTGCCGCCGTCGCCCTTCGGCTTCGGCCGCGGCGAGCGGCGTTTGGCCTTGGGACGCACCGCCGGCAACTTCTCCGGCTTCGGCGTGACCGGCCCTTCGAGGAACTGCAGGCCGAGCTTGTCGCGGCCCGCTTCGTCCTTGTCGACGACGACGCGCACGTGGCCGCCGTCCTTCAGGTGGCCGAACAGCACCTCGTCGGCGAGCGGCTTCTTGATGTGCTCCTGGATCACGCGCGCCATCGGCCGCGCGCCCATCAGCTCGTCATAGCCGTTGGCGATCAGCCAGCGTGTAGCCTCGTCCGACAACTCGATGGTGACGTTGCGGTCGCCGAGCTGGGCCTCGAGCTGGAGCACGAACTTCTCGACCACCTTGGAGATCACTTCCGGCGACAGGTGCGCGAAGGTGATGGTGGCGTCGAGACGGTTGCGGAACTCCGGCGCGAACAGCTTGTTGAGCGCCTCGATGTCGTCGCCCTCACGCTTGGTGCGGGTGAAACCGAAGGCGGCCTTGGCCATGTCGGAGGCGCCCGCGTTCGTGGTCATGATCAGGATCACGTTGCGGAAGTCGACCTGCTTGCCGTTGTGGTCGGTCAGCTTGCCGTGGTCCATGACCTGCAACAGCACGTTGAACAGGTCGGGATGCGCCTTCTCGATTTCGTCCAGCAGCAGCACGCAATGCGGATGCTGATCGACGCCGTCGGTCAAGAGGCCGCCCTGGTCGAAGCCGACATAGCCGGGCGGCGCGCCGATCAGGCGCGACACCGTGTGCCGCTCCATGTACTCGGACATGTCGAAGCGGATCAGCTCGACGCCGAGCGAGGCGGCGAGTTGCTTGGCGACCTCGGTCTTGCCGACACCGGTAGGGCCGGAGAACAGGTAGCAGCCGATCGGCTTCTCCGGCTCGCGCAAGCCGGCGCGCGCCAGCTTGATCGAGGCTGACAGCGCGTCGATCGCCTTGTCCTGGCCGTAGACCACGGTCTTAAGCGTCTGCTCGAGATGCCGGAGCACCTCGGCGTCGTCCTTCGACACGGTCTTGGGCGGGATGCGCGCCATGGTCGAGATCGTGGTCTCGATCTCCTTGATGCCGATGGTCTTCTTGCGCCGGCTTTCCGGCAGCAGCATCTGTGCCGCGCCCGACTCGTCGATCACGTCGATCGCCTTGTCCGGCAGCTTGCGGTCGTGGATGTAGCGCGACGACAGCTCCACCGCGGCCTTGATGGCTTCGTTGGTGTATTTGAGCTTGTGGTAGTCCTCGAAATAGGGCTTGAGGCCCTTCAATATCTCGATCGCATCCGGCACCGACGGCTCGTTGACGTCGATCTTCTGGAAGCGCCGCACCAGTGCGCGGTCCTTCTCGAAGTACTGGCGGTACTCCTTGTAGGTGGTCGAGCCGATGCAGCGGATGGTGCCGCCGGCGAGCGCCGGCTTGAGCAGGTTCGAGGCATCCATCGCGCCGCCGGAGGTGGCGCCGGCGCCGATCACGGTATGGATCTCGTCGATGAACATGATCGCGCCCGGATAGGCCTCGATCTCCTTGATGACCTGCTTGAGGCGCTCCTCGAAGTCGCCGCGGTAGCGCGTGCCGGCGAGCAATGTGCCCATGTCGAGCGCGAACACGGTCGCGCCCTTCAAGACGTCCGGCACCTCGCCATGGATGATGCGGCGCGCGAGACCTTCCGCGATCGCGGTCTTGCCGACGCCGGCTTCGCCGACGAACAGCGGGTTGTTCTTCTGGCGGCGGCACAGCACCTGGATGGTGCGGCTGATCTCGCTGTCGCGGCCGATCAGCGGGTCGATCTTGCCGTCCTTCGCCTTCTTGTTGAGGTTGACGCAGTAGGCCTCGAGCGCATCGCCCTTCTTCTTGGGCTCGTCGCCGCTCTTGGTCTCGGCCTCCTCGTCGGCGCCGCGCACCGGGCGCGACTCGGTCATGCCCGGCCGCTTGGCGATGCCGTGGCTGATGTAGTTGACCGCGTCGTACCGGGTCATGTCCTGCTCTTGCAGGAAATAGGCGGCGTGGCTTTCGCGCTCGGCGAAGATCGCGACCAGCACATTGGCGCCGGTCACTTCCTCGCGCCCGGAGGACTGCACGTGGATCACGGCGCGCTGGATCACGCGCTGGAAGCCGGCCGTCGGCTTGGAATCCTCCGCGCCGTCGGTGATCAGATTTTCCAGTTCGGATTCGAGATAGGCGGTGAGGCTGCGGCGGAGCTTGTCGAGATCGACATTGCACGCGCGCATCACGGCGGAGGCGTCCTGGTCGTCGATCAGCGCCAGCAGCAGGTGCTCGAGCGTGGCGTATTCGTGGTGCCGCTCATTGGCCAAAGCAAGCGCCCGGTGGAGCGACTGCTCGAGGCTGCGCGAGAATGTTGGCATTAGGCTTCCAGTTTCCTTTGTATTGGACGTCCCCCCAATGTGCTTATGTGCCGCGCCCGGTTTTTCCTGCGCTTATTTTTTCTCCATCACGCACTGCAGCGGGTGCTGGTGCTTGCGCGCGAAATCCATCACCTGCGTCACTTTGGTCTCGGCGACTTCATAAGTATAGATGCCGCACTCGCCTATCCCGTGATGATGAACATGCAACATGATGCGTGTGGCAGCTTCGTGATCCTTGCCGAAAAAACGCTCGAGCACGTGCACGACGAATTCCATCGGCGTGTAGTCGTCGTTGAGAATCAGCACCCGGTACATGTTCGGCCGCTTGGTCTGCGGCTTGGTCTTGGTGATGACCGAGGTGCCGGGGCCGCCGGGCGGCTCGCTGCGCCGCTTGCGGTCGTCGTCGGCCATGCGCGGGGCACGACTGCCCGCGGGCATGGTCAAGGTCATGGCATTGGCCGAGGCACGCATCTTTCGTCTTCACCCTTGGCCGCGCGGGCGACGCAGCACGACCATCATAGGCACCCCGGCAGCCGTTCCAAGCCCGTCGATTGGCGAACCTGGCCCGTTTCGGGACAAAATGAGCAAGAATTGCGCCGGTTCCGCCCCTTCCCCATAGATAGCTCTTGGTTAAGCAGCCGCAACCCGCTTGCGGACGATCCGAACCGAATTTTCCCCTAATTCTCGAAAGGCTTCTCACGATATTGCAAGGGCACAGCCGGCATAGAGGGAACTCGGCTGCGACGTCCCTTGCAAGGCTGGTGATCCCTCATGTTGGCGCGTTTTCTGCAAAATTGCCGGGGCGGCGTCGCTCCGATGCTGGCCTTGACCGCCATTCCCCTCATGGGCGCCGTCGGCGTGGCCGTGGATTTCTCCCGCGCCAACGCCACCCGCACCGCCTTCCAGGCCGCGCTCGATTCGACCGCGCTGATGCTCTCCAAAAGCGCGGCGACGCAATCCAAGGAAGCCTTGCAGACTGCGGCGACCGAGAAATTCAACGCGCTGTTCAGCCGGCCGGACGCCAGCAACGTCGCGGTCACGGCGGAATATTCCGGAGCCGCCGGCTCGAAACTGGTGCTCAGCGCCACCGCCACGCTGACGACCAATTTCCTCGGCGTGCTCGGCTACGGCTCGATCGACATCGGCGCCAGCGCCACCTCGACCTGGGGCAACACGCGCCTGCGCGTCGCGCTTGCGCTCGACAATACCGGCTCGATGGCGTCGGACGACAAGATGAGCGCGCTCAAGACCGCCTCGAAAAACCTGCTCGCGCAGCTTCAGGCTGCCGCGACGAATGCCGAGGACGTCTACGTCTCCGTCGTTCCGTTCAACAAGGACGTGAACATGGGCGCCGGCAATTACGACAAGGAGTGGGTGCGCTGGGATCTGTGGGAGGCGGAAAACGGCACCTGCAGCAAATCCAAATACCATTCGCAAAGCCGCTGCGTTTCGAATGGACATACCTGGACGCCGGCGAGCCGCGCCGACTGGAACGGCTGCGTCACCGACCGCGACCAGAATTTCGACACCACCAATGACGCGCCGGTCGCCGACGCCACGCTTTATCCGGCCGAGCAATACGGGTCCTGCCCGGCCGCCATCATCGGACTCACCAACAACTGGACCGACCTCACGGCCAAGATCGACGCCATGCAGCCGGCGGGCAATACCAACCAAGCGATCGGCCTGCAGGTCGGCTGGCAGTCGCTCACCGCCGCGCCCTTCACCGTCCCGGCGATGGACCCGAATTACAAATACACCCAGGTCATCATCCTCTTAACCGACGGCCTCAATACCGAAAACCGCTGGTACGACAGCGCCTCGCCGATCAATGCGCGTCAGCAGAAGACCTGCGACAACGCCAAGGCGGCCGGCATCGTCCTCTACACCGTGCAGGTCAGCACGGGCGGCGATCCGGAGTCGGCGCTGTTGAAGAACTGCGCGAGCGACACCAGCAAGTTCTACATGCTGACCTCCGCGACCCAGATCGTGACGACCTTCAGCCAGATCGGCACCGCGCTTTCCAATCTCCGGATCGCCATGTGAGCCGCGCGCTAACCGGCCGTTAAGCCTGTCGGCTAACAATTAGCCGGCATTCGCGGTATTGCCGCCAGAAGGCGTTAACCGGCTAAGTGCTTGCCGCAAAATGCATTGTGCCCGGAGCCGCCAAGCCTCGGTTTGCGCTGTGGTGGGTTTTCCGGGCTACCGATACACCCGCGATTTAATCTCGCGCCCTAGTGTGGCAGCCGAATTCCTCTGGTTTCGGTGACCGCCATGCAGACACTCTGGGCCAAATTCCGCCGTTCGCTGCACGCCTTCAAAAAGGCGCGCGCCGGCAATGTCGCCATCACCTTCGCCTTCGCCACCCTGCCGGTCGTCGGCGCGGTCGGCGCAGCCATCGACTTCAGCCACGCCAATTCGGTCAAGGCCGCCCTTCAGGCCGCGCTCGACTCCACCGCGCTGATGGTCGCCAAGGATGCGCCCACCCTGAGTGACGGCGACCTCGACGCCAAGGCGCTGGCCTACTTCAAAGCGCTGTTCACCCGGCCGGAGGCAAAGGGCCTCTATATCAACGCCACCTATACGACGAGCGGCGGATCCGCGGTTCTCGTCGAAGGCTCGGTCGACGTGCCGACCACGTTTCTCGGCGTGCTCGGCAAGGATTATGTGACCGTCGGCGGCACGTCCAAGACGAAATGGGGGTCGACGCGCCTGCGGGTCGCGCTCGCGCTCGACGTCACCGGCTCGATGGCCAGCGACGGCAAGATGACCGCGCTCAAGTCCGCCACCAAGAATCTGCTGACCCAGCTCAAGAGCGCCGCCGGCCAGAACGGCGACGTCTATGTCTCGATCATTCCGTTCAACAAGGACGTCAACGTCGGCGCCAGCAACTACAACGCCAACTGGATCGACTGGACCGATTGGGACTCTCAAAATCAGACCTGCAGCGGCGGCGGATCGGGCGGCGGCGGTTGGGGCGGCGGCGGATCGGGCGGCGGCTGGGGCGGCGGCGGCTGGGGCGGCGGCGGATCG
>JALHRB010000031.1 GCA_022841665.1 Pseudolabrys sp.
TCGCGCCGGCCTTGCCGGCGCCGGTGACGGTCGGCCCGCCTTCGGGAAATGTGCCGCCGCGCGGCTCAATCGGCGCGCAGAACTGATCCACCCCCGCTGCGCGGCCCCGCAAACTCGGGCGCGCCTTTCGCGCTTGCCGCTTCGGCCGCCCGCGTCCGGTAGAATTCGAGCACGAACAGGCGGATCGCCGAGGACAGGTTGCCCTGGCGGCGGTCGGTGTCGATCGTGGCGACCAAGTCGGACAGCGTCATGTTGCGCATGAGGGCGATGTCCTTCAGTCCCTTCCAGAACGCTTCTTCGAGGCTCACGCTTGTCTTGTGACCGGCGATCACGATCGAGCGTTTAACGACCGGCGATTTCATTGGTCGATCCCCTCTTTGTCGATCCGGTGCCGGTCGAGATCGCGTTTGGCCTTCGCCTGCTTCTCGGCTTCGAGCGCACGGACATGCTTGGGCTGGCCGTGCGCCAGACGATTGGCGTCGGCGCGCTGCGCGTCCTGCTCTCGACGCGCCCGCTTGCGCGCGCTGCGAAGGTTGATCAATTCAGCCATGCGGTGCTCATGCCGGTACTCGGATACAATTGTTATTTGTATTCCTGGCCCGCCGTTGATTGCGGCGCGGCGTACGGCATTACTTCATAGGGTCGCTTGTGCCGTTTTCCGTTGCGACTCTTCGGTTTTCGTCTGTGGTAATCTAGGGAGCGGCTGTAACGCGGATCAATACACGGTTAGTTGATCGGAAAAAGAGACAGTAGTTCTGCTCCAATATTGAAGATAACGGCTGTTTATCGTGTAGTTTAGTTTAGTTTTTTTCGCAATATTATAAAGGTTAGAGCGGTATACTTTGAAAATCTCGATCGGAGGCTTCAATAGAGCATCGATGATACCTGCCCAGCGCTTTCAAATTTGACAAATTAAATTCGTGAAATAGTACTGGGATACTTTCTTCGCCCGGATAACGTTGTTTCTGGATCGAGAAATAGTACCAGGATACTCGCTTCTATCTTCGAGAATGGCCAAACGGCCATAGTGATTACCTTATGAGCGATTGCCGTTGTTTATGGGTAATACGGCGGCCTCTCGCGCGGGTTGGTCATCGCCGTTAGAAGCCCGGCGGTTGCGGAGAGGCATTTCCCGGATACAATTTCCGAGGGGACTTCGCAGCTCCCCGCTAGACGGCCCTCCGTCCAAGTCTGCGCATCGCTCGGTTTCCGAGAGGATCGCGCATGCAATTCTGGCTGACGGCCTTCCGTACAATCCGCCTGGAGGACAAAGACGCATCGCCTCGGCGCGTCATCTATGCGGCGCGCGCTTTGCGCGGCTTTGGCGACGGGTTCGCGATCATTCTTGTCCCCGTCTACCTGTCTGAAATCGGCTACGGCCCCGCAGCCATCGGCTTCATTGCCACCTGCGCCTTGCTGGGGTCTGCGACCACCACACTGGCCGTCGGCGTGCTGGGCCGGCGGCACGAGCTGCGCACGCTGTTGCTCCTCGGCGCGGCGGCGATGGCCGCAACCGGGCTCGTCGTGCCGGCCGTCGAGGCACTCGCCATTGTCGCCGTCGTTGCTTTCGTCGGCACGATCAATCCATCCGGCAGCGACATCGGCATGCTCGTCCCGCTTGAGCATGCAAGTCTGGCGCGCGACGCCGCGCCCGAGCAACGGACGCGGACTTTCGCGCGCTACAGTCTTATCGGCGCAACGGCCACGGCCGCCGGATCCCTTGCTGCCGCCGTGCCGCAATTCATGTCCGGGCTGGGTATCGAACCTGTCAGCGCGATCAGGGGCATGTTTCTCTTTTACGCCTTGTTGGGCGTTGCGATGGCGGCGCTTTATGCGCGCATTCCTCGGCGTCCTCCGGAGCAGGTGAAATCGCCGCCGCCCGTGCTTGGAAAATCGCGCGGCATCGTGATCAAGCTCGCCGCGCTTTTCAGCGTCGATGCTTTCGCCGGCGGATTCGTCGTTCAATCGCTGCTGGCACTCTGGCTGTTCGAACGGTTCGACCTGTCGCTCGCGCAGGCCAGCCTTTTCTTCTTCTGGTCGAATGTGCTGACCGCCTTTTCCTATCCGGTGGCGGCATGGCTTGCGCAGCGGGTCGGACTCGTCAACACCATGGTCTTTACGCATCTGCCGTCCAGCCTCTGCCTCATCGCGGCTGCTTTCGCGCCCGATCTGGCGACGGCGCTGACGCTTCTCCTTGTGCGCTCGGCGCTGTCGCAAATGGACGTGCCGACACGGACCTCCTACGTCATGGCCGTCGTCACGAAAGAGGAGCAGCCGGCGGCGGCGAGCTTCACGGCGGTGCCGCGCACCTTGGCGTCATCGGTCAGTCCGACTTTTGCGGGCATGCTGCTGGCATCGGGCTTTGCGGGATTGCCGCTCATTGTCTGCGGCGCGCTCAAGATCGCCTACGACTTGGCGCTGCTGTATTCGTTCCGGCACATTCGTCCGCCGGAGGAGCAGGCGGCGGCACCCGCGCGTTCCTCATACGACCGTGGTGGCGATTATCCCGGCCCCTGAGCGCATTTTTACAATGGCTCCGAAAGGGCAGCTAGCGTTTTTATTGGGGGCAGTCGTCGTCGGTACAGTTATGGGGCCCGAAGTATCCGAGGGATTGGCCGCCCCATTGGTCGAAATAAAACAGCCGCATCATTTGAGTTCGGCGCACCTCCGACAGAAAAAATCCATCGATGTAGGTGGCCTCCAATAGGACAAATATGCGGGCTTGTCGATTTTTCGCTCTCTCAATGTCGGCAAGCTGAACCTCACAGCCCTGAAAGTTGAAGGGTTGCTTTGGACCAAGCACATTAGGAACAGAGGCAGTTTCCCATTTAACAGTTTTGAAATTAGGAGTTTCTTGCTTTCCTTCCATAACTGCGCAGGCGAAACGCAAGACAACTCGACGCGCCGCTATATTCCCAGCATTTCCACCTATGATTTGAAGTCCCCACCATTTTGGAGCATTCGGCGGATACGGCAGAACATTAATGCCGGCGCTAAAATAAATGAAAGCCCGGTCACGCAAGCGGGAGGTTTGATCAGTTTCCCACAAAATCCACGCAGTGATTCCAGCAATAACGGCCATTAGAAAAGTGAAAACACCAACTCGGCGCGTCCAGCGCGCCATCATCTGTTCATTGCGTTGATGTTCTGTTTTGGCGTGCTTTCGATGGCAATGGCGTTTAAGAGCGCGGAATATGCGGATGATCAAGGCTGGCTTTTTTGGTGGGCGCCCTCGTTGGGGCTTTTGGCTCTTTATCTGTTCATTCTGAATGTTTTTGTCCATGGAAATACAGCCTTCGATAGCCGTTCCGATTTATCGTCGTTAAACGGATGTGGTACTTGAACTAACGTTCCGCGATGTAAAGCGGCAGGCATTTAACACCTTGTGATAGCTGCCAACAATCGAGCGATTGAAAATCGACCAGAAGCTCTCAATCGCGTGCTAGGGACCGCGCCCATGACGCAGCGGTGAGCCGCGTGCCAGCTACGTCGGTGGTTGCAATCGCTCACCTCTACCGCGGCTTAGCCATGCGTTCCGGCCGCACAACGCGGTCGACGTCGGCAGCGCTAAGCTCCGCCTATCGTTCCTTTGTCCTTCGTGGGCGAGGTGTCCGGTTCCGTCGAAAGCGCTTGCTTATCTCCGTACGCGGGTCGAAACGCTTGGCCTGAACGCTGGTTCGTTCGGGAGGTGCGTTACCTTTTAGAGCTAAGAGCGTGGCGACAAACCGCTCCGAGGTAAAATTTGCAATCGGACAGTCGCATGAAATTAATTGACCGCCACAAAGAGGGCACACCTCGACTGTGCACCCTGGCACGTGAACCTGCCCAATCCGGACTGCGCAGTTGTGGCAGTTCTTGCGCATTTGATAGCGTTGTACGAACTCCTGGCCATAAGGAATTCGAAGTATGGTGGCGTGATAACTGACATGCTTTAAAGGCTGAGCCTTTTGGATTTGAGAGGGCCACGTGCTAATCATATCAACACCGTCATACTTAACTTTTCGGCCGGTGATCTTCTTTGTGCGTTTGCTTTTGGCCAGATTGCTTCGATCGATCTTTGCGTCGTCGAAAATGCCAAGCTTCTTTAGAAGCAAATAGCTAATGCGTGATGGATGCGTTGTGCGTGCGTCGATATATCCAGTCGTGCGGTTCAATCCCGGGAGATCGGCCTCGTCGAGCAAGACTGGCAAGATATATTCGACCTCGCTGAAGAGCGACCGCTCCTGAGCTTGCCGAAGCTCATGTCGCGGCCACGCCTTTTTCCTGTACGCTTGAGATACGAATACTAAGCAATATTTCGCCTTATCACGATAGATCGAGGCAAAATGCTGAAATAAATCCTTGCCCCAAAGTTCGGCTGCAAAGAATTCATCATAGAATACTCGCACGTCATACTCTTTTAGATCGTTTGCGATTTTCTCCACGAGCGAGCGGTCCTCGCCGGCAAATGACAAGGCAACGTCATATTGGTGGCGAGGTGTTGAGGTTTCCATCTGTATCCCCGAAGTGTCTCCGGCACTCTGGTGGCTACCTTGGCTTCGTCATTTTCTCCGGCCGCACGATGCGGTCGAACTCTTCGGCGCCGATGTAGCCTAAGCGTAGCGCTTCCTCGCGCAGCGTGGTGCCGTTGGCATGCGCGGCTTTCGCCACCGCGGCGGCCTTGTCGTAGCCGATCTTGGGCGACAGCGCGGTCACCAGCATCAGGGAGCGATCGAGCAGTTCGCGGATGCGCGGCTCGTTCGCTTTGATCCCCACCACGCAATTGTCGGTGAAGGAGTTGGCGGCGTCGCCGAGCAGCCGGATCGATTGCAGCATGCAATGCGCCAGCACCGGCTTGTACACGTTCAGTTCGAAATGGCCCTGGCTGCCGGCGACCGTGATCGCGGTGTTGTTGCCGAACACCTGGCAGCACACCATCGTCAGCGCCTCGCTCTGCGTCGGGTTGGTCTTGCCCGGCATGATCGACGAGCCGAGTTCGTTCGACGGCAGGATCAGCTCGCCCAGGCCCGAGCGCGGTCCGGAGCCGAGCAGGCGAATGTCGTTGGCGATCTTGAACAGCGCCGTCGCGGCGGCGTTGATGGCGCCGTGCACATAGACATAGGCGTCGTGCGCGGCCATGTGCTCGAACTTGTTCGGCGCGCTGACGAAGGGCAGTCCGGTGAGCGCGGCGATACGCTTGGCGAAAGCCTTGGCGAATTGCGGCTTCGAGTTGATGCCGGTGCCGACCGCGGTGCCGCCTTGCGCCAGCGGGTAGAGTTCGCGCTGCGCCGACGCGAGCCGCGCCAGCGCCGACTTCGCCTGCGCGGCGTAGCCGGAGAATTCCTGGCCGAGCGTGATGGGTGTGGCATCCATCGTGTGCGTGCGGCCGATCTTGACGATCCTGGCGAACTCCTTTGCCTTCCTGTCGAGCGCCTTGTGCAGTTGCGCCAGCGCCGGCTTCAGGTGCCGCTCGATCTCGATCGCGGCGGCGATATGCATCGCGGCCGGGATCGAGTCGTTCGACGACTGGCTCATGTTGACGTGGTCGTTCGGGTGCACCGGCTTCTTGGCGCCGAGTTCGCCGCCGAGCGCGAGGTTGGCGGCGTTGGCGATCACCTCGTTGACGTTCATGTTGGTCTGCGTGCCGGAGCCGGTCTGCCACACCAGCAGCGGGAAATGATCGTCGAGCTTGCCGTCGGCGATGTCCTGCGCCACCGCGGCGATGGCCTTGGCGCGGCGCGCGTCGAGCGAGCCGAGATCGCGGTTGACTTCCGCCGCGGCGCGCTTGATCAGCCCGAGCGCGCGCACGATCGCGATCGGCATGCGCTCGGTGCCGATGCGGAAATTGTGCAGCGAGCGCTGCGTCTGCGCGCCCCACAATTTGTCGGCGGGAATATCGAGCGGGCCGAAGGCGTCGCTTTCGCTGCGGGTCTTCGGCTTGCTCTCACGCGCCTTGGCCATCGAAGGTTTCGCTATTTCTTGCGGAAGCGGTCGAGCCGCACGACCTCGCCGCCGCCGGTCGGCTTGTCGGGTTTGTCCGGTTTCTCCGGCTTGGCGGCAACGTCGGACGTGGCTTCCGGTTTCGTCTCCGGTTTCACTTCCGGTTTCACAGCGGTCGGCCCGGCCGCCGGCACCGCGGCCACCGGCGGCAGCTTCTTCTTGCTCGGCGCTTTCGTCTCGGCGGCAATTTGCGGCGCCTCGCCTTCGGCGATTTCCTCGAACTGCAGGCCGAACTGCACCGACGGATCGAAGAAGCCCTTGATGGCGTCGAACGGCACGTAGAGCTTTTCCGGCACGCCGCCGAACGACAGCCCGACCTCGAAGCCTTCGTCGGTGACCTTCAGATCCCAGAACTGGTGCTGGAGGATGACGGTCATCTCCTCCGGATACTGCGCGCGCATGCGGTCCGACAGCTTTACGCCCGGCGCTTTGGTGTCGAACGAAATGTAGAAGTGGTGGTCGCCGACGAGGCTGCCGCGCTTGGCGGTGGAGACGAGCACGTCGCGCACGACGCCGCGCAGCGCCTGCTGGGTGAGAAGGTCGTAGCGGATGTGGTCGGGCATCGAAGCGGGCCTGCGAGGGATGGATTCGGATGTGCGGGATGGTATCGCGGGTCACGCCCAAAGGGCATCCCCGCCGGGCGGAATTGCGGCGTCACAAATTGCATGACACGGACGTCAGACGGCGCGGCAGGAAAATAAAGTGGAGGCTTCTGTTGCCAGGTGCCTCCGAACCCCGCCTAACCGCTGCTAAGACGGCTAGGACTTGTAGGCTTGGTTAGTCAAACCGCTTACGCAGCCTGAGCAACCGGAGCATAGTTGTCATTGGCAACTATGGAATTGGCCCGATAACGGCGGAACCATGCCGAGCAAAAGTCCGTCCTTTACGCCCTCGTCGATCCTATTTCGCCCCCGCCGAAGCCCGTCGATTCATGACCGAAGGGCGGGTTTTGGTGGAGGCGCCGGGTACTGCCCCCGGGTCCGAAAGGTTTATTACGACGGCCGTTTATCGCCATAGCCGGGTTGCCCCGGCACCGATGAATATAGGGGTTATCCGTCAAGGAAAAAAGGTCTGTGGGGGCGACGCTTCCGGGAAATATTCCGAACATTGGGCGCTGCCGCCGCTCCGTTTAGCCGCCGCTCCGTTTACCGATGCGGCGCGCGCTCGACATTGATGAGGATGAAGCCGCTCAGGCCTGCGCCGACCGCCGTCCAGGCGGACAGGCTGACGAGGACGACGGCGAAGGTGCCGGTCTCCAGCATCGGACTGAACAGGCTGCGGAAGCCGCGCAGTTCCAGCGCCGCCAGCGTCAGGGCCGCGGCCAGTCCGAGCAACGCGCCCATGGCGCAGTGGCACGCGGTCAGCAGGCCGATAGGTATTGCGTGGCGTCGCATGCAGCCCAACGCGGAACGGCGGTTGCCGTTCCCGGGGGCGGTCAGACCGCGACTTTGTGGAGGAAGCCTTCGACCTCGGTGCGCAGGTTGGCGGCGGCCTCTTCTACCGATTCCGCGGCGGTCAGCACGGTCTGCGCCGATTCCTGCGTTTCCACGGTAGCGCCGGCCACCTCGCTCAGCACGGCGACGACCATCTTGGCGCCGTCGGCGGCGCTGGCGACGTTGCGCGAGATCTCGCCGGTGGCGGCGTTCTGGCGCAGCACGGAGTCGGCGGCGGCCGAGGTGTAGGAGTCGATCTCGGCCATGCGCTCGGTGATCCGGCCAATCGCCTCCACCGCCTTGCCGGTCGAGCTCTGCACTTCCAGGATCTGGTTGGAGATATCCTCGGTCGCTTTCGCGGTCTGCACCGCCAGCGACTTCACTTCCGCCGCGACCACTGCAAAGCCGCGGCCGGCTTCGCCCGCGCGCGCGGCCTCGATGGTGGCGTTGAGCGCGAGCAGATTGGTCTGGCCGGCGATATTGCGGATCAGCTTGACCACGTCGCCGATCTTCTGCGCGGCGCGCGCCAGCGCGGCGATGTCATGGTTGGTGGTGCGCGCTTCGCCGGCGGTGGTGCGCACGATTTCGGCGCTCGTGCCCAGCCGCTGCGCGATGTCGGCGATCGAGTTCGACAATTCGTCGGCGGCCGATGCCGCGCTTTCGACGTTGATCGAGGCCTCATTCGAAGTGTCGACCGCGCTTTCGGCGCGCTTGGACGTGTGGCCGGACGCGTTGAACAGGCTGGCGGCGGTGGCCCGCATCTCGCCGGCGCTGGCGGCGACGGTGTGCAGCAGGTCCTCGGCGCGGGCGCGGAAGGCCGTGATCGCATTCTCGATGGTGGCGCGGCGCTCCTCCAGATGCTGCATGGCCGCGCGTTCGTTTTCGACGTGCCGGCGCTCGGTAATGTCCTCGTGCATGCCGATCCAGCCGCCGCCCTTCATCGGATGGTTGGTGACGAGGAGAAGGCGTCCGTTCTTGGATTTGACCTCGTGCACCATGGTCTTGCCTTCGGCGACGGAGGCAAGGAATTCGTGGCGGTATTGCTGCGGGTCGCGCGAGAAGGTGCCTTTGGCGACACGCCGGTTCAGCACCTCGCTCAAGGTCGCGCCGGCTTCGACGTCGGCCGGGGTCAACTCATACATCGAATAGTAGCGCGAATTGCAGACGACCAGCCGCTCGGCGGCGTCGAACATGCACAGGCCCTGCGGCATGCTTTCGATGGCGTCGCGCAACTGGCCGATCTCGTGCGACTGGCGGAAGGTGACCGCGCCGCCGGCGAGGCTCATGGCGACCTGCGCGATGATTGCGGCGCCGATCAGGTTGAGGGCCGTTGCGGGCAAACCGGCCGCCAAGCCGGCGACCACGCCGTCGAAAGCGCTCAAGAGCGCGAAGCTGAGGGCGAAAACGACGAGCCCGGCGAGCGTGACCAAGCCCGAGGCGCGCTTCAGGGTGAGGGAAAAAAACATTCGGACGCTAATCCGGCCACCGATGGTGCCTAGGTTTTAGCCGTATGCCGTTTTTTTATCGTTACTTTTTAATTAACGAAGGGTTAGCGCGCGGGTTGCGGCGCGTAGAATATGCAGGGCTTCGCTGCGATTTGGGGCGCTGGCGGGGCGGTGAGGGGCAATGTATTGCTCGGTCCATGCCCGATTCCGCCGGAACTCCCGTAGCGCCAACCTCACCGCACCGCCCGCGCCTCGCCGAGCTGTTCGTCGCCTTCGCGCTGGTCTCGCTCTACAGCTTCGGCGGCGCGCTGCCGTGGTCGCGGCGCATGATCGTCGAAGAAAAGCGCTGGATGACGCCGGAGCAGTTCAACGAGAACTTCGCGCTGGCGCAGTTCCTGCCGGGACCGAACACCATCAACTTCGCGGTGGTGTTCGGCTCGCGCTTCGGCGGCGCGGCCGGGGCGGGCGCCGCGCTCATCGGGCTGATGGGGCCGCCGCTCATTATCATTACGGTGCTGGCGGTGCTCTATGCGCGCTACGGCGAGTTGGAGCCGCTCGGCCGCATCCTGTCGGGCGTGAGCGCAGCCGCGGCGGGGCTCTTGATCGCGGTGGTGGCCAAGATGGCGGCGCCTCTGTTCACGCAGCGCTGGGGTTGGGCGGTGGCGGTGGCGGTCTTCGCCTTTGTCGGCGTGGCGATCATGCGCTGGCCGCTGCCTTACGTGTTCGTCGCGCTGGCGCCGGTGAGCGTCGCGCTGGCCTGGTTCGTGCCGGAGCGGCAATGAACGACAATCCGCTCACGACTCTGTTCGTCTATTTCGCGACCCTGTCGCTGTTCGCGGTCGGCGGCGCCAATGCGGCGATCCCCGAGATGCACCGCATCGCGGTCGAGGCCATGGCCTGGATGAGCGACAAGCAGTTCACCGACATGTTCGCGATCTCGCAGATGTCGCCGGGGCCGAACGTGATGATCGTGACGCTGATCGGCTACCACGTGGCGGGTTTTACCGGCGCCGCCGTGGCGACGCTGGCGATGACCGGGCCGACCTGCGTGCTCGCCTTCGGCGTGGCGCGGGTCTGGGACCGCTTCAAGGATGCGCGCTGGCGTATCGCGATCCAGGCCGGGCTGGTGCCCGTGTCGCTCGGCCTGATCGGCGCGTCCGCTTTCGTGCTGGCGCGCGCGGCCGATCACACGATTTACGCCGGCGTTATTACCGCAGTGGCGGCGGCGGTCACCTTCGCCACGCGGCTCAACCCTTTGTGGGTTTTTGCCGCCGCCGGGCTCGTCGGTCTCACCGGCTGGGTCTGATATGCGGCTGCTATCTGCCTGATTTTGAGGCGACCGCCGGATATTGTTCGGGGACGAACGCGGCCGCATCGCGGCGATATACCTGCTTCCTGTGCCCTATCTTCATGTGCTAGGTATCGACCCTTCGAGTTCTGCCTAAAAAGAATAAACGGAGAGGGGGATGTCCAAGGACGCCAAAGCACCGCTCAGCGCGGGCGGTTTCCGATTCAAGGTGCGCGGCCCGCGTGAATTCTATGGCGGCTTGGCGCTGATCGGCCTCGCTATCCTCGCGCTCTTCGCTTCGAGCAACCTTCCCGGACAACAGGGTTTTGCCTTCGGACCCGGCACCGCGCCGCGCATTTTTGCGTCGCTGCTCGCCGTAGCGGGTGGGCTGGTCGCGCTCACCGGCCTGCTGGCGGACGGACCGAAGATCGAGAAGTACGCGTTCCGCGGACCGATCTATGTGCTGTGCGCCATCCTGTTCTTCGCCGCCACCATCCGCGGCGTGCGCATCGGCCCTATCACGATTCCGCAACTCGGCATGGTGCCGGCCACGTTCATGGCCTTCATGATCGCGATCTCGGGCTCGCGCGAGATGCGCTGGGTGGAAAGCCTGCTCGCGGCCGTCGGCATGACGGTGTTCTGCGTCGTGCTGTTCGTCTACCTGCTCGGGCTGCCGTTTCAGCTCTGGCCGAATTTCTGAGCGAGGCGCGCCTATATGACTGATCTCCTCGCCAATCTTGCGCTCGGCTTCTCGGTCGCCGCGCATCCCTACAACATCGGCTTCTGTCTGCTCGGCGCGCTGGTCGGCACGCTGGTCGGCGTGCTGCCCGGCATCGGCACCGTCGCGACGGTGGCGATGCTGCTGCCGATCACCTTCGGTCTGCCGCCGGTCGGCGCGCTCATCATGCTCGCCGGCATCTATTACGGCGCGCAATACGGCGGCTCGACCACCTCGATCCTGGTCAATATTCCGGGCGAAGCGACCTCGGTGGTCACCTGCCTCGACGGCCACCAGATGGCGCGCAAGGGCCGCGCCGGGGCGGCGCTGTCGATCGCGGCGATCTCATCGTTCTTGGCCGGCTGCGTCGCCACCGTGCTGGTGGCCGCGCTCGGCGTGCCGCTGACCTCGGTCGCGCTGCTGTTCGGCCCGGCCGAATATTTCTCGCTGATGGTGCTCGGCCTGATCTTTGCCGTCGTTCTGGCCAAGGGCTCGGTGCTCAAGGCCATCGCCATGATCCTGGCCGGCCTGTTGCTGTCGATGATCGGCTCGGACCTCGAGACCGGCGCCGGGCGCATGACCTTCGACATCCCGGAGCTCTCCGACGGCATCGGCTTCGCCAACGTCGCGATGGGCGTGTTCGGCTTCGCCGAAATCATCCGCAACCTGGAGCTTTCGAAGGAAAGCCGCGAACTGGTGCAGAGCAAGATCCGCGGCCTGATGCCGACGCGGCAGGACCTGGTCGACGCCTCCGGCGCGATTGCGCGCGGCACTGTCCTCGGTTCGTTGCTCGGCATCCTGCCCGGCGGCGGCGCGGTGGTGGCGTCGTTTGCGGCCTATACCTTCGAGAAGCGCGTCTCCAAGCATCCCCACCTGTTCGGCACCGGCGTGATCGAGGGCGTGGCGGCGCCGGAAGCGGCCAACAACGCGGCGGCGCAGACCTCGTTCATCCCGCTGCTCACGCTCGGCATTCCGCCGAATGCGGTGATGGCGCTGATGGTCGGCGCCATGACCATCCACGGCATCGTGCCGGGCCCGCAGGTGATGACCAAACAGCCCGAGCTGTTCTGGGGCATGATCGCCTCGATGTGGCTCGGCAACCTGATGCTGGTCATCATCAACCTGCCGCTGGTCGGCGTGTGGGTCACCCTGCTGCGCGTGCCGTACCGGCTGCTGTTCCCGTCGATCATCGTGTTCTGCTGCATCGGTATCTACTCGATCAACAACTCGCCGACCGACGTGGTGATCGCGGCGCTGTTCGGCCTCATCGGCTACTGGCTGGTGAAGCACGACTTCGAGCCGGCGCCGCTGGTGCTCGCCTTCGTGCTCGGCCCGCTGATGGAGGAGAACCTGCGCCGCGCCATGCTGATCGCGCGCGGCGACGCCACGGTGTTCGTCACGCGGCCGATCTCGGCCGGGCTGATCCTGCTGGCAACGCTTCTGCTGGTGCTCGCAATGCTGCCGATGATCCGCAAGCGGCGCGACGAGGTGTTCGTCGAATAGACGGGCCGCTTCGCGTTCGACGACAAAAGCCCTGTCCGGTAAAGCCGGGCGGGGCCTTTCTCTTTGTTACGTTGTTACGCCGTCAGCGCCAGCACGCTTGCGCCCAGCAGCGTGACCTGGACGCAGAAGATGGTGATGTTGACGTCCCAGCGCTTGGCCACGAGCGGCACCGGCGCGGCGAAGGGCTGGTAGCCGTTGTCGTCATAGGCCGCGCCGCCATAGACCGGCATCGCGAAGACGGCGACGAAGAACGCGCCATAGACGATCGCGCCCATGATGGCGGCGAGCCACAGCCGCTCCAGCGCGAGCGGACCCGGCCACCAGATCAGCGCCAGCGCCATGAGGCCGAGCCCGGCATAGCTCGAAATCTGCCAGACCACGTGGAAGCGGGCGTGTGGCGTCCATTTCGGGTTGGTGGCGTGCGTCTTGTTGAAGTCGGCCAGGATGGTCGCGAAGGCGTAGCCGGCCGTCACCAAAGTGAGCAGGACGCGGGCCAGCAGCAGGTGGTCAAAGGCGAGCATGGCGTTCCCCCGGGGCGATTTTCCCGTAACGATAGCAGGTTCCATGGCTGCCGGCGCGCCGGCACCGCGGCCTTGGATAAATCGCTGCCGCGCGGTTGCCCGCGGGCGTAAACTTGCCCATCTTCCGAGTCGCTCAAGGGCACCTCCGGACATGCGCCAGTACCTCGACCTGATGGAGCACATTCTCGCCGACGGCGCGGAGAAGCGCGACCGCACCGGCACCGGCACCATCTCGGTGTTCGGGCATCAGATGCGCTTCGACCTGGCGCAAGGCTTCCCGCTGCTCACCACCAAGAAACTGCACCTGAAGTCGATCGTCCACGAACTGCTCTGGTTCCTGGCGGGCGACACCAACATCAAATATCTCAACGAGCACGGCGTGCGCATCTGGGACGAATGGGCCGACAAGCGCGGCGACCTCGGGCCGGTCTACGGCCACCAGTGGCGCTCATGGCCGGCGCGCGACGGCTCGACCATCGACCAGATCAGCAACGTGATTGCGATGATCAAGCGCAATCCGGATTCGCGGCGGCTGATCGTCACCGCGTGGAACCCGGCCGACGTCGACAAGATGGCGCTGCCGCCGTGCCACTGCCTGTTCCAGTTCTACGTCGCGAAAGGCAGGCTGTCGTGCCAGCTCTATCAGCGCTCGGCCGACGTATTCCTTGGCGTGCCGTTCAACATCGCTTCTTACGCGTTGCTCACTTTAATGGTAGCGCAAGTGACCGGGCACCAGCCGGGCGAGTTCATCCACACTTTCGGCGACGCGCATCTCTACCTCAATCATCTGGAGCAGGCGCGCATTCAGCTCGGCCGCGCCCCGCGCGCGCTGCCCACGATGCGCATCAACCCGGCGGTGAAGGACATCTTCGCCTTCCGCTACGAGGATTTCGCGGTCGAGAACTACGAGCCGCACCCGCACATCAAGGCCGCGGTGGCGGTGTGAGGGCCATCGCTTGTTAAAAGTGATTACCGGACTGAAGAACTTTGTACGTTTCCCGCTAAAGGGGCTTTAGTCCGAATTCTAAACGTTCCCTTATTCCCTGACCCTGTAGGTTGGGAACGGGGCGGAATTTCAACACGACCGGCACGCCGGCACACGAGGAAATGAAGTGACCGTCGCCATCCGTCCCGCGCAGCCATCCGACAGCGCGCTGATCTTCGCGCTCGTCTGCGAGTTGGCCGACTACGAGAACTTGCAGGGTGAGGTGGACGCCACGCCGGAGGAGATTGCCGCCGCGCTGTTCGCGCGCGAGCCGCGCTTGTTCTGTGCCCTTGCCGAATGGGATGGCGAGCCGGCGGGCTTTGCGGTCTGGTTCCTGAACTACTCGACCTTCCGCGGCCGCCACGGGCTTTATGTCGAGGATCTGTTTGTGCGGCCGGCCTATCGCGGCAAGGGCATTGGCAAGGCGCTGATGCGGCACCTGGCGCAGCGCTGCGTCGAGGACAAGCTCGCGCGCTTCGAATGGGCGGTGCTCGACTGGAATGCGCCGTCGATCGCGTTCTACAAGGCGATCGGCGCGCAGGTGATGAGTGAATGGAAGCTGTGCCGCCTGTCCGGCGCGGCTTTGAGCGGCTTCGCGCGCACGGGAGCGGCATCATGAGCGCGATGACGACATTCGCCAAGCGGCCGACGCTGGTGCTGGTCGCCGCCGTGGGCGAGAACGGCGTGATCGGCCGCGAAGGCCAGCTGCCCTGGAAACTGAGGTCGGATCTCCAGCATTTCAAGCGCGTGACCCTCAACAAACCGCTGATCATGGGCCGCAAGACTTACGAGTCGATCGGCCACGCTTTGCCGGGCCGCACCAACATCGTTCTCAGCCGCGACCTCAGCCAAAAGGCGCCCGGCGCCGTACTGGCGACGAGCTTTGACGGCGCGCTCGCCTATGCCCGCGACGACGCCAAAAAACGCGGCACCGACGAGATCATGGTGATCGGCGGCAGCGACGTGTTCGCGCTCGCCATGCCGAAGGCGGACCGGTTGGAGATCACCCGCGTGCACATGTCGCCGGAGGGCGACGTGTTGTTTCCGCCCATCGACGAGGCGCAATGGCGAGAGGTGCGGCGCGAACTGCACCAACGCGGCCCCGCTGACGACGTGGATTTCACGATTCTTACGTACGAACGGGTGCGATAGTCCGGGCCGGCACCCCGCCAAAGTCATAATCCCGTACGATTTTTCGTCACAAATCGCGGCAAATCGCGGCATGACGGCGCGTTGTGCCGGGGGCTGCGGTCCCCTATAACCCTGCCGACAACAGGGTCGCCGGTCATGAATCCGGCGCCGGGAGATATATTCAATGCCATGGACCAATCAGGGCGGCGGCGGTGGCGGCGGCCCGTGGGGCTCGGGCGGGGGCAAGGGCCCCTGGGGCTCGGGACCGCAATCGTCGGGGCCGACCCCGCCGGATCTTGAGGAAATGCTTCGCCGCGGCCAGGACAAGCTGCGCCGCGTGCTGCCGGGCGGCAATCTCGGCGGCAAGGGCTTCGCGCTGATCGCGCTCGCCGCGGTCGCGCTCTGGGGCTTTTCGGGCTTCTTCCGCGTCGAGCCGGACGAGCTCGGCGTCGTGCTGCGCTTCGGCAAGGAGGTGCGCGAGGTGCAGCCGGGCCTGAACTACCACCTGCCGTATCCGGTCGAGACCGTGCTCACGCCGAAAGCGTTGCGCGTCAACAAGATCGACATCGGCATGCGGGTGGTCGACGACCTGCGCCGCGGCTCCACCGTGCGCGACGTGCCGGAGGAGAGCCTGATGCTCACCGGCGACGAGAACATCGTCGACGTCGATTTCTCGGTGCTGTGGAAGATTGCGCCGACGGGCGTCGGCAAGTATTTGTTCAACATCCAAAACCCGGAAGGCACGGTGAAGGCGGTGGCGGAAAGCGCCATGCGCGACGTCATCGGCCGCTCGGAAATCCAGCCGATCCTTACCGGCGCGCGGCAGACCATCGAAACTGCCGTGCAGGACCTGATGCAGAAAACGCTGGACAATTACGGCGCCGGCATCGCCGTGCAGCAGGTGCAGTTGCAGAAGGTCGACCCGCCCTCGCAGGTCATCGACGCCTTCCGCGACGTGCAGGCGGCGCGCGCCGACCTCGAGCGCGCGGTCAACGAGGCGCAGACTTATGCCAACCGCGTCGTGCCGGAAGCGCGCGGCCGCGTGGCGCAGATCACGCAGGCCGCCGAAGCCTACAAGTCGCAGACGGTGGCGGAAGCCACCGGCCAGACCTCGCGCTTCCTGAAGATCTATGAGCAGTACAGGAAGGCGCCCGAGGTGACCCGCGAGCGCATGTACCTGGAGACCATGGAGCGCGTGCTCGGCGGCACCGACAAGATCATTATCGATTCCGGGACCGGCGGCTCCGGCGTTGTGCCCTATCTGCCGCTCAATGAGCTGGCGCGGCCCACGACACCGCGCGCCCCGCAGGCAGGAGGCCGCCCATGAGACTCAATTTCATCGGCGGCATCGTTGCCGTTCTCATCGTGGCCGCATTGATCGTCGGCTACTCATCGTTGTTCACGGTGTACCAGACCCAGCAGGCGCTGGTGGTGCGCCTCGGCCAACCGGTGCGCGTGGTCAGCGAGCCGGGTCTCAACGTGAAGGTGCCGTTCATCGACAGCGTCATCGCCATCGACAAGCGCATCCTCGACCTGGAAGCGCCGCCGCAGGAAGTCATCGCCTCCGACCAGAAGCGTCTGGTGGTCGATGCCTTCGCGCGCTACCGCATCCAGGACCCGCTGCGCTTCTACCAGACGCTCGGGTCCATCACCGGCGCCAATTCGCAGCTCTCGATTCTGCTCAACTCGGCGCTGCGCCGCGTGCTCGGCGAGGTGACCTTCACCCATGTCGTGCGCGACCAGCGCGCCGAACTGATGGGGCGCATCCGCGACCTGGTCGACCGCGAGGCCGGCGCCTACGGCATCGCGGTGGTCGACATCCGTATCCGCCGCGCCGACCTGCCGGAGCAGAACAGCCAGGCGGTCTATCAGCGCATGCAGACCGAACGTCAGCGCGAGGCTGCGGAATTCCGCGCGCAGGGCGCCCAGCGCGCGCAGGAAATCCGCTCGCGTGCCGACCGCGAGGTGACCGTGCTGGTCGCCGAAGCGACTTCGCGGGCCGAGCAGATCCGCGGCGAGGGCGACGCCACCCGTAACCAGGTGTTCGCCGACGCTTTCAACCAGGATCAGGACTTCTTCGCGTTCTACCGCTCGATGCAGGCCTACGAAGTCGGCCTCAAGCCGACCGACACGCGCATGGTGGTGAAGCCGGATTCGAGCTTCTTCCGCTACTTCAACGATCCGATGGGCAGGTTGCGTGCGCCGGCGCCGGCGCCGGCCGCGGGCGCCCCTGCTGCCGCGCCGACGCGGTAAAAGGCGCGGCCCGGCATGGTCGATTTCCTGGCCGCGCTCGGGCTGGTCTTTGTCATCGAGGGCCTGATCTTCGCGGCTTTTCCCGCCGCCGCGAAGCGGGCGATGGCGAGCGTGCTGGAAAGCCCGGACGCCACCTTGCGCCTGGTGGGAATCGGCTCGGCGGTGATCGGACTGATCATGGTGTGGCTGGCGCGCGGTTGAGCGCCGGCCGGGTTATGCCGCGGTATTGATGGCGGATGCCCTTGAATCGCCTCGAAGACGGGGCCACTTTGTGTCCGACTCTTTCCCCCAGGAGAACCGACGCCCATGGGCGCATTCTTTTCTCGCATGACGGCGCCGCGCAGCCGCGGCGCTTTGGCGATTTTTGCTGCCGCTGCAATAGCTTGGCCGGCCTTGACCGGTCCTGCGGCGGCGCGCGGGCCGGACCACATCGCGGACGTCGCCGAGCAGGTGATCGACGCGGTGGTCAACATCTCGACCAAGCAGACCGTCGATCTCTCCAGCAGCCAGATGCCGCAGCTTCCGCCCGGCTCGCCGTTCGAGGAGTTCTTCGAGGAGTTCTTCAAGAACCGGCGCGGCGGGCAGGGCGCTCCCGGCCAAGGCGGCCAGAACGGTCAACGCCAGACCCCGACCCCTTCGCCGCGGCGTGTCAACTCGCTCGGCTCCGGCTTCGTCATCGACTCGACCGGCCTGGTGGTCACCAACAACCACGTCATCGCCGACGCCGACGAGGTGAGCGTCGTCTTCAATGACGGCTCGACCCTGAAGGCGGAGGTGCTCGGCCGCGACCAGAAGACCGATCTCGCCCTGCTCAAGGTCACTCCGACGAAGCCGCTGAAGGCGGTGAAGTTCGGCGACAGCGACAAGCTGCGGCTGGGCGAGTGGGTGGTCGCGATCGGCAACCCGTTCAGCCTCGGCGGCACGGTGACCGCCGGCATCGTTTCGGCGCGCAACCGCGACATCAATTCCGGACCTTACGACAACTACATCCAGACCGACGCCGCCATCAACCGCGGCAATTCGGGCGGCCCGCTGTTCAACCTCGAAGGCGAAGTGATCGGCGTGAACACCGCCATCATCTCGCCCTCCGGCGGCTCGATCGGCATCGGCTTTGCGGTGCCGTCGAAGACGGCGCTGGCGGTGATCGACCAACTGCGCGAGTTCAAGGAAGTGCGGCGCGGCTGGCTCGGCGTGCGCATCCAGCAGGTGACCGAGGAGATCGCCGACAGCCTCAACATCAAGCCGGCGCGCGGCGCGCTGGTGGCCGGCATCGACGACAAGGGCCCGGCCAAGCCCGCCGGCATCGAGCCGGGCGACGTGGTGGTCAAGTTCGACGGCAAGGACGTGAAGGAAATGCGCGACCTGCCGCGCATCGTCGCCGACACGCCGGTCGGCAAGGACGTGCAGGTCACGATCATCCGCAAGGGCAAGGAAGAAACGAAGACGGTCAAGCTCGGCCGGCTCGAGGACGAGAAGCAGGCCGCGCTCGCGCCCAAGAAGGACGCCGCGCCGGAAGAGAAGACGGCGGTGAAGAAGGCGCTCGGCCTCGATCTCGCCAACCTCACGCCGGAGCTGCGCAAGAAGCACAAGATCAAGGACAAGGTGAAGGGCGTGCTGATCACCGGCGTGGACGACAATTCGCCCGCGTCCGAGAAGCGGCTCGCCGCCGGCATGGTGATTGCCGAGGTGCAGCAGCAGGCGGTCAACACCGCGACCGAATTGCAGACGCGGCTCGACCGGCTCAAGAAGGAAGGCAAGAAGAGCGTGGTGCTGCTGGTGGTCTCGCCCGACGGCGACCCGAGCTTCGTGGCGCTGACGCTGCAGTAGGCGCCGTCTCGGCGGTTGTAATCATCGCCGGGCCGGTGCGGTTCCCACGGCCCGGCGGTTGTTTAACGGGTTTCGCCTAATAGATTTCTAGACATGCCGCGGCATCGGCATCGAAAGCTCCGATCGCTACTGCGTGCGTCCGCAGAATCTGTTCGATAGCGGATGTCGATTGATTTCCGCGGCGCAGCCAGATCACTTTCGGCGGCGGCCCCAGCAGCGCCGCCATTTCTGCAAAATCGGCATCGAGCGAGACGAGTACATAGCCGTTTGAGCCGGCATAGCGCCAGAGGGTGCGATCGTCCGCTTTCTCCAGCCCAAGCAAGCGCACATGGCTGGAGTTTGGAAATAGGTCGGAAAAACGGTCACAGAGCTTGAAGCTTAGATTCTGGTCGAACAAAAAACTTCATGTCGTCGTAAGAAGGCGCCTCTCACGGTCGGCGGCGTAAGCGAGACAGGCGCGAATATCGTTTTCCGTGAGCTCCGGATAGTCGGCCAAGATTTGCTGTTGCGACATCCCTGCGGCAAGCCAGCCGAGAACATCCGCAACGGCAATGCGCATGCCGCGGACGCAAGGCCGCCCGCCCCGCTTGCCCGGCTCTATGGTGATGACATCCTGGTAGCTCATGGCGCCACACTACACCAAAATGGCAAGTAGCGCTCAACTTTCCACGAACTCGTCCTTCCGGTACCCCTGCACATACAACAGCGCGGTAAGGTCGCCGTGGTCGATGCGCGCGGCGGCGGCTTCCGCCACCTTCGGCTTGGCGTGGTAGGCGACGCCGAGGCCGGCCTCGGCGATCATGTCGAGGTCGTTGGCGCCGTCGCCGATCGCCATGGTGTCCTCCTGGGCCAGCCCCAGTTCCTGGCGGAGCTCGATCAGCGCGGCGCGCTTGCCGTCGCGGCCGAAGATCGGCTCGGCCACATGGCCGGCGAGCTTGTGGCCGTCGACAAGGGTGAGGGAATTGGCGCGCGCCTCGTCGAAACCGATCATGGCGGCGATGCGGTCGGTGAACAGCGTAAAGCCGCCGGAGACGAGGCAGGTGCGGGCGCCGTTGCGGCGCATGGTGGAGACAAGCGCGCGCGCGCCGGGTGTCAGGCGGATGCGTTCGCGCAGGACTTCCTCGACGACCGAGACCGGCAGGCCCTCGAGCAGCGCGACGCGCTCGCGCAGCGCCGGCTCGAAGGCGATCTCCCCGCGCATGGCGCGCTCGGTGATGGCGGCGACATGCGCCTTCAGCCCGGCATAGTCGGCCAGCTCGTCGATGCATTCCTGCTGGATCATGGTGGAATCCATGTCGGCGAGAAACAGCTTCTTGCGGCGATGGGCGGTGGGCTGCACCACGACGTCGACCGGTGCGGCGAGCAGGGCGCGCAAGTTCTCGGACAGCGCGCGTTGGTCGGCGCCCGCGTCTGCGCTAAAGGGAATGTCGGCGGCGGCATGCTCGGCCAGCCAAAGCGGGGCGGCGGCGCCGGGCAGCGCGGCGTGCACGCACTCGACCGCCGCGGGATCGAGGCGCGCGCCGCGGCCGGCGATCAAGGTGACGACGTGAGACGAGGGTTTGGCCATTGATGCACGGTGTTCAGCAGGCGGTGCTTATCGCAGGGCCGACCGCGAGCGGCAAGTCGGCGCTGGCGTTGCGGCTCGCCGAAAAGCACGGCGGCGTCATCATCAATGCCGATTCGATGCAAGTCTATCGCGACCTGCGGGTGATTACGGCGCGGCCGTCGCCGGAGGAGGAAGCGCGCGCGCCGCACCGGCTTTACGGCCATGTCGACGCGGCTGAGAACTACTCGAGCGGGCGCTGGTGCCGCGACGTAAGCGAGGTGCTGGCCGAATGCGCGCGCGAGGGCCGGCTGCCGATCTTGGTCGGCGGCACCGGACTCTATTTCAAGGCGCTGACCGGCGGGCTCGCCGCCGTGCCGCCGATCCCCGCGGATGTACGCGAGATGGTGCGGGGGCGGGTCGCGAGGGAGGGCGCGGCGTCCCTGCATGCCGAACTGGCACATCTCGACCCCGTCGCCGCGCGGCGGCTGATGGTCAACGACCGCTCGCGCATCGCGCGCGCGCTGGAGGTGGTGCTGGCGACCGGGCGGCCGCTGTCGGACTGGCACCGCGAGGGGCTGCCGGCGCCGGTCGATCCGGCAAAGGCGGTGAAGGTGTTCATCACCTGCGAGCGCAAGGAACTGGTGCGGCGGATCGAGGCGCGCTTTGCCGCGATGCTTGAGGCCGGCGCGCTCGACGAGGTGTGGGCGCTCGCCGCGCGCCGCCTCGATCCGATGCTGCCGGCGATGAAGGCGCATGGCGTGCCCTGGCTCATCCGACATTTGAATGGTGAGATATCGATCGACGAAGCGGCGGCGGGTGCGATCATGGATACGCGCCGCTATGCCAAGCGCCAGCTCACCTGGTTTCGCAACCAGATGAAGGACTGGAGCTGGATGCCGGCGGAAGAGGCATTCGACGCGATCGAAGGCATGTTTACGCACTGAAATTTGACGCTCTGAAATTGCAGCCTGCACGCCGCCTCGCGCGCACGAAGAATAACAATCTCGAATAACAAACCAGAGGGTGACGAATATAACTGGACTTAATCACTTATAAAATCATTCAACGTGTAATTCCCATGAGTTCGGTGGAGAACTCGGGGGATACTGCTATGCTCATGCGTACGAGCATTTATGCAATTCCGTTTTCCATTGCCGCAGGCATGGCGACGATTGTCGTTGCGACGCAAAGTTCAATCTCGGCTCGCTGCGGCCGGGCTCGTCGACGCCGGTGACCTTCAAGTCGGCCGGCAATGTCGAGGTCATTTGCGCCATTCATCCGTCGATGAAGATGCGCGTGAAGGTGCAGTAGTCCCCGCCCAAGCGAAGGGAAGAACCATGTCGATCCGCCTCAAGCTGCTGTCGGCGTTCAGCGCCATCGTTCTTCTCGCCGCCGGCGTCGCCGTCTACGGCTACCTGCTCATATCCGCCTCCAGCGGGCTGGTGGTGCGGCTCTATGACGGACCGATGATGGCGGTAAATCACGCGCGCGTTGCCCAGCTCAGCTTCACCGAAGCGCGCCGCGCGGTCGAAAAGGCGATCGTGCTGCGCGAGGCCGCCAGCGCGCAGGACTTCGCGGCTATCGAAGGCGCGATGGCGCAGTTCTCGCTCAACCTGAACGTCGTGCGCGAGCGCATGGTGGGCGCGGCCGGCTTCAACGAGGGCATCGACAAGCTCGTGCCGCTGGCCGAGGAATGGTACAAGGCGGGCCTCAACTATTTGAAGCCGCCGGCCACCGGCATGACGCAGCTTCCGCTGCCGCAGGAGGTGATCGCCAAAGGCACCGAGGTGCAGGCGGCGATGGACGTCATTGTCGAATATGCCAGCGCCTATGGCCTGAATTTCCGCTCGCAAGCGGAGTCCAACGCCGTGTCGTCGAAGATGAACCTGATAATTCTGGCGGCGGTCGCCATCGTCGGCGGCCTGGCGCTGGCGTTCCTGATGGCGGCGTCCTTCAGCCGCGCGATCCGCCACGCCATGACGATCGCGGAAGAAATCGCCAACGGCAACTTCACGGTGCAGATTTCGACCAAGCGGCGCGACGAACTCGGCCGGCTCCTGGCCTCGCTCGAGAAGACGCGCGCCTCACTCGACGACACGGTCTCGGGCATCATCAGCGCGGCGAACGAGGTGTCCACGGCGGCTGCCGAAATCGCCACCAGCACGAGCGACCTGTCGCAGCGCACCGAAGAGCAGGCTGCGGGCCTCGAAGAAACCTCGGCCACGCTGGAAACGATCTCGGAGACGGTGCGCAAGAACGCAGAGAACGCGCAGCGCGCCAACGAGTTCGTCTCCGGCATGCGTCAGGTAGCCGACGACAGCAGCAACGTGGTCGGCAACGCTGTCGCGGCCATGGCCAAGATCGAGGACTCCTCGCATAAGATCGGCGACATCATCGTGGTGATCGACGAGATCGCGCGACAGACCAACCTGCTGGCGCTCAACGCGGCGGTGGAAGCCGCGCGCGCGGGCGAAGCCGGGCGCGGTTTCGCGGTGGTCGCCGCGGAAGTGCGCAGCCTGGCACAACGCTCGGCGCAGGCCGCCAAGGACATCAACGGCCTCATCAGCAATTCGTCGAGCCAGGTCAAGAACGGCGTCGAGCTGGTCAACCGCACCGGTACCGCGCTCAACGCCATCGTCGAATCGATCCGCAAAGTCTCGACCATCGTGGCGGAGATCGCCACCACCGCCGGTGAGCAGGCGGAAAGCATCGACCAGGTAAAGCTGGCGCTGCGCCAGCTGGACGAGGTGACCCAGCAGAACTCGGCCCTGGTCGAGGAGAATGCCGCGACCGCCAAGGCGCTCGACCATCAGTCGGCCGACATGTCGGAGCGGGTGGCGGTGTTCAAGCTCAAGCAGGACGAGGAGATCGTCGAGGAGGCTGTGGAAGCCGCCGCGGCCGAGGCCGCGCCCGAGCCTGCGCAGAAGCCTGTCCGCGCGACACGGCGCGCCGCATAAGCCGTCCGGAAGCCATTTGAAGGCGGGGCGCCCCCACGGCGCCCCGTTCTGTTTTGGGCCTCCCGGAGATGCTTTTCCACGTATAATCCCCCTTGACCGGCTAGGCGGGCCTGCCTATAACCCGCGCAATGAAAGTACGGTACGGGACGATGACGCGCAATATTATTACTCTCGTAGTAGGGGGTCGGACGCAGTCGGGGACGCCATGAAGTGGCCTCCCAGATAGGCGTCCGGCATGGCCCTTTGCGGGCCTTTTTTATTGCCGGGATTACAGGAAATTCGGAAGTTTCGACCTGAGAACGACAGGCAAGGATGGCGAGCATGACGAAGGAAATGAGCGGCGCTGAAATGGTGATCCAGGCGCTCGCCGACCAGGGCGTAAGGCATCTTTTCGGTTATCCGGGCGGCGCGGTGCTGCCGATCTATGACGCGCTGTTCGCGCAGGACAAGGTCCGGCACGTGCTCGTCCGTCACGAACAGGGCGCGGTGCACATGGCGGAAGGCTATGCGCGCTCGACCGGCAAGGTCGGCTGCGTGCTGGTCACCTCCGGCCCGGGCGCGACCAATGCCGTTACCGGCCTGACCGACGCGCTGATGGACTCGATCCCGCTGGTCTGCATCACCGGCCAGGTGCCGACGCACCTGATCGGCAACGACGCCTTCCAGGAGGCCGACACGGTCGGCATCACGCGGCCGTGCACCAAGCACAACTACCTGGTCAAGCGCATCGAGGACCTGCCGCGCATCCTGCACGAGGCGTTCCACATCGCCGCCAGCGGCCGGCCCGGCCCGGTGGTGGTCGACATCCCGAAGGACGTCCAGTTCGCCAAGGGCATGTACTCGAAGCCGAAGGACTTCCCGCACACCGGCTACAAGCCCAAGCTCAAGGGCGACATCGAGAAGATCAAGCAGGCCATCGACCTGATGGCGCACGCCAAGAAGCCGATGTTCTACACCGGTGGCGGCGTGGTGAATTCCGGCAAGGCGGCGAGCGACCTGCTGCGCGAGCTGGTCAGGCTCACCGGCTATCCGATCACCTCGACGCTGATGGGGCTCGGGGCCTATCCGGCCAACGATCCGCAGTGGCTCGGCATGCTCGGCATGCACGGCACGCTCGAGGCCAACATGGCGATGCACGATTGCGACGTCATGATCTGCATCGGCGCACGCTTCGACGACCGCATTACCGGGAGGCTCGACGCCTTCTCGCCGCACTCCAAGAAGATCCACGTCGACATCGATCCCTCGTCGATCAACAAGAACGTGAAGGTCGACGTCCCGATCGTCGGCGATTGCGCGCATGTGCTGGAGGACATGGTGCGGCTGTGGCGCACCAGCGCGATCCATCCCGACAAGAAAGCGATCGAGGGCTGGTGGAAGCAGATCGACAAATGGCGCGCGCGCAAGTCGCTCGCCTACCGGCCGTCGAACGAGGTGATCAAGCCGCAATACGCCATCCAGCGGCTGTACGAGCTGACCAAGGACCGCGACACCTACATCACCACGGAAGTGGGCCAGCACCAGATGTGGGCGGCGCAGTTCTACCATTTCAACGAGCCGAACCGCTGGATGACGTCGGGCGGGCTCGGCACCATGGGCTACGGCCTGCCGGCCTCGGTCGGCGTGCAGCTCGCGCATCCCAAATCGCTGGTCATCGACATCGCCGGCGAGGCCTCGGTGCAGATGACCATGCAGGAGCTGTCCACGGCGGTGCAGTACCGACTGCCGATCAAGATCTTCATCCTCAACAACAAGTACATGGGGATGGTGCGGCAGTGGCAGGAGCTGCTGCACGGCGGGCGCTATTCGGAGAGCTATTCGGAAGCGCTGCCGGACTTCGTCAAGCTGGCGGAGGCCATGCACGCGGTCGGCATCCGCTGCGAGAAGCCGGGCGACCTCGACCACGCCATCAAGGAGATGATCGACGTCGACCGGCCGGTGCTGTTCGACTGCGTCGTCGATCAGACCGAAAACTGCTTCCCGATGATCCCGTCGGGACGCGCGCACAACGAAATGATCCTCGGCGACGCGGCTGAAAAGCTGGAAGACGCGATCACCGAGGAAGGCAAGATGCTGGTGTAATCATGAACGCAAACGTTTCCACGAGTACCTCGCATTATCCCGCGGCGCCGACGGCGCAGAAGCTGGAGCGGCACACGCTCTCGGTGCTGGTCGACAACGAACCGGGCGTGCTGGCGCGCGTGATCGGCCTGTTCTCCGGCCGCGGCTACAACATCGAGTCGCTGACGGTGTCGGAGACCGAGCACCAGAAACACCTGTCGCTTATTACCATCGTCACCACGGGCACGCCGATGGTGATCGAGCAGATCAAGAACCAGCTCGACCGGCTGGTGCCGATCCACCGCGTCGTCGACATGACGCTGGCCGGCAACTCGATCGAGCGCGAGCTGGCGATGGTCAAGGTGAAGGGCAAAGGCGAACAGCGCGTCGAGGCGCTGCGGCTGGCCGACGCCTTCCGTGCGCGCGTGATCGACGCCACCACCGAGAGTTTCGTGTTCGAGATCACCGGCAAGAGCGACAAGATCGAGCAGTTCATCGAGCTGATGCTGCCGCTCGGTCTCATCGAGGTGGCGCGCACCGGCATCGCGGCGATCCGGCGGGGGCCCGAGGGGTTGTAGGGGTCGACGTTCGGATATACATTGTATATCCGAAGGAGACGGCATGAAGGTCAAGGTCGCGAAATGGGGCAACAGCCTGGGCGTGCGGCTGCCGAAGGCGGCGGCGGAGGCTGCCGGTTTGCGGGCCGGCGTAGAACTCGACGTGACTGTCGAGGGGGCCGACTTGCGGCTCAGGAAGTCGATACGGATTCCGTACTACAAACTTGAAGACCTCGTCGCCCAAATGATCCCGGAAAATCAGCCCGAGACGGTTGACTGGGGTCCGGATCGAGGCGTCGAAATTATCGACGACGCCTATTCTCGCGGCGAAATCACACTTGAAGACATCCTGAACAGAAAACCTGCCAAGCCTGCCGGGAGCAGCCGACGACGCGGCAAGCAAAATGTATCTGCCAAACGTCGGTGATATCGTCTGGATCGATTTCGACCCGATCAAGGGCACGGAACAGGCAGGGCGTCGACCCGCGCTTGTGCTGACGCCGCGCAGTTATCACGAAAAGTCTACGAGAACCGTGGTGTGCCCGATCACCTCAAAGGCGCGGCCCTGGCCGTGGGACGTGAGTTTGCCGCGCGGGCTGCGCACCCAAGGTGTGGTGCTTGTCGATCAAGTGCGCACGATTGATCGAGCCCCCCGCATGTTCGAGTTGATCGAAACGGCGCCGGATGAGCTGATTGCCGAAGTGCTGGGACGGCTCGCAAGTCTTCTCGGAATGAATCTTTCCGTCCTCGGCAGAGGTCCAAACATCGTCTAATGCCCTACGATCTTTTCCTGGCTCTGGTCGTCTTCGCCTTCGTGATGGCGTGCACGCCGGGGCCGAACAACATCATGCTGACGGCCTCGGGCGTGAATTTCGGCTTCACGCGCTCGATCCCGCACATGCTAGGCGTCATGCTCGGCTTCCTGGTGCTGGTGGCGGCCTGCGCCGGCGGGCTTGGGCTGGTTTTCACGACCTGGCCCGCCTTGCAGATCGCGCTCAAGGTCGCGGGTGCGGCCTACATGCTCTGGCTGGCCTGGAAGGTGGCGAATGCAGGGGCTGCGAAAGACGGCGGCGGGGAGGCGGCCGGGCAGCCTTTGACCTTTTTGCAGGCGGCGGCCTTTCAATGGGTCAATCCGAAAGGCGTGGTGACCGCGCTCAGCGGCATCGCGCTTTTCATGCGGCCGGACCACGCGCTGACCGATTTTACCATCATGATGGCGGTATACACGCTTGCCACCCTTGTTTCCGTCACCGTCTGGACCGGCTTCGGCGTGGCGCTGCGCCGGCTGCTGCAAAACCCCCGCCATGCGCGCATTTTCAACGTCGCCATGGCGCTGCTGCTGGTGGCCAGCATCGTGCCCATGGTGACCTGAGGCGGCTTTTCATGCGGTTTGCGGGCCTTGTCGGCGGTCCCCAAGCGTCCTAGAAGCAGGGCCGACAACTCCGGGGATTAGAGGATCATCATGCGTGTTTACTACGATCGCGACGCCGACCTGAACCTGATCAAAGGCAAGAAGGTGGCCGTCGTCGGCTACGGCAGCCAGGGCCACGCCCACGCGCTCAACATGCGCGACAGCGGCGTCAAGGACGTCGTCATCGCGTTGCGCAAGGGCTCGCAGGGCATCAAGAAGGCCGAGGGCGAGAAGTTCAAGGTCATGGAGGTGGCGGAAGCCGCCAAATGGGCCGACGTCATCATGATGCTCACGCCCGACGAATTGCAGGGCGACATCTATCGCGATCACCTCGCCGCCAACATGAAGAACGGCGCGGCGCTGATGTTCGCGCACGGCCTCAACGTGCACTTCAACCTGATCGAGCCGCGCGCCGACCTCGACGTGCTGATGGTCGCGCCCAAGGGACCGGGTCATACGGTGCGCGGCGAGTATCAGCGCGGCGCCGGCGTGCCGTGCCTGGTGGCGATCCACAAGGATGCCTCGGGCAACGCGCACGACCTCGGCCTGTCTTATGCCTCGGCGATCGGCGGCGGCCGCGCCGGCATCATCGAGACGACCTTCAAGGAAGAGTGCGAGACCGACCTGTTCGGCGAGCAGACCGTGCTGTGCGGCGGCCTGGTCGAGCTGATCAAGGCCGGCTACGAGACTTTGTGCGAGGCGGGCTACGCGCCGGAGATGGCGTATTTCGAATGCCTGCACGAAGTGAAGCTGATCGTCGACCTGATCTACCAGGGCGGCATCGCCAACATGAACTACTCGATCTCGAACACCGCCGAATACGGCGAGTACGTCTCCGGTCCGCGCATCATCACGCCGGAGACCAAGGCCGAGATGAAGCGCGTGCTGGCCGACATTCAGTCAGGCCGCTTCACGCGCGACTGGATGCTGGAGAACAAGGTCAACCAGACTTCGTTCAAGGCGACCCGCGCCAAGCTGGCCGAGCACTCGATCGAGCAGGTCGGCGCCAAGCTCCGCGACATGATGCCGTGGATCAAGCAGGGTGCGCTGGTCGACAAGAGCAAGAACTGACACCCTTGTGTCATCACCGGGCTGGCGCGTGAGCGCCGTGACCCGGTGATCTCGATGACGTCTGCTGTGCGCCGCTAAGCGAGACGGCCGGGGCACAAAGGCGTTCACGCCCGTCTTCGACGGGCTATGCCCGACCATGACAGTGCAGGTTGACGCAGCGGCCGCCCATCGGGCGGCCGTTTTGCTTTTGATCCCGTTTGCAAGTCTACGCAGAGCCGCTAGGTTCGCGGGCGCAAGGGGAGCCCGAGAAGGATGGCGCTAGCCGCAACGACAAGCCCGAACGGCGCGGCCGTGGCGTTGAAGGATGTCGTCGTGGCCTTCCGGATGGCGCGCGGGGAGCCGTTCACCGCGGTGGATCGTGCGAGCCTGACCGTCGCCGACGGCGAATTCGTCGCCATCGTGGGCCCGACCGGATGCGGCAAGTCGACGCTGCTCAACATCGCCGCCGGGCTGCTGACGCCGTTTGCCGGTGGCGTCGATATTTTCGGCGCGCCGCTGGACGGCCTGAACCGGCAGGCCGGCTACCTGTTCCAGGCCGACGCGCTGTTTCCCTGGAAGACCGCGCTGGAGAACGTCGCCATCGGGCTGGAGACGGCCGGCGTGGCGCAGACGGAGGCGCGCGAGCGCGCGCACGCGTGGCTCACGCGCGTCGGCCTCGGCAGTTTCGGCGACCGCTATCCGCACATGCTGTCCGGCGGGCAGCGCAAGCGCGTGGGGCTGGCGCAGGTGCTGATCCGCGACCCGAAAATCCTGCTGATGGACGAGCCGTTCGGCCCGCTCGACGCGCAGACGCGGCAGATCATGGGCAACCTGCTGCTCGACCTGTGGAGCGCCGACCGCAAGGCGGTGCTGTTCGTCACCCACGACCTCGAGGAGGCGATCGCCCTGTCCGACCGCGTGGTGATCATGTCGGCCGGGCCGGCGGCGCGCATCATCGGCGACTGGAAGGTGCCGCTGGCGCGCCCGCGCGACATCTCCGAGGTGAAGCTCGACCCGGCCTTTCACGCGCTGCACCGCGAGATCTGGCACACGCTCAAGGCCGAGGTGCTCAAAGGCTACGCGCAGGCGGAGGGGGCGTGATGGCTAACACCATCGCTACACGCATGGCTCACTCCCTCCCCCTGAAAGGGGGAGGGTCGGGGTGGGGGTCGCTCTCTCTCTCTCGTTCTATTGACCCCCACCCGACCGCACGCAGCCAAGTTTACGCAGGCTGCGTAAACTTGCCTGCGATGCGGTCGACCTCCCCCTTTCAGGGGGAGGTAACGAAAACAGGCGGCAAGTCATGAACCGGCTGACCCTCATCTCCCTGCAGATTCTGGTCGCCGTGGCGGCGCTGGCGATATGGCACGTGCTGACCACCTATCCGGTGTTCGGCCGCATCCTGCTGCCGCCGTTCTTCTTCTCCAATCCGTTCGAGGTGGCGCAGCAGGTGGTTACGTGGTTCGCCACCGGCGTGATCTGGAAGCACCTGTGGGTGACGCTGCTGGAGTCGGTGCTGGCCTTCGTGCTCGGCTCGATCGGCGGCGTGCTGGTCGGCTTCTGGTTTGCGCGCCAGCCGCGCACGGCGGCGGTGTTCGACCCTTACGTCAAGATGGTCAATGCGCTGCCGCGCGTGGTGCTGGCGCCGATCTTCACGCTGTGGCTGGGGCTCGGCATCTGGTCGAAGGTGGCGCTCGGCGTCACGCTGGTGTTCTTCATCGTGTTCTTCAACGTCTACCAAGGCATCAAGGAGGTCAGCCCCACGGTGCTGGCCAATGCGCGTATGCTCGGCATGAACGAACGGCAATTGATGCGCCACGTCTACTGGCCGTCGGCACTGTCCTGGATGTTCTCCTCGCTGCACACGTCGGTCGGTTTTGCCGTGGTGGGCGCGGTGGTGGGCGAGTATCTCGGCGCGGCGGCCGGGCTCGGCTACCTGATCCAGCAGGCGGAAGGCGTGTTCGACGTGGCGGGCGTGTTCGCCGGCATGTTCGTGCTGGCCGCCTTCGTGATCGTCATCGACACGCTGGTGACGGTGGTGGAGAAGCGGCTGCTGGTCTGGCGGCCGGCGGTGGGCGACCAGAGGCCCTAGTCACGCCCGCCGGGCTGGCTTATCGTCTGCCTCAAAGCGGCCGCCCAAAGCCGCGCATATCAGGGAGGACTTCATGCCCGCAATGTTCCAGCGGCTCGCCGCCGTCGCCATCGCGCTCGTTCTGTCGAGCGGCCTCGCTTTCGCGCAGTCCACGGTCAAGCTCGCCATCGGCGGCGCCTCGTGCCTGTGCTACCTGCCGACCATGCTCGCGGACGCGCTCGGCGAATACAAGAAGGCCGGCGTCAACGTCGAAGTGATCCAGTTCAAGGGCGGTTCCGAGGCGCTCAAGGCCGTGATGGGCGGCAGCGCCGACGTGGTCTCCGGCTATTTCGACCACACCGTCAATCTCGCGGCCAAGGGCCAGAACCTGCAATCCTTCGTGGTCTATGACCGCTTCCCAGGCTTCGCCCTGGTGGTGTCGCCCAAGCACACCGCGACGATCAAGTCGGTCAAGGATCTCGCCAACAAGAAGATCGGCGTCAGCGCGCCCGGCTCGTCGACCGACTTCTTCCTCAAATACATCCTGAAGAAGAACGGCGTCGATCCGAACTCGGTCGGCATCATCGGCGTGGGCCTCGGCGCCACCGCGGTCGCGTCGATGGAGCAGGGCGAGATCGAAGCCGCCATCATGCTCGACCCGGCAGTGACCATCCTGCAGGGCAAGTACAAGGACCTGGCGATCCTCAGCGACACGCGCAGCCAGAAGGACACGCTCGCCGTGTTCGGCGGCGAATATCCGGGCGGCGCGCTCTACACCAAGGCCGACTGGATCGCCGCGCATCCCAAGGAAGTGCAGGCGATGACCAACGCGATCGTCGCCACGCTGAAGTGGATCCACTCGCACACGCCCGAGCAGATCGCCGACAAGATGCCGGCCGAGCTGGTCGGCAAGGACAAGGCGCTCTACATCGCCGCGCTCAAGAACACGCTGCCGATGTACTCGGAGACCGGCAAGATGGACCCGAAGGGCGCCGAGGCGGTGCTGGCGGTGTTCTCGCAGTCCTCGCCGGAGGTGGCCAAGGCCAAGATCGACCTGTCGAAGACGTACACCAACAAGTACGTCGAGGCGGCCGGCAAAGGGATGTAATCGGCCTGCTGCGCGGCTGAGCGGCATACGGCGGGGGAACTCCCCGCCGTATCTGTTATTGAGAAGCCATGAACATCCTCTCCATCCAGTCGCACGTCGCCTACGGCCATGTCGGCAATTCGGCCGCGGTGTTTCCGCTGCAGCGGCTGGGCATCGAGGTGTGGCCGGTGCATACCGTGCAGTTCTCCAACCACACCGGCTACGGCGAATGGAAGGGCCGCGTGTTCGACGCCGCGCTGATCGGCGAGGTGGTCGCCGGCATCGCGCAGCGCGGGGTCCTCCGAGAATGTGACGGCGTGCTGTCGGGCTATATGGGCGGCGCCGACATCGGCGGCGCGGTCCTCGATGCGGTGGTGGCCGTCAAGCGCGCCAACCCGTCCGCGCGCTACTGCTGCGACCCGGTGATCGGCGACGTCGGCCGCGGCATCTTTGTGCGCGAAGGCATTCCGGAATTCATGAAGGCGAAGGCGGTGCCGGCCGCCGACGTCATCACGCCGAACCAGTTCGAGCTCGACTACCTCTCGGGCCGGAAAAGCGGCACGCTCGCACAGGCGCGCGACGCGGTGAAGGCGGTGCACGACCTCGGGCCGCGCGCGATCCTGGTCACCTCGCTGCATACCGACGAGACGCCGGAAGATGCCATCGACCTGCTCGCCTCCGACTCGCTTGGTGTGTTCCTGGTGCGCACGCCGCGGCTGCCGCTCGCCATCAACGGCGCCGGCGACGCCATCGCCGCGCTGTTCTTCGCGCATTACCTGCGCAGCGGGAAAATCGACGCCGCGCTGTCGGCGGCGGCCTCGGCGATCTACGGCGTGCTGACCAAGACCGTTGAAGCGGGCGCGCGCGAGATTCAGCTCGTCGCCGCGCAGGACGAGATCGTAACGCCGAGCAGGGTCTTCGAAGCGGTCGCCGCCGGATGACGCCGGTCATCTTCCACGTCGATCGGCTGGAGCTTTCCTTCACGCCTAAGCCCTGGGCCTTCGCGCAGGAGAGGCGCGCGGAAATCGACGCCTATTTCGCGCAATTGCAGCGCGACAAGCCGGCGCTCTGGAACGGCCGCGTCCTGCTGCTGCACCGTCAGGTCGTGAGCGAGGGCGTTTTCCGGGGCGATTATCTCGAGACCGACTATGCGAGCTTCGCGGCCTGGCGCGACTGGGGCC
This sequence comes from Pseudolabrys sp., assembly GCA_022841665.1. Taxonomy (GTDB): domain Bacteria; phylum Pseudomonadota; class Alphaproteobacteria; order Rhizobiales; family Xanthobacteraceae; genus Pseudolabrys. The sequence goes on from JALHRB010000031.1 coordinate 33,005, forward strand.
GGCCGCATAGCGGCGTGCACGACTGCTTCGGCGCGGCCGCGATCTTTAGCGCGGACGGGGCCTGCCTGCTCGGCGTCATGGGGACGCATACCTTCAATGCCGGCCACATCTACTTTCCCTGTGGAACGCCCGACCGGGACGATATCGCCGGCGGCAAGGTCGATCTCGACGCCAGCGTCGCGCGCGAGCTGACGGAAGAGACCGGCTGCGGCATAAGCGAATTCGACGTGGAGCCGGGCTGGACGACCGTGCTGGACGGCTCGCTGATCGTGCAGATCAAGGTGTTGCGCAGCCGCGAGACCGCCGACGTGCTGCGCACGCGCATGCTCGCCCATCTGCGCAGCGAAAGGCAGCCGGAGCTGTCGGACATCCGCATCGTGCGGGGTCCGGGCGGTTTCGACCCGGCCATGCCGCGTTTCGTCACGGCTTTCCTGGAACGGCAGTTCGGGAACGGCTAGGCTGCCCGCATGAAAGTCGACGCCATCGTCAAGCGCTTCCGTATCGACCGGCCGGACAAGTTCCGGCTGGCCAAGCACGACCCGGCCGACTGCTGCGGGTTGAGCATCGAAAAGGACGGCGCCAAGGCCTTGCTGGCGGCGGGCATCGAGCGCTTGCGCGAATTGCAGCAGCGGCTTTACGCGGACGACCGCTGGTCGGTGTTGATCGTTCTGCAGGCGATGGACGCCGCCGGCAAGGACAGCCTGATCAAGCACGTGATGAGCGGGCTCAATCCGCAGGGCGTCGAAGTGACCTCGTTCAAGCAACCGAGCGCCGAGGAGCTCGACCACGATTTCCTCTGGCGCATTGCGCGGCGGCTGCCGTCGCGCGGCCGCATCGGCATTTTCAACCGTTCGCACTATGAGGAAGTGCTGGCCGTCCGTGTCCACCCGGAGCTGCTGGAGCGGCAGAAGCTGCCCAAAGAACTCAACGGCAATAAGATCTGGCAACATCGCTTCGACGATATCCGCGCCTTCGAAAAGCATCTCGCGCGCAACGGCACGGTCATCCTCAAGTTTTTCCTCAACATGTCGCGGGAGGAGCAGCGCAAGCAGTTTCTGGAACGGATCGACGATCCGGCGAAGAACTGGAAGTTCTCCATGGGCGACGTGGAAGAGCGCAAGCTCTGGCCCAAATACATGGCGGCCTACGAGGATGCGATCCGCGAAACCAGCCGTGACCATGCGCCCTGGTTCGTGGTGCCCGCCGACAACAAGTGGTTCACGCGCATCGCGGTGGCGGCCGTGCTGGCCGACACGCTGGAGAGCTTGAAGCTCGAATATCCGAAGGTGAGCGGAAAGGCGCTCAAGGAATTGCAGCAGGCGCGCAAGGCGCTGGAAGCGGAAAAGTAGCCGGCCTCAGCGCCACCCTGGAAAAGTCAGCAATATTGACCTATCAGTGTGCTTGATTCGATGGCTGCCTTTCCGCTAGAAGCGGGGCATCGAACGCCCGGTTAACGCGGACTTTACCAAAAACCGCGACCTTAACCGTCGAAGAACCGAGGGATTTGAGCAAGCCATGTCGACGCGGCAGACCATCTGCGCGATCGAGCGGACGGCCCAACCGGCCGGCGCCGCGGCTTCCCTCATTCTGGGCTCGCTCCTTCTCCTTATCCGCCCCTGAGGGCCGGCTGGGCGTGCACGCCTGGGCACTCGGGGGATCGAAGGCGGACACAGCACCCCATAGCGAGCGCCCCTTAAGCGGCGCATTCGACGAGAAGGAATAATCCAATGACCACCCCGACCCAGTCCGGCAAGGACCGCGTCGTCATCTTCGACACCACCTTGCGCGACGGCGAGCAGTGCCCGGGCGCGACCATGACGCATGAAGAGAAACTCGCGGTCGCCGAACTCCTGGACGACATGGGCGTCGACATCATTGAGGCCGGCTTTCCGATCGCGTCGGAAGGCGACTTCGCGGCGGTGCGCGAGATCGCCCAGCGCTCAAAGAACGCGGTGATTTGCGGTCTCTCGCGCGCCGCCTTCAAGGACATCGACCGCTGCGCCGAGGCCATCAAGCCGGCCAAGCGCAAGCGCATCCACACGTTCCTGTCCACGTCGCCCGTGCACATGAAGTACAAGCTCCAGAAAGAGCCGCACGAAGTCTATGAGATGGTGATCGCGCAAGTGACGCGTGCGCGCAGCCACACCGACGACGTCGAATGGTCGTCGGAGGACGGCACCCGCACCGAGATGGATTTCCTCTGCCGGTGCGTGGAAGCGGCGATCAAGGCGGGCGCGACCACCATCAATATCCCGGACACCGTCGGCTACACCACGCCGGAGGAGTACTTCAACCTGTTCAAGACGGTGCGCGAGCGCGTGCCGAACTCGGACAAGGCGGTGTTCTCCACCCACTGCCACAACGACCTCGGTATGGCGGTGGCCAACTCGCTCGCCGGCGTGAACGCTGGCGCGCGCCAAATCGAATGCACCGTCAACGGCATTGGCGAGCGCGCCGGCAACGCCGCGCTGGAAGAGATCGTGATGGCGATCAAGACGCGCAACGACGTGCTGCCCTACACGACCGGTATCGACACCACCATGCTGACGCGCGCCTCCAAGCTGGTGGCGGCGGCGACCTCGTTCCCGGTGCAGTACAACAAGGCCATCGTCGGGCGGAACGCCTTCGCGCACGAGAGCGGCATCCACCAGGACGGCATGCTCAAGAACGCGCAGACCTACGAGATCATGACGCCGGAAAGCGTGGGCGTGAAGCAGACCTCGCTGGTCATGGGCAAGCACTCGGGCCGCCACGCCTTCATCCACAAGCTGGAAGAGCTCGGCTACCAACTGGCCGGCAACCAGCTCGAGGATGCGTTCGTGCGCTTCAAGGCCCTGGCCGACCGCAAGAAGCAGATCTACGACGAAGACATCGAGGCGCTGGTCGACGAGGAGATCGCGCACGCGCACGACCGCATCAAGGTGCTGTCGTTGACCGTGATCGCCGGCACCATGGGCCCGCAGACGGCGACGCTCACGCTCGACATCGAGGGCAAGCACGTCACCACGCAGTCGACCGGCAACGGCCCGGTGGACGCCATCTTCAAGGCGATCCGCGCGCTGGTGCCGCACGAGGCGACGCTCGAGCTCTATCAGGTGCACGCGGTGACCGAGGGAACCGACGCGCAAGCGGAAGTGTCGGTGCGGCTGTCCGAACAAGGCCGCTCGTACACGGCCAAGGGTGCCGATCCCGACACCCTGGTCGCGTCGGCCAAGGCCTATCTCGGCGCGCTCAACAAGCTGACCAGCAAACGCAGCAAGACGCCGGGCATCGAGCAACGCATCCATTCGACCGACGTCGGCTGATCGGAACTCAGTTGCCGCGCCCCGCGAGGGCGCGGCACTTTCGTTTCGCGGCTCGCGATTCCGTTCCCGCGGAACCCAAAAATCATATTTCGTCCTCATTTTGTTCGCGCTGACGGCAAAATTGGCCGCTACTTACGCGCCGTACCCACTCTTACAAGCACTGGGGGAACCCACAGGTGAGAATGACCCTTTGCGCGGGCGCACTGGCGCTCGCGATGACTGGACTGTTGCCGAATTTCGCCATCGCCAGCGAGCGCGCAATGCTCGCCGAACAAAACCTCGCGTCGATCGACATCGGGCGCATCAAGAATACGCTCAGGCTGACCGCCGAGCAGGAGCGGCATTGGCCGGCCGTGGAAGCCGCCTTGCGCGACGTCGCGCGCCGGCAGGTGCAGTCCGACGACAGCGGCCTGGTGCGGCGCATCAGCCGCCGCGTGGTTTCGGTCGTACTCGACAGCGCCGCCGTGCAGCGCCTGGCGGTCGCCGCGCGCCCGCTGATCGCCAGCCTCGACACGCAGCAATTGAGCGCCGCCAGCGGGCTGGCCTCGGAGATGGGCCTCGGCCCCGTGGTCGCCGCTTTGCGTTGACCGGATGGCGGTAAAGCCGTCCTCCCCGCGTGCTCCGCGCCGGCGGGCGGCGGTGCGATGGAGCCGCTACCCGATGTCGCGCCGCGCTTCCGCCGCGAGTTGACCGAGGTCGCCGGTCGTCTCCACCTCGTCCTTCTCTCGGACTAGGGTCTTCGGGCTGGCTATGCTCGCGTGACGCCAGATGCCGACGATGAGCAAGGGCAGGGTGACGAGCGCCAGCCATTTCGCCAGCGTGTCGTTGGGATGGAACATCGTCAGAAGAGACATGCCGGTCAAAAATAACCGGTAACCGATGTCTACCGCCGCGTTGTGCGCGAATCGTCCGAACATCGCGTAGGCGATGCCGCACGTGCTGATGACCACCAGGATCGTGTCGATCAACTGCAACCAGCCCGGATTGATGACCATGTCCGAGCGGGTGAAGATGGCGAAGGTCATCAGCGTGATCGGCAGACAGATTTTCAACGCTTCCCACATCGTTCGCATGAACGACGCCTCGGCGATGCGCGCCGATATCGCGGCGGTCAACGAGGTCGGCGGCGACAGCTCGCCCCAGACCGACAGCAGGAACACGAAGAAGTGCGCGACCCAGGGGTTGATCCCGAGTTCGCGCAGCGGGCCCACGATAACGACCGCGCCGATGATGTAGGTTGCGGTCGGGGGCAGGCCGGCGCCGACCAGCCAGCCGAAGACATAGGCCATGCCGACCATGGCGATGATGTTCCACGCGCCGAGGTCGAGCAGCATGGCGCCCATCCGGTTGATGAAGCCGGTGACGGTGAACAACCCGATCATGATGCCGAGCGTCGCCAACAGGAGCGTCAGATAGGACGTCATGTCGGCGTGAGTTTCGATGGTGAGGCGGATGTTCTTGAGCAGCGACTCCTTGACGACCGCCGGATCCTTGAGCACGTACTTGAAGTAGAGGAATGCGGCGAGCAGCAGCACGAACATCACCGCTGAGGTGTAGACCGCCGCCAGCATTTCGCCGACGCCGACGCCGCCCATCAGGAAGATCAGGAATATGACGGACAGGAAGAAGATCGACGTCTTGACCTGTTCGTAACGCAGCACCTTGGGCGCGGCGACTTCGTCGTTCGGCAACAACCGGACGCAGAGCAGATAGACCGAGAGCGCGAGCGATAGGTAATAGACCGCGGCGAGGGCGAAGCCGCGCGCCACCACGTCCCAGTAGGGAACGCCGAGGAAGTCGGCCATCAGGAAGGCGCCGACGCCCATCATCGGCGGCATGATCAGCCCGCCCATCGATGCGGCGGTTTCGACCGCGGCCGCGAAATGTCCCGGAAAGCCGTAGCGCTTCATCAACGGGATGGTGATGCTGCCGACCACCACCGCGTTGGCCGAGCCGCTGCCGCTGATCATGCCGATCGACAGCGAGCCGAGCACCGCCGTCTGCGGCACCATCTGGCGCGAGCGGCCGGCGAGGCGCCGCATCACGTTGATCATGGCGCCTTGCGCGCCGAAGCCTTGCGCGGCCGCCGCCAGCAGCAGGAAGGGCGCAATCAACGTGAGGGCAATCTGCCCATAGAGGCCGTAGATGCCGGTCGAAAACTCGATCGTACTCGACATCACCACGCGGTAGAAAGTCGTTCCCGGGTGCCAGAAGAAGTCGAGCGGACTGAGGTATCCCCACAGCGTGTAGGCAACCATGACGATGTTGACCCAGAACAGCACCGGGTGCGCGAGCCGCGTCAGCTCCATCACCAGCAGGAAAACCAGCAGGCCGGCGATGAAGTCCTGGGTCGTCCAGGATCCCTGCCGGTAGATCGTGATTTCTTCGAATTCGTAGAGGAAATGAATGAAGGCGTAAGCGAGGATACCGATATAGGCGGTGACGATGATATGGTTCGCGATCGGCGGCAGCCACTTGTAGAGATAATTGTCGCGATACATGAACAGGATTTGCAGGGTCAGCGCGAGCGACATGACGCGCGACACCAGTTCCTGCCCGCCGCCGAGACCGGTGTAGAAGTACCAGATCAGCCAGACGAACTGGACCGTCGCCAGCGCGAGGATCAGGTTGTTGAGCGTGATTTGGCTCTTGAGCCAGGCCTTCGTCATTCGACATCCCCCCACGTCGCCGAACGCCGCACGTTCGTCGCGTCAATTGAGTGCGTGCGAAAGCGATGCAGCCGGGTCTGCTTTTCCCTCTCGACCCGGATTGCGCTTGGCGCCGCTTGCTGCGCCGTCGTTCCCAAGCGGCGCCGCACAGTTCGCGGAGACGTTTTCCCACCCGTCTCCTTATGCCGCGACGAGGACCCGCGGCTTGCGCCACAGGTCCTCGCCAAAGCTGCTCCTTCGGACGTTCAGCTCGTCTTGCCAATCGTCCACTTGTCGTTCCAGGCCTTGTGTTCCTTCAGGAACTTGGCCAGGCCCGGATGCACCGGGATCTGCGGGTTGGCGTTGATGCCCTGAACCTGCATGCCGATGAAGTCCTTCGCCATCGGCGTGAAGCCGGCGTCGAGCTTAACGAGATCGTCCTTCTTTTCGTAGAAGGCCTTGATCATCTTGTAGACGATCTCCTCCGGCATATCGAGGCGCGCGTTGTAGCCGAACAGGATCGGCACGCCCTGCAGCGTCTTCGGTCCGACGTCCTTGGTGAAGGCGCCTTTGGGATCCACGTCGGAAACCCCAAGCCCGGCCGCTTTCAGCTTGGCGACTTCGTCCGGGCACGGATTGATGACGGTGATGTCCATCTGAATTTCGGTCTCTTTCCAGTACGGCGCCAGCGACTTGCCCGCGGTCGTATAGGTCGCCGAGCCGACGACGGTGCCGGCCTTGAGCGCGTCGGAGTTCGACTTGGTGTCGATCTGGACGTGCTTGAAGTCGTAGCCGAGCGCCTTGAAGCTGCGCTGCATGTTCAGCCAGTTCATGAAGCCGGCGGTGGTGAAGAAGACCGGCTTGCCGCTGAAGTCCTTCCAGCACTTGAACTTGCTGGCGTCCTTGGCGGAGGTCGCCATCATGGTTTCCATCGGATAGGCGTACCAGGAGTGCGCGAGCTCCGGCTTGGTCGGCTTGTAGTCCTTGAAGCCGCCGGTGCGCTCGGCGAACTGTGTCATGCCGACGTCGGCGGTGTAGGCGATCTCGCCTTCGCCGTTCATTACCGCCTTCATCGCGACGGTCGGGGAGGTGTAGGGCTGCACGGTGACGGTGTATTCGCCGCCGAGCGCCTGCTCGAGAATCTTCGCCATCTGGGCGGCGATCGTGTAGCCGTAGGAGCCCACGGCCGAGGTGGTCCAGCGGATCGACTTGCGCTCCTGCGCGTCGGCCGGCTGCGGAGTGGCCGCGGCGAGCATAAGGGCGATGGCCGCGGCGGATGCCGCGCCTGTAAAGAGCTTGGTCTTCAACATCATTGTGTTTCCTCCGGTTGCGTGCGCTGCCTTTTATGTCGCGGGCCGCCCAAGGGCGCTCCGCGCTGCCAGTCGCTGGCCGCATATTCGCCGACAATCTTTGCGGTGCAAAGCCGGAACTAAAGGCAATTGACGCGAGCGGACAATATGGACTTGAATATGGTATTATATTACCGATTACCTCGGACCCGGTTCTGGCCGGGCGCGCCCTGCGCCGTAGCTGTGTCGTGCAATGAAATCTGCCGAGGCGGCAGCCGTGAGCGCGGCCTACGACCGCGACCGCATTTTGCGTCGGCTGCGAATTTTGGTTTAGCGCGGCGTCGACAGCATGCGCGCGATGACCCTCATCGGCAGCGCGCTACCGTTCGTTCGCGCCGCGCGTCTGCGCGATCATGCGCACGCGGCGCGCTCCGATACTGCGTGCTTAATGCACGATGGACGTCGCGATGAACGGCGATACATCTACATTGCGCGCGCGTAATCTCTGTCCAAACTTTAACTTGATAAGGCAAGACGCCGTTCCTCTACTCGATGGCATCAGAAACGCCATTGGAGGATGCCATGTTGAAATACGTTCTCGCCGGCACGACCGCGCTTGCGATCGCCGGCGGTTCGCTTGCTTACGCGCAGCAGGGGCCGGCGAAGTCCGACGCGCCGCGCTGGCGCGCGAGCGCGGAGGATGTCACGGCGCTCGGTGATGCGCGCATTGCCGGACTGAAAGCCGGTCTCAAGCTCACTGCCGAGCAGGAGAAGAACTGGCCGGCCGTGGAGGCCGCGCTGCGCGACATGTTCAAGCATCGCGCCGATCGCATCGCGGCCCGCGCGAGCGCCAATGCCGGCCAGCCGGCCGATCCGGTCGAGCGGATGTCGCGCCGCGCCGCAGCGATGGAGAGCCAGGGCGCCGCGCTCAAGAAGCTCGCCGACGCCGCCGGCCCGCTCTACAAGAGCCTCGACGACGGCCAGAAGCGCCGCTTCGTCATGCTCGCCAAGGTCGGCGGCCGCGACGGCTGGCAGGGCCGCCATGGCCACGGTGACCGTCGCGGCTGGCAGCATGGCCCGCGCGGCGGTGAGCGCGGACCCCAGGGCCCGGGCGCCGGTCCGCAGCGCCTGTAAGCCACCACGAGAAGCAGGCGGAGGTTGCCGGGCGGTTGCCCTGACCGTTCGCGCCCGCCTAAGAAGCCGCCGGGTCCGCCCGGCGGCTTGTTCTTTTCCGTCCGCGGCTTATCTCCTGCGCGCAGGGCCGCGATGCTGGACACAGGGGGGTCCCTTTGCTAAGGGACGCGCGGCTTTGAGGGGCTTGCCCCTCACTGCAATCCGGGCGCTTAGCTCAGTTGGTAGAGCAGCTGACTCTTAATCAGCGGGTCGTAGGTTCGATCCCTACAGCGCCCACCATTTTCCCGACATTGCCGCATTGAGCCATCCCGACCGGGCGGCGCGCGCCTTGCGCGCGTCCGGCCGGAATTGCATGCTTTGCGCCACGGAACACCCGCCCGCCCGAACCGTTGAATCGGGTCCTGTACGGAGTAGGGGAGTATCGCGTATGGCGCCGCGTGCGTATTGGAAGGGCTATCTGAGGCTTTCGCTGGTTTCCTGCCCGATTCAACTGTTTCCCGCCGCCACCGAGCGGGAAAAGGTCCGTTTCCACCAGCTCAACCGCGATACCGGCAACCGCATCCGCTACAAGAAAGTGGACGCCGAGAGCGGCGACGAGGTGGCGGCCGAGGACATCGTCAAGGGCTACGAGGCCTCCAAGGGCACCTACATCGAGTTGGAGCCGGACGAGCTGGACGCGGTCGAGATCGAGTCCAGCCGCATGATCGATATCGACCAGTTCGTGCCCAAGGACGAGATCGACGAGCTCTATCTCGCCAACCCCTATTACATCGTGCCGGACGGCGACGTCGGCGCCCAGGCCTTCGCCGTGATCCGCGAAGCCATCCGCAAGGAAGGCATGGTCGCGCTCGGCAAGGTCGTGTTCACCAACCGCGAGCACGTGATCGCGCTCGAGCCGCGCGACAAGGGCCTGATGGGCATCACGCTGCGCTACCCCTACGAGGTGCGCGACGCCAAGGAGTATTTCGACGACATTCCGGACGAGAAAGTGCCGAAGGACATGCTCGAGCTCGCCACCCACATCGTCCACAGCAAGGCCGGCCATTTCAAGCCGGACAAGTTCGAGGACAAATACGAAAGCGCGCTGCGCGACCTGATCAAGCGCAAGCAGCACGGCGAGAAGATCGAAGCGCCGAAGGAGCGTGAGCCGGCCAAGGTCATCGACCTGATGGAGGCCCTGCGCAAGAGCGCCAAGGGCGCGGCGCCGGCCCGCCGCAGCGCGCGGCGCACGACCCAGACGCGCGCCAAGAAATCGACGCGCTCGAGCGCG
>JALHRB010000032.1 GCA_022841665.1 Pseudolabrys sp.
GAAGCGCCGCAGCCGGCCGCCGTTCCGCCGCCGGCAATCGATACCGGGCGCACGCCTTTTCCGTCCGCCGGTCTCGGCGCGCCGCTAGTGCCGGCGCCCCCGCCGACGCGGGCCCCGGCCGCCGTCAACATGCCGGCGATCGATTCGCGCCGCTCGGAATCCTATTACCAGACCAAGGGCACGATCTTCGGCGCGCTGATCGAAGCCATCGACCTCGCGCAACTGGCGCGGCTCGACGCCGACTCCGCACGCGAGGAAATCCGCGACATCGTCAACGAGATCATCGCGATCAAGAATATCGTGATGTCGATCTCGGAGCAGGAAGAGCTGCTCGACGACATCTGCAACGACGTGCTCGGCTTCGGTCCGCTCGAGCCGCTCTTGTCGCGCGACGACATCGCCGACATCATGGTGAACGGCTCCGGCACGGTTTATATCGAAGTCGCGGGCAAGATTCAGCGCACGGGCATCCGCTTCCGCGACAACCAGCAGCTTCTGAACATCTGCCAGCGCATCGTCAGCCAGATCGGCCGCCGCGTCGACGAATCTTCGCCGATCTGCGACGCGCGCCTCCCCGACGGCAGCCGCGTCAACGCCATCGTGCCGCCCCTGGCGATCGACGGGCCGGCGCTCACCATCCGCAAGTTCAAGAAGGACAAGCTGACGCTCGACCAGCTCGTCAAGTTCGGCACCATCACGCCGCAAGGCGCCGAGATCCTGCGCATCATCGGCCGCTGCCGGGTCAACACGCTGGTGTCCGGCGGCACCGGCTCCGGCAAGACCACGCTGCTGAACTGTTTGACGCAGTTTATCGACGATGACGAGCGCATCATCACCTGCGAAGACGCCGCCGAATTGCAGCTCCAGCAGCCGCATGTGGTGCGTCTGGAAACCCGCCCGCCCAACCTCGAAGGCGAAGGGCAGGTGACCATGCGCGAGTTGGTGCGCAACTGCCTGCGTATGCGCCCGGAACGCATCATCGTCGGCGAAGTGCGCGGACCCGAGGCGTTCGACCTGCTGCAGGCGATGAACACCGGCCACGACGGCTCCATGGGCACGCTGCACGCCAACAACCCGCGCGAGGCGCTGTCGCGCTGCGAGTCCATGATCACCATGGGCGGCTTCTCGCTGCCCTCACGCACCATCCGCGAGATGATCACCGCCTCGATCGACGTGGTCATACAGGTGGCCCGCCTGCGCGACGGCTCGCGCCGCATCACGCACATCACCGAGGTGATGGGCATGGAAGGCGACGTCCTCATCACCCAGGACCTGTTCGTCTACGACATGATCGGCGAAGACGCGGCGGGCAAGATCATCGGCCGCCACCGCGCGACCGGCATCGGCCGTCCGCGCTTCTGGGATCGCGCCCGCTACTACGGCGAGGAGCAGCGGCTGGCCGCCGCGCTCGACGCCGCCGAAGCCGCCAACGAAGCCATGCAGCGCTGAGGGCGGACCCATGAACGCGATAGCCGTCTTCTTCCTCGCCGCGGTCGCCGTCGGCGGCATCGTCTGGGTTTTCGTTTACCCGATCCTGTCGGGCGAACGGAAGGCGGAAAAGCGCATGGAAAGCGTGGCCAAAGTCGGGCCGGTGGCGCGCACGCCGCGCGCCGCGACCCGATCGCGGCGCGACACGATCGAATCGACGCTGAAGGAGTTCGAGGAGCGTCACAAGAAGCAGAAGAGCCCGCCGCTGTCGGTGCGCATCGCGCAGGCCGGCCTGTCCTGGTCGAAGCAGCAGTTCATGCTGGTCTCGGCCGGCTGCGGGATCGTCTGCGTGGTTCTGGGCGTGTTTGTCGGCGCCGGTCTGCCGGCTTCCATCGGCCTCGGCTTTGCCGGCGCCTTCGGCATCCCGCGCTGGCTGCTGTCGTTCCTGAAGAAGCGGCGCGAAGCCAGGTTCCTCAACGCGTTTCCGGACGCCGTCGACATCATCGTGCGCGGAGTGAAGGCGGGCCTGCCGCTGCTCGACTGCATGAAGATGATCACGATCGAGGCGCCGGAGCCGATCAAGACCGAATTCCGCGCCATCGTGGAAACGCAGGCGGTCGGCATGCCGCTGGGCGAGGCCTGCGGCAAGCTCTACGAGCGCACGCCGGTGCCGGAAGCCAACTTCTTCGCCATCGTGATCGCGATCCAGCAGAAGGCCGGCGGCAACCTGTCGGAAGCGCTCGGCAACCTGTCGCGCGTGCTGCGCGACCGCAAAAAGATGAAGGCGAAGATCCAAGCCATGTCGCAGGAGGCGAAAGCCTCTGCCGCCATCATCGGCGCCTTGCCGGTCGCCGTCATGACGATCGTCTACATCACCAGCCCGCACTACATCGCACTGCTGTTTACCGAGCCGCTCGGCAACGTGATGCTGGCAGCCTCCGCGGTGTGGATGTCGATGGGCGTGCTGGTGATGAAGAAGATGATCAACTTCGACTTCTGAAGCGGGAACGATGCTCGATTTCATCATCAGTTCGCTCAACGCGCAGACGCTGACCGTGGTGTTCGCCGCGGTGGCGGCGGCGGCGACGGTGCTGACGCTGGCGATGCCGCTGGTGTTCGCCGACCCGCTCGGCAAGCGCATGAAGGCGGTGGCGGTCGAGCGCGAGAAAATCCGCCAGCGCGAGCGCGAGCGCATGGCGCAGGAGAAGCAGAAGATATCGCTGCGGCAGTCGCCCAAGCAGTACATCCAGACCGTCGTCGACCGCTTCAACCTGACCAAATGGGTGGGGCAGGAAGAGGCGCGCCTGAAGCTTGTGCAGGCGGGCTATCGCGGCCAGGCGCCCTACGTGACCTACCTGTTCTTCCGCATGGTGACGCCGGTGGCGGCGGCCCTGTTCGCCGCCTTCTACCTGTTCGTCGTGCTCGACTTCGGTCAGCCGCCGATGGTCAAGCTCGGCATGTGCATCTTCGCCGCGTATGCCGGCATGCACATGCCGTGGATGATCCTGAAGAGCAAGATTCAGAAGCGGCAGATCTCGATCAAGCGCGCCTTCCCCGACACGCTCGACCTGCTGCTGATTTGCGTCGAATCCGGCATGTCGATCGAGGCGGCGTTCAAGAAGGTGAGCGAGGAGATCGGCTCGCAGTCGGTCGCGCTGGCGGAAGAACTGACGCTCACCACCGCCGAACTCTCCTACCTGCCCGACCGCCGCCAGGCCTACGAGAACCTGGCCAAGCGCACGGACCTGGAAGGCGTGAAATCGGTCTGCATGGCCTTGCAGCAGGCCGAACGCTACGGCACGCCGCTCGCCAGCATGCTGCGCGTGATGGCGCAGGAAAACCGCGACATGCGCATGTCGGAAGCCGAGAAGAAGGCCGCCGGCCTGCCGCCCAAGCTCACCGTGCCGATGATCCTGTTCTTCCTGCCGGTGCTGTTCGTCGTGATTCTGGGACCGGCCGCGATCAAGGTGATGACGGTCAACAACTGAGGCGGCCGCCCGCGGTTCGCGGAGCGCGCTTAGCTCAGGTCCCCGCGTCGGGCGAGAGATAGGGCTTGCCGCCCTTCTTCTTCCAGTCGCCGCCGTGTTGCGCCAGCATCTCGCGCAAGTATCCGACATTGGCGGCCGCCTCGTCCGCCGGCAGGTCGGCGGAGGCGATCTTCTCGGCCTCGGCGAAGCGGCCTTGCAGGCCGACCGCGAGCGCCAGGTTCTGTCGCACCTTCGGTCCGGCGCTGGGCTGGGTGACCGCGCGTCGCAACGTCTTCTCGGCGCGCTTGAGGTCCTTCATCAGGGCGTAGGACAGGCCGAGATTGGACAGCACCGAGGGCTCATCGGGCACGATCTTGAGCGCCGACGTGTAATAGCGCTGCGCGTCGGCGTGGCGGCCCATCTGGTCGAGCACCGCGCCTTGCGCGTTCAGGATGCGCCAGTCGGGATTATCGGGCGTGTGCGCCTTGCTGAGCGCCTCGAGCGCCTGCGGGTATTGCCCGGCATCGGCGAGCGCGCGGCCATAGGCGCCGGAGAGCTTCATGTTGTTGGGGCTGCGGATCGAGGCGGCCTCCAGCACGGCGACCGCCTGGGCGCGCTGGTCGGTCGCGCGCAAGGCGCGGGCATAGGCGATGGCCGCTTCGACGTCGGAGGGATCGGCTTTGTAGCGGGCGCCCCAGACCTCCAGCACGCGCCGCCAGCCCGCCTCGCCGCGCGGGGCTTCGGGAGCCGTGCCGACCGAACCGGTGACGTCGCCGTCGCCCGCGGTCTTGCAGCCCGCGATCGGCAGCGCCAGGACGGCCGCCAGGGCCACCGAGGCGAGCAAGCGGGCGGCGCGGGCCGGGCGAAGGGGCATGGAAGCCGAGGGACGGGCCATGCTCCATGCAATAAAAGGTTAACCCTAACGGGAGGTTAACTCCCCTTGTGACGCCGAAAATCGTTTCCCGTATAAGATCGCCCCATGAACCACCTCCTCTCCCCCGACGAACTCGCTCTGCAGGCGCGGGCGCGCGAGTTTTCGCAAAAAATCGTCGCCCCGCGCGCCGGGGCCATCGACCGCGACGAGCAATATCCCTGGGACATCGTGAAGGCGCTCGGCGACGCCGGCTTCCTCGGCATGACCATGCCGAAAGCCTATGGCGGCCAGGACCGCTCCTTTCTCGACGCCGTGCTGGTGATCGAGGAGATGGCCAAATCCTGCACGGTCACGGCGCGCATCGTGGTCGAGACCAATATGGGCGCGATCTCGACGGTCATGGCCTATGGCAGCGAGGCGCAGAAGCGGCTCGCGGCGAAGCTGGTGCTGTCCGGCGACAAGCCGGCCATCTGCATCACCGAGCCGGAGGCCGGCTCCGACACCACCGCCATGACCACGCGCGCCGAACGCCGCGGCGACAAGTACGTCATCAACGGCAAGAAGCACTGGATCACCGGCGCCGGGGTCTCAAAGCTGCATCTCATCTTCGCGCGCGTGATCGACGAGAGCGGCGAGGATCTCGGCATCGGCGGCTTCCTCGCCGTGCGTGACGAGGCCAATAAACAGAACTCGGGCCTGCGCGTATCGAAGCGCGAGCAGACCATGGGCCTGCGCGGCATGCCGGAAGGCGAACTCACTTTCGAGAACCTGGAAGTGCCGGCGGACATGGTGGTGATGCCGCCGTCCGGCTTCAAGCGCGGCTTCGCCGACCTGATGAACGCCTATAACAGCCAGCGCGTCGGCGCCGGCACGGTGGCCATGGGTATTGCCGCCGGCGCGCTCGACCATGCACTTGCCTGGGTGAAAGAGCGCGAGCAGTTCGGCCGGCCGATCGGCGAATTCCAGGGCCTGCAATGGATGCTGGCCGACATGCAGGTGGCGCTCACCGCGTCGCGGTTGATGCTTTACAGCGCAGCGCGTTCGCGCGGGCCGGGCAGCGCCTTCCCCGATCCGATGCTGGCGGCGCAGGCGAAGATTTTTGCCTCGGAGAGCGCCATCAAGATCGTCAACGATGCGCTGCAGTTTTTCGGCGCGCGCGGCTATTCGCGCGAGCTGCCTTTGGAGCGCATGGCGCGCGACGTGCGCATGTTCACCATCGGCGGCGGCACCGCGCAGGTGCTGCGCACCTTGGTCGCCTCCAAGATGCTGGGCTGGAAGCTGCCGCAGACGCGCGATGGCTACGTGCCCAAGCCCTCGATGCGCGACGCCGCGGAGTGACCATGCATCCTGTCTTTGTCCGCGCCGGCAAGGCGCAAGGCGTGCCGATCCTGTTCGTCACCCCGGCCACACTTGCCGCTATCACCAAGGGTCTCGACGCGAACGCTCGCGCCTTCATCAAGTCCGCCGGTTTCGAGGCCAAGCCCGGCCGCCACCTGCTGGTGCCCGCCGCGGACGGCAAGCTCGCAGCGGTTCTGTTCGGCATCGAAGCAAGCGACGCGGGCCTCAAAGATGCGTTCCGGCCGGGATCGCTCACGGGCCTCCTGCCGCCCGGCACCTACTACTTCGGCAATGCGCCGCACGATGCGCGGCTTGCGGCCCTCGCGATCGCCCTTGGCGCCTATCAATTCACACGCTACCGCAAGGGCGAGGCGCGCGACATCAAGCTGCAAGTGCCCGAAGGCCTCGATGGCGACGATCTCAGCCGCATCGTCGACGGCGTCACGCTCGCGCGCGACCTCATCAACACGCCGTCGAACGACATGGGGCCGGCGGAGCTCGAAGCGGCCGCGCGCGCCGTGGCAAAGAAGCACGGCGCCAAGATCGGCGTGACGACCGGCGCAGCGCTCCGGAAGAACTTTCCGCTCGTTCACGCTGTCGGCATGGGCTCGCCGCGCAGTCCCCGGCTGATCGACTTCACCTGGGGCAAGCCGGGCGATCCCAAGATCACTCTGGTCGGCAAGGGCGTGTGCTTCGACACCGGCGGGCTCGACATCAAGCCCGACACCGGCATGCTCAACATGAAGAAGGACATGGGCGGGGCGGCGACCGCGCTGGCGCTCGCCTCCATGATCATGGCGCGCCAGCTCAAAGTCCGCCTGCGCGTACTCATCCCGGCGGTGGAGAACTCGGTTTCCGGCGAGAGTTTCCGACCGCGCGACGTCTTCAAGTCACGCAAAGGGCTCACCGTCGAGATCGGCAACACCGACGCCGAAGGCCGTCTCATTCTCGCCGACGCGCTCACGCTTGCCGACGAGGACAAGCCGGCGCTGGTGGTCGATTTCGCCACGCTCACCGGCGCGGCGCGCGTCGCGCTCGGGCCGGAGGTGCCGCCCTTCTTCACCGATGACGACGCGCTCGCCGACGAGCTGATGCGCCACGGTGCCGCCGAGAGCGACCCGGTCTGGCGGCTGCCGCTGTGGCGGCCTTACGAGGCGATGCTCGATTCCAAGGTGGCCGACCTCAACAACGTCGGCAGCGGCGGCCAGGGCGGCGCCATCACTGCCGCGTTGTTCCTGCGCCGCTTCGTCGAAGCGAAGTCCTGGCTGCATCTCGACATCTTCGCCTGGAATGCCTCGACGAAACCGGGCCGCCCGGAAGGCGGCGAGTGCATGACGGCGCGCGCGCTCTACGCGCTGTTGTGCGCGCGCTATTCCTGAGCGCTGCATGGTCGCGCTCGACCCGCGCATCAACGCATTCCGGCCGGAGATCGCGGCAGCCCATCTGCGCGGACAGGTCGAAGCCAGGCGCTTTGTCGAAGGCGCGCGCCATGCCGTGATCGAGCCGATCGCCGACCTACGCCGCGCGCCGACGCACGACGCGCCGCTCGATACGCAGGCGCTGCTCGGCGACACCGTCGTCGTCTACGAGACCACCGAGGAAGGCTGGGCCTGGGGCCAGCTCGAAAGCGACGGCTATGTCGGCTGGCTATCGGCCAACGCGCTCGGCACGCCCGGCCCTGCGGCGACGCATAAGGTCGCCGTGCCGCGTACGCTCGCCTTCCCCGGTCCCGACATCAAGCTGCCGCCGGCCGCCGCGCTGCCGATGGGCGCGCGGCTGACCATTGCGCGGCAGGACGAACGCTTCGGCGTGACGGAAAACGGCTGGCACATTCCGGCGGTGCATCTGGTGCCGGTAAAGGCGCGGCAGGCCGATTTCGTCGCGGTCGCCGAGAGCCTGATGCACGCGCCCTATCTCTGGGGCGGCAAGAGCTCGCTCGGCATCGACTGCTCCGGGTTGGTTCAGGTCGCCTTGCAGGCAGCCGGCGTGTCTTGCCCGCGCGACAGCGACATGCAGGAATTGGCCCTCGGCACGCTGTCGCCGCCTGGCAGGCTCAAGCGCGGCGACCTGGTGTTCTGGAAGGGGCACGTGGCCATCGCACGCGACAACGAGGCTCTGATCCACGCCAACGCCCATCATATGATGGTGGCGAGCGAGCCGGCCGACCGCGCGATCGCGCGCATCAAAGCCGCCGGTTCGGACGTAATCAGCGTGCGGCGGTTATAAGCAGACTTGAAAGTGGAGTGAGACATGACGACGCCTTGCATCATCACCGTGGCGATCACCGGCTCGGTGCCGACCAAGAAAGACAATCCGGCGGTGCCGATCACCGTGGAGGAGCAGATCGAATCCACGCAGGCCTCGTTCGAGGCCGGCGCCAGCCTCGCGCATTGCCATGTGCGCAACGACGACGGCACCCCGACCTCGAGCCCCGAACGCTTCGGCCGTCTGGTCGAAGGCCTGCGCAAGCACTGCCCCGGCATGATCATCCAGCTTTCGACCGGCGGGCGCTCCGGAAACGGCCGCGAGCGCGGCGGCATGCTGCCGCTCAAGCCCGACATGGCGTCGCTGTCGACCGGCTCGTGCAATTTCCCGACACGGGTCTACGAGAACTCGCCGGAGCTCGTCGACTGGCTCGCCGCCGAGATGCTGACCCACAACGTCAAGCCGGAGATCGAGGCATTCGACCTGTCGATGATCTTCCAGGCCGTGAAGATGCAGAAGGAAGGCAAGATCAAAGGGCCGCTGCACGTGCAGTTCGTCATGGGCGTGAAAAACGCCATGCCGGTCGATAAGGAAACGTTCGATTATTACGTCAAGACGCTCAAGCGCCTCGCGCCGGACGCGACCTGGACCGGCGCCGGCATCGGCAGTGGCCAGCTCGATCTCAACCGTTGGAGCCTGGAAGCCGGCGGCCATTGCCGTACCGGGCTCGAGGACAACATCCGCTGGGACAAGACCAAGCTTGCGCCGTCCAACGCCGCGCTGGTCAAGCGCCTGGCCGACCTGTGCGCGGAATACGGCCGCCGCCCGGCGACGCCCGCCGAGGCGCGCAAGATACTGTCGTTAAATTAGAACCGCCGCGAGCACGACAAGGCTCAAACTCAAACGATCCCGCTTCAGCGCGCGGCGCCGCAGATTACGGCGTCGCAGCGCTGCGCGTTGGCGACGATCCGCGCCAGCGATTTCGGGCCCGGATGGCCGACGATGGCGACACCCTTGATGACGAGGCCGGGCGTGGCCTGAATGCCGGCCGCGTCGCCGGCGCGCAGGTGCGCCTTCATCACGTCGACCAGCGAATCCTCATTGGCGATCTTCTCGACCTGGGCAAGGTCGAGACCGATCGTCTTCGCCGCCGCAAAAGCGCGCTGGCCGTCGATCACGCCGCGGCCGGCATAGAGCGCGCGATGGAATTCATAGAACTTTTGCGGCGAGGCGAGCCGCGCTACCGCCAGCTCGACGCGCGCGCCCTGGATCGAGGGGATGCCGAGCACCGGGAACGGCACCAGTACCACGCGCAGCTCGGGATTGGCGCGGATCAGCACGTCGATATCGGCGGAGACGCGGCGGCAATAGGGACAGTTGAGATCGTAGAACTCGGCGAGCGTCACCTTGCCGAGCGGATTGCCGACAATGACGGCGCCGGGCAGCTTTTCGATGTGGCTTTCCAGCGCCGCCGGCACGCGGTGGTTGGCGATGACGGTGCCGTCGTCGGCCTTGATCGGCAACTCGCCTTGGTCGGCGACGGCGGCAACGGGAGCGGCAAGAAAGAGCGCGGCGGCGAAGGCAAGGCGCACGAGACGGGGCATGGGTCGCTTTCGGTGAAGGAAAGCGCCGTCATGCCGGGCGGGCCGACACATGGCGAATCAAGAATAGGTGAGCGCGGTCAGCGCGCGCGCCCGAGCAGCGCGGCCAGCCGTGCGCGGTTGAGCGCGAGCCATTGCAGCGCGATCAGCAGCGGGCCGTTGTGCATGCGGCCTTGGACGAGCGCGGCCAGCGCGGCGTCGATGGAGACGCGGATCGTCTCGATCTGCTCACCGCCGAGCGAGGTGCGCGCCGGCACCTTGGACGCGTCCACCGCGGCAAGAAAGACCGTGACTTCCTCGTCGGTGATGCCGGGCGACGTGAGATAGGTAAACAGCTCGGCCAGCGCGGACGGCGAAACACCGATTTCCTCGCCGCACTCCCGGCGCGCCGTTGCGTCCGCCGCCTCGCCGGGCTCGACGCGGCCGGCGACGATTTCGATCAGCTCGCCTTTGCCATTGGCGAGATGCGCCGGAAGCCGGAATTGGCGGATCAGCACGATCTCGTCGCGCGCAAGATCGACCGGCAGCACCGCGACCACCTTGCCGGCGAGGATGACGTCGCGACGCTGCGCGACCGAAGCACCGTCCCCTCCCAGCGTCAGGTGATAGCGGCAATAGGGACGATAGCCGTCGGCCAGGCGCTCAGGCGCGGAGAGCGTGACTTTGGCAGGACGGTCGGCGAGTTCGTCGTCGCGCATGCGGCGAAGACCTATTGCGAAACGACGCCCTCGGGCGCGGTGTCGAGATTGAAGGCGGCGGCGAACAGCGCACGCGTATAGTCGCTCTGCGGCCGCTTGAACAATTCGGCCGCGGCGCCCTCCTCCACCATCTTGCCGTTGCGCAGAACCAGCAGCCGGCTCGCCAGCGCGGCCACCACGCGCAAGTCGTGCGAGATGAACATGTAGGTGAGATCGCGGCGCTTCTGCAGATCGCGCAACAGGTCGACCATCTGCGCCTGGATCAGCATGTCGAGCGCGCTGGTCGGCTCGTCGAGCACGATGAAGGTCGGCTCCAGCACCAGCGCGCGGGCGAGCGCGATGCGCTGGCGCTGGCCGCCGGAGAATTCGTGCGGATAACGCTGGCGCGTCTCGGCGTCGAGGCCGACGTCGTTGAGCGCGGCCATCACGCGCCGCTCCCGCTCGCCGGCGTTGAGGTGCGGGTGATGCACCCACAGCCCTTCCTCGATGATGTCGGACACCGACATACGGGGGCTGAGCGAGCCGTAGGGGTCCTGAAACACGATCTGCATGTCGCGCCGGTAGGGTCGCATCTCCTTGAACTTGAGACCCTGGATCGTGTGGCCCATGAACACCACCGGTCCGTCCGAGGAGATCAGGCGCAGGATGGCGAGGCCGAGCGTGGTCTTGCCGGACCCCGACTCGCCCACCACCCCGAGCGTCTCGCCCTTGCGCAATTCCATGGTGATGCCGTCCACTGCCTTGATGTGGCCGACCGTCTTGCGCAGCACGCCGCGCTTGATCGGGAACCAGACCTTGAGGTCGTCGGTGCTGACGACGACCGGCGCATCGGGCCGCGGCGGCGCCGGGTCGGGCTTGGGCTCGGCGGCAAGCAGCGCGCGCGTGTAAGGATGCTCGGGCGCGGTGAATACGCGCTCGACTGGGCCCTGCTCGACGATCTTGCCCCGCTGCATGACGCAGACCTTGTCGGCGAGCTTGCGCACGATGCCGAGGTCGTGGGTGATGAACAGCATCGACATGCCGAGCCGGACTTGCGTGTCCTTGAGCAGCTTCAGAATCTGCGCCTGCACGGTGACGTCGAGCGCGGTGGTCGGCTCGTCGGCGATCAGCAAGTCGGGCTCGTTGGCGAGCGCCATGGCGATCATCACGCGCTGACGCTGGCCGCCGGAAAGCTGGTGCGGATAGCTGCCGAGCCGGCCCTCCGGGTCGGGAATGCCGACCTGGCCGAGCAGTTCGACGATGCGCTTGCGCGCGGCTTCCCCGCTCATGCCGCGATGGAGCAGCAGAATCTCGCCGATCTGCTTCTCGATCGTGTGCAACGGGTTGAGCGAGGTCATCGGCTCCTGGAAGATGATGGTGATGTCGTTGCCGCGCACCTGCCGGATCTCGTCCTCCGGCATGCCGAGCAGCTCCTTGCCCTGGAAATTGATCGTGCCGGAGGGATGATGCGCCGACGGATAAGGCAGCAGCTTCATCACCGATAGCGCGGTCACCGACTTGCCGGACCCCGACTCGCCCACCAGCGCCACCGTCTCGCCCTTGCCGATGTCGAACGAGACGCGATCGACCGCCAGCACCTCGCGCGAACCGGTGCCGAAGGCGACCGAGAGGTCTCGAATGGAAAGGAGCGGATCGGTCATCGGAACGTCTTCCGCGGGTCGAACGCATCGCGCACCGCCTCGCCGATGAAGATCAGCAGCGACAACATGATGGCGATCGAGAAGAAGCCGGTCAGCCCGAGCCAAGGCGCCTGCACGTTGGCCTTGCCCTGCGACAGAAGCTCGCCGAGCGAGGGCGAGCCGGGCGGCAGGCCGAAGCCGAGGAAGTCGAGCGCCGTCAGCGTCATCACCGAGGACGACAGGATGAACGGCAGGAACGTCATGGTCGCCACCATGGCGTTGGGCAAGAGATGACGGAAGATGATGACGCCGTTCGACACGCCGAGCGCACGCGCCGCCTGGATGTACTCGAAATTACGCCCGCGCAGGAATTCCGCGCGCACCAGCCCGACCAGCGACACCCAGGAGAACAGCAGCAATATCCCGAGCAGCACGAAGAAGCCCGGCACCAGCACCGACGAGATGATCAGAAGCAGATAGAGCGAGGGGATCGAGGTCCAGATTTCGATGAAGCGCTGGAACAGCAAGTCCGTCCAGCCGCCGAAATAGCCCTGGACCGCGCCGGCGGCAACCCCGATCACCGACGAGACGATGGTCAGGCACAGCCCGAACAGGACCGAGATGCGGAAGCCGTAGATGAGCCGCGCCAGCACGTCGCGCCCGCCGTCGTCGGTGCCGAGCCAGTTGTATTCGAGCTCGCCGCATTTGGCGAAGCCCTTCGTCGCCGCAAACTCGCAATCCTTCTCGCTCAGCATCCAGGTCGGCTTGGACGGGAACGGCGATGGCGGCTTCGACACCTGCGTGTTGTAGGAGAAGCGGACCGGCGGCCAGAGCACGGTGCCGCCCTCCTTCTGGATCAGCCCCATCAGATAGTCGTCGCGATAGTCGGCGGCGGTGCCGAACAAATTAGGGTCCTTCTCCTTCGAAAAGGCCGTATCGGGATAGGTGACGACCGCCGGGAAGAACGACTGCCCGTTGACGCGAATGTAGATCGGCTTGTCGTTGGCAATGAATTCCGCGAACAACGAGATCAGGAACATCGCCAGGAACAGCCACAGCGACCAGTAACCGCGCCGGTTGGCCTTGAAGTTCTCCCAGCGCCGCCTGTTGATCGGCGAGATCGAGATCCAGCGCCGCTCCGGCGGCACGTCCAGGCCGGCGACGCCGACCGCCGCGGTGTCGGGAGATTTGATGCCGGTGCGCGCGTCCACGCTCACACCTCCCGCGTCTCGAAGTCGATGCGCGGATCGATCCACGTATAGGCGAGATCGGAAATCAGGTTCACCACCACGCCGATGAGCGAGAAGATGAAGAGCGTGGCGAACACCACCGGATAATCGCGGTTGAGCACGCTTTCGAAGCCGAGCAGGCCGAGCCCGTCGAGCGAAAAGATGGTCTCGATCAGCAGCGAGCCGGTGAAGAAGGCGTGCACGAACGCGCTCGGGAAGCCGGCGATCACGATCAGCATCGCGTTGCGGAATACATGGCCGTACAGCACCTGATTGCGCGCGCAGCCCTTGGCGCGGGCGGTCAGCACGTATTGCTTGCGGATTTCCTCGAGGAACGAGTTCTTGGTCAGCAGCGTCATGGTGGCGAAGGCGGACAGCGCCATCGACAGGATCGGCAAGGTCAGGTGCCAGAAGTAATCGAGGATCTGCGCGTACCACGGCAGCGCCCAGAAATTCTCCGACACCAGCCCGCGCAGCGGGAACCAGTCGAAGAACGAGCCGCCGGCGAACAGAATGATGAGCAGGATCGCGAACAGGAAGCCGGGGATGGCATAGCCGACGATGATCACGCTCGACGTCCACACGTCGAAACGCGAACCGTCGTCCACCGCCTTGCGGATGCCGAGTGGAATGGAAATCAAATAGGTGAGCAACGTCATCCAGATGCCGAGCGACATCGATACCGGCAGCTTCTCCTTGATCAGTTGCAGCACACTGACGTCGCGGAAATAGCTGTTGCCGAAATCGAAGCGGGCGTAGTTCCAGAGCATGAGGAAGAAGCGCTCATGCGCCGGCTTGTCGAAGCCGAATTGCTTCTCCAGCTTCTTGATGAAATCGGGATCGAGCCCCTGCGCGCCGCGATACTTCGAGGTGACGGCGTCGACCTGCGCGCCGCCTTGCGCCATGCCGCGGCTGCCGAAATCGCCGCCCGGCGAACCGGAGATGCGCGAGGTGGCGCCGGTGTCGGAGCCGGTCAGCTTGGCGATGACCTGCTCGACCGGGCCGCCGGGCGCGAACTGCACGACCACGAAGGCGACCAGCATGATGCCGAACATGGTCGGGATCATGAAAAGGATGCGGCGGATGATGTAGGCGGTCATGAGTCTCTCAGTACGTCATTCGGGGGCGGCGCGGAAGCGCCAGGCCCTAGCCCTTCTGATCCGGGCCGGCAGACCACCAGGTTGCCGGAATCCCACGGAAATAGCGCGGCTGCGCCGCCGGACGGCCGAATACGTCCCAATAGGCGATCCAATGCGACGCCTTGTACCAGTGCGGGACCCAGTAGCGGCCGGCGCGGATCACACGGTCGAGCGCGCGGCAGGCCGTGGTGAGTTCCTCGCGGGTCTTGGCGGCGACGACGGCCTCGATCAACGCATCGATCGCCGGTTCGGCGATGCCGGCGCGGTTCTGCGAACCCTTGATGGAGGCGGCCTGCGAGGAGAAATAACTGCGCAGGGAGTCGCCCGGCGTCGATGAAAAACCCATGCGTTCGACGGTGATGTCGAAATCGAAGCTGTCCATGCGGGCGCGATATTGCACCGGATCGACCACGCGCAAGCTCGCCTCGATACCGATGGTGGAGAGGTTCTTGATGTAAGCCGTGTGGTGCGGCGTGAAAGTCGGCTCGTCGATCATGAACTCGATCTTGAACGGCTGACCGTCCGGCAGCGTGCGCTTGCCGTTCTTCAACTCGCAGCCAGCGTCGGTGAGTAGCTGGTTGGCGCGCCGCAGCCAGCGGCGGTCCTGGCCGGAGGCGTCCGTCACCGGCGGCAGATAAGGGTCGCCGAATACCTCGTCCGGCACCTTGCCGCGAAACGGCTCAAGCAGCGCCACCTCGGCTGGCGACGGCTTGCCTTGGGCCATGAGCGGCGAATTCTGGAACACCGAGTGGGTACGGTCATAGGAGCCGTACATGATGTTTTTGTTGGTCCATTCGAAATCGAAGGCGTCGATCATCGCCTCGCGCACGCGCCGGTCCTTGAACTGCGCACGGCGCAAATTCATGAACCAGCCCTGCGCGCCGGACGGCGTGTCGTCCGGAATGACGGCGCGTTTCACGCGCCCGTCCTTGAAAGCGGGGAAATCGTAGCGCGTCGCCCAGACGCGCGACGTGAACTCTTCGCGGAACAGATAGTTGCGCCCGGTGAAGCCTTCGAAGCCAACCTCGCGGTCGCGATAATATTCGTAGCGGATGATGTCGAAATTGTTCAGCCCGCGCGAAACCGGCAGGTCGGCGCCCCACCAATCCTTCACACGCTCGAATTCGATGGCGCGGCCTGTATCGACACGACCGACCTTGTACGGCCCGCTGCCGAGTGGCACGTCGAGCGTGGACTGGTCGAACGGCTGCTTTGAATAATAGGCGCGCGAAAAGATCGGCAGGCCGGCCACGAACAGCGGCACGTCGCGCGCGCGCTTTTCCGCGAAGGTCACCGTCACCGTGCGGTCGTCCGCGGCTTGCGCGCCTTTGCAGTCGCGCAGTTGCTGCGTGATGATCGGATGGCCCTGTTCCTTGAGCGTGTTGATCGACCAGGCCACGTCATGCGCCGTGAGCGGCGTGCCGTCATGGAATTTTGCGCCATCGCGCAAAGTAAAGCGATAGGTCTGGCCGTCTTCGGAGACCCGCACGCTGCGCGCGGCCAAACCATACATCGCGTCGGGCTCGTTGCCCGAACGCACCATCAGCGTGGCGAAGGTGAGGTCCATGCCGAGCACGCCCTCGCCTTTCAGGATGAAGGCGTTGAGCGAATTGAAGGTGAGGAACGAGCCGTTGTAGGTACGGCTGGTAGGCAGCTCCGAAAAAGTGCCGCCTTTCGGCGCGTTCGGATTGACGTAAGGAAAGTGCGAAAAATCGGCCGGCAAGCCGAGATCGCCGAAGGCCGACATGCCGTGCCGGTCGGCTTCCTGCGCGCTCTGGGCGAGGGCTTCGCTCGAAAAACCGAAACGCCCGGCGCCCAGGCTCGCAGCGCTTAAGACAAGGAGGCGGCGGCGCGACAGTGAATTCCCTCCCCCCTTGCGGGGGAGGGATAGGGAGGGGGGTATTTGATCTCGACCAGCCATCCGTTCCTTCGTCACTCACCCCCCACCCGCCGCGCTGCGCGCGGCGACCTCCCCCGCAAGGGGGGAGGTGAAGAAAGATATTACGACCGCTGCGGCGCCTTGGCCGCCTTGTCCTTGTCCCACCACCAGATGGTCGGGAAGGCCGCCATCCCGTATTTCGGCATGTTCTCGGGCCGGCCGAAGCGGTCCCAGCGCGCGGCGCGCTGCTTGCCGTAGGTCCACTGCGGCACGACGTAGTGGTTCCACAACAGCACGCGGTCGAGCGCCTTGGTGGCGGCGACCAGCTCTTCGCGGCTCTTGGCGAAGATGACCCGCTCGATCAGCGCGTCGACGGCCGGATTCTTGATGCCGACCAGATTGCGCGAGCCGGGAATGTCGGCGGCCTGCGAGCCCCAGAAGCCGCGCTGCTCGTTGCCGGGCGACAGCGATTGGCCCCAGTTGGCGGTGATGATGTCGAAGTCCCACTGGCGCAGCCGGTTTTCATACTGCGAGGAATCGATGGTGCGCACCGAGACGGCAATGCCAAGCCGCTCCAGCGACGGCTTGTAAAATAGCATCACGCGCTCGAAGGCCGGCTGCTCGACCAGCAGTTCGACGCTCATCGCCTCGCCGGTCTTGGCGTTGACCAGCTTGGTGTCGCGGATCTCCCAACCGGCCTCGCGCAGGAGCGCGAGCGCCTCGCGCAGATTATTGCGCAGCGCCTGTTGGTTGCCGCCGGCCGGATTGGTGTAGGGCTTGGTGAACAGATCGGCCGGCACCTTGTCGCGCACCGTTTCGAGAATCTGCAGCTCCAGGCCGGCCGGCACGCCGGACGAGGCCAGCTCGGTCCCCTCGAAATAGCTGTTCACGCGCGTGTACTGGCCGTAGAAAAGCTGGCGGTTCATCTCGTCGAAATCGAAGGCGAAGTTGAAGGCGCGCCGCACGCGCGGGTCCTTGAACTTGTCGCGCCTTATGTTGAAGGCGAAGGCCTGCATCACGCCGAAATTGCGAATGGGGAACTCCTCGAGCACCACTTTCTTTTCGCGCACGGCCGGGAAGTCGTAGGCGGTCGCCCAGTTCTTGGCGCTGTTCTCGCTGCGCCAGTCGATCTGGTCGCCCTTGAAGGCTTCCAGCGCAACGGTCGAGTCGCGGAAATACTCGTAGCGTATCTGCTCGAAGTTATGGGTGCCGATATTGACGTTGAGATCCTTGCCCCAATAGTCGGGGTTCTTTTCGTAGACGATGGTGCGGCCCGGCGCGAAGTCCTTGACCTTGTATTTGCCCGAGCCGAGCGGCGGCTCGAGCGTGGTCTGCGTCACGTCGCGCTTGCGGCCGGATTTGTCGGTGCCTTCCCACCAGTGCTTGGGCAGCACCGGCAACTGGCCGACGATCTGCGGCAGCTCGCGGTTGCCGGGACCGTCGAAGGTGAACTTGATGTCGCGCTCGCCGGTCTTCTCGGCCTTGGTCACGTGCCGGTAATAGGCGCCGAGTTGTGGACTGTTCTTCTTGAAGACGTCGAAGGAGAAGATGACGTCCTCGGGTGTGACCGGCTTGCCGTCGTGCCAGCGCGCATTGGCGCGCAGGCGATAGGTCACCCACGCATGGTCGTCCGGGTAGCTGACTGCTTCCGCCAGCAGGCCGTATTCGGCCGAAACCTCGTCGAGCGCCGAGGTCATCAGCGTCTCGGTGAACAGGTCCGTACCGTAGGCCAAGTTGCCCTTCACGCCCGCGATGACGCTGTTGAAGTTGTCGAAGGTGCCGAACGCCACCTGGCGCGCGACGCCGCCCTGCGGCGCGTTCGGGTTGACGTAGTCGAAATGCTTGAAGCCGGCCGGATATTTGAGGTCGCCAAACAGCGAAAGGCCGTGCCGCCAATTGTCCGCCTGCGCCGCTGCCCGGTGCGTGGCCACGCCGCCGGTGGCAGGCGCGGCGAGGGCGGCGGCAGTACCCTTCAGGACGGATCGGCGGGAAAACTTCATGCAGAGGCTCCGCTGCGCGACAGGCTGTCGATAACGCAATCCGGGCAGATTATGTCCGTTTTCCGGCCCGCCACCAGCGGCGGCCCCACCGGGAACACGGGCCCCGGCTCAAATTTCCGTGGCCAATCGCCGCAAGACGGGCCGGAAATGCAAAACGGCCGGGCGTAAAGCCCGGCCGTTTGAACGTATGCCTTTCAGGCTTACTTGGCCGCCGTCGGCAGCGGCGCCGGACTGTCGGCGTGCTGACGCAGGAAGGCGATGAGATCGGCGCGCTGGGCATCGCGCGAGAGGCCGGCATAGGCCATGTTCGTACCGGGCACGAAGCCCTTCGGATTGGCCAGGAAGGCGTTGAGGTCCTCGTAGGTCCAGTTGCCGCCCTTGGCCTTCAGGGCGGCGGAATAGTTGAACCCGGCGACCGATGCCTTCGGACGTCCGATGATGCCGAAGAGGTTGGGCCCGACGCGGTTGGGGCCGCCCTTCTCGAAAGTGTGGCAGGCCACGCACTGCTTGGACGTGGCTTGGCCCTTTTCGGCGGAAGCGCTGGCCATGAGCGTCTCGATCGGCTGCGCCGGCTCCTTGGGGCCGGCGGCCTTGCCGCCTTCGTCGGGGGCCTTGACCGCAATGTCGAAGCCGGGCTTGGCCGGCTTCTCGGGCGCAAACAACGCGCCGGCGCCGATATTGAGCGAAAGCAGCGCCAGGCAGGTCGCGAGAACGGCGCCGAGGATTTTGTTGAGCTCGAAGGAATTCATTGCAACGGGGCTCCCGAAGGGGCGCGACGCGGGTAGCGGGCGTGGGTCGGCCGCCGAGGCTCCGGCGGCGGCGGACAGATACCGGTTTGCCTCCCTTCTGGCAACCCGTATAAGCGCCTCTGCACCGCCGATTGCGGGCCGAAAAACGGCCCTACCCCGATGCCTAACGCCACCATCCTCATCCCCGCGCGCCTCGCCTCCACCCGGCTGCCCGGCAAGCCGCTGGCCGATATCCATGGCGTGCCGATGATCGTGCATGTGTTGCGGCGGGCGTTAGCCGCGCACCTGGGCGAGGCGGTGGTGGCGACCGATTCCGAGGCCGTGGCGGTGGCCGTGGAAAAGGCCGGCGGCCGCGCCATCATGACCCGCAGCGACCACGTCTCCGGCTCCGACCGCATCTACGAGGCGCTGGAAGCGATCGACCCCGAGCACCGCCTCTGCATCGTGGTCAACGTCCAGGGCGACCTGCCGACCGTCGATCCGGCCGACATCCGCGCCGCGGTCAAGCTGCTGGACGATCCGGCCGTCGATATCGCCACTTTGGCCGCGGTCATCGCCGATCCGGCCGAACTCACCAATCCGAACGTGGTCAAGGCGCATGGCACGCCGGTAGCGCCCGGGCGCTTAAATGCCACCACCTTCACCCGCGCCGACGCGCAAGGCCCCGGCCCGCACTATCACCACATCGGGCTCTACGCCTACCGGCGTGCGGCGCTGGAGCGCTTCGTCAAGCTGCCGCCTTCGGCCAACGAGCAGCGCGCGCGGCTGGAGCAGCTGCGTGCGCTCGACGCCGGCATGCGTATCGATGTGGCCCTCGTCAAAAGTGTCCCTCTTGGCGTGGATACGCCCGAGGACCTGGAAAAAGCACGCAAGATGCTCGCGGGTTGACGGCCCCCCGCAGGGCCGCGTAACGAACGCCACTACTTTCGTCATTCCGGGACGGCCCGAGGGGCCGGACCCGGAATCCAGACGCCAGCAATGAGCCTGTTTCTGGATTCCGGGTTCGCCGCTTCGCGGCGCCCCGGAATGACTTTCGAGGGATCGGTTATGGCCAAGAAGAAAGTCATCTTTCAGGGCGAGCCGGGCGCGAATTCGCATCTCGCCTGCCGCGAGGCCTATCCCGACCACGAGCCGATTCCCTGCCCGACCTTCGAGGATTGCTTTTCGGCGCTGACCAACGGCGATGTCGATCTCGGCATGATCCCGATCGAGAACTCGGTCGCCGGCCGCGTCGCCGACATCCACCACCTGATGCCGACCTCCGGGCTGCACATCATCGCGGAATGGTTCCTGCCCATCCGCAATCAACTGATGGCGCCGAAGGGCGCGACGCTGCAGACCATCAAGTCGGTCGAAAGCCACGTGATGGCGCTCGGCCAGTGTCGCAAGGTCATCCGCGAACTGAAGCTTAAGCCGGTCGTCGCCGCCGACACCGCGGGCTCCGCGCGCGAAGTGGCCGAAAGCCGCGACCCGTCGCGCGCGGCGATCGCCTCGCGGCTGGCGGCGGAAATCTACGGCCTCAACATCCTGAAGGAGAACGTCGAGGACGAGTCGAACTCGACCACGCGTTTCGTCGTGCTCTCGCGCGAGAAGAAATGGGCTCAGCCCGGCAACGGCAAGGTCATCACCACCTTCGTGTTCCGCGTGCGCAACCTGCCGGCCGCCCTCTACAAGGCGCTTGGCGGCTTCGCCACCAACGGCGTGAACATGACCAAGCTCGAAAGCTACATGATCGGCGGCAATTTCTTCGCCACCCAGTTCTACGCCGACGTGGAAGGCCACCCGGACGACCGCGCGCTGGTCTTCGCGCTGGAGGAACTCGCCTTCTTCTCCAAGGAGCTGTCGATCCTCGGCGTCTATCCGGCGCATCCCTTCCGCGACTCGTTCAAGGAAGAGAAGGACTGAGACGTCCGCCATGAGCAGCGCGCCGCAAAAGGTCGCCCTGGTTACCGGCGCCGCGCGCGGCATCGGGCTTGCCACCGCCAAGCGTTTTCTCGCCGATGACTGGCGCGTCGCGCTGCTCGACATCGACGGCGACAATCTTGCGCGCACCTGCGCGGCGCTCGGCAAGCCGGACACCACGCTCGCCCTCACCTGCGACGTTGCCGATGCGCCGGGCGTCGGCCGCGCGCTCGACGGCGTGAAGGCGCGCTTCGGCCGCCTCGACGCGCTGGTCAACAATGCCGGCATCGCCATCTTCAAGCCGATCCTCGATGTGACCTACGAGGATTGGTCGCGCGTGCTGGCGGTGAACCTCACCGGCCCGTTCCTGTGCGCGCAGGCGGCCGCGCCGCTGATGCGCGACACTGGCGGCGGCGCCATCGTCAACATCACGTCGATCTCGGGGCTGCGGGCGTCGACGCTGCGCACTGCCTACGGGACCAGCAAGGCCGGACTCGCACATCTGACCAAGCAGCAGGCCGCCGAGCTCGCCTCTATCGGCATCCGCGTCAACGCGGTGGCGCCGGGCCCGGTCGATACCGCCATGGCGAAAGCCGTGCACACGCCGGAGATCCGCAAGGATTATCACGACCACATGCCACTCAACCGCTACGGACTGGAGGAGGAGCTGGCCGAGGCCATCTACTTCTTGTGCAGCGAGCGCGCGAGCTACATCACCGGCCAGGTGCTCGCGGTCGACGGCGGCTTCGATTCGACCGGCATCGGCTTGCCGACGCTGCGCGCGGAGCGGCAGAACGGCTAGGGCTTCATCCGGTCGGCGGCCTTGAAATACTTGCGCGCGTGCGCGACCAGTTGCCCGTCGCTCGGATGATCGACCGTCTCGACACCGACGATGAGCTTCTTCAGCTTCGGATCGTGCATTTCGACGTGCTTGACCAGCTCGTTCTTGGCGGTGCCCGGGCCCGTGACCAGCACCTCGCCCGCGTCGGCGAAGGCATGGACGACCGCGTGCAGGAAGTGCTGATCCGCCGTGGCGTGGCCGCTGCCGATCGAGCCGGCCTGGTGGTGCAGATGCTTGGCCGGGCGATCCGGATGGATGACGAGCTTCTCGACATCGGTCGGATTGAAATGGAAGACGCGCGCCTCGCGATGATCGATCCAGACGACGGCGTGATAGTGGCTCATAGGCATGGGTCCTTGGTCTTTTAAGGTAGGTATGCACCATAGCCCAGGCGGCCGTGCCCGGTTTTGATCTATCACATTATTTTCGCTGCCGCTCGTACCACGCCACGAAGCGCGGCGAGAGCTTGCGCAGCCGCTCGATGTCGACGCGGCCGGAACGCGTAATGTAGCTCATGGCGAAATCGGCCGGCGCCAGCTTCATGTGCTCGGGGAATTGCTCGTACCACCGCGCACTGCCGTTGGCGCCCGCGACCAGCTTTTCCAGGATCGGCCGCCGCGCCGCCTCGTAGGCCGCCAGCGCCGCCGGTACCTCGGCATGCGCGGCCAGCGCCTTGTCGAGCGCGATGGCATCTTCCATCGCCAGCCGCGTGCCAGAGCCGATGGAAAAATGCGCGGTGTGCAGCGCATCGCCGAGCAGCACGCAATGGCCGGCCGACCAGCGTTCGTTGTGCACCAACGGAAACTGCCGCCAGATCGAATTGTTTGAAATGAGCGGATGACCACCGAGCGTATCGGCAAAAATCCACTCGCACGCGGCCTTCGACTCCGCCTCGCTTATTTGCGCAAAGCCGGCGCGCGCGAAGGTCGCCGCATCCGTCTCGACGATGAAGGTGCTCAGGTTTGCCGCATAGCGGTAGTGATGCGCGTTGAAGAAGCCCAACTCGCTTTCGACGAAAGTCTGCGTCAGCGTCTCGAACCGTTGCGAGGTGCCGAACCAGGCGAAGCGGTTGGTGAGATGACCGAGCGTCGCTCCCAACTCCGCGGCATGCGTCTTGCGCACCAGCGAATTGACGCCGTCGGCGCCGACGATGAGATCGGCGGGGCCCAGCTCGTCGAGGCTCTGCACGCTGCGCCCGAATATTGGCTCCACGCCGACCGAGCGCGCCCGCGCCTGCAACAACTGCAGCAGCTTCAGCCGCCCGACGGCGGCGAAGCCGATGCCGTCGATGACGACGCGCTCGCCACGGTGGACGAGCGCGATGTCGCTCCAGGCTTCCATCTGCGGCGCGATCGCCGCATAGGTTTCCTCGTCGTCCTCGCGCAGGAATTCCAGCGCCCGGTCCGAAAACACCACGCCGAAGCCCCAGGTGGCGTCGGCGGGGTTCTGCTCGATGACGGTGACGTCCGCCGACGGCGAACGGCGCTTGATCAGGTAGGCGAGATAGAGGCCGGCCGGTCCGGCGCCGAGGATGGCGATATGCATGAGATGATTGTCGCAGACCGCTCGTCCCCGCGAAAGCGGGGACCCAGCGCTGGATCCCCGCTTTCGCGGGAATGAGCGGAGGAGCGCTAGATCGTCTGGTTGTACTCGCCGACTTCCGGATGCGTGCGCAGCACGGTGTCGACCGCCTTGAACATGTCGCGCATGCGCTGCTCCGAGGCGGGGCTTTCCACCACCACCACCAGCTCCGGCTTGTTGGACGAGGCGCGCACCAGGCCCCAGGTGCCGTCCTCGACGGTGACGCGCACGCCGTTGACGGTGACCAGATCGCGGATCGGCTGGCCGGCGACTTTCTCACCCTTGGCCTTGGCGTCCTGGAAGTGCTTCACCACCGCGTCGACGATGCCGTATTTCTTCTCGTCGTCGCAGTGCGGCGACATGGTGGGCGAGCCCCAGGTCTTCGGCAGCGCCTTGCGCAGATCGGCCATCGACTTGTCCGGGTTGCGGTCGAGCATGTCGCACACCGCCAGCCCGAAGATCATGCCGTCGTCGTAGCCGCGGCCGAACGGCTTGTTGAAGAAGAAGTGGCCGGACTTCTCGAAGCCCGCCACCGCACCGAGCTCGTTGACGCGGCGCTTGATGTAGGAATGGCCGGTCTTCCAGTAGTCGGTCTTGGCGCCGTTGGCCTTGAGCACCGGGTCGGTGAGGAACAGGCCGGTCGACTTCACGTCGACGACGAAAGTCGCGTTCTTGTGAATAGCCGACATATCGCGCGCCAGCATCACGCCGACCTTGTCGGCGAAGATCTCCTCGCCCTCGTTGTCGACGACGCCGCAGCGGTCGCCGTCACCGTCGAACCCAAGGCCCACATCAGCCTTGTTCATGAGCACCGCGTCGCGCATGGCGTGCAGCATCTTCATGTCTTCGGTGTTGGGATTGTAGCGCGGAAACGTGTGGTCGAGATTGCAGTCGAGCGGGATCACCTGGCACCCGACCGCTTCCAGGATGCGCGGCGCAAAGGCGCCCGCGGTGCCGTTGCCGCAGGCCGCCACCACCTTCAGCTTGCGCTTGCGCTTGAGCTTTGGCCGCTTGGTGAGGTCGGCGATGTAGCGCTCGGGGAAATTCTCGACGAATACATAGGAGCCGCCGCCTTTCAGGTCGAAGCGCGCATTGAGCACGATCTCCTTCAGGCGGTTCATTTCCATCGGGCCGAAGGTGAGCGGGCGGTTGGCCCCCATCTTCACGCCGGTCCAGCCGTTGTCGTTGTGCGAGGCCGTCACCATGGCGACGCAGGGCAGGTCCAGCTCGAACTGCGCAAAGTAAGCCATCGGCGTGATGCAGAGGCCGATGTCGTGCACCTTGCAGCCGGAGGCCAGCAGCCCGGAGATCAGCGCCATCTTCACCGACGCCGAATAGCTGCGGAAATCGTGGCCGGTGACGATTTCCTTCTTCACGCCGAGCTCTTCGATGAGCTTGCCGAGCCCCATGCCGAGCGCCTGCACGCCCATCAGGTTGATTTCTTTCTCCAGCAGCCAGCGCGCGTCGTATTCGCGGAAGCCGGTGGGCTTCACCAGCGGCGAGGATTCGTAGTCATAGGTGTTCGGCGTCAGCGCTGATTTCGGCTTCGGAAACATCAGGTCCTCGAATGGGGGAGCGGTTCGGCTGGGAACTCAGATACCCTAACGCCGGAACCCCGCAAAGCGGTCCGTTCGACGTCCGATGGAAATACCGCCTTATTGCTCGAGAACGAGCCGCCCGTTGGCGTATTCGTAGCGCTTCAGGCGCGAAAGGAACGAGGTGCCGAGCAGGTTCTCGCCCAGCGCGTCGTCCGGCATGACCAAAGCGGCCACGTCGTAGACCGTGATGCCGCCGAGCTCGACCCGCTCGAGCTTGGCCGGGGCGGCCTTCACCTTGCCGTTGGCGGTGGACACGACCGCGGTGTAATCGGCGCGCATCGGGCGCACGCCGATGCGGGCGGCGTCGGACTCACGTACCACCACCAGCGAGGCACCGGTGTCGACCATGAAATCGATTGCTCGGCCCTCCACTCTGGCGGCGGCGCGGAAGTGGCCCTGGCGGTCGGCATCGAGCACAAGGCTGCGGCCGGAGGTGACCGGTTGCCGCGGCTCGTCGGCCGGGCGGGCCGCCGCCGCTTTCGGCGCCGGGTTGGCTCCGAGCACGTCGTCGGCATAGCGCGCGACATAGCCGCCGCCGGCCAACAGCAAGACCGCAAGGATGAGGATACTGCGCATGGCCCGAGGCTACCGCCCGCCCGCCAAAACGCCCTTAACGGCGGCTGACGCCGTTCGCGGGTGGTGAGCGGACGGTTAAGCCGACCGCTCGAATTCTCACGTCCCGCGCGGCTTGGCGCGGCGGGTCGGCGGCGCGGAGGTCGGGTCTTCCGGCCAGGGATGGCGCGGATAACGACCGCGCATCTCGACCCGGACGTCGGCATAGCTGCCGCGCCAGAAGCCCGGCAGATTACGCGTAATCTGGACCGGCTTGTGCCCGGGCGACAAAAGCTCGATCACCAAGGGCACGCGGCCGGCCGCGATGGCCGGGTGCTGCCCCAACCCGAACAATTCCTGTACGCGGATCGACACGGTCGGGCCCTGCTCGGCCTCGTAGTCGATCGGCACCGCCGAGCCGGTCGGCGCGGTGAAATGCGTGGGCGCCTCGGCGTCGAGCCGGCGGCGCAGCGCCCACGGCACGAGGTTCATGACCGCGTCGGACAGCTCGTCGGAGCCGATCTGGCTGCGCGCGGTCTTGTCTGCGAGCAGCGGTTCAAGCCATTCCGCGGCGTTGCGCGCAAGGCCGTCGTCGGCAAGGTCCGGCCACTCGTCGCCTTCGTTCTTGCGGAGGAAGCCGACACGCTTGCGGAAGTGCAGCGCCGCCTTGCTCCAGGGCAGCTTGTCGAGGCCGAGGCCGACGATGCCCCGCGCCAGCGTTTTAGCGGTGTCGGCATCGGGCGCCACCTGCTTGACCTGCTCCGCCAGCACAATGGCGCCCAGCCGTTTCGTCCGACGCGCGCGCAACGAGGCGGAAGCGGCATCGAAAGTCACCGCGTCGCGATCCTCGATTTTGTTCGCAAAGCGGGCCTCGATCTCAGCCAACGTGATCGGCGCGGCCAGGACGATGCGGCTCGCCGCCGCCGCGCCGGTCAATTCGGCGACCGCCAGAAACGGTTCACGCGCCAGCGACGAGGCCGGATCGACATGGCCGCCGCGGCCGTTCGCCAGCAGGAACGTTCCCGAACCGCCGCCGCGGTTTTTGGCGATGCGGTCGGGAAAAGCGAGCGCGAGGATCGCGCCCACGCTTTCTATACCTCCCCCTGCAAGGGGGAGGTCGGATCGCGAAGCGATCCGGGTGGGGGCCGTTTCGTCCTTGACCCCACCCCGGCCAGCATCGCTGGCCGACCCACCCCTTTCAGGGGAGGGATAAGAAAGAGAAGCCCAGCGTTTCACCATCGCGCGCGCGTCATTGGCGCGGGCCGAGCGGTCGCGCCGGAATTGATCGAGGCGGTGCTCGAGGTTGACGTCGTCGCCGCCCAGCCCGCGCTCGGTGACAATAGCTGCGATCGTCGCCGCGAGATCGCCGGCGCCCTCACGCGCCGCGTCCACAACCATGCGCGCCAGCCGCGGCGGCAGCGGCAGTTGCCTGAGCTGGCGGCCTTCCGCGGTGATGCGCCCCTGCGCGTCGAGCGCGCCCAGTTCGGTGAGCAGCGTCTTCGCCTCGGTGAGCGCGGCCTGCGGCGGCGGGTCGAGAAAGGAGAGCGTGCCGGGATCGCTGGCGCCCCATTGCGCCAGATCGAGGACGAAGGACGACAGATCGGCGGAGAGAATTTCCGGGCGCGTATAGGCTTCGAGCGAGCCGGTCTGCGCCTCATCCCACAGGCGATAACTGACGCCGGGCTCGGTGCGGCCGGCGCGGCCGCGGCGCTGGTCGGCGGCTGCGCGCGAGACGCGCACGGTCTCCAGCCGCGTGATGCCGATGTCGGGCTCGTAGCGCGGGACGCGCGACAGGCCGCTATCGACGACCACGCGCACGCCTTCGATGGTCAGCGAGGTTTCGGCGATGGAGGTCGCCAGCACCACCTTGCGCCGGCCCGGCGGCGCCGGGGAAATGGCGCGGTCCTGCTCGCGCATGTCGAGCGCGCCATAGAGCGCGACGATGTCGACCGCAGGATCGCGCAGGCGCTCCTTCAGCAGCGTCTCGGTGCGGCGGATTTCGCCGGCGCCCGGCAGGAACACGAGAACCGAGCCGGTCTCGGCGCGCAAGCTGCGCTCGACGGCGTCGGCCACCTGCTTCTCGATGCGCTCGCGCGGGTCGCGGCCGAGATAGCGCGTCTCCACCGGGAAAGCGCGGCCCTCGCTCTCGACCACGGGCGCCTGTCCCAGAAGGGCCGCCACACGCGCGCCGTCGAGCGTCGCCGACATCACCAGCAGCTTGAGGTCCTCGCGCAGGCCCTGCTGCGCATCGCGCGCCAGCGCCAGGCCGAGATCGGCATCCAAGGACCGTTCATGAAATTCGTCGAACAGCACGGCGGCAATGCCCTCGAGCGAGGGGTCGTCAAGCACCAGCCGCGTGAACACGCCTTCGGTGACCACCTCGATGCGCGTGCGCTTGCTCACCTTCGAGCCGAAGCGCACGCGCAGGCCGACAGTGTCGCCGACCTGCTCCTTGAGCGTGGACGCCATGCGCGCCGCCGCCGCCCGCGCGGCCAGCCGCCGCGGCTCCAGCACCAGGATCTTCTTGTCCTTCGCCCAAGCCTCGTCGGCGAGCACCAGCGGCACGCGCGTGGTCTTGCCGGCGCCCGGCGGCGCCACCAGCACGGCGGCGTTGCTCTTCGCCAGCGCGGCGGTCAGCCCCGGCAGTGCGGCGTCGATCGGGAGAGGTGTGTCGAAGGTGCGCATGATTCTCGGCTGTCATCATCCGCGAAAGCGGATGATCCAGTAAACGCAGGCGCTAAAAATATTGCGATGGCGGTGACTACCGGATGCCCCGCCTTCGCGGGGCATGACAGCTTCTAAGGAAAATCATTTCCGCGCCCGTCCCACGCTCTCATAGACAAAACCGTGGCGCGCGACTTCGTCCGGCCGGTAGACGTTGCGCAGGTCGACCAGCACCGGCTTTTCCATCACGTCCCTCAATCGGTCGAAGTCGAGCGCGCGGAACTGCTCCCACTCGGTGACGATGACCAGCGCCGCGGCGCCTTGCGCGCAATCGTAGGCGTCATTGCAGAAGGTGACGTTCGGCACCATCGCCTTCGCCTGCTCCATGCCCTCGGGATCGTAGGCGCGCACCTTGGCGCCCATGTCCTGCAAGGCGGTGATCAGCGGCAGCGACGGCGCGTCGCGCATGTCGTCGGTGTTGGGCTTGAAGGTGAGGCCGAGCAGCGCGATCGTCCTGCCGCGCACCTCGCCGTTGAGCGCGGCCGAGACCTTGCGCGCCATCGCGCGCTTGCGCGCGTCGTTGACCGCCACCACCGCCTCGACGATGCGCAGCGGCGCACCGTTGTCCTGGCCGGTCTTGAGCAGCGCCAGCGTGTCCTTCGGGAAGCACGAGCCGCCATAGCCCGGCCCGGCGTGCAGGAACTTGGCGCCGATGCGGTTGTCGAGCCCGATGCCGCGCGCGACCTCCTGCACGTCGGCGCCGACCTTCTCGGCGAGATCCGCGATCTCGTTGATGAAGGTGATCTTGGTGGCGAGGAAGGCGTTGGCCGCGTATTTGATCAGTTCGGCCGTGCGCCGGTCGGTGAACAAGAGCGGCGCGCGGTTGAGATAAAGCGGGCGGTAGAGTTCGGTCATCACCTCGCGCGCGCGCGCCTCGGCGGTGCCGACCACGATGCGGTCGGGGTGCTTGAAGTCGCGGATGGCGGCGCCTTCGCGCAGGAACTCGGGATTGGAAACCACCGCGCAATCGGCTTCCGGCCGCGTTTCGCGGATGATGCGCTCGACCTCGTCGCCGGTGCCGACCGGAACCGTGGACTTGGTGATGACCACGGTGAAGCCGGTGAGCGCGGCCGCGATCTCGCGCGCCGCGTCATAGACGAAGGTCAGGTCGGCGTGGCCGTCGCCGCGGCGCGAGGGCGTGCCGACCGCGATGAACACGGCGTCCGCGTCGGCCACCGCCGGCTTCAGGTCGGTGGTGAACTTCAGCCGCCCGGCCTTGGTGTTGTTAGCGACCAGCTCGGCCAGGCCCGGCTCGTAGATCGGCATCTCGCCGCGCTCGAGCGCCGCGATCTTGCCCTTGTCCTTGTCGACGCAAATGACGTCGTGGCCGAAATCGGCGAAACAGGCCCCGGAAACGAGGCCGACATAGCCGGTGCCGATCATGGCAACGCGCATGGCTTCTCCGTCACGAAATGGCTAACCGGTTCCGGCCGAAACCGGCGGCGCTTCAATAGCAGAGGCCGGCCGTACTGGCGAGGGCGGCGGCGCATGGCCACCCATCGCCGATTCCTGTGGTCGTCATGTGACGCTGATTGATTAAGCGGCCTTCCGGGCCCACATTCGGGCCATGCCGACAGCCAAACCGAAGACCAAAGCCGCCGCCGCGCCGGCCTTGCCCGCCAACCCTGCCGCGCGCCCGCTCAAAAAGGGCGACCACCTCTTCCTGGTGGATGGCTCCGGCTACATTTTCCGCGCCTATCACGCGCTGCCGCCGCTGACCCGCAAGTCCGACGGCCTCCAGGTCAATGCTGTGCTCGGCTTCTGCAACATGCTGTGGAAGCTCCTGGCCGAGATGCCGGCGGACAACAAGCCGACGCATCTGGCCGTCGTCTTCGACAAATCCGAAAAGACCTTCCGCACCGACTTCTATCCCGACTACAAGGCACACCGGCCGGACGCGCCGGAAGACTTGCGCCCGCAATTCCCGCTCATCCGCGACGCCGTGCGCGCCTTCGAGATCCCCTGCC
Organism: Pseudolabrys sp.; assembly: GCA_022841665.1. GTDB lineage: Bacteria > Pseudomonadota > Alphaproteobacteria > Rhizobiales > Xanthobacteraceae > Pseudolabrys. The sequence continues at coordinate 29,892 of JALHRB010000032.1, forward strand.
TGGAGCAGGCCGGCTACGAGGCCGACGACCTGATCGCGACCTATGCGCGGCTCGCCTGCGAGGCCGGCGCCACCGTGACGATCGTGTCGTCCGACAAGGACCTCATGCAGCTCGTGAACGACTGCACGGTCATGTACGACACCATGAAGGACAAGCGCATCGGCCGCGAGGAAGTGATCGAGAAATTCGGCGTCGGGCCGGAAAAAGTGATCGAGGTGCAAGCGCTGATCGGCGACTCCTCCGACAACGTGCCGGGCGTGCCCGGCATCGGCGTGAAGACCGCGGCGCAGCTCATCGGCGAATATGGCGACCTGGAGACGTTGCTCAAGCGCGCCTCCGAGATCAAGCAGGACAAGCGCCGGCAGACCTTGATCGACAACGCCGAACTGGCGCGCATCTCCAAGAAGCTGGTGACGCTCGATCCCAACGTGCCGCTCGAGGTGCCGGTCGACGAGCTCGCCGTGCACCAGCCCGACTACAAACGGCTGATCGCCTTCCTGAAGGCGATGGAGTTCACCACCATCACCCGCCGCATCGCGGAGAAATCGGGCATCGACGCCGCGCAGATCGAAGCCGACGGCGCGCTTTCGTCCGCCGCCAAGGTTGCGCCCACGCCCGCCGGCCGCAGCGGCGGCCAGGGCCAGCTCGCGCTCGACGCCCCGCCGCCACGCGTGGCGCAAGCCACGGGCGATGCATCCACGCCGATGACGCCGGTTTCGCTCGCCAGCAAGCGCATCGAGGCCTTGCGCGCGGCCAAGTTCGATGTCGCCAAGTACCAGACCATCGATTCGCTCGACGCGCTCAACACATGGATCGCGCGCGCCTATGACACCGGCGTGCTGGCGCTCAAGACCGAGACCAACACGCTCGACCCGATGCAGGCCGCGCTCTGCGGACTGTCGCTGGCGGTCGCGCCGAACGAGGCGGCTTACCTGCCGCTCGGCCACCGCGAGGCGAGCGACAGCGAGGCCTCCGGCCTGTTCGCCGCCAAGCTGTGCGACGGCCAGATCGGCGAGCGCGCCGCGCTCGACGCGCTCAAGGCCGTGCTGGAAGACGGCAGCGTCACCAAGATCGGCCATGACGTGAAGCGCGACTGGCTGGTGCTCGCCTGCCGCGGTGTCGAGATCGGCGCGCTCGACGACACCATGCTGATGTCCTACGTGCTCGACGCCGGTAAAGGCGGCCACGAGTGGGACAAGGTGGCGAACCGCTATTACGGCCGCGACCCGTCGCGCTTCCACGACGTGAAGAACCGCGACAAGGCGCTGTTCACGCCGGAGGCGACGCCGGTTGCGCGCGCCGCCGCTTACGCCGCGGAAGACGCCGACGCGACGTTACGCTTGTGGCAGGCGCTCAAGCCGCGCATGGCGGCCGAGCACGTCGTCAGCGTCTACGAGACGCTGGAGCGGCCGATGCCGCGCGTGCTGGCGCGCATGGAGCAGCGCGGCATCGCCATCGACCGCGCCGTGCTGGCGCGCCTGTCGAACGATTTCGGCAAGAAGCAGACCGCGCTCGAGCAGGAGATCAACAAGATCGCCGGCACGCAGGTGAACCCCGGCTCGCCCAAACAGCTCGGCGACATCCTGTTCGGCCAGATGGGCCTGCCCGGCGGCAGCAAGACCAAGACCGGCCAGTGGTCCACCACCGCGCGCGAACTCGAAGAGCTGGCCGAGCAGGGCCACGCGCTGCCGCGCACCATCCTCGACTGGCGCCAGGTGTCGAAGCTGCGCTCGACCTACACCGAGGCGCTGCCGAACTACGTCAACCCGACCACCCAGCGCGTGCACACGAGCTACGCGCTCGCCGCCACCTCGACCGGCCGCCTGTCGTCGTCCGAGCCGAACTTGCAGAACATCCCGATCCGCACCGAGGACGGCCGCAAGATCCGCCGCGCCTTCGTTGCGCCGCCGGGCATGAAGCTCATCTCGGCCGACTACTCGCAGATCGAGCTGCGGCTCCTGGCCGAGGTCGCCAACGTGCCGGCGCTGCGTCAGGCGTTCAAAGATGGCGTCGACATCCACGCCATGACGGCGTCGGAAATGTTCGGCGTGCCGATCAAGGACATGTCGGCCGACGTGCGCCGCCGCGCCAAGGCGATCAACTTCGGCATCATCTACGGCATCTCGGCCTTCGGGCTCGCCAACCAGCTCGGCATCGAGCGTGAGGAAGCCGGCGCCTACATCAAGAAATACTTCGAGCGCTTCCCCGGCATCCGCGACTACATGGACGAGACGCGCGACTTCTGCCGCGAGCATGGCTACGTGCTCACGCTGTTCGGGCGCAAATGCCACTACCTCGACATCAAGGCCTCGAACGCGTCGATCCGCGCCTTCAACGAGCGCGCGGCGATCAATGCGCGCCTGCAAGGCTCGGCCGCCGACATCATCCGCCGCGCCATGATGCGCGTCGAAGCGGAACTCGCGGCCGCCAAGCTGAAGGCGCAGATGCTGCTGCAGGTGCACGACGAATTGATCTTCGAAGTGCCCGAGAAGGAAGTGAAGGACACCATCCCGATCATCAAGGACGTGATGGAAGGCGCGCCGCATCCGGCGGTCGCGCTCAACGTGCCGCTGCAGGTCGACGCGCGCGCCGCCGACAATTGGGACGAGGCGCATTAAGCGCGCCCCGAACCGGGCGCTTTCCGCCTATACCTTAACAGCTCCTTAATCGTGCCGGTCTAGCTTGGCCACGCGCGGCGCGCAGGCCGCGCTGCATTGCGCGTGAATCGGAATGCTGGAACGCATCGGCGACGGCCTCGTCAACATCTTCAACCGCTATTGCGAGCTGTTCTTCTCGGTCGGCACCGAATTCTCGGCGACCTCGCTCGTCTGCGCGCTGCTGATCGCGGGCGGGTTCCTGGCCTACCGGCGCTACCGCAAGCGCGGCCGCGTGCGCCTGCGCCTTTTGGCGCGCGCGCTGTTCCCGAAGCGCATCCTGCGCCATCCGTCCTTCACCGCCGACGTCGGCTACTTCCTGTTCAACACCGCAGTCTACGGCGCCATCTTCGGCATGGCGACGGTGTCATACCAGTTGCTCACCAACGGCGTACTGCAAGGCCTGATCGCGGTCGGCGGGCCGGTGACGCCGTCGGCGCTGCCGTCCTTCGCGCAGAACTGCATCGTCACCGCGATGCTGTTTCTCGCCTACGAGTTCGGCTACTGGCTCGACCACTACCTCAAGCACCGCATCCCGGTGCTGTGGGAGCTGCACAAGGTGCATCACTCCGCGGAAGTGCTGACGCCGCTCACCGTCACGCGCATGCACCCGCTCGACACCGTGATCTTCGGCAACATCCTGGCGGTGACGGCGGCGCTCACCAACGGCGTGGTCGCCTACCTGTTCGGCGACAGCTCGTATCAATACGCGCTGTCGGGCAACAACGTCATCCTGGTCGTCTTCATCCACCTGTACTCGCACCTCCAGCACACGCATATCTGGATCGCCTTCCGCGGCGTGCTCGGGCGGCTGTTCGTGAGCCCGGCGCATCACCAGATCCATCACTCGACCAACCCGATTCACTTCAACAAGAATCTCGGAAGCTGCCTCGCGGTCTGGGACTGGCTGTTCGGCACGCTGCATGTCCCCGCCAAGGAGCGCGAGAAGCTGACCTTCGGCATCGAGCCGGCGGAAGACAAGGCGCACACCATCACCGGCGAGTTCATCAACCCGTTCGGCCGCGCCTTCATGGTGATGGTCGGCTGGTTCAGGCCGCGCGCGCAAGCCGCGCCGCAAGCGGCGCCGGAAGCCGCTCCACGCTAGCGCGCCGCGTGTTTACCGCTTCTTGCGCCGCGCCACTTTCTTTTTGGGCGATTTCTTTGCGCCGCCCAGCGTTCGCGGCTTTTCTCCCGCCGCGACGGCGGCCTGCATCACCGTGCCGCCATAGGGATCAGCCAACGCCGGGTTGAGCGGCATGACACTGCGTTTCGCGCAGAGCCCGCCGCGTCAGCCGCGCCGCAGGATCAGCGTCCCCAGCGCTCCCGCGATGAGCGAGCCCACCAGCACGCCGAGCTTGAGCTCCGTCTCATAGGCGGGCCCCAGCCCGTCAAAGGCCAGCGCGCCGATGAAAAGGCTCATGGTGAATCCGATGCCGCACAGGATGCAGACGCCGAACAGTTGCCTCGTCGTGGCATCCGCCGGCGCCGCCGCAACGCCGCTGCGGATCATCAGCCAGCACGCGCCAAAGACGCCTACCGCCTTCCCCACCACGAGGCCGGCGGCAATGCCGAGCGGGATCGGATTGAAAAGGCTTGTCGGCGAGATGCCCAGGAGCGTGACACCGGCATTGGCGAAGGCGAACATCGGCAGCACCACGAAGGCGACCCAGGGATGCAGGGCGTGCTCGAGCGCGCCGGCGAGCGGCTCGCCGTCACGGTTCCTCATCGGGATCGCCAGGGCCGTCACCACGCCGGCCAAAGTCGCGTGCACGCCGGACTTCAGCACACATACCCAGATGGCGAGACCGACGACGATGTACAGGTCGGCGCGCCGCACCCCGGCAAGGTTCAACAGCGCCAGGCTGGCCACGCCGACCGCCGCGAGAATCAGCACCGGCAACGAGAGCCCGGCGGTGTAGAACACCGCGATCACGACGATGGCGCCAAGATCGTCGATGATCGCTACTGCGGTGAGAAACACCTTCAGCGACGGCGGCACGCGCGAGCCGAGCAGCATGACGATGCCGAGCGCGAAGGCGATGTCGGTGGCCGCCGGAATGGCCCAGCCCCGCAGCGCCGCCGCGTCGCCGAGATTGATAAAGGCATAGATCGCGGCGGGCACCACCATGCCGCCAAGCGCTGCCGCTGCGGGCAGGATCGCCTGCCGCCGAGTGGCCAGCTCGCCCTCGACGAACTCGCGCTTGATCTCCAGTCCGATGAGGAAGAAGAATACCGCCATCCACAGGTCGTTGACCCACAACAGCAGCGGCTTGCTGATGACCAGCGCGCCGCCGACGTCCACCGTTCCGGGGATACGCGTGAAGGCGGTGTAGACATCGCGCCAGGGTGAATTGCTGATCGCAAGCGCGGCAAGCGTGACGACGGCCAGCACCACGCCGCCCGCCGCCTGGTGGCCGAAGAATTGCGAAAAACCCCCGCGCGTCACACTCACGCCCATGTGCTCTCAGCGCCTGGCCTTTCCGCCATTTCCGTCTAACTCCTTTTCTTGCGTGCCGCCCGGGCGGCGCGTTTGGATGAAGCCTTGCGGCCCGCTGGAGCGCCGCGCTTGGCCGCGGCTGATTTGCGGGCCGGCTTCGCCGCCGCCCGCTCCGGCAGCACCGCGATCGCTTCGATCTCGAACAGCGCACCAGGCCGCGCCAGTTGCGGCACGGCGACGGTCGTGCTGGCCGGCGGCGCCGACGTGTTGAGGAACTGATCGCGCACCTCGCGGAAGATGCCGATGTTGTCCATGCCGACGAGGTAATTGTTGATCTTCACCACGTCCTTGAACTGCGCACCGGCGGCGACCAGCGCGTAGCCGAGGTTCTCGAAGGCCTTGGCGCATTGCGCGCGGAAGTCGCCAGCTGAGCCGACCAGCTTGTTGTCGAGATCGAGGCCGAGCTGGCCGGCGATGTAGACCGTGCGGCCCGGCCCCATGGTCTCGACCACGTAGGTGTAGCCCGGCGGCTTGGCCAAGGTCTTCGGGTTCAAGAAGCGGACCTGGTTCGGCATGCGTTTCCCCTGTTGTTATGTCCGCCCATCATGACATTGCGACGCATGGACGCAAACGGGGCGATTGCTGCACGTGCGAGCGGCTGCTAGGCAGCCTCGGACATGGTAAACCGCCTTCGCACGCTCCTCGGTCTGTCGGTCGCCCTTCTCCTGCTCGCGCCGAGCCCGGCCGCCGCCGCGCCTGCGCTCGACGGCGCCACGATGGCCTGGCCCTGGGCGCTGCCCTTCGCCGGCATGCTGCTGTCGATCGCCACCGGGCCGCTGCTGTTTCCGCGCCTGTGGCACCACCATTACGGCAAGATCGCAACCGGCTGGGCCGCGCTGACGCTGGCGCCGCTCGCCATCGAGTTCGGCGCCCCGGCCGCGCTGGCCGCCCTGGTCCATGCCGCCCTGGGCGAGTATCTGAGCTTCATCGTGCTGCTGTTCGCGCTTTATGTCGTCGCCGGCGGCATCCTCGTCACCGGCAATCTCGGCGGCACGCCGCGCGGCAACCTGGGCGTGCTGGCCTTCGGCGCCGGCATCGCGAGCTTCGTCGGCACCACCGGCGCGGCCATGATCCTCATTCGCCCGCTCATCCGCGCCAACGCAACGCGCAAAGCCAACACCCACGTCGTCGTCTTCTTCATCTTCCTGGTCGCCAATATCGGCGGAGCGCTGACGCCGCTCGGCGACCCGCCGCTGTTCGTCGGCTTCCTGCGCGGCGTCGACTTCTTCTGGACGGCGCAGCATCTTTGGCTGCAGACGGCCGTCGTTGCGGCCCTGGTGCTGACGATCTTCTTCGTCGTCGACACGTTCTTCTACCGCCGCGACCCGGTACTGCCCGCACCGGCGGGTGCGATCCGCGTCCGCGGCGGAATCAACCTGGTGCTGATCGCCGTCATCATCGCCGCCATCCTGCTCTCAGCCGCCTGGCAGCCGGGCATCGCCTTCGACGTCTACGGCACGACGCTGACGCTGCCGAACCTCGTGCGCGACGGCGTCCTCATCCTGTGCGCGCTGGCCTCGCTCCGGCTCACGCCCGACGAGCACCGCGAGGCCAACGGCTTCACCTTCGAGCCTATCCGCGAAGTCGCAATCCTTTTCGCCGGCATCTTCGTCGCCATCGTGCCGGTGATGGCGATGCTCGGCGCGGGCAGCGAGGGCACCTTCGCCTTCCTGTTGCAGACGGTGACGGCGCGCGACGGGCTTCCGCACGAGGCCGCCTATTTCTGGCTCACTGGCGTGCTTTCCGCCTTCCTCGACAATGCGCCGACCTATCTGGTCTTCTTCGAGCTGGCCGGTGGCGACGCCAAGGAATTGATGGGGCCCATGGCCGGCACGCTGGCCGCCATCTCGATGGGCGCGGTCTATATGGGCGCACTCACTTATATCGGCAACGCGCCGAACCTGATGGTCTATGCGATCGCCACCGAACAGGGCGTGCGCATGCCGAGCTTCTTCGGCTTTATGGTCTGGTCGGGGGCGGTGCTCTTCCCGCTCTTCCTTCTGCTGACGCTGTTACCGGTTTCCCCCATCCTCAAGTTGTCTTGACTCACGGCACCCCCATGCGTGAGTTTGCCGCCGACTGAGGCGCGGTCGGCCTTCCGACGTCCGGCGTCGCTGTTTGGGGGGAAGACCGGCCATGACCGCGCACGCGGCGTCCAACGTCTATTTCGGCCTCGATGCGATGTGGGTTTCCACCTGCATCCTGGCCATCACCTACGCCGTCATCATGTCCGAAAAGGTCAACCGCGCCATCGTCGCGCTGGTCGGCGCCGGCGTGATGATCCTGGTCGGCGTGCTCAACCAGGAACAAGCGATCAAGGGCATCGACTGGAACACCATCGGCCTGCTGACGGGCATGATGATCCTGGTGTCGATCTCGCGCCGCTCGGGCATGTTCCAGTATCTGGCGGTGTGGTCGGCGCAAGCCGCCAAGGCGCACCCGGCCGGCATCCTGTTGCTGCTTCAGGTCACCACCGCGGTGCTCTCCGCCTTGCTCGACAACGTCACCACGGTACTGCTGATCGTCCCGGTTACGCTCGCCATCTGCAAGACGCTGGAGGTGCCGGCCTATCCGTATTTGTTCGCCGAGATCTTCGCTTCCAACATCGGCGGCACTGCGACATTGATTGGCGACCCGCCCAACATCCTGATCGGCTCGCAGGTCGGACTCACCTTCAACCAGTTCGTCTATCACCTCGCGCCGATCGTCGTGGTGATCATGGCGGTGCAGGTGGTCATGATCCACGTGCTCTGGGGCAAATACCTGAAGGCCACGCCCGAATCCGAAGCGCGCGTCATGGCCATGGACGCGAACGAAACCATCCAGGACTGGCTGCTGCTCAAGCAGTCGCTCGCCGTGCTGACGCTGGTCATGATCGCCTTCGTATTCGCGCGGCAACTGCATCTCGAGCCGGCGACCATCGCCATGTTCGGCGCCGCCGTGCTGATGCTGCTCGACAACTGGGCGCATCACTCCGAGAAGGCGGCGCACAACGTCCATTCCACCTTCGGCGACGTGGAGTGGATCACCATCTTCTTCTTCATCGGCCTGTTCGTCGTCGTGCACGGCGTCGAGGCCGGCGGCCTGTTGCATCTGCTCGCCGACATGCTGGTGCAGGCGACGGGCGGCAACATGGCGCATGCCGGCTACGCCATCCTGTGGGCGTCGGCGGTGCTGTCGGCGATCGTCGACAACATCCCCTTCGTCGCCACCATGATCCCGCTGATCAAGAGCATGGCGCCGGCCTATGGCGGACCGGACAACATCCTGCCGCTGTGGTGGTGCCTGTCGCTCGGCGCCTGCCTCGGCGGTAACGGCACCTTGATCGGCGCCTCGGCCAACCTCACGGTGGCCGGCATCGGCGAACGCAACGGGGTGCCGTTCAAGTTCATCACCTATTCACTCTATGCCTTCCCGATGATGCTGATTTCGATAGCGATCGCCCACGTTTACGTCTGGTGGCGATATTTCTGAAACGCGCTAACCCGGCCTTTACGCCTGCTGGGCTTTGCTGCCGCCGCGTCCGGCGGGCGGCGGCCTAGCCCCGTCAGGGACGCAACTTTCGGCCCGTCCGCACGTTGTTCAGCGGGCTGAAAGCACGTTCACGGGCGGGCGTACGATGATGTCGCGTCGGAAAAATTCGGTACGGATCGGCGCCGGCCTCATCGGCCTCGCGCTGCTGATGCCGATGGCGACGCCGGCTTCCGCCGCCGGCCTGTTCGAGCGGCTGTTCGGCGGCTTCCGCCGCCAGGTCGCGCCGCCGCCGAGCGCGCAGCCTTTCGTCGACCCCTTCACGAGTCTCGCCCGCGCGCTCAATCCGCCGCCGCCGCAAAGCGCGCCGCGCGGCGAAGCCAACCCGACGCGCGGTTTCTGCGTGCGCACCTGCGACGGCCATTACTTCCCGGTGCAGGCGCAAGCCAACATGAACGCGGCCGACACCTGCCGCGCGCTCTGCCCGGCGGCGGAGACGCGCGTCTACGGCGGCAGCAATATCGATTACGCGGTCGGCCGCGACGGCGGCCGCTACGCCAATCTCGACACGGCTTACGCCTTCCGCGAGCGCGTGGTCGACAAGTGCACCTGCAACGGCAAAACGCCGTTCGGCCTGGCGGCGCTCGACGCCGCCAACGACCCGACGCTGCGGCCCGGCGACATCGTTGTCACCAACACCGGCCTCGTCGCCTATAGCGGCCGCGGCAAGGGCGACTTTACGCCGGTGCAATCCTTTGCCGGCTTCGGCAAGAACACGCGCGAGCAGCTCTCCGCGATCAGGGTGTCGGTCCCCTTGCCGGCGGCGACGCCGGAAACGACCTCGTCGATCGACTCCAGCAAGGCGGCGCAGGCGGCCGACATATCGGCCGGCGAACCCGCCGTCCCATAAGCAGCTGTCACGCCTCGAGCGCCGCCACCACTTCGTCGGCGAGCGAGAGCGACGACGTGAGGCCCGGCGATTCTATCCCGAACATCTGCACCAGGCCCGGCACCTTGTGGTCGGCCGGCGTGTCGATCATGAAGTCGGCCTGCGGCTCGCCTTTGCCGGAAAGCTTCGGCCGGATGCCGGAGTAGTCGGGCGACAGCGCGCCTTCCTTCAGCCCCGGCCAATAAGTGCGGATGCGCGCGTAGAAGGCCTCCGCGCGGCGCGGATCGACGTCGTAATTCTCCTCATCGACCCATTCGACGTCCGGCCCGAAGCGCACGCGGCCGGCGAGATCGAGCGTGACGTGCACGCCAAGCCCGCCATCGACCGGCACCGGGTAGATCAGCCGCGTGAAGGCCGGCTTGCCGGCGCAGGAGAAGTAATTGCCTTTCGCGAAAACCAGGCGCGGCACGCGGTCCTGCGGGTAGTCGTCCATCGCGCGCGCCATGCCTTGCGCGCCCAGCCCGGCGCAATTGACCACCGCGTCGAAGTCGAACTCGTCGGCGCTGCCGCCGCCGAACTGCACGCGCCATTGCGCGCCGGCGCGCCGCGCCCGCACCACCGGCGTGTTCACCGCGACCGCGCCGCCGGCATCCTCGAGGTCGCCGCGCAAGGCCAGCATGTAGGCGTGCGCGTCGATGATGCCGGTCTCGGGCGAATTGAGCGCGCCGATGCAGGCCACCGCCGGCTCGAGCGCGCGCGCCTCGTCGGGGCCGATGAAGACAAGACCCTCGACGTCGTTGATCTGGCCCTGCGCGAGGATGGTTTCGATCTTGGCGAGCTCGGCCGGGTTGGTGGCGACGATCAGCTTGCCGCATTTACGGTGCGGCACGCCGTGCGAAGCGCAGAATTCGTACAGCATGCGGCGGCCGGCGACGCAGTGGCGCGCGCGCCGCGTCCCGGTCGGGTAGTACATGCCGGCGTGGATGACTTCGCTGTTGCGAGAGGAAATGCCGGTTCCGATGGCGGCGGCCGCTTCCGCCACCACCACCTCATGGCCGGCTCGCGCCGCGGCGCGCGCCACAGCCAGACCAACCACGCCGGCTCCGATTACCAGGACTTGCATACGACCCCGTGTCTTACCCCGTTGTTCCGGCGGCCGCATCGGCGCAGCCGGAAATAAACCATCATTACCAACAGAATAAGCCTTAACGCTTCTTGCGGATCAACCTTGACCCGGCGCGCGCATTCGGCACATTCGCCGCCACCCCTTGGAAAGGCGAAACGATGCGCATCCTGAAATTCGCAGTACCGGCGCTGGGCTTGGCGCTTGGCCTGCTTCTGTCGGGTCAGGCGTTTGCCGCCACCTGCCAGAACACCGGCAGCTTCGAGCACTGGCTCGCCGACTTCAAGAAAGACGCCGCCGCGCAGGGCATCCCGCCGCAGGTGATCGCCGCCGCCGCGCCGCACATGCGGTTCGAGCAGCGCATCATCGCCAAGGACCGCGCGCAGGGCGTGTTCAACCTGTCGTTTCTGAAATTCTCCGACCGCATCCTCGCCGGGCAGCGCTACCAGAACGGCGTCAACCAGATGAAGGCGCATGCCGCGCTGTTCGCCAAGGTCGAGCGCGAATACGGCGTGCCGGGCTCGATCCTCACCGCGTTCTGGGGGCTGGAGAGCGACTACGGCAAGAACACGGGCAACAGCAACATCTTCGCGGCGCTGGCGACGCTCGCTTACGATTGCCGCCGGTCGGATTTCTTCCGGGCGCAATTGCTGGACGCGCTGCGCATCGTCCAGCGCGGCGACCTCACCGTCGACGAGATGATGGGCGGCGACTGGGCCGGCGAGCTCGGCGCCATGCAGTTCACCGCCTCGGACTATTACAAGCAGGCCGTCGATTACGACGGCGACGGCAAGCGCAACCTGGTGAAGAGCACGCCCGACACGGTCGCCTCCGCCGCCAATTACCTGCGCCACCTCGGCTGGAAGCGCGGCGAGCCGTGGCTGCAGGAAGTGAAGGTGCCGCGCGAGCTGCCGTGGGATCAGGCCGACCTCACCATTCAGCACCCGCGCTCGCAGTGGGTGAAATGGGGCGTGCGCGGCGCGCACGGCGCGGCGCTGCCGGCCGACGGCATGAAGGCATCGCTGCTGCTGCCGATGGGCCGCCTCGGACCGGCCTTCCTCGCCTACGACAATTTCCAGGCGCTGCTCGGCTGGAATTCGTCCATGGTCTACGTCACGACCGTGGCCTATTTCGGCGCGCGGCTGGCCGGTGCGCCGCCGGTCGACCGCGGCGGCATGGAGGTCGAGGTCTTGCAGGGCCACGAGGTGAAGGAGCTGCAGGAGCTCTTGAACAAGCAGGGCTTTGACGTCGGCGAGCCCGACGGCAAGGTCGGCGTCAAGACGCGTAGCGCAGTCAAGCAGGCGCAGATGAAGGTCGGCATGCCGGCCGATTCCTTCCCGACCATGGAATTGATCGCCCGCCTGCGCGGCGGGGCCAGCGCGCAGCGCTAGCCTTCGGAGAACAGGCGGCGCACGTAGTCGGCACCGATCACCGGCACGTCGAACAGATCGCCTTCGCCTGCGAGGCGGTGGCGTAAGAGCCGCCGCGCTGCGCTTCTCTGTCGTTTTGCGGTGGCGCAAGCCGATACCGGCGGAAATGAACAAACGTCCATCTCCGATCACATCCGCATGACCGGGCGAAGGGTTGTGAACCCGCTTCCGTTTATTCGGTTGATGGCCCGGACGATTGCGTTTGGGCCGAGGAGGACGACACATGCCGAAATCGACGGGATGGCTGGCCGCCGTTGCGATGCTCGCCGCCGCCGCGCTGCCGCTGAGCGCCGGCGCCCAGGACAGCAAACCGCCGGAAAAGGACAAGAAGCCACCCGCGGCCGCGCCGGCAGCCAAACCCGCGCCTGCGCCCCCACCCGCCGCCCGTCCAGCTCCCCCGCCGCCCGCCGCGGCACG
>JALHRB010000033.1 GCA_022841665.1 Pseudolabrys sp.
CCCGAAGATCGCCGACCGCGTCGGCGGCGACGCCGCGGCGCCCTCGAGCGCCAACGCGCCGGCCGCCGCCGTCGCGCAGAAGGTCGTGCTCTACGACGAGGACCCCAACGATCCGCAGGGCAAGCGCTATGTCGGCTCGGCGATCTGGCGCACCGAGACGGTGTCGCCCGGCCCCGGGCTGGCGCCCGAGCTCGCCGTGCGCGCCGACGTGGAGATTCCCGAACGCCGCCTGCGCATGACCTGGTCGCTTCGCCGCAACACCGACAAGGCGCTGCCGGCCAGCCACACCATCGAGATCCTGTTCTCGGTGCCCGCCGACTTCGCCGAGGGCGGCATCGGCAATGTCCCGGGCGTGCTGATGAAGCAGAACGAGCAGGCGCGCGGCGTGCCGCTCGCCGGCCTCGCGGTGAAGGTGACCAACGGCTATTTCCTGGTCGGCCTGTCCGCCGTCGAGATCGACCTGCAGCGCAACGTGCAGCTGCTCAAGGAGCGCGACTGGTTTGACATTCCGGTGGTCTACACCAGCGGCAAGCGCGCCATCCTCGCGGTCGAGAAGGGCACGCCGGGGGCGCGCGCCTTCGAGGAAGCCTTCCGGGCCTGGGGACAGTAGCGTCCGACGCTGCTTGGCGCGCGTTGCCGCGCGTATTTTTCTGCAATCTGCTTTAATCAACGAGAGCAAGAAAGCGGCGTGAATCTGCGGAAATAGCGGGTTTTACGGACCGGCATACCGATTGGTGAACGGTCGGTCATCGCCGAGCGCACTAATTCATATCGCAATTTACGGATGTTTATCGGGGCTGCCGGATACTGGCACTCGCGTGCGGGCAGAGTCGCGCCGCGCGCCAGCGCCAGAAGGGCGAGACCGGCAATGTCGCAAGCCGCTTTAAACATCGACGTCGTGCGCGAGATCGAGACCTCACTGCGCGACGGCTCCGAAGCGAAGCGCCAGGAGATCCTGCGGCGGGTCACCGATCTCTATTTCGGCGGCTTCGCGGGTGTCTCCGAACAGGCGACGGCCGTGTTCGACGACGTCATGTGCCACCTTATCAATCACGTCGAGAGCCGCGCGCTGGTCGAGCTGAGCGCGCGCCTGGCGCCGGTGGCCAATGCCCCGTTGCAGACGATCCGCCGCCTGGCGCGCGACGACGCGATCGAAGTATCGGCTCCCGTCCTGGCGCAGTCGCCGAGCCTCAACGACACCGACCTCATCGAAATTGCCAAGACCAAGAGCCAGGCGCACCTCGCCACCATCGCGCGCCGCACGCACATCAACGAGGCGGTGACGGAGGCGCTCGTCGACCACGGCAATGCGGACGTCGCCACCGCGGTGGCCTCGAACGCGGGCGCGCAGATCTCGAACCTGACCATGGCCAAACTGGTCGTGCGCGCGGAAGGTGACGAGCGGCTGACGGGCGCGATCTCCCAGCGCGCGGACATTCCGCGCCCGCTGTTCCGGCATCTCATGGCGCAGGCGACCGAAGCCGTGCGGGCAAGACTGCTGGCGCTGGCCGCGCCCGAGCACCGCGCCATGATCCAGGAGGTGCTGGACGGCCTCGCCGCGCAGGCCGGGGTCAACACCGCCAGCGTGCAGACGCACGAGGAGGCGCAACGCATCGTCGCCTCCTTCAGCCAGGACACCAGGCTCACCCGCACGAAGCTTTCCAGCTTCGCCGCCGGCAGACGCGTGGACGCGATGATCGCGGCTTTGTCGGTGCTGAGCGGGCTGCCGGTCGCCGACGTCTATCGCCTGTTCCAGGCGCCTTCCGCCTTCGGCCTCTTGTCGCTCTGCCGCTCGATCATGCTCGACTGGAACGCCGCCTCGGCCGTGATTGCTACCCGCCCGGACGGGTTGGAGGCGGAGGGCGAATCCTTCGGGGATCTGTACTCCCAGTATGAAGCGCTGTCGGCCGCCGCCGCGCAGCAGCTCATCCGCCACTGGAAACACCGCGTAGCGGCGCCAATTCACAGAACACATACGGGTAACTAAATATTTATCCGTCAACTACAAGCTGTGCCCGGGTTGCGGACGAAGGCTCAGTCATAGAGGGCGCCGAGATTGCGTCCCGGAGGCGATTGTGACACCGAAAAACCCACTCATCCGCGAAATCGAGTCCGCGCTCAACAGTGGCTCGAGCGAAAAGCGCCGGGCGATTTTGATGAGCGTGACGGATCTTTTCGTCATGGGCGCCACGCGCTACGCCGAGGAAGAGACGCGCGTTTTCGACGACGTGATCCAGCGATTGATCGATCGCGTGGAAACCGCCGCGTTAGCCGTTCTCAGCGCGCGGCTGGCGCCGCTCGAAAACGCGCCGCTCGGCACCATCCAGCGGCTTGCCCGCAACGATGCGGTCGAGGTCGCCGCGCCAGTTCTCAATCAATCGGTGCGGCTGAGCGACGCCGACCTGATCGAGATCGCGTCGACCAAGAGCCAGGGGCACTTGACGCATATCGCGCGCCGGCCGCGGCTGAACACCGCCGTTACGGAGGCGCTCGTCGACCACGGCAATCTCGACGTCGCCAACGAAGTCGCGTCGAACGCCGGCGCCCAGCTCTCGCAGCTGACGGTCGCCAAACTCGTCTTGCGCGCCGACGGCGACGGCCGGCTTGCGGAATCGCTGGCGCGCAGAGCCGAGATCTCGCCGGCGATGTTCCGGCGCCTGATCGCGCAGGCGACCGATGCGGTGCGGCAAAGGATGCTGGCATCGGCGCCGCCGCACCTGCACGCCGCGATCAACAAGGTGCTGAGCGAGATATCCGCTCAGATCGCCAGACCGGCGCAAGCGCCGCGAAACTACGCGGAGGCCCAGCGGATCGTCGGCCGCTTCAGCCAGGATACCGACCTGACCCGCATGAGAATTCTGGAATTCGCCGATGCCGGCCGGGTCGCGGAGACGATTGTCGCGCTGTCGGTGCTGAGCGGCGTGCCGATTGCGCATGTCGAGAGGCTCACCGAGGAAGAGAGCGGCTTCGGCTTGATGGTCCTGTGCCGGTCGATCGTGCTGGACTGGAATACAGTGCAATCCGTGCTGACCATGCGCGAGGGTGCGCTGGCGGACGCGTGCTATGACGAGTTGTGCGAGCAATATGCCGAACTGTCCGTCGCGTCGGCGTCGAGATTGATTCACTTCTGGTCGGGCCGCCGCGGAGTCAGCGAGAAATTCCGGCCGCGCCCCACGATAAAAGAATAGGCCGGGCTTTTCAGCCCGGCCTTTATCATTTCGCCTGGTAACTTTGGCTAGTGCGCGGCGATGGCGCCGGCGGCTTGCGCCGACGGCTGCTCGATGGCGGCGAGGCGGGATTTCACCGCCTTCTGCACCTTCTCGAAGGCGCGCACCTCGATCTGGCGCACGCGCTCGCGCGAGACGCCGAACTCGGCCGCCAGATCCTCGAGCGTGATCGGGTCGTCGGCCAGCCGGCGCGCCTCGAAGATGCGGCGCTCGCGCTCGTTGAGCACGTCGAGCGCCGTCATCAGCGCCTTGTGGCGGTTCTCACTCTCCTCGCTGTCGGCGAGGATGCGTTCCTGGCTCGGCGCGTCGTCCACCAGCCAGTCCTGCCACTCGCCCGACTCGCCGTCGTCGCGGATCGACGCGTTGAGCGACGCGTCGCCGCCGAGGCGGCGGTTCATGTCGATCACGTCCTGCTCGGTGACGCCGAGACGCTTGGCGATGATCTGCACTTGGTCGGGCCGCAGATCGCCTTCGTCGAGCGCGGAAATCTTGCTCTTCGCCTTGCGCAGGTTGAAGAACAGCTTCTTCTGGTTGGCGGTGGTGCCCATCTTCACCAGCGACCACGAGCGCAGGATGTATTCCTGGATCGCGGCCTTGATCCACCACATGGCGTAGGTGGCCAGCCGGAATCCCTTTTCCGGCTCGAAGCGCTTCACCGCCTGCATCAGGCCGACATTGCCTTCCGAGATCACCTCGGAGATCGGCAGGCCGTAGCCGCGATACCCCATGGCGATCTTGGCGACGAGACGCAGATGGCTGGTGACGAGCTTGTGCGCGGCTTCGGTGTCGCCGTGCTCACGCCAGCTGCGCGCCAGCATGTACTCTTCCTGCGGTTCCAGCATGGGGAACCGGCGGATTTCTTCCAGATAGTGTGAAAGACCGGATTCGGCTTTCAATGCCGGCAATGCGGCGGTACGGGCCATGACAGCGCCCTCCTTCAGTTGCCCCCGTTTTATCGGCAGGCGGTGGTTCGCCGCCGCTCCCCGAGCCGACGGCAAAGTCCTCTCATTCGCAGGTGCAGCATACCGAACCCGGCCGGGGAAAGGAAGTATTCCGCCGGTCACGTCGCCGTGTGCTTCCCGCAGCACCCCGCAGGATTTCGGCAATCCCTTTGGAATGATTGAGTTTTTGCGTCGTGGTCGCACCCTGGTGTCAGGGCGCGTGGGGGTAACATGCGAAATGGCCCGGTGTTCCGGGGTTCGGCCGTGAAAAGCTTGTAAGGTGGGGGAGGTCCAGCCCGATATGGGGCTTGGAAACCGGAAATCAAGCCCCGGCGGCGAGCGCCTGGCGCAAGCGGGCGAGATCGGCGGGCAGGGGAGCCTCGAATTCCATCACTTCGCCCGTCTCAGGATGTTCGAAGGCGAGCCGCTCGGCATGCAGCGCCTGCCGCCCGAGCGCAGCGAGCGCCGCGCGCGCCTGCTCGCCGAGCCGGCCGGCCTTGGTCTTGAAGCCGGTGGCGTAAGTTTCGTCGCCCAGGATCGGATGGCCGATGTGCGCGAGGTGCACGCGAATCTGGTGGGTGCGGCCGGTCTCCAAGGTGCAGGCGAGCAGGCTCGCCACCGGTTTGCCGTGATCTTTCGCAGAATCTTGGCCGGCGTAAGTCTCGACCAGCTCCCAATGTGTCACCGCGGCGCGCCCGCCTTCGCGGACCGCGCGCTTTTCGCGCGCATGCGGATGGCGGTCGAGCGGCGCGTCGATGGTGCCGCGGGGGCGGCCGGGCGCGCCCCAGACGAAAGCGAGATAGCCGCGCTCGATCGGGCCTTCCGACTTGTTCTCGAACTGCTTGCTCAGCGCGCGGTGGGCGCGGTCGTTCTTGGCCACCACCATCAGCCCGGTGGTGTCCTTGTCGAGCCGGTGCACGATGCCCGGCCGCTTGACGCCGCCGATGCCAGATAGGCTGTCGCCGCAATGCGCGATCAGCGCATTGACCAAGGTGCCGGTGGCGTGGCCGGCGGCCGGATGCACCACCAGGCCCTTCGGCTTATCGATGACGATGAGGGAAGCGTCCTCATAGATGATGTCGAGCGGGATCGCCTCGGCGGCGGGCCGGGGCGCTTCCGGCGCAGGCAGCGTCACCACGATGGTGTCGCCGGAATTGACCTGGATGGCCGGATCGCGGATTGTCCGCGCCTTGACGGACACCTGTCCGTCGAGGATCAGCGCCTTCAGGCGCGAGCGCGACAGCGCGGGGATGCGCGCCGCCAGCACGCGGTCGAGCCGCCCGCCGGGCTCGCCCGGGGCGATGGTCACGATCTCGGTGGCGCTCTGCGTCATATTGTAAGGCTTCGACGACTTGTAAGGCTTCGACGACCGATGTCAGACGACGACGAAAAACCGCTCGATCCGCAGGCCGCCGCCTTCATGGCGAAGGTGAAGCGGCTGATGATGATCGCCAGCCTGACCACCTTCCTCGCGGTCGGGGTGGTGCTCGCCGTCATCGGCTATCGCGTTTATCACTGGCAGGGAAGCGCCCCGCAAGCCGGCGCCGATGCGGCCCCGCACCTGCCGGTGGGCGCCAAGGTGCTGTCCACGGCGGTCGGCGACGGCCGCGTCGTGCTGACGGTGGAGAATGCCGGCGCCATCGAGCTTTTGAGCTTCGACGCCGCCACCTTAAAGCCGCTCGGGCGGGTGCGGCTGGCGCCAGCGCCCGAGGTGCCGCGGCGCTAGGCCTCCCGCGCTTGCATGGGGGCCGGATCGAGGCTATCTCCGGGGTCTCGATACTTCTTGGCCTAAAGCTCCCTTCGTCTAGCGGCCCAGGACGTCGCCCTCTCACGGCGAAAACAGGGGTTCGAGTCCCCTAGGGAGCGCCATCATCTCCGCCCAACGCAAAAAAGCCGGCGCCATCGGCGCCGGCCTTTTTGTCCGCGCGTTTTCCCCTTCGTCAGCGCCAGAACAGCGCGAGCAGGATGATGATCGGCAGCGGGACGCCGAGGATCCAGAGCAAAGCACCACGTCCAAAGCCCATGATTGCCTCCATTCGATTGTGGGGCTTAACGCGCAGGGGCCCTTGCGTGTTCCACCTGCAAACGGAGGCGCTGTTTCAGAGCGGCGGGGTGGCGATGTCGTCTTCCTGCGCGGCCACCTGCGTCGTCTCCGGCGGCTCGATCTTGCGCGTGCGGTGGCGCTCGAAGAAGGCGAGCATCTGCGCGCGGCTGTCCTCAGTGGCGGCCTTGTCGAAGCCGATGAGTTTGCCGAGGTAGCGCTGCTGGCCGATCGGCAGGTCGAAGGAATGCGCGGCGTTGCGGTACTCGACCAGCTTCAGGTGCGCGCCGACCGCGCGCTTGCCGCGGCACTGCCAGGCCGGCACCCAGTCGTCGCGCTGGCCGGCGAAGATGATGAGCGGCGCACTCAGCTTCACGCGCCGGCCGCCGAGCGAGCCGCACCAGGGATAATAGGCGGCGACAGCGCGATAGCCGCGCTTGCTTTTGGCCTTGGCCGCGTTGATGGCGACGCTGCCGCCGTTGCTCTGGCCCATCAGGAAGGTGTTGTCGGCATCGACGAAAGGCTGCGCCTGCAGATAGCGCAGCGCGTCGAACGCGTCATGGGTGCGGTAGCCAAGCGCGCGCGTAAGTCTGGGGATGCTTTCGCAGATGACGCCGCCGCCGGTGCCGCGCGTGCCGAAGCTGTCGAGGTTGAGCACGACATAACCGGCTTCGAGCAAGGCGGTTGCGTGCAAATGCAATCCGTCCAGCACTGCGGGCTGCCAGCCGCCGCAGCCGTGCATCAGCACGACGGCGGGGAAGGGGCCTTCGCCCTTCGGCTTGAACAATTCCGCGTGCAGATGACTGGCGCCGACCGGCCGCGTCGCCTTGATCGACACGATTTCGTAACCGGCGGCGGGCGTGACGATGCTCGCGGCCAGCAGCAAAGCCGGCAGCCACCGCAGATGCTTCTTGCTTCCAGACTTCCAAGCCATGCGACCCCCGATGAGGACATGCGGGTACGGTCGTCCAGCGGCGAGCACGCCGCCGGCTGAGCCGGCGCGCTCACGATCTGCTCGTTCAAGTCTTCTTCCGTGTCTTGGCGGCAAGACCGCCCGGCCCACTGGTCAGCCGCGCGTCTTCCTGTTGTCGGCGCCCGGCGGCGAATTCGCACGCGGGCGCCGGCATTTCATTGCGCCGGGCTAGATCGCTTGGTCGCTGACACCGTGCCGTTGTGAAGCCGCGCCAACCGGGAGCGACCGTTTGTCTCGGACGTGCCGCACCATCTTCCCTTCGCGAGGGCCAAGCCTTGCACCATTTGCTTCATGAGGGAAGCGGCGCTCGTCTTAACGATGGTACGCAAATCCGCATTGATGTCAGAACCGTACCACCGCGCCTTTGAATTATTCCCTATGGTGATCCGTAAAATACGAGATGTGTTGGTGAAATGCGTAGTCAAAGCGAAACTCAGGCGGAGCACGTCGACCGCGCGTCGCGATTTCGTTTTTACGGCGATCAGTTCCTGTTGAATACCGTTTCCGGAAAATTTTACCGTTTGACGCCGACCGCCGCCTTCATCTTGCGTGCGCTGTTGGCCGGCAAGAATAATGACGAACTCGGTGCAATCGTCGAGCAACGCTACGGCGTCGACCGTCCGCGCGCGGTCCGTGACGTCGAGCTGTTTCTGTCCGAGCTGCGTTCGCTCGGAATTATCGAAAATCCGAGTCATTAACCAATGACCGACGTCACCGTCGCGATCACCGGGCTGCACCGCGGTGATAATCCGCAAGCGGGCGCGTCGGTTATCCGCAGCCTGCGCCGTGTCCTGCCGGACATCCGCGTCGTCGGACTTTCATACGATCCGCTGGAGAGTGCGCTCTACAGCCGCGGGATCGACCGCGTTGACGCCACCTACCTGCTGCCCTTTCCGATGAAGGGGCCGGAAATGCTGCTCGACCGGCTCACTTACATTCACAGGAAGGAGAAGCTGCGTATCGTTATTCCTTGCCTCGACTCCGAGATTCTCAACTTCATGATGATTTCCCCCGAGCTCAAGGACATGGGGGTTGCCGCCATGCTGCCGAGCCCGTCCGCGTTCGAGTGGCGGGCCAAGGAAAATCTCGCCGGCTTCTGCCGGCTGCATTCGATCTCGACGCCGCGCACGTATGCCGCGCAGGACGTCGCCACCCTGGCGCGTTATGCCGAGGAGATCGGCTATCCCGTCTACGTAAAGGGAAAGTACTACGAGGCCTGGCTCGTCTATTCGGCGATCGAGCTGGCCGAACGGTTCGACGAGATCGCGCGCGTATGGGGCACGCCCATCCTGGTGCAGGAGGCCTTGTTCGGCGACGAGTTCGACGTGGTCGGCCTGGCCGACGCTTCCGGCGGCATGGTCGGACACTGCGCGATCCGCAAACTGCTGCGCACCAAGAACGGCAAGGGCTTCGGCGGCATCGTCGTCAACGACCCCGAGATCGACCGCACGGCGCGCCGCATTATCAAGGCGCTGCGCTGGACCGGCCCCTTCGAGATCGAGTTTCTCAAGGCGCCCAACCGGCCGCACATGCTGTTCGAGATCAATCCGCGCTTTCCCGCCTGGATCGATTTCCCCTCGCAGATCGGCTGCAACCTGCCGCTTCGTCTCTACGAGACGCTGCTCGGCAAAAAGCCGAGCAAGCTCGAGGTCTGCGACGCCGGTCAGATGTTCATCCGGCACAGCGTCGACCTGGTGGGCGATATCTCCGAGCTGGCCAAGCTGTCGAGCGACGGCGAATACGTGGCCGGTTCACTGTCCAAGGTGGAGGCGAGAGCATGAGCCCGTACGATTTTCCCACGATCTCGAGCGAGCTCGGCCGCTCGCCGGAAGCCGCCATCGACCGCAATTACTATTCGCGCGGCGCCTTCGTGCCGCCCTTGCCCGCCATCGACGGCATCGACGTCAACCGGCTGGTGCGCGAGTTCGGTTCGCCTTTGTTCGTGTTCTCGGAGCGTGACTTGCGCGCCAAGGCGCGCCGCGCCAAGGAAGCCTTCGGCAGCCGCTACAAGAAGAGCGCCTTCGCCTGGTCCTACAAGACCAACTATCTCAACGCCATCTGCCGGATATTTCATACCGAAGGCTGGCTCGCCGAAGTCGTTTCCGATTTCGAGTACGAGAAGGCGCGCGCGCTCGGAAATCCCGGCAAGGACATCATCTTCAACGGCCCGCACAAGCCGCGCGCGGTGCTCGAACGCGCGCTCGCCGAAGGCGCGCTGGTGCATATCGACAATTGGGACGAGCTCAACCTGATCGAGGAGTTGGCGCGCTCGCTGAAGAAGCCGGTCGACGTGGGCATCCGGGTCTGGCTCGACTGCGGCATTCGCCCGATCTGGACCAAGTTCGGCTTTGCGCTGGCCAATGGCGAGGCCGCGCATGCCGCCGCCCGTGTGATCAAGAACCCGAAGCTCAACCTGCACACCATCCACACCCATATCGGCACATATATTCTGGCGCCGGAAGCCTACCGCACGGCGACGCAGAACCTGGTCGCGTTGCGCGAGCAGCTTTTGCTCGAGCACGATCACCTGGTGCCTTGCCTCAATCTCGGCGGCGGCATTCCGTCCAACAGCCTGCTGCACGGCATGGCCAAGCCGGCGGAGCACGTTATCCACCCGATCGAGGACTACGCGGAAGCGATCACGGGCGTGCTCAACAATTTGCCCGAGAATCGGAAGCCTTGGCTGCGCATGGAGATGGGACGGCATTTGGTCGACGAGGCCGGCTACCTTTTGACCTCGGTCGTCGCCATGAAGGGGCACGACCGCCCGACTCCGACCACGACCGACCTGTCCGCCCGCACCGCCAAGGAGTGGCTGCTGCTGCAGGAGGATTCCAAGCGCGGCATCGTGGTCGATGTCGGCGTCAATTTCCTCTACACCGCGGCCTGGTTCGAGATCGGCGTCTGGCCGGCGCGGCTGGTCAACACGCCGGCCATCCCGACGCGCCTCTACGGCAACCTGTGCATGGCGATCGACGTGATCCGCGAGACCGTCGACCTGCCGACGCTCGACGTCGGCGACGTGCTCACGCTGCATCCGGTCGGCGCCTACAATTTCACGCAGTCGATGCAGTTCATCGACTATCGGCCGGCGGTCGTGCTCATCGCCGACAACGGCAAACCCGAGCTCATCCGCCGCCGGGAAATACTGGCCGACATCAATGGCCCGGAGCTTCTACCCGCGCGTTTGGCGCGCAAGACGTGACCGGCGCCGCGCCAGGGAGGCCGTCCTCTTTCCGGAGCGCGTAACATGGTTCGCCTGCGCTTTCTTGCCCTCGCTCTCGGCAACCCGTTCATGATCAAGTCGCCGTGGATCGCCGGCCTGCTCTGGCTGGCGCTTCTGCGCGACATCCGCTTTCCGATCTTCGCCTTCATTGGCCTGGTGGTGGCTGAGGGGGTCGCCTGGGCCCTCGGCACCGGCGAGAAGGTGAAGCGGGAAGGGGCCCTGCGCGCCAATGCGATCTTCGCCTCGCTCGCGGTGGCTTGGCTGACAACGGGCAGCGACGCTACCCTGGAAGTCCAGCTCGCCGTCGAAATCTGCGCTGCCATCGCCGCCGCGCTGATCGCCGCCGCCTTCGTGCGCGGCCTGCGCGACACCATCCTGCCGCCGCTCGGCTGGGGCTTCTGCTTAGTCGCCGGTTTCCTGATCACGTTGTTCTCCGCCTGGACGCATACCGCGCTGTCGGAGACGCTCGACTGGCCGCGGCCGCTCGACGCGCTCGGCTGGGTGGAGTCGTTCTTCCGCTCGCTCGGCATGCTGCTGTTCCTGCCCAAGGTGGAGTCGGGCGTGCTGGTGGCGCTCGCCATCCTGCTCTGGTCGCGGTTGATGCTGCTGACCGGCATCGTCGGCTGGATCGGCGGCATCGCACTCGGCCTCGCGCTCGAGCGCATGGGGCTCAATTACCAGTGGCTACTGGCCGCGCATAATTACTTTCTCGCCGGCATGGTGCTCGCTTCGGTGTTGTTCCTGCCCGGCCGCGGCACCGTCTTCATCGCGCTCGCCGCCGGCATCGCCGCCTCGGCGCTGTCCGCCTATTTCCAGTATCTTTTTCCCGGCTCGGCTTACGCCTTCCTGCCGATACCGGCGATGCTGTCGATCTGGCTCGGCGTCGGCGCGCTGCTGCTGCGCGACGACAGCGGCTATTTCCGCCGCAATATGGCGGCCGACATCCCGCCGGAGATCGCGTGGTGGAATGCAGCCTACTGGAGCGAGCGCTTCGGCGTGAACGAGCCGCTGCTCGGCGTTCCGCTCGCGGGGCCGGTGCAGCTCACGCAAGGTTTCGACGGGCTGCTCAGCCATGTCGGCCGCTGGCGCCACGCGCTCGATTTTCAGCGCCCGGTGCCGGCGGGGCCGGCCGCTGCGGCGGCGGGCACGATCTGGGAAGCGCCGGTTTACGCGCCGGCCGGCGGCATCGTCGAGCGCACGCGCGCCGACGTCGCCGACAATCCGCTCGGCATCTCCAACTTCGCCGATATGTGGGGCAACTACGTCATCATCCGCCTCGACCGCGGCGGCTGGGCGCTGCTCGCGCATTTCCGGCAGGGCACCGTGGCGGTGGCTACCGGCATGCGGGTCGAGCCCGGCACTTATCTAGGCCTCGCCGGCAATTCAGGCCGCTCGCCCGCGCCGCACTTGCATATGCACGCGCAGTCCTCGTCCGAGGTGAGCGCCTCGACGCAACCGTTTCGCCTGGCGAACTTCCTCTCCGCCGTCGGACCGGCGCCGCCGCCGGCTTTCACGCGCTGGAACGCCGCGGCGGTGCCGGCGGTCGGATCGGTGGTCGAGGCTGCGCGCTTCAATCCAACGGTGCACCGCGCCGTCACCAGCGTGGCGCCGGGCACCACGGTGTGGCGGGTCGAAACCGAAGGCACCATCCCGCGCCAGTACCGCGGCTATCACACCGGATCGGCGGTGCGTGTGCGCATCTTCATCGACGAATTCGGCCGCCATGTTTTCAAGTCGCATAACAACGGCGCGCTGATCGCGGCGGCCGATACCGATGCCTGGCGGCTGGTGGAATTGCGCAGCGTCGGCTGCCCGCTGCTGAAGCTGATCGCCTTCGGCACGCCGTCGATCCCTTATGCCGCCCACACGACGATGGACTGGATCGAACCGGCCCCGCTGCTGCAGACCGGCCCCGACGGCTGGTTCTCGCTGTTGATCTCGCCCTACCGCACGCACCCGTTTTCATATCTCATGTGCACTTGCACGGCGGTGCCGGACGACTTCAGCCCCACGCTGACGATCGAGGCCAAGCCGGTCATTCCGCGCCGCGGCGTTCCGGCAAAGGTCGTCTGCCACCTCGAGATCCTACGCGGGCCGGTGAAAGTCGAGGCCGTGTTCGACGACGGCAAAATTACTTTCAGTATGTTTTCATTCGAACCGGGCCTCCCGTTTGAGCGGCGCGACAAGCGGCGCAGCTGAGCCGGCTTGTCGCGCGCACGATGTCCACATCTATAAATTAACGGCGCGTTCAACACGCAAACGCGTGCGCGCATCGCCGGGATGATTCGCGGTCTTTCATGCTGCGCGCCAATGCGAATTTGTTTTTGCGCGGGTGTGCGGCCCGGCGCGCTGCGGAAGCAAAATTGAAAAGTGGTATTACAATTATACCGAGCGATACGGCCACCACTTATCGCGTCGATTGAATGCCCCCACACCCACGCCTAGCGTTTTTGCGTGCGATTCGTGTCGCACATCGCTTCGGAATGCAGCGCGAACACGTCTCAAACATTTGGGTGGGTTCGAATGGCGTCCAATCAAAACCGGACTGGATTTGTTGCGCGGTGCGTCAGGGTCGCGCGCGCCGCGGCCTGCGCCGTCTGCGCTGTGGCCGCGCCCGTCGCCGCCCACGCCGCCGACACGGCGGTGAAGGCGAGGCCCCCCCCGGCGGCGCCCGTCAAGATCTACAGCACGGTGCTGTTCGGCGGCTTCGACTACCGCAAGGACAGCTACTACGGCTACGGCGGCATCGTCGCCGCGTTGAACGGCAACATCGCCACCGACGGCTTCCTGGTGCGCGCGATGGGTCTCTACAATCCCTACAGCTACACCTCGACCGCGGTGGCCGGCGGCATTGTCGACGGCAAGATGAGCGCCGGCGAAGCGATGATCGGCTACCAGAAATATTTCCCGGGCGTGACCGCGCGGCTGTTCGTAGGCGTGGACTACGAACATCACAAGCTGTCGCCGAGCAATCCGCTCGATCGCAACGAAGGCACGCACTGGGGCGTGCATGCGCGCGGCGAACTGGAAGCGCCGTATCTCTCGCAGTGGTACTATAACCTCCATGGCAGCTACGGCTCCGCTACCCAGCGCTATTGGGTGCGCGGCCGCGTCGGCTATAATTTCGCCGGCGTCATTGTCGGCCCCGAGGGCCTCGCCACCGGCAACTGGGTCTCGAACGAACAGCGCGTCGGCGGCTTCCTGATGTTCAGGAGCCCGCAACTGGCGCCCTTCGAAGTGTCGTTCTCGGGCGGCTATTCGCAAACCGACGATATCCGCGGCGGCAAGAGCGGCTACGGGACGGTCGAGCTTTCGGTGGCGTTCTGAACGCGTGAACTCGTGCCAATGCTGGGCGCGGAGGGCAGGGCGATGCGCTACGGCGGCAAGCTTCGGTGCTTCGGCTTCGTCATCGCGACGGCAATGCTGCTCGTGGCCACGCCGGCGCAAGCGCAAAGGCCGCCCGCGGGCGGCCAATCGGTCCTGCGCGTCGTGCCGCATGCCAATCTTACGCTGCTCGATCCGACCTGGACGTCGATCTACATCACCCGCAACCACGGCTACATGATCTACGACACGCTCTTCGCCGTCGACGCGGAGGGTAGGCCGAAGCCGCAGATGGTCGATAGCTGGACCACGTCGCCGGACGGCATGACCTGGACCTTCAAGCTGCGCGACGGCTTGAGGTGGCACGATGGCGCGGCCGTCACCGCGGAGGACTGCGTCGCTTCGCTCAAGCGCTGGGGCAAGCGCTCGGGCGTCGGCCAGCAACTGTTCGACGAGATCGCGGACATTTCAGCGAGCGATGCCAAGACCATCGCGATGACGCTCAAGCGCCCTTACGCCTACGTGCTGGACGCGCTCGCCACCCTGTCGTCCTACGTGCCCTTCATGCTGCCGAAACGGCTGGCCGAGATCGACCCTGCCAAGCCGGTCGAGGAGCAGATCGGCTCCGGGCCTTTCATCTTCAAGAAGGACGAATTCGTTCCCGGCGAACGCGCCGTCTATATCAAGAACACCGCTTACGTGCCGCGTTCCGAGCCGCCGTCCTGGGCGGCCGGAGCCAAGCTGGCCAAGGTCGATCGCGTGACCTGGACGCGCTACCCCAGCCAGGAGAAGGCGATCGAGGCGCTCATCGCCAACCGCGTCGACTACATCGAGGAGATCGCCCCGCGCTTCGTGCCACGCCTGGAGCGGCGCGCCGACATCGTGATCGGCAAGACCGGCCCGGAGCCCTTCGTCGGCATGGCGCGCTTCAACCACCTGGTGCCGCCGTTCAACCGGCCGGAGGTCCGCCGCGCCGTGATGATGGCGATGAACCAGACCGACTACATGAACGCGGCCATCGGCGTGCAAAGATACTGGAACACCTGCTACTCGGTCTTCACCTGCAAGAGCCCGTACGCGAACGAAGCCGGCAGCGACTTCCTCAAGAACGGCACCATGGCGGCGGCCAAGGCCGCGCTCGACGCCGCCTATGACGGCACGCCCGTCGTGCTGCTGAACGCCGTCGACATTCCGGTAGTCGCCGCCTTCAATCGCGTCACCGCCGACAAACTGCGCCAGCTCGGCATCACGGTGGTGATGCGCAACACGACCTGGGCCGAGATGACGCTCAAGCGCGCCGACCGCAGCGGCTGGAACATTTTCCACACCTTCTGGTCGGGCGTCGACCTCGGCAACCCGGCGCACATCGCCTATTCGGGCGATCCGGTGAACGGCTGGTTCGGCTGGCCGGACGACAAAGAGCTGGAGGACTTGCGCGCGCGCTTTGCCGTCGAGCCCAGCGCGGACGAGCGCAAGAAGCTCGCCGCCCGCATCCAGGAGCGCATCTGGGCGGTCGGCGCGTCGGCCTATCTCGGCGAGTTCCACCTGCCGGTGGCCTTCCGCAAGGCGGTCGAGGGCGCCATCGTCGCGCCGGTGCAGTTCTACTGGAACATGTCGATCAGGCGGTAGGCTGGCGAAACAGAAACGCCGCGCCGGTCTCTTCGGTGAGATCGGCGCGGCGCGTGCTTTGTCGCTTGCGCGTCAGGCGACGGCAGCTTCCGACGCGCTGGCATCCGCGCCCGGCACCGAGGGCGGCGCCTGCGGCGGCTCAAGCGCGGCGGCGACCGCTTCATCGACGCGCTCCAGCCAGACGAATTCGAGTCCGTTGCGCGCTTCTTCCGGAATGTCCTCGTAGTCCTTCCGGTTACGCGCCGGCAGCATCACGCGCTTCAAGCCCGCGCGCGCCGCCGCCACCACCTTCTCCTTGATGCCGCCGACCGGCAGCACCAGGCCGCGCAGCGAGATTTCGCCGGTCATGGCGGTGTCGCTGCGAACGGTGCGCTCGGTCATCAGCGAGACCAGCGCCATGAACATGGCGACGCCCGCGCTCGGCCCGTCCTTCGGGATCGCCCCCGCCGGCACATGCACGTGGATGTCGGCCTTCTCGAAGCGCGCCGCGTCGATGCCGAACAGGCTGGCGCGGTTCTTGACGATCGACAGCGCGGCCTGGGCGCTCTCCTTCATCACGTCGCCGAGCTGGCCGGTGAGGATCAGCTTGCCGGATCCCGGCACGCGCGTCGCCTCGATGAACAGAATGTCGCCGCCGACCGGCGTCCAGGCGAGCCCGGTCGCGACGCCCGGCACCGAGGTGCGCATGGCGAGCTCGCTCTCGAACTGGCGCGGGCCGAGAATGGCGGCGAGGTCGCCCACATCGATGCGGACGTGCGTGGCGCTGCCTTCGGCGATGCGCACGGCGGCATGCCGCAACGCCTTGCCGATCTCGCGTTCCAGGTTTCGCACGCCCGCTTCGCGCGTGTAGTAGTGGATGATCTCGCGCAAAGCCGGCTCGGCGATCTCGACCTGACCCTCCTTGATGCCGTTCGCCTCCATCTGGCGCTTGACCAGATAGCGCGAGGCGATCTGCAGCTTCTCGGAGTCGGTGTAGCCGGCGAGCGAGATGATCTCCATGCGGTCGCGTAGCGGCCCCGGAATGGTGTCGAGCATGTTGGCGGTGGCGATGAACACCACGCGCGACAGGTCGAACGGCACGCCGAGATAATTGTCGCGGAACGTGTTGTTCTGCTCCGGGTCGAGCACCTCCAGCAGCGCGGCCGAAGGGTCGCCCTGGATGCCGCGGCCGAGCTTGTCGATCTCGTCCAGCATCATCACGCAGTTGCGGGTGCCCGCCTTGCGGATGGCCTGGATGATGTTGCCCGGCAGCGCCCCGATATAGGTGCGCCGGTGGCCGCGGATCTCGGCCTCGTCATGCACGCCGCCGAGCGAGACGCGCACGAACTTGCGGTTCATGGCGCGCGCGATCGACTGGCCGAGCGAGGTCTTGCCGACGCCCGGCGGGCCGACGAAGCACAGGATCGGCGCCTTGCCCTGCGGCGCCAGCTTGCGCACCGCGAGGAACTCGACGATGCGGCGCTTGATCTTGTCGAGGCCGTAATGGTCCTCGTCGAGGATGCGGCGCGCTTCCTTGATGTCGATGTTGGAGTCTTCCGGCAGCCGCCACGGCAGCT
Source organism: Pseudolabrys sp. (assembly GCA_022841665.1). Lineage (GTDB taxonomy): Bacteria > Pseudomonadota > Alphaproteobacteria > Rhizobiales > Xanthobacteraceae > Pseudolabrys. The sequence goes on from JALHRB010000033.1 coordinate 16,918, forward strand.
CGATCAGCCAGTCCAGGTACGTGCGGACCATGCCGTATTCGCCTTGCGCCTCGGGCATGCGGGTGAGCCGGCGCAACTCCTTGAGTGCCTGCTCCTCCACGTCCTTCGGCATGCCGGCTTCGCGGATCTTCTTCTCCAGCTCCGCGAGCTCGGCCGCCTTGCCTTCCTCGCCTTCGCCGAGTTGCTTCTGAATCGCCGCCATCTGCTCGCGCAGCAGCACCTCGCGCTGACGTTCGTCGAGCGACGCCTTGGTCTGCTTGCCGATTTCGGCCGAAAGCCGCAGCACCTCGATGCGCTGCGCCAGCGTGCGCGACACCTTGTCGAGGCGCGCGCCGATGTCCACGGTCTCGAGGACCTCCTGCTTCTCCTCCGGCTTCACGTCCATGTAGGCGATGGCGAGATCGGCGAGCGCCCCCGGCTGGTCGATTGCCTGCACGGCGGCCGACAATTCGTCCGGCGCCTGCGGCATCAGCTCGAGTGCCTCCAGCGCCTGCCCGCGCAAATGCACAAAGCGCGCCTCGATTTCCGGCGTGCGCGTGGTCGATTCCGGAATGCGCAGCACGCGCGCGACCAGGAACGGCCAGCCAGAAAGGAATTCGAGCACCTGGAAGCGCTGCTCGCCCTGGCAGACGAGGTGGTTGGTCCCGTCCGGCCCGGTGATGTAGCGCACGACATTGGCGACCGTGCCCATGCGGTGCATGTCGATCGCGGTTGGGTCGCCGACCTCGGCGTCGCGCTGCTTGAGGATGCCGATCTGGCGCTGTTCGCGCACGGCCTGCTGGGCGGCGGCGATCGACTTCGGACGGCCGACCGTCACCGGCATCACCATGCCGGGAAACAGCACAAAGTTGCGCACCGGCACGATGATCATCGTGTCGGCCGGCAGCGGCGGCAAATTCTGTTCCTGGCGCGCCTTCTCCGGCTCGCCGCCGGTGGGCGCCGCGCTCTCAGTCGAGCGCATGATTTCCGTTTCAGCCACTTAGTACCCCACTTTCTGAAGGGTGATGACCAGGCATCCGTCCGCCATCGCGCGCCGCACCGACGCATAGCGCCCGGCCGGCAAAGGCACGCGCCGCTCGAAGCGGCCTTGCGGCAGCTCGAGCCGGTGGATCACCGCGGTGCGCAAGCTGGCCGGCAGCACCCGGCTGCCCGCCACGACCAGATCGGCGCCGTCGATTGCGGCCTCGACCCGTTCGGGGTCGACGCCCGGCAGCGCCATCAGCACTTGCACCTCGCGCTCCGTCTCCAGCACGTCGACCGGCGGCTCCCAGGCCGGAAGCCGCGAAACCGCGCGCGCCGGCCGGAAGAACGCGCGATGCATGCGCTCGGCGCGGGCCAGCATTTCGCAGGCCTCCGACCACATCCAGTCGTTGGAGACGTTCGCCATCGATCACCTTTCCGCCTTCATTTGATAGCGGGCGGCGGAAATTCAATGACGGGCGGGACAGGGCCGCGGTTCGCGGCCGGGTGGTACGCGGAGAGGGCGTGAATAGCGGGCAAAACCGCACAATCGCCACGAACCCTTCAGCGGGGTGTCGCATTGCCAGGATGGGGGTGCGGGAACGAAAGGATCGAGTCATGCCCCGACCCAGCGGCCTGCCCAAGCGATTTCCAGCAGGCTCCAAATACGTCGTCGAAAGCCACGGCGGCTTCGTCCGCCGCTTCGTCGAACTTCCCGGTGGCCGCAAGCTCAAGCTCGCCAGCCGCAAGGCGCAGACCTGCGACTGCATGGACACCAGCCTGGTGCCCGGCCTCGGCCATGGCGAGGCGCGAAGGCCGGTCCGCCGCCGCCTGCGCGCGCTGGCGCGCGCTTAGCGAGACAGAAGTCCCAAGCTCCGATCCGGCCGGGAACTATCCTTCGGCTGACAACGCCCGCCGCAACGACTAAGACCACGGGCGTCTCGGAGGGCAACAGGGCGATGGCGGGGGGCACGGTAATTGTCGGCGGCGGGCAGGGCGGTTACCAGACCGCGGCCTCGCTGCGTGAAGCGGGCTACGGCGAGCGGATCGTCATCGTCGGCGAAGAGCCGGAGCTGCCCTATCAGCGGCCGCCTTTGTCCAAAGCCTATCTGCTCGGCGACACCACCGCCGAGCGCCTGCACTTCCGCCCGGCAAATTTCTACGAGAAGCACGCGATCGAGGTCGTCACCGGCACGCGCGTGACCGGGATCGAGCGCGCCGCCGCGCGCGTGACGCTCGCCTCCGGCACGGCGCTTGATTACGACCATCTCGTGCTCGCCACCGGCGCGCGCAACCGCAAGCTGCCGGTCGAAGGCGCAAACCTCGACGGCGTGATGTACCTGCGCACGCTCGCCGAGGCCGATTCCATCAAGGCGCATTTTGCGGCCGCGGCCAACATCGTCGTCGCCGGCGCAGGCTTCATCGGCCTCGAGCTCGCGGCGGTGGCCAGCAAGCTCGGCAAGTCCGTGCATGTGATCGAGCCCTTGGCGCGCGTGATGAGCCGTGCAGTGACCCCGGCCGTCTCGCAGTTCTTCGCCGAGGCGCATGCCGCCTTCAGCGTCAACCTGCTGCTCAATACGCGGCTGCAATCGATCGCGGGCGCCAAGGGCCGCGTCACCGGCGTAACGCTCGGCGATGGCCGCAACCTGCCCGCCGATCTGGTGCTGGTCGGCATCGGCATCGAGCCCGCCGCCGATCTTGCGCAGGCTTGCGACCTGCCGGTGGCGAACGGCATTGTCGTCGACGCGCGGCTCCTAACCGCCGACGCGAAGATTTCCGCCATCGGCGACTGCGCCAGCTTTCCCTGCGATGGCGGCATGCTCCGCCTGGAATCGGTGCAGAACGCGGTCGACCAGGGGCGCTGCGTCGCCAAACGCATCGCCGGGCAGCCGGCGGACTTCCATGCCGTGCCCTGGTTCTGGAGCGATCAGCGCGATCTCAAATTACAGATGGTCGGCTTGACCGCGGGCTGCGACCGCACCGTGATGCGCGGCGATCCGGCCGCGCGCGCCTTCTCGGTGTTCTGCTTCCGCGGCGAGCGACTCATCGGCATCGAGTCGATCAATAAGGCCGCAGATCACATGTTCGGCCGCCGCCTTCTCGCTTCCGGCGAGACGGTGACGCCGGAGGAGGCGGCCGATCCCGGCTTCGACCTCAAGGCCCGGCTTGCCCGCATCGCGCAGGCGGAGAAAGCCGCCCTCTAGCCGGATTTGTGCGGTGTTGCGCCCGGGCAGGCCCTTCTGTACTTTTCGCCGTCCGCAGAAAGCGTGCATATCGGTGCAGGTCATTCATGCAGCTTTTCACCACGGCCGAAGCCGCCGCCTATCTCCGTCTCAAGGAGCGCAAGATCTATGAGATGGTGGCCGAAGGCACGGTGCCCTGCACCAAGGTGACCGGCCGCTGGCTGTTTCCCAAGGCCGAGCTCGACCACTGGCTGGCGGCGAGCGTCACCCGGCCGGACGGCCTAGCGCGGCCCGAGCCCGCGCCCATCGTCGGCGGCAGTCACGACCCGCTGCTCGAGTGGGCGCTGCGCGAAAGCGGCTCGGGGCTCGCGACCTTGGCGGTCGGCAGCGAAGCCGGCCTCGACCGGTTCGCCGCCGGCGAAACCGCGGCGGCCGCCATTCATCTGCACGCGCTGGACGATCCCGACGCGGACGCCAACACCGCGGCGGTGAAAAGTCGCGGCGAGCTGCGCGACGCGGTGATGATCGGTTTTTGCCGGCGCGAGCAGGGGTTCCTGGTGGCGCCCGGCAATCCCCTGAAGATCGGCGCGCTCGACGACGTGCTGGCCAAGCGCGCGCGCGTCGCGCTACGGCCGAAGGGTGCGGGCGCGCAACTGCTGCTGCTGGCGCTGTTGCATCGCGCGAAGGCCACGCTCGACCAGCTCAATCCCGCCACGCCCGTCTGCCCGACCGGGCCCGACATCGCGCAGGCGATCCGCGCCGGCCGCGCCGATACCGGCGTCGCCACGCGCTCGGTCGCGCTCTCGGCCGGGCTGGATTTCGTCCCGCTGGTGTGGGAGGCGTTCGACCTGGTGGTGCGCCAGCGCGACTACTTCCATGCGCCACTGCAAAAGCTGTTCGGCTTCCTGCGTTCGGATGAGTTTGCCGCTCGTGCCAAAGAGATGGGCGGCTTCGACCTCACCGCCGCCGGCAGCGTGCGCTTCGTGAACTGAACGCTGCCTGAAAGACACCAATGACCGATCCGCAAGTCTGGCCGAACGAACTGCGCCTGCATAAGGGCGGCAAGACGCTGACTGTTTCCTTCGACAGCGGCGAGCGCTTCGACCTGGCGGCCGAATACCTGCGCGTGAAAAGTCCGAGCGCGGAAGTGCAGGGTCACTCCGCCGAGGAGCGCAAGACGGTGCCCGGCAAACGCGACGTCGCCGTCATCGAGGTGCTGCCGGTCGGCAACTATGCTGTCCGCCTGGTGTTCGACGACCTGCACTCGACCGGCATCTTCGGCTGGGACTACCTGCTCGAACTCGGCCGCAACCACGCGCGCTATTGGCAGGAATATCTCGACGAACTCGCTGCCAAGAACATGACGCGCGATCCGCCGGCGCGGCGCAAATAAATCTCAAGATGGCTTGCCATTCGTAGCTCGCGACAATCCGCGCAGCCGTCGCCCGTTGGGCTTTGGCGGGCATTCTTCACTCGCTTCGCGAGCGAAGAATGGTGGGCGGTGTAGGGATTGAACCTACGACCCCACCCGTGTGAAGGGTGTGCTCTCCCGCTGAGCTAACCGCCCGGTCGCAATGACGCGATATAAAGAGGGCCGGGCGACCAGTGTCAAGCGAGGCTTTCCCGTCCCGGCGAAGCCGCCGGAACGGGCGCCAACAGCGTCAGTTCCGGGTTTTCGGGTCGTCGGCGTGCACGCGCGAGGCGTGCGTCTGCAGCGCCCGGATGCGGTCGGCGAGGTTGCCGGCGCCCGCTTCGGCGCCGAGGTCGACGGTGCCGTGGCTGGTGATGGCGGCCGGCGCGGCATCGCGCGCGGTCTCGGCCGCAAGCAAGGTCTCGATGGTCGAGTTGGGGCCTTCCAGCGCCGAGGCAAGGCGGGCGACTTCGGCCGCGACGTCGTTGATGCGCTCGCGCAGCAGCGCGTTTTCCACGCGCTCGGACGCCCAGTTTTCTTCCGCCTCGCGCTTCATGTTGCCGAGTTCGCGCGCCAGCCGGTCGCGCTCTTCGCGCGTGCGCTCGATCTCGGCGGTGAGCTGGGCGTTCTCGGCCTTGAGCTTCTGCGTGGCCGAGGAGGTGCGGCCGTCGAGCTCGGCGATGGCCGCGCGCAGGTCGGCTTCGGTCTTGCGCGCGGTCTCGATGTCGCCGCGCAGGTGCTTGAGTTCGACGTCGCTTTCGGCGAGGAGGCGGGTCTGCTCGCCGAGCCGGATTTCCAGATCGTGCGCGCGCTGGCCGAGGATCTGCGCCTCGGTGGTCTGCGCCACCAGCGCGTGCTCGAGTTCGGCGACGCGGCGGCCGAGGTTCTCGACCTTGCCGCGCTCCTCGCTGAGTTCCTGCGTCGCAGCCTTGAGCTCGACGCGCTCGCTGTCGCGGCGGTCTTCCACCGCCTTCAATTCGCTGCCGGCTTCATTGAGCCGGTCCTTGAGCGCCTCGACCTGCGCCTTGAGCGCGACGATCTCGACCTTCTGCGCTTCCGCCTGGCTGGAGCGCTCGTCGAGCGCGCCGATCATCTGCGCCAGTTCGGCTTCCTTCGCCGACAGCGCGCGCTGGGCTTCCAGCATGCTGCTGGTCTTGACTGCGAATTCCTCTTCCGTGGCGCGCAGCTGATCGCGCAGCGCCTTGTCGCGCGCTTCCAGCGCGAAAATGGTGGCGGTCTTCTCGCCGAGCTCGATCTTGAGCCGGTTGATGGCGTCGCCTTTCTTGCCCAGTTCGGCAAGCTGGCTGGTGCTCCTGGTCTTGAGCTGCTCGACGCTCATTTCCAGGCGCCGCGTCGACATCGCGAATTCGGCGCGCAACTGATCCTTGTCGGCCTGGATCTCCGCCATCGACAGCGGCGTGGCCGCTTCGAGGCGGCGCATGGTGAGGCGCACGGCGCGCGAATGCACGAGGGGGACGATGACGAGCCCGATCAGGGCCGCGACCAGGAAGCCGATCCCGAAAAACATGATCGGTTCAATCATGAAACGACGCCTCCAACTCACCCTGCCCGCGGTAGCCCCGCGGAAACCATGACATGGAGGCAATCGCCCCCGCCAGCGCTACCCGAGATTAACCTAAACCCGGGGCGTCGTCGCGGACGCGTGTGTGCACCAGTGGGAGTTAAGGAAGCATGGCGCCGTTCAGAACGGGTTCCAGGTCGCGTGCGGCGTAAACTTCAGGTAGCCGATACTGGCTCCGAGCCTTAAGCCGACGCCGGAGCGAATGGGAACGATGACGATGTTGTTGGCGGTGAGGGCGGTCATGCCGAAGCCGCCGATAAAATAGGCGGAGCCGTCGATGCCGCCGAAGCGCTGGTAGATCGAGTCGGTGGCCGGCAGGTTGTAGACCAGCATCATGGTACGGGCGCCTTCGCCGCCGTAGTCGAAGCCGATCGACGGGCCTTCCCAGAACACGCGGCGGTCGCCGGCATTCTTGGTGTAGAGCTTGCCGTCGCCGTAGCGCAGGCCGACGATGAAGGCGCCGCCGCCCTCCTGGCCGAGGATGTAGCCGTTCGGCTGGCCCCAGCGGCTGACGGCCTTTTCGACGACCTCTGCCAAGCCGCGCGACACTGTGCCGAAGAACTTGTGGCCGGTGCCGACGATTTCCTGCGCCGTGAACGTGCCGCTGCGCCGCTGCTGTTGGGGCGGTGGGGGCGCCTGTTCCTGCGCCAGGGCAGGCGCGCCGAGGGCGAACAAGCATAGGGTCAGGACGGCAAGGCGCAGGAAAGCGCGCATCGAGGGCTCCGTGAAGGCTGGGAAGCACCCGTTTAACCGGATGCTCATGTCGGCGGTCCTAGGGTGGCGTGCCTGTAGGTTCCGAATCGCTCGAATGTCGCCAAGAACTATGACTGCAGCACGGCAGCGGCGGAAGCCAAGCCCGGCCCTGGCCGTGCTTTTCGGGCTTTTCATCGCCTGTGGTATTTCGGCACCGGTTAGTGCCCAGATGGCGCTGGTCGGCCCGCTGGTCATCAATGCCGACAGCGGGCTGGTCATCAGCGGCTTCGACCCGGTCGCCTATTTCACCGACGGCAAGCCCGTGCCCGGCAAGCCCGCCTACGAGGCGACTTTGGCCGGTACGATCTGGCGCTTCAGCAACGAGGGCAACCGCGCTGCCTTCCTGCAGGACCCCGACATCTATGCGCCGCGCTTCGGCGGCTACGACCCGGTCGCGATCGGCCGCAACCGTTCGGTGGCCGGCCACCCGCAGGTCTGGGCGGTGGTCGGCGAGCGGCTCTATCTCTTCTATAGTGCGGCCGAGCGCGACGCCTTCCAGGCCGATCCCGGCCGCGCCATCGAGGCGGCGGAGCGCAAGTGGCCCGAGGTCGCGCGCACACTCGGCCGCTGACCTACTCCTGAACGATGGAAGACGCTTTCGCCGGATCGCCCCAGGCGATGAAGGCCGGCACACGGAAATTTTCCGCGACGCGGCCATAGGCCAATGGCCCACCTTGTGGCGTGACGACAACGCCGCCGGCCGCCGTCAGCAGCGCCTGCCCGGCCGCGACGTCCCATTCGCAGACCGTGGACAGCCGCGGATAGACATCGGCCGCCCCTTCCGCAAGTTGGCAGAACTTGATCGCCGAGCCCGAGGGCTGGCGCGCGATCGGCTCGAGCCGGACCAGGAAGGCTTGCGTGTCCGCATCGAGATGCGAGCGGCTCATCACCGCCACCGCGCCCTGCGCCGGCCAGCGCCGCGCATGGATCGGCTCCGGGCGCTCGGCGCAATCGGGCAGAAGGCGGAGGCGTTCGGCCTTGTGTCCGACCACGCCGCGCCAGATGAGGCCGCGGTTTGGCGCGGCGATGACGCCGGCAACCGGCGTGCCTTGCGTGACGATGCCGACATTGACGGTGAACTGGTCCGAGCCGGCGATGAATTCCTTGGTGCCGTCGAGCGGATCGACCACCAGGAAGCTTGCGCCCAGCGTCGGGCGCGCGCCGCGGCTGGCCATCTCCTCGGCCACCACCGGCATGCCCGGCAGAAGCCGCGACAGGCCGTCGAGGATGATCGCTTCCGACGCTTCGTCGGCGGGCGTGACCGGCGACTGGTCGGCCTTGAGACGCTGCGCGACGCCTTCCGCCGCGATCTTGCGGATCACCGCGCAGGCGCGGGCAATGATGGCCGTCAGATCGTCCAGCAGCCCAACGGCGTCGGCTGCGCGAAGCTCGGAACTTGCGCCCACGCTGAGAGTCCCTTTCCGGTCCGGCGGTCCTTGGCGGTCGCCCGGGTGCGGTGTATCAGCGCGAATACCGGCGCGCCAAGCGATTCGCCGCCGGCGGCACCCTGCACGCCCTGCGGAGACCAGTCCATGTCCGGCACTTCTATCGATGCGCTCGACCTCGCCGCCCTGCTGTGCTCGCGGGTGTGCCACGACCTGATCAGTCCGGTCGGCGCCATCGTCAACGGGTTGGAAGTGCTGGCGGAGGCCAAGGACGAGGACACCAAGACCTTCGCGCTCGACCTGATCAGGAAGAGCGCCGGCACGGCCTCGGCCAAGCTGCAATTCTGCCGCATCGCCTTCGGCGCCGCCGGCTCGGCCGGCGCGCAGATCGACACCGGCGACGCCGAGAAGATCACCCGCGGCTTCCTCGAGGACGACAAGACCAAGATCGTCTGGACCCTGCCGCGCGTGCTGATGGCCAAGAACCGGGTCAAGCTCCTGCTCAACATGGTGCTGATCGCCGCCCAGTCGATCCCGCGCGGCGGCAAGCTCACCGTCGATCCGATCGGCAGCGGCGAGACCATAGGCTTCAAGGTGACCGCCTCCGGCACCAACGCCAAGGTGCCGCCGAACGCCCCGCTCTTGTCGGGCGAGACCGGCGCGGAAGGGCTCGACGCCCATCGCATCCAGCCCTTCTATGCCGGGCTTCTGGCCAAAGCCTGCGGGCTCAAGGCCGGCATCGCCACCGAGGGCGAGGCCGTCGTCGTTACCGCCCAATAAGGCGGCGCGCGAGCGGTTAACCAAGCGTTAATGCCGCGCGATCGGGCTTAAATCCGCAACTAAAATTAAACGCTTCACCGACACACTGGCCCCGCTCCCAAAGGGGCAAGTGGGGACAGGTCATAGCCTGTCGGTGAAGGCGTAATTTTCATGGATGACCTGCTTCGGGAGTTCGTGACCGAGACCAACGAGAGTCTCGACGTCGTCGACGTCGAGCTCGTGCGTTTCGAGCAGGATCCCAACAACGCCAAGATTCTCGATAACGTCTTCCGCCTGGTCCACACCATCAAGGGGACCTGTGGATTCCTCAGCCTGCCGCGGCTCGAAGCGCTCGCGCACGCTGCCGAGTCGTTGATGGGCAAATTCCGCGACGGCGCGCACGCGACCAGCGAAGCGGTCACGCTCATCCTCGCCACCATCGACCGCATCAAGCAGATTCTGGAATCGCTGGAGAACGAGCAGCGCGAGCCGGACGGCGCCGACGACGATCTGATCGCGCAGCTTCACCGCATGGTGGAGAAGGTCGCCGCGCCGGTGACCGCGTCGCAGCAGGCCGTCGGCACGCTGGCGCCGCAGGTGCTGGAGCGTCCGCTGCTGCCGGGTGAAAATACGCTCGACGAACTCGAACGCGCCTTCCGCGACACCAAGGTCGATCCGCCGGCCAAGCGCGCCAAGCCGCAGGCGGTCGCCGACACGGTGAAGGACGACGAGCAGGCCAAGAATGGCGGTCAGTCGATCCGCGTCACCGTCGACACGCTCGAGCACCTGATGACCATGGTCTCGGAGCTGGTGCTCACGCGTAACCAGCTGCTGGAGATCGTGCGCCGCCACGAAGAGTCCGAATTCAAGACGCCGTTGCAGCGCCTGTCCAACGTCACCGCGGAGCTGCAGGAAGGCGTGATGAAGACGCGCATGCAGCCGATCGGCAATGCCTGGCAGAAGCTGCCGCGCATCGTGCGCGACCTGTCCAACGAGCTCGGCAAGCAGATCGACCTGGAGATGCAGGGCGCCGAGACCGAGCTCGACCGCCAGGTGCTCGACCTGATCAAGGACCCGCTCACCCATATGGTGCGCAACTCCGCCGACCACGGGCTGGAGACGCCGGACGAGCGGCGCGCGGCCGGCAAGCCGCCGCATGGCCACATCCGCCTCTCGGCCTATCACGAGGGCGGCCACATCAACATTCAGATCGCCGACGACGGCCGCGGCCTCGACACCGAACGGATCAAGGCCAAGGCGGTGGCGCAAGGGCTGGTCGCCGAGGCCGACGCCGAGAAGCTGTCGGAAGCGCAGATCCACAAATTCATCTTCTCGCCCGGCTTCTCGACCGCGGCCAAGATCACCAGCGTGTCCGGCCGCGGCGTCGGCATGGACGTGGTGCGCAACAACATCGACCAGATCGGCGGCACCATCGACGTGAAGTCGGTGGCGGGCGTCGGCCTGAGCTTCACCATCAAGATCCCGCTGACGCTCGCCATCGTCGCCGCGCTGATCGTGGAGTCGGGCGGCGACCGCTTCGCCATTCCGCAATTGTCGGTGGTCGAACTGGTGCGCGCGCGCACCGGCGGCGACCACCGCATCGAGCGCATCAAGGACACGCCGGTCCTGCGCCTGCGCAACAAGCTCTTGCCGCTGACGCGCCTTAGCCAGTTGCTCGGCATCGAGCCGACCAAGGGCCGCGAGCTGGAGAACGGCTTCATCGTGGTGACGCAAGTCGGCAGCCGCACTTTCGGCATCGTCGTCGACGCGGTGTTCCACACCGAAGAAATCGTCGTGAAGCCGATGTCGAGCAAGCTGCGCCACATCGCGATGTTCTCCGGCAACACCATTCTCGGCGACGGCTCGGTGATCATGATCATCGATCCCAACGGCGTCGCGCAGGCGCTCGGCAGCACGGTCACCTCGCAGATGGCGGACGCCGAAGCCGAGGCGCGCCACGTCGCCGCAAACGAGGAAGCCACTTCGCTGCTCGTGTTCCGCGCCGGGTCGCCGCAGCCGAAGGCGGTGCCGCTGTCGCTGGTCACGCGGCTGGAGGAAATCGACGCCCGCAAGATCGAGATGTCGAACGGCCGTCACATGGTTCAGTACCGCGGCCACCTGATGCCGCTGGTTAGCATGGACGACAACGTGCGCGTGAAAGGGGAGGGCGCCCAGCCGCTGCTCGTCTTCTCCGACGGCGTGCGCTCCATGGGCCTCGTGGTCGATGAGATCGTCGACATCGTCGAGGACGCGCTCGACATCCAGGTCGCCGGCGACAATTCGGGCGTGCTCGGCTCGGCCATCGTCAAGGGTCAGGCCACCGAAATCATCGACGTCGGCCACTTCCTGCCGCTTGCCTTCGCGGACTGGTTCCGCCGCAAGGACCAGCCGGCGCAAGCCGCCCGCCGCTCGGTGCTGCTGATCGACGACTCGCCGTTCTTCCTCAACATGCTGCGCCCCGTGCTGCAGGCGGCCGGTTACGAGGTGACCGCCGCCGGCTCGGCGCAGGAGGCGCTGGCGATGATCAATGACGGACGCCGTTTCGACGTCGCCGTCACCGATGTCGAGATGCCGGACATGGACGGCTTCCAGTTCACCGAGGCGGTGCGCGCCGATCCGCAGACCGCCGACATGCCGGTGATCGCGCTGTCGTCGGTCGTGTCGGTGGAGGCGGCCGAACGCGGCCGCCGCGCCGGCTTCTACGATTATGTCGCGAAGTTCGACCGCCAGGGGCTGATCGCGGCGCTCAAGGAGCAGACCGAGATCGGTCGGGCAGCGTGAGCGCCATGCAGGAAACATCAACCCACACCGTCAACGAATACGTCACCGCCATGATCGGCGGCCAGCTCTTCGGCCTGCCGATCCGCAGCGTGCAGGACGTATTCCTGCCGGAGCGCATCACCCGCGTGCCGCTGGCGCAGCCGGAGATCGCCGGCGTGCTCAACTTGCGCGGCCGCATCGTCACGCTCATCGACATGCGCCGCCGGCTCGGGCTCGAGGCGCGCACCGACGAGGGGCCGAGCATGGCGGTCGGCGTCGAGATGCGCGGCGAATCCTACGGGCTCCTGATCGACAGCGTCGGCGAGGTGCTCAAACTCGACGACGCGGCGCGCGAGCCGAACCCGATCAATCTCGACCCGCGCCTGGCGCGGGTGTCGGCCGGCATCCACCGGCTCGACGGGCAGTTGCTGATGGTGGTCGACGTCGAGCGCGTGCTCGACATCGGTGCGACGACGATCGCGGCCTAAAGTGGCCGGGACCAAGGAACTGGGACGGCGAAAGAACATCATGAGGGCAGTGCGATGAAAACGTGTCTGGTTGTGGACGACTCCAGCGTCATCAGGAAGGTGGCGCGGCGTATCCTGGAAGGCCTCGAATTCGAGATCGTGGAAGCGGAGGACGGCGAGCAGGCGCTCGAGTCGTGCCGGAAGAAATTGCCGGAGGCGATCCTGCTCGACTGGAACATGCCGAAGATGGACGGCTACGAGTTCCTGCGCTCGCTGCGGCGGCTGCCGGGCGGCGACGCGCCGAAGGTCGTGTTCTGCACCACCGAGAACGACGTCGCCCATATCGCGCGCGCGCTGCACGCCGGCGCCAACGAGTACATCATGAAGCCGTTCGATCGCGAGATTGTCGAGGCGAAATTCCAGGAGGTTGGGCTGCTCTGAGCATATAACGCCAAACCAGGGCTCGCCCGCATGAACCTCGCCGTCGCAACGCCGCCGTCCGCCGCCGCCCTCAAGCGGCGCCTCCGCGTCATGGTCGTCGATGACGCCATTGTCGTGCGCGGCCTGTTTGCGCGCTGGATTGAGGCGGAGCCCGATCTCGAACTCGTCGCTTCGCTGCGCACCGGGCGCGAGGCCGTCAACCAGCTCGAGCGCGCCAATCCCGACGTGGTGGTGCTCGACGTCGAGATGCCCGAACTCGACGGCATCGCCGCGCTGCCGCTGCTGCTGGAGAAGAAGAAAGACCTCGTGGTCATCATGGCCTCGACGGTCACGCGCCGCAACGCCGAGATCAGCTTGCGCGCGCTCTCGCTCGGCGCCGCCGACTACATTCCGAAGCCCGAGACCCAGCGCGAGGTCACGGGTTCGGCCGATTTTCACCGCGACCTGATCGAGAAAATCCGCCAGCTCGGTCTGCGTGCGTGCCGCCTCGGCCTGCCGCACCTGCACGGCGCGACGCCCGTCAAGGCGGCGACCTATCATCACACCCATGCGCACCCCGACGTGCCCGTCGTTCTGCGCGCGATGCCGCTGACGGCGCCGCGCGTGCTGGTGGTCGGCGCCTCCACCGGGGGGCCGCAGGCGCTCAACCGGGTGATCGGCAACATCGCCGCCGTCGTCGAGCGCGCGCCCGTGCTGATCACCCAGCACATGCCGCCGACCTTCACCGCCATCATGGCCGAGCATCTGGCCCGCATCGCCCATTGCCCGGTGCACGAGGGACAAAACGGCGAGGAGGTCAACGCCGGCACGGTGTATATCGCGCCCGGCGGCAAGCACATGAGCGTCACGCGCCGCGACGGCATCGCCGTGATTGCGGTCGAGGACGGGCCGCCGGTCAATTTCTGCAAGCCGGCGGTCGATCCGCTGTTCACGTCGGCGGCGCAGGTCTGGGGCGGCAAGGTGCTGGCGCTGGTGCTCACCGGCATGGGCGCGGACGGGCTGGCCGGGGCCAAGGACATCGTCGCCGCCGGCGGCCACGCGCTGGCGCAGGACGAGCCGACCAGCGTCGTGTGGGGCATGCCCGGCCAGGTCGCGCATGCCGGGCTCTGCTCGGCGGTGCTGCCGGTCGACGACATCGCCGGCAAGCTCAACCGGCTGTTTGCGGGGGAGCGCGCGTGACCCCGACGGATTTCGACTTCCTGCGCAAGCTCTTGAAGGACCGGTCCGGCCTCGTGCTGGCCGGCGAGAAGCAGTATCTGGCCGAAAGCCGTCTGCTGCCGGTCGCCCGCCGCCATGGCATGACGACGCTGGCCGAGCTGGTCGAGCGGCTCAAGCTGACGCCGGGCCTGCTGACCGGCGAGGTGGTCGACGCCATGACCACCAACGAGACCTTCTTCTTCCGCGACAGGATCCCGTTCGAGCACCTGACCGAGACCGTGATGCCGGCGCTGATCGCGGCGCGCGCGCGCGAGAAGCGCATCCGCATCTGGTGCACCGCCGCCTCCACCGGCCAGGAGCCTTATTCGATCGCCATGGCGCTCAAGGGCATGAGCGCGGCGCTGGCCGGCTACCGCGTCGACATCCTCGCCACCGACCTGTCCGCCGAGGTGCTGGAGCGCGCGAAGAACGGCATCTACAGCCAGTTCGAGGTGCAGCGCGGGCTGCCGATCCAGTTGCTGGTGAAATTCTTCAGCAAGCACGGCGAAGCCTGGGAGATCGCGCCCGAGATCCGCGGCATGGTGCAGTTCCGCACGCTCAACCTGCTCAACGACTTCACGCCGCTCGGCCGCTTCGACCTCGTGTTCTGCCGCAACGTGCTGATCTATTTCGACCAGGCCACCAAGATCCAGGTGCTCAACCGCATCGCGCCGCAGATGCCGGACGACGGCTACCTCATTCTCGGCGCCGCCGAAACGGTGGTCGGCCTCACCGACGCGTTCAAGCCGTATACCGAGAAGCGCGGGCTCTACATCCCGAACGCGGCCGCGCGCAACGCGGCGCGCGAGGCCTCGAACGTGCTGCGCTTTGCGGTGAAGGTGTAGGAAAAACGCTCCTTCCGCCCGGTTCAATTTTCAAACAGCCCAAGCCAACGCTCCGCCGCCCCTGTTGTTTGCGCGGCCCGGGATGGCCGGTCGTCTCTTGTCCCCCTCAACCGAGGGGATGGAGCGCCGCGAGGCGCTTCCAACAGACCGCGCTTCTTGCGAAACGCGCCGCCCTTCGGCGAAGGGCGGGCGCCCCGCGGCGCTCCACTGCGGCGTTCTTCTTAAGTCCCCGGGGACCGATCTTCCGGGCGGCATGACCGGGAGGCGGGTCACGCCTCCCATCCGGACGGCTCCCGCCGCCCTTCGTCTTCCGCCAGCGTCCAGCCCCAGTTCGGGGGCGGCCGGTCGTAGTGCCGGCGGACGGTTGGCCCGGGGCCTCCCGATCCCGCGGTTACAAGCCGCAGCAGCGGGCGCCGCATCCGTTCCTGCCATCGGCATGTCTCGCGACGACACCCCTCGACGGACCGGACCGAAGGAATATAGGCATATCGTGCCGGGCGTGTAAAGGACTATATTCAGAAAGGGCGTTATGCGAAAAATTGCTGGAATCTCAGGTGCTTAAGCCCACGGAGCCGCCACCCGGTCGAAAGTGGGAGGGATTTTATCTTGGGTTTTGTCTTGGGTCGATCCCGGCGATTTCGACCGCGGCCTTGAGCAGCACGAAGGAGATGAGCGGCACGTTGGCCGCGTCGGCCTCTTCGGCGAGCCGCAGCAGCGCGGCGACGGTGATCTTGTAGGTGTCCGCCGGCTTGTCCGGCGGCAGGTGCGGGAAGCGGCCTTCGACGATCATCGGCCTTGGCCTCCGGGCGCGCGGGCGTCTCCCGCGCGCGAGCGCGGCTGTGCTAGCGTTGCCCGCGCGGGATTCTTTCGGGCCTGCGCGGCATGGTGACGGTAACGCGACTTCTTGATCCTAATATACCTTAGGTTTAATATCGATGCAAGCCGATCCTGGCCGCGCGCTGCTCCGGATGTTCGTCGAGCGCATCATCAACGCGACGTTTCCCCGTGAGACGGCGGCCGCGCGCTTGCAGCAGGTCGGCCTGTTCACGCTCATTTACATGCTGCAGGACGAGAAGGAGCCGGTAACCGCAGCGCGGCTTTCACAGATGACCGGGTTGGCGGACGGGCAAATTCTCAATCATCTGCGCAAGCTGACGAAGCTCGAATTGGTCGAGCGCGTGCAGATATTGAACAAGCAGGGCAGGGGCCGCGCTTTCCATCTCGCCATCAAAAAGAACGCAAAAGCGCGGCGGCTGGTGCAGGCGATTGAGGGGACGAAGAAGAGGTGAGAGGAGGCTATATGGCGTCCGACTCAAAAACTCTCGCGCTGTAGTTGGGGGCCGGCTATTTTGTCTACCTGTCGGGGGAGGTACTAGATGCAGCCTACGAAGCAAAGCGTTCATCAGATATTTGATATATCGCGAAGGCTGGTAGTTCCGCTCTACCAACGCGCTTATGTATGGGATCTTGAAAAACATTGGGAGCCGTTTTTCGGCGACATCCGCAGTCAAGCCTGTAATTGCATTTATGGAAGTGATGTGCCGGGACATTTTCTCGGGCCAATCGTAACTCAGGCGGAAATGGTGAGCGCAGGCGGTCACCCGCGCTACAATATTATCGACGGACAGCAGCGGCTGACCTCATTACAAATTTTTCTAAAAGCTTTGCATCTTATTGCTGCGGATATGAAGCATTGGGCTGCCGGTGAATTCGAGAGACTGATTCGGAATCCAGCGCGAACACACATAGGTCCGGAAGAAGTTTACAAAGTGTGGCCAACTAACGCTGATCAAAAGGCCTTTCAGCGCAACATGGACATAAAGAGTGCTGAACAAATATCCGCGAATCCAAATACGCCTACGGCAACGAAATTGGACCAAGCATTCAGCTACTTCTATTCTGCTCTACAGGCTTTCGTAAATGGCCAAGAGGGTGACCAAACCGACCCTCGGCTGTTGGCGGTGTCGGCAGAAAAAAGGCTGGAGGCTCTTCAGCAGGCTCTCACATCTCGACTGTATTTTATCGTTCTAGAATTAGAATCTGCTGATGACCCTCAAGTAATATTTGAGACGCTTAACGCGCGCGGTGAGCCGCTGCTCCCGTCCGACCTTATCAGAAATGATCTTTTTTTAAGGGCCCTGCGTGAAAAACTAGATGCCGACGCTCTTTATCGTAAGTTTTGGTCGGAGTTCGAAGAGAAAAAATTAGCGAACAATGAAAATAGCGAAGATCGCTTCTGGCACGTGATGGAAACGCAAGGAAGGCTTTATCGGCCGCGGATAGATTTGTTCGTCTTCCACTGGCTCTCGATGAAGCGGACAATATCCCAGCAGCACGATGAATTGCTAATTGGAAATTTGTATAGAGAATTTAAGAAGTGGACCGAGCGTCAAAAACTATCCGCTCAAGAAATCTTTGAAGATTTGGCCCAGAGCCGCGCCAATTATGAGCGTCTTCTTTCGGGAGACACTAATGGTCGCATTTCGGTTACGGCAGCGCGGTTGAGGGCAATTGACACCGGTACGGCGCATCCGCTGCTCCTTTTTCTGATTGGAAAGTACTGTCTTGATATTTCTAACCCTGAATTCGAAAGAGTTCTCACTATTCTAGAAAGCTATTTGGTCAGGCGGCTTCTTACGAATGGCACGACAAAGAACTACAACCGAACCTTCCTTAACCTACTAGCGAAGGTATCAAGTGCGGACGAGATTACATCAATCGCGGAATTGGTTGAGACCGAATTGTCGTCGCTGAAGGGCTCTACGGTCGAATGGCCGGACGACGATCTTTTGAAGAAAGGCATTTTGGACAACCCAATTTACGTCAAATCGAGGCCGGGACGAGTACGTATGGTACTTGCAGCTATAGAGAACAGAATTCGTGCATTGAGTGGATCAAAAACAGAAGAGTTGTTGGCCAATGATGATCTGAGTATAGAGCACTTTCTTCCACAAGAGTTCTCGCTTGAAGAGTACCCATATGCGAATGATTTCGACTTTCAGAATGAGCCGAAAGAGATCGCCCGAGATCGACTTTTGGATACGTTGGGGAACTTGACCTTGCTTACTCAGCCGCTCAACTCTGCAGTGAGTAATGGTCCTTTCCTAAAAAAGCGCCATGAAATTGTTGAGCACTCTGTCCTGCGACTGAACAAGTTTTTGAGCGGAAGCGCAGCACCAACCATTTGGAATGAAACTAACATCCACTCACGGGCACTCGAGTTATTTGCCCATGTCAAAGAGATATGGCCAGGGCCAGTGAAAACTACTGCAGTCGAAAAGGCAGCGCGCGCAGTTACAAGCAATAAAATAATCGAGGAAAAGAGGGCTTCGATCATGAGTGCGTTGAGCGGGCGCGAGGGACAAGCATTCCTTAACGTGAGCGGCGCCCTCTTCCGTACCAACGATGACGGCATTCGGGCCGTGTGCACGCTATCTAAACGGTACGATGAAACTCGAAGGCCACCATATTGGTACGGATATTCGCCGCAGTGGAAGGAGTATTTGTCAAAAGGCAACAAGTCTTATTTCGTCTTGGGATGTATGGATCGAGCCGTCGCTTATGCGATCCCCACGGTAGAATTGGAAAAAGTATTGAGCAGCTTGTATCGAACGCCCGATAGGCACTGGCATATTGATTTACAGGAAAATGGAAGCAATGTGCTCGAATTAGCTATTCCGGATGGATCGAAGTTTGATCTAGAGCGATTTAGTTTCAGATTATAAGGGCACCTAAAAAACCCCGGAGCTTTCGCCCCGGGGCTAAGTTGGGAGGAGAGAGCCCGACAGGGGCTCAGTCAAGATGTACGCAGACGCAACAAGGGGGAGAGCCGTTGGCAACCCGTTGACGCTGCGATGACCGAAGTCCGGAAGTGGCGTGCGCTAGCTCACTAAAAACGAAAGCCGCGACTTGGAAGAAAAACAAATCGTCAAAAACGAAACGGGGCGCTCGATGCGCCCCGCTGTATCCGTCTTAGGCGGGGATCCGCGCCTCGTCCTCGCTCGGCTCGCGCAGCACGTAGCCGCGGCCCCACACCGTCTCGATGTAGTTCTTGCCCGAGGAGGCGTTGGCCAGCTTCTTGCGCAGCTTGCAGATGAAGACGTCGATGATCTTGAGCTCCGGCTCGTCCATGCCGCCGTAGAGATGGTTGAGGAACATCTCCTTGGTGAGCGTCGTGCCCTTGCGCAGGGAGAGCAGCTCGAGCATCTGGTATTCCTTGCCCGTCAGGTGCACGCGCTGGCCGCCGACCTCCACCGTCTTGGTGTCGAGGTTGACCACCAGGTCGCCGGTGTTGATGACCGACTGGGCGTGGCCCTTGGAGCGGCGCACGATGGCGTGGATGCGGGCGATCAGCTCGTCCTTGTGGAACGGCTTGGTCATGTAGTCGTCGGCGCCGAACCCTAAGCCCTTCACCTTGTCCTCGATGCCGGCGAGGCCGGACAGGATCAGAATCGGGGTCTTGACCTTGGACACCCGCAGCGAGCGGAGAACCTCGAAACCCGACATGTCGGGGAGGTTCAGGTCCAGGAGGATGATGTCGTAGTCGTACAGCTTGCCGAGATCGACGCCTTCTTCCCCGAGGTCCGTCGTGTAGACGTTGAAACTCTCGGATTTGAGCATCAGCTCGATAGATTGAGCGGTGGCGCTGTCGTCTTCAATGAGGAGAACGCGCATTTAAGTCCCCTTCTCGCCGCAGCCGGGCCTTAGGTCAGCGCCGCAAAGGCGGCGAGTTAAAAAAAACGCTGTGGGACAAACTGATTCGACACTATCGGCGTATGGTTAACAAAACCTGATTCTCACTGGCAAGCGCGCCGTAGCAGGGGCGCGCCGAATCACCGTAAGATGTTGCCATTGAGTGGTTTTTTCGCCACTTGCGCGGTTTGTGCCCCTTCCGAAGAGCCGGCGGTAGCCGGCGCTGCAATCGCCCTTTCCGTCCCGGCCGGGCGATTCGATGGCCGCTTGTCCCATGGACGATGACCCAATGATTAACGACGCGGGTAAACAACGGGTTAAAGGCGGGGGTCTGCCGGTAAGCCTAAGGGCGGGTTTACGGCCTTTTTCCGTCTTTCCGGCCGCACGCGCCTCGACAGGTTCCAAATTCACGGTTGGGGCGTGCGGGCGCACGCTCGCCACGCACTCTCTTTACCTCCCCCTGCAAGGGGGAGGTCGCCCGGCGAAGTCCGCAAGGACGCAGGCGGGCGGGTGGGGGTCTCGCTTCGAGCGTCTGCAAGGCGACCCCCACCCCAACCCTCCCCCTTGCAGGGGGAGGGAGCGCGCTGTGCAGGCGGCGAAGCAGACGGGATGACCATGAAAGCCCTGGCCGAGCAGATCAGCGATCTGGACGGCGTCGAGATCTACGGCCGCGTGGTCGGCGTGCGCGGGCTGATGGTCGAGGTGGCCGGTCCCATCCACGCCATGTCGGTCGGCGCGCGGCTGACCCTCGAGACGGGACTAAGCCCCGGCATCCCCTGCGAGGTGGTGGGGTTCTCCGGCGGCCACGCGCTGGCCATGCCGTTTGCGGCGCTGGAAGGCGTGCGGCGCGGCTGCCGCGCGGTGGTCTCCACCTCGGCCGGGGCGGTGCGACCGTCGGAAGCCTGGCTCGGCCGTGTGCTCAACGCCATGGGCGAGCCGATCGACGGGCTCGGGCCGCTGCCGCCGGGGCCGGCGCCTTACCCGTTCCGCTCGTCGCCGCCGCCGGCGCACGCGCGCCGCAGAGTGGGCGAGCCGCTCGACCTCGGCGTGCGCGCCATGAACACCTTCATGACCTGTTGCCGCGGCCAGCGCCTGGGCATCTTCGCCGGCTCCGGCGTCGGCAAGTCGGTGCTGCTGTCGATGCTGGCGCGCAACGTGCACGCCGACATCTCGGTGATCGGCCTGGTCGGCGAGCGCGGCCGCGAGGTGCAGGAGTTCTTGCAGGACGATTTGGGCCCGGCGGGCCTGGCGCGCTCGGTGGTGGTGGTCTCGACGTCGGACGAGCCGGCGCTGATGCGCCGCCAGGCGGCGTACCTGACGCTCGCCATCGCCGAGTTCTTCCGCGACCTGCACAAGGACGTCCTGGTGCTGATGGATTCGGTCACGCGCTTCGCCATGGCGCAGCGCGAGATCGGGCTCTCGGCCGGCGAGCCGCCGACCGCCAAGGGCTATACGCCGACGGTATTCACCGAGCTGCCGCGGCTCTTGGAGCGGGCGGGGCCGGGCACCGACGAGGGCACCATCACCGGCATCTTCACGGTGCTGGTGGACGGCGACGACCACAACGAGCCGGTGGCGGACGCGGTGCGTTCGATCCTCGACGGCCACATCGTGATGGAGCGGGCGATCGCCGAGCGCGGGCGCTATCCGGCCATCAACATCTTGAAGTCGGTGTCGCGCACCATGCCGCGCGCGGCCGATCCGGCCTTCGTGCCGGTGATTTCGCGCGCGCGCCAGGTGATGGCGACCTACGCCGACATGGAGGAACTGATCCGGCTCGGGGCCTACCGCCCCGGTTCCAGCGCCGAGGTGGACGAGGCCATCGCCCTGCACAAGCCGCTGGAGGCCTTCCTCGGCCAGGGCAAGGAAGAATCGACCACGCTCGCCGCCGGCTACCAGCGGCTGGAGGAGATCCTCAAAGGCCTCGAGCCCGAGGCCAGCGAGCGCGCCTGAGATTTTTACCCTTCGTTAACGCGTCGGCGCCGCCGAGGCCTGTTTTTTGATGGGCTTAGCGTTTCGACAGGTGTGCATGGACCTGTGGCTGGAAACCGAAAACTAACGTTATTGCGCCAGATTGAGCCCACTGAACGTCCGGGGCCGCCCGGAGCGGGCCGAAGAATTCGGCCATGCGCGGCGGAAATTCGGGGCTTCGGGGGAGTATTTTGTCGATGAAGTCACGCGAAACCCTCATCCGACTGAAGAAGTTTCAGGTCGACGAGAAGCGGCGCAAGGTGGCCCAGATCGAGGCCATGATCGCCGAATTCGCCCGCATCGGGGCCGAGCTCGACCGCGAGATCAAGCTCGAGCAGGACCGCGCCGGCATCCACGATCCCGGCCACTTCGCCTATCCGACCTACGCCAAGGCGGCGATGACGCGCAAAGAGAACCTCAAGCGCTCGACCGACGAGCTGCGCGTGCAGCTCGACGACGCCAAGGCCATGCTGGGCGAGGCCTTCGAGGAATTGAAGAAGGTCGAGATGCTCGATGAGCGCGACCAGCAGCGCGAGAAGGCGGAAGCCAACGCGCGCGAGCAGGCCGAGCTCGACCGCATCGCGGCGCTGCGCTACAGCGGCGCCGGCGGCGTGCGGATTTAGCTCGGGGGCATTTCGATAGCAGTTTTGCAGCGGCGCCCTTGCGGCGCCGTTGCCGTTTTTACGCCCGCGCCGCGCTACTTCTTCGCCGCCGGCTCGGCCTTCGCCTTCACTTGCGCCAGCTCGCCTTCCAGCTTCGCCACCGCCGCTTTCAACGCGGCGATTTCGGCCTTGGCGGCGGCCGCCTCGCGGGCGGCGGCGGCAAGCTTGCCATTGGTGTCGCGCGTCTGCTTGAGCAGCGCCTGATGCAGGAATTCGACATTGGCTTGCAGGCAACCGGTGCGGCGCTCCATCTGCTTTTCAGCGCCGCAGGCTTCCAGGCCGCGGATATCCTGCGCCGGTGCGGCCGACGACAGGGCCGTCAGCAGGATCGCCGCAGCGCAGAGATGACGGACCATGGCCGGCTCCTCGGTGTCGCGCCGGTCAGAACGCCGACGCCAGTTCGCGCGCGCCGGGCGACTGCGCGCCGCGCGCCATCAGCCGCTCCATGTCGGCGATCAGGCCGGCGACCGTGGCGGTGCGGCGCGCGACCGGGTTGCGCTCATAGCCGATCTGCTGGAAGAAGTTCGAGGTCGGTACCTTCTCGCGCAAAGCCTGCGGCATGGTCACCATGTCGATGCCGTTGCCGTCGCCGGTGAGGTTCATCAGCTCGAGCTCGGCCGCGCTCAAGAGCCGCGTGTGGCCCTTCATCTTGGCGAACTGCACCGAGGTGGTCAGCTTCTGCACTTGCAGCAGCGGGCCGAGGTCGAGATCGAGCACGGCCGCGTGGATGCCCCAGCCGCCTTTGGTGGTCTTGGCCAGCTTGTCCTGCTCGCTCCAGCGCTGCGGCACCGTGCGGGCGTAGGCGATCATGCGCTTGAGCGCCTCGATCTTGCGCTCCATCGCGCGCTTGCTCTCGCCGCGCAAGGTCGCCGACTTCATGCGCAGCGTGGACAGATAGTGATTGCCGGATTCGGCGAGCAGCGAGAGCGTGTTGGTCGAGAGCAGCTGATTGTAGCCGACCGCCGGCGAGACCGGCTTCGGCCGCGTCGGCGTGACGCCCGACTGCATGTCATAGGTGCCGTTGCCGCCGGTCTCGAAGGCGTAGACGCCGATGATCTGCTCGCGCGTCAGCCCGGCCGCCAGCGCGGCGCGCGCATAAGCGCGCTTGAATTCGGCCTCGTTCTGCGGCCGGTTCGGCACGAAGCCGAACTCGTCGGCCGCCGCCCTGAGGAAATCGGCGACCACCGGGATGTAAGGCTGGTCCGGCGGCGGCTTGTCCGGCGCCTGCGGATCGACCGGGCGCGGCGGGCCGGTGTATTGCGGCGGCTGCGTCAGCACGTAGTC
>JALHRB010000034.1 GCA_022841665.1 Pseudolabrys sp.
GCCCTTGGTTTGGTAATAGGATTCCGAGCGGCGCGAATCGACCGCCGGCATGTTGACGGCGGCAGGCGCCCGCGTCGGCGGGGGCGCCGGCACTAGCGGCGCGCCGAGACCGGCGGACGGAAAAGGCGTGCGCCCGGTATCCATGGCTGGCGGCGGGGCGGCGGCAGGTTTCTGCGCCTCTGCAGTCGGCTGCGCCGGCACGAGCGGCGGCGACGGCGTCCGCTGGGCGGGCGCCGGGGCGCGGGCTTCGGAGGTTCCGCTACGCTTACCGAACACGACTTACACTCCGAACTGTTCTCAACCGGACCGCTTCATGAGCTTGGCGAGCAGCGGCGAGAGCAGGCTGCCGCGCGTGCGTTTGGCCTCGGCGCGACCGGTCAGGATCTGCGCGAGTTGGCGGAACATGTCCGCAGTCTTATGGCTCGCGGACATTTCCGCGATCATCTGCCCGTTGTTGGCGGCGGTGCCGAACAGTTGCGGGTCGAACGGGATCACCGCCAGCGGCTGGTCCTCCAGCGCCTTGGCGAAGTCCGCCGGCGTGATTTCCGGCCGCTTGGGCACGCCGACCTGGTTGAGGCAATAGAAGGGCGGCCGGTCGTTCGGCCGCGAGGCGCGCAGCAGGTCGACCATGTTCTTGGCGTTGCGCAGGTTGGCGAGGTCGGGTCCGGCCACGATCAGGATGTCGTCGGCGCTCACCAGCAGCCTTCTGGTCCAGCCCGACCATTGATGCGGCACGTCCAGCACGACGCAGGGAATCGACGTACGCAGCGCGTCCAGGATGGCGTCGAAAGCTTCGGCGCCGAAATCGTAGACGCGGTCGAGCGTGGCCGGTGCGGCCAGCAGGCTCAGATGGTCGGTACACTTCGACAGGAGCCGGTCCATGAAGGCGGTGTCGATGCGGTCCGGCGAGAACACCGCGTCGGCGATGCCCTGCGGCGGGTCCTGGTTGTAGTCGAGACCGGCGGTGCCGAAGGCGAGATCGAGGTCGGTAACGACCGAGTCGAGTGCGAGGTCGCCGCCGATCGCCCAGGCGATATTATGCGCCACGGTCGACGCGCCGACGCCGCCTTTTGCCCCGACCACGGCAATGATGCGGCCGACAGGCTTGGCGTCGGGAGCGGAATAGAGGCCGCAAACCGCGCGCACGATATCGATCGTGCCGACCGGCGCGATCAGGTATTCGCTGACGCCGCGCCGGGTCAATTCGCGGTACAGCGTGACGTCGTTGACCTTGCCAACCACGATCACGCGCGTGCCGGCGTCGCAGACCTCGGCGAGCTGGTCGAGCCCGTTGAGAATCTCGTCGGCGCGGTTATCCGCCTCGATCACGATCACGTTTGGCGTCGGCGCGGTGCGGTAGGCTTCCACCGCGGCGGTAATGCCGCCCATCTGAATCTTCACATGCGTCTTGCCAAGGCGACGGTCTTCGCCGGCCGACTGTACGGCGGCGGCGGTTTCGACCGTGTCGCAGAAGGCCTGGATCGACACGCGCGGGCAGGGCGCAATGTGCTCTTCGGCCACCGCGGGCGGGGCCGCCAGTCCGGCGTCGTCGGCGACGGCTAGTTGATAAGCGTGCTGAATCATTTTCCGAGATCGCTGATCTTGCCGGTGTCGTAACCGCTATAGGTGGCGGAGGGGTGCTCGCCCTTCCGGTACTTGTCGATCGCGACCGAGCGGCGCGCGGCATAAGCGGGCGTCTCGCCGCGCGGCTGCACGAGGTCGGCGGGGTTGTCGATCATGGAGGCGAGGTTGCGCTGGGTGGCGCAGCCGAGGTTCCAGTGAGGCCGGTTTTCGTGGTCCTTGGAATCGATGGACGGGCCGAGGTCGGCAGGCCAGCGGCCGCAGGGGCCGGCTTCCGCGGTCAATTTGGAGTAGTTGATCTTGATGCTCGCGAGCGCAGCCGGCGACGGCCGGTAGGTGCGCACGTAGACGGCGTTGCGCGGCACGCCGGAGGCGGCGAAGATCGAATGCACTTCCCGCATCGAGTCGGCGGCGGCATGGTCGGTCGGCCCGCCGCGCGGCACGTCGACGACGATGCCGCTGGTTGCTTCCCGCCGCCATGTCTGCGCGAAAGACAGCACGTCGGCGCGCTGGTCGGGCGAAAGCCCGCCGCGGTTGCGCCCGAGGAACAGCTCGACGGTGCGTTCGCCCTCTTTCAGCGTGATCGGGTGACGCTCGCGGTAATCGACCGGGTAGGGCGCCTGCGCGACGGTCGTTTGGTTGCAGGCGCCGAGCAGCGCCGCGAGGCTGCCGGCGGCGATGAGCCGCAGCACCGCTTTGCCGTGGCGGTCGACGATTGTCTTGGAAACCGAGGTCATCGAACGTCTCCGCCACTCAATCGAGGATGAATCCATACTTGCCGCGGTATTCGCCGGCCGGCCGCGCTTCCGCCTTGCCGGTCGTGCCGTAGATCCGGTTGAGCCGGCCGAGCAGCATGCTCTGCGGGTCGTTCGGGTCGGCGAAGCCGTCGTCGGGGCGCGACAACTGCTTCTGCGCCACCGCGCGCACCACATAGGGCGTCACCAGCACCATCAGTTCGGTCTGGCGGTTCACGTAGTCGCGGCTCTTGAACAGCGTGCCGAGCACCGGAAGGTGCATCAGGCCGGGAATGCCGTTGATCTGCTGTTTGGTCTGTTCCTGAATCATGCCGGCCATGGCGAGCGAGCCGCCGGACGGAATTTCGACGACCGTGTCGGCGCGGCGGGTTCGGATCGAGGGGATCGTGAGCGACTGGGTCGAGCCGGGCACCTGCAGCGTGAGCGCGTTCTCCGACGAGAGGTCGGAGACTTCGGTCATCACCTTCAGGCTGATGCGACCTTCCGACATGACGATCGGCGTGAACATCAGGCTGACGCCGAACTTCTTGAAATCGACCTGCGATTGGCAGACCGGCGGCGACTTTGTGGTGTCGCACGACAGGCCGTTCGGGATCGGGAATTCGCCACCCGCCATGAAGGTCGCGGTCTCACCCGAGATGGCGGTGAGGTTCGGCTCGGCCAAGGTACGGATCACGCCGGCGCGCTCCAGCGCGCGCAAAGTCGCGTTAACGCTCTTGAAGGAGCCGGCGAGCGAGGAGTCGCTCAAGGCCTGGCCGGTGGCGGAGAACGGGTTGGTGGTGTTGAAGTTGACGACCGCGGTGCCGTAGTTGAGCGTGCCGGAGAGGTCGATGCCGAGTTGCTTGATGACGTCGCGCTGAACTTCCGCGACCGTCACCTTGAGCATGATCTGGTCGCGGCCGCGCACGCTGATGCCGTTGACGACTTTGGTGCCTTCGCCGACCAGCCGCGAGGCGATGTCGAAAGCCTGCTGCGATTCGCCCGGGTTTGCCGCCGTGCCGGACAGCATGACGCCGTCATTGCCCACGCCTTCGATGCGGATGTCGCTGTCCGGCATCATCTGCTTGAGCGCGCCGCGCACGCCGTTGAGATCGCGCGTAACCGCGATGTCGAAGCCGGCGATCTGCTTGCCGTCGGCGTCGAAGAAGAAGATGTTGGTCTGCCCGACCGTCACGCCGATCATGTAGACCCGGCGCGAGGAGCGGACCACCGCATTGGCGACCTTGGGATCGGCGACCAGCACGTCCTTGATGTCGCGCGGCAGGTCGATCGCCACCGACTTGCCGATGCCGAGCGGCACGAAGCGCGAGGTGCCCTCGCTCGCCGCCACCTGGATGACCGGTGTGCCGCGGGGGTCCGCGGCGATGGCCGAGGGCGCCGGCGCGAGACACGCACCGAGCATGAGGGCCGCCAGCGCGGCGCCGCGGGTCGCTGTCGCTATCGCCATGTCGTGCAGTCCCCTCGAAATCTCATCGCGGTGTTGTGGTCGTGCTGATGCCGAAGCGGACGACGTTCACACCGCCGCGCGCGCTCGGCTTGTCGTCTTCCGGCGTGGTGGTGTCGCGCGAGGCGTCGGTGATGCTGCGCAGCGCCAGCGACAGCGTGCCGAGCTGCTGGCCGAGCACCAGCGTCTCAGCCTGGCTCGCTGACAGCTCGAGCGTCGCGGTCTTGCCGACCACGACCTTCTGCCCGTTCTTCTCTTCGACCGCCTGGTCGATCGCCAGCACGCGGATATTGCTGAGGATGGTTTCGCTCGTCTGCTGCGTGGTGTTGGTCTTGTCGGCGTCGCGGCGCGTCATAATAACGTCGACGCGGTCGTTCGGCAGGATGAAGCCGCCGGCGCCGGTCTCCGGCGAGATTTGCGTCGACACGGCGCGCATGCCGGAAGGCAGAATCGCGGCCATGAAGCCGGAGCCCTTGGCGTTCACCAGCTTGACTTCGCGGATCGGCTCGCCTGCGACGAACGGCGCGCGCGCAATCCAGCCGGAAAGATCCTCGATCGCGGCCGGACGGTCGGACTTGCGGATGAAATTTCCGGTCGCGGCGTCGGCGGGCCAGGCTTGCCACCGCACGTCGCCGGGCGAGACGACCTGGCCGAGCGGAATATCGCCTTTGGCGACAAGAATATCGACGGTGGCAGGCTTCGGCGCCGCTTCCTGCTTCACCTCGGGCGGCTTTTCCGAGCGGCCCGCCAACAGCGCGGCAACCCCACCGGCTCCGATGGCGACGGCCAGAACAACAAGACGCGCGGCTTTCATAACTCTACTCTCACGGTGACTGCGGCCGGCGCGGCCGCAAAATCCACATGGCGGCGCACACCGCCGCTCGCACGGGATTTCATCAGGTAAAGGTCAAGGTATGGTTAAGCAGCGGTATCCAAATCGAGTTAATACAATCTTGCTCGACCGGCGCGCCGCTTACGCGCCGATGGCCGCCATCCAGCCGGTCTTGGGATAAATCGCGAGCGCCGCGGCGGCCAGCGCAATGCCATAAGGGACGCCGCCGGCCTCGTCGTGCAGCCGCTGGATCCAGGGCTGGCGCGCCATGACGCCGGGCAGTGGCAGCTTGCGGAACTGCAGCAGCAGCAGCGTGAGCGCGCCGCCGAACAAGGACGCATAGATCAGGTAGTCGAGCAAATGATCGAAGCCGAACCACAGCGCGGTGGCCGCCGCCAGCTTGGCGTCGCCGCCCCCGATCCAGCCTTGCGTAAAGAAGCCGAAGGAAACGACGAGCACTAGGGCGCTGGCGGCGAGATGCATGCCGATGTCGTTGAGCGGCATGCCGGTGACGGCGGCCAGCAGGAAAAAGACCGCGACCAGCGCGATCGACAGCCGGTTCGAGATGGTCA
Source organism: Pseudolabrys sp. (assembly GCA_022841665.1). Lineage (GTDB taxonomy): Bacteria > Pseudomonadota > Alphaproteobacteria > Rhizobiales > Xanthobacteraceae > Pseudolabrys. Next base: position 5,185 of record JALHRB010000034.1, read on the forward strand.
TCGTGAAGAGATCGCTCGAGGCGGCGAAGGCCATCAGGGCGGGAAACAGCAGCAGCCTGATTGCGTCCGTGACCATGTTGGGATCTCTCACGCGAGGCCTCCTCCGCATGGATGAGGCGATACCGGCTCTCGTTTAACGCGCGCAGCCTTTACCCTTCGTAAACCGCCGCGGCGCGGGCGCTCCCAAAATGCAAAAGCTCCGGCGCTGGACCGGAGCTTTTGGCCTTATCAGCCCACGGCCCGTCTTATTTAAGCTGGGTCGAGATGCTGTTGAACTTGGTATTGAGCTTCGAGCCGAGGCCGTTGACGACCGCGATGATCGCGACCGAGATGCCGGCGGCAATGAGGCCGTACTCGATGGCGGTCGCGCCCGAGTCGTCCTTCATGAAGCGCAGGAAGACGTTCTTCATCGTTGAACTCCTTGATCCACGTGGGCCGATATCAGTTCCGGATCCCCCTCCGGCTCACTGCATCGTGGGCGGCACCCTAGCAACGACCCCTTGCATGCCGGTTAATATGATTGAAGAATCATGAGGTCGCAGCGGAACATTTCTATGTATAAATTATGTAGTCGAAACTATCTCTAGGCAAGAATACCATAGTTAACAAAAGGTTACACCATTACTATACTTTGATTAGACTATAATATTCGAGTGAAAGCATTAGAAAATACCGAGAAACCGCTGTGGGATTGAATTGTTTCTGTGCAGACACTACCTTGCGCTCCCTAAGCAACACTCGGCCCGTAGCTTGCGTATCGATGCTTCGCCGCGTGCGGCGATAAACGGGCATGATGGCGCCGGCATCGGGCGTGCCGGCGAATTCATCCTCTGTTAACCGCGTCGTTGCGTTTTTCGCCGCACGCGGGAACCGGTACGCGGTTTTGCGCCGTGGGACTGCCGGCAGCCGCGCAGGCGAGCTGTCCCTTTGCACTTCATTCACCAATTGCGGTCACCTTGAAAGCCGTCTCCCGCCCTGTTGCGGCGGCGTTTTTGTTGGGTGCGTAGCGTTGGAGTGTTCGATGTCGGCCGTGTCCGGGCGTCGCAGGCGTCTATTGAAGCGATGGGTCTGGACCATCATCTTCGCCGCCACTCTCGGTTCGGGGGCTCGGGCCGACACCGTGACCATCGCCGTCGACCAGGCGCGGATCATGAAGCTGCCCGAGCGGGTCGCCACCATCGTCATCGGAAATCCGCTGATCGCCGACGCCACGCTGCAGAGCGGCGGCATCCTGGTGCTCACCGGCAAGGGCTATGGCGCGACCAACATGCTGGCGCTCGACCGCGGCGGCCGCGTCGTGATGGACAAGACCGTGCAGGTGCTCGGCCCCGGCGGCAACGACCTGGTCGTCGTGTATCGGGGCATAGAGCGCGAATCCTACAGTTGCGCGCCGGAATGCGAGCGCCGCATCACGCTCGGCGACTCGGGGCCCTACTTCTCGCAAACGCTGCAGCAGACCGGCACAAGGAACGGCCAGGCGCAGTCGTCGGCGCCGGCGCGCTGAGGGACACGGTTAGCGAAGGCTTAACGCGGCCGTCGTCCGCCTCCGCGACCGCCGCAAGAATTCGACAAGACCGATTTGCTATGACCTTGCGGTGCTGCGGAACCCAGCAGTCGAGCCGTCTCCGATGAAGATCAAGATCCCGCGAAAGATCGCCGCCCGCCTGGTGCGCTGGATGCCGGCGCGCGTGGCGCGCCGCTTCGTGCGCGAGGAGGACGGCGCGACCGCGGTCGAGTTCGGCCTGGTGGCGTTGCCGTTCCTCGCTTTGACCTTCGCGATCATCGAGACCTCGCTGGTCTTTTTTGCCGGCCAGTCGCTGGAAGCCGCGGTCGCCGACGCGTCGCGCCAGATCATGACCGGTCAGGCTCAGAATGCCGGCTACACCACGAGCGATACGTTCAAGAAGAACGTCGTGTGTGAATATCTGAAGACCGGCATTACGATGTTCGACTGCAATAAAGTCGTCGTCGACGTCAGGAATTTTGCAAGCTTCTCTTCGATCGCCACGAGCTCGCCTGTCACGAACGGACAGCTCGACGACACCAAGGCCACGTTCAAGGCGACCGGCCCCGGCTGCATCCAGGTGGTTTCATTCTATTATTCGTGGCCGATCTACGTATCGTTGCTCGGCAACAACCTTTCGAACTTGGGGGAGGGCACGCGCCTGCTGGTGGCGACTGCCGTGTTCCGCAACGAACCTTTCGGGCCGACCGGCACATGCTGAAACGTTCTCTCATCGGCCGCTTGACACGTCTCGCACGCGACCGGCGCGGCGTCTCCGCCGTCGAGTTCGCCTTGATCGCGCCGATGATGATCACGCTCTACCTGGGTGTCGTCGAGATCTCGGAAGGCGTGACCGCCGACCGCAAAGTGAGCATTGCCGCGGCCGCCGTCGCCAACCTGGCGACGCAAGCGACCGCTATCACCGCCTCGGAGATGACGGACATCCTCGACGCCGCGTCGGCGGTCATCAAGCCTTTCGACGCCAGCAAGCTGAAGATCACGGTGTCCTGCATCGCCATCGACGCGAACAAGAGCGCCAAAGTGAAATGGAGCGTCACCCGTAACGGCACGGCGCGCTCCGTCGGCACCTACACGTTCGATGCCGCGAACGCGGCGCTGGCCGTGGCGAACTCCTACCTGCTGCTCGGCGAGGCGAGCTACACCTACACGCCGACGGTCGGGCACACCATCACGGGCTCGATCACGCTCAACGACAAGATGTTCATGAGCCCGCGCATCTCGGCGCCGTCTTACGCCAGCACGGCCTGCACCTGAGCTAGCGCGCTTCCGCGATCGGCAGCGCCGTCGTTTGCTTGATCCGCTCCATGGCAAAGCGCGAGGTGACGTTCTTCAGCGGCACGGTCGCGATCAGCCGCTTGTAGAATCCGTCATAGGCCTGCATGTCGGCGACCACGACCCGCAGCATATAGTCGACGTCGCCGGCCATGCGGTAGAACTCCATCACCTCCGGCATCGCGCCCGCCACCTCGGCGAAGCGCTTAAGCCATTCCTGCGAATGGTCGCCGGTCTCGATCGAGACGAACACGGTAATGCCGAGCCCGATCTTGTCGGGGTCGATCAGCGCCACGCGCTTGGTGATCACGCCGTCGGCCTCGAGCCGCTGCAGCCGCTTCCAGCATGGCGTCGACGACAGGCCGACGCGCTGGCCGATCTCGGCGACGGACAACGAAGCGTCCTGCTGCACCACAGCCAAGATCTTGCGGTCGATAGCGTCCATTCTCTCTTTCCTTCAAAAACTAGAACGAGCAGCCTGCAAGTGCGCGCAAATGTGAAATAATTTTCTTATTTGCCCCGCCCATCTGTCATTACAGAGAAAAATCTTCTATTTCAAGTCCGTTGTTCCGCCGCCTTCTATTTCAAGTCCGTTGTTCCGCCGCCCGTGTGGCGGCATTCCGGAAGCTGGACGCCTGCCATGAGAAAGTTCTCCGCGTTTTCCTGTCTCCGTGCCGCCACCGTTGCGCTTGCTTTGCTGGCCGCTGGCGTTGCTACGGTCGCCGCCGCCGAGATGCCGCCGCTGGTCGGTACGGACTGGCTGAAGGCGAATTTGCGCGACGACAAGCTGGTGGTGCTGGACATCCGCTCAGCCCTCGACGGCGGCGGCGCGAAGGCCTACGAGGCCGCGCACATCCCCGGCAGCGTGCACAGCGACTACGACAAGGCCGGCTGGCGCGTCACGCGCAACAACGTGCCGTTCATGGTGCCGAGCACCGCCGAGCTCGAGAAGCTGATCGGCGATCTCGGCATCGACGAGGACAGCAAGGTGGTTGTCGTGCCGGCCGGCGTCAGCGTGCTCGACTTCGGTTCGGCCGCGCGCACCTACTGGACGCTGAAATATACCGGCGTGAAAAACGTCGCCATTCTCGACGGCGGCATCGCCGCCTGGCAGCAGGCCGGCTTTCCGGTCGAGGCGGGCGCCTCGAAGCCGTCGCCGACGATCTTCACCGCCACGATCGACAAGAGCATCCTGGCCGAAGCGTCCGACGTCGAGAAGCTGGAAGCCGCCGGCGGCGCCGCGCTGATCGATGCGCGCCCGGCCACGTTCTTTGCCGGCAAGGAGAAGGCGCCGGCCGCGACCGCCTATGGCCACATTCCGGGCGCGCTCAACATCGACAGCGCCTCGTTCTACGACGAAAAGACCAACCGCCTGAAGCCGAAGGCGGAGCTCGCCGCGCTTGCCGACACGGTTCCCGCCGCTGGCCCGGCCGTGAGCTATTGCAACACCGGCCACTGGGCGGCAACCAATTGGTTCGTGCTGCACGAGCTGCTCGGGCGCAAGCAGACCCGGCTCTACGCCGGCTCCATGGTGGAGTGGACCAGCAATGCAAACCGGCCGGTTGCCTCCGCGCGCACCAAATGGGACGACTTGAAGAAGGCGCTCGGCCTCGGCTCCTGACGCTCCGCAGCAAGAACAACAAGAAGATTCAGCAATGACCTCGACCACTCTGGCAGCGCCGCAGGCGCGCGCGGGCCTCGTCGCCGACCGGCTGTTTTTTGGCCTTGCGGTTTTCGCGACCGCGGTGCTGGTCGCGCTGGTGCTCCTCGACGGCCAGCCTTTGTCCGCCGCGCTCATCCTTGGCGGCTTCGGACTCGGCGTCGCCTTCCTCAAAGCCGAGTTCAGCTATACCGCCTCCTGGCGGCGTTTTCTCACGCGCGGCGAGGCCGGCGGCCTCATTGGCGGCCTGATCGTGGTCGCGGTTGCCGCGCTGGCGGTGGTGCCGGTGGCGGCGTTGCTGCCGAACTATGGCGGCGCCATCGCGCCGCTCGGGCCCTCGCTCGTCATTGGCGCCTTCGTGTTCGGCATCGGCATGCAACTCGCCAACGGCTGCGGCTCCGGCACGCTCTACACCGCCGGCGGCGGCTCCGGCCGCATGCTGATCGCGCTCGCCTTCTTCATGGCCGGCAGCGTATTCGGCAGCCTGTCGCTGCCCTCCTTCCTCGCGCTCGGCGGCATCGATCCGGTGCTGGCATCCGACTATCTCGGCCCTTGGGGCGGGCTGGCGCTGACTTTGGCCAGCATCGCGCTGGCGGCGGCCTTGATCGCCACAATCGCGCGCAAGCGCGGCGCCTCGTTTCGGCCGTCGCGTAATTACGTCGTCGGCGGCATCGCCATCGGCCTCCTGTGCATTTTCGTGTTCGCGGCCGGCGGCCATCCCTGGAGCGTGACCTTCGGCTACACGGTCTGGGGCGCCAAGATCGCGAGCGCCCTTGGCTTCGACCTGACGCAGGCGGCGTTCTGGCAATGGCCGGGTCCGAAGCAGGCCCTTGCAAGTTCGGTGCTGTCGGACACTTCGAGCCTTACCGACTTCGGCATGATATTCGGCGCCATGGCGGCGGCTGCCGCCGCCAAGCCTTTCGCGGCGGGCGCCTGGCCGCCGGCGAAGTCGCTGCTCGCCGCTGCGGTCGGCGGCCTGCTGATGGGCTGGGGCGCGCGTCTCGGCTTCGGCTGCAACATCGGCGCCTTCGTCGGCGGCGTCGCGTCCGGCTCGCTGCACGGCTGGGTCTGGTTTGGCCTCGCGCTTGCCGGCAGCTTGGTCGGCATCCGGCTGCGGCCGCTGTTCGGCCTGTCGCGGGAGTAGCCCCATGATCCCGAAAAGTGCGTACCGGTTTGCGGACAAGATCATGGGCCAAGGATAAAGCGCGATGCGGAAAGTCTACGTCGCCGTCGTCCTGCTCGGCACGCTCGCTATCGTGGGCCAGCACCTCATGAGCCCGTCGATCGGCCGCGCCGTGTCGCCGGAGGATTTCGCCGGCGCCTGCGCGCCCTGCGGCGCGCCCTGTCCATCGAAGAAGTAATCTTTCTCCGACCTCCCCTTGAAAGGGGGAGGTCGCCCGCCGAAGGCGGGCGGGTGGGGGTCATTTAGAATTTCGACTCGAAGGAGACCCCCTCCCTAACCCTCCCCCTTTCAGGGGGAGGGAACGGAGAGGCCGACGCTACGGAGCGCGCTCCTTCAGAAACGCATCCACCTCGGCCCGCGTGGGCGCGCCCATCAGCCCGCCGAAACGCGTGCATTTGATCGCGGCTGCCGCCGCGCCGAAGCGCATGGATTCGACAACGTCGCCGGTCTCGACCAATCGCAGGGTGAAGGCGCCGTGGAACGTGTCGCCGGCGCCGAGCGTGTCGACCGACTTCACCTTGAACGCATCCATGTGGCGCACGGCGCCGCCATCGAGCCAGTAGACGCCGTCGGGCCCGGCGGTCACCGCGAGGAAGCCCTTGTAGGTCGCGCCGAGCTTTTTCAGCGCCGCGCCGAAGTCCTGCTCGCCGGCGGTGCCGCGCATCGCCTCGGCCGAGGAGACGACGTGCGTTGCGGCATTGAGGAGGGGATCGTCGATCGCGGCCGGGCGGTCGAGGTCGAGCACGCGCGGAATGCCGCGCTTCGTCGCCGCGGCGACAATCGGCATCATGAAGTTCGGGTAGCGGTTGTCGAGCAGCACGGCCTCGACGCCATCGACCGCCGCGTCGGCATCGGCCGGGGTCGCATTGGTCAGGCCTTCGCCGCGGCGCGTGGCGATGGTCTTTTCACCGGTGGCGTCGAGCAGGATGAGCGAGACCGACGACATCGCGCCCTTGACGCGCACGGCATGCGCGCAATCGACGCGCTCGGCCTTCAGTTTCTCCAAGATCCAGTTGGCGATGGCGTCGTCATGGCCTCCGATCGCGCCGGCAAAGCGCGCGCTGCCGCCAAGTCGCGCGATGGCGACCGAAGCGTTGCCGGCTTGGCCGCCGATCGTCACCACGAAGTCGGAGGCCTGAACTTTCTCGCCGGCCGCAGGAAACGCCTCCACCTTCATCACGTTGTCCTGCACGGCGCCGCCGGCGCACAGGATGCGTGGGGGTCCCCGGCGTTCAGTCAAAGCGGACCTCACTCTCGACCCAGGCGCGGATGATGTGGTGCGCGATCGCCACCGGCGGCGGCGTCGTCAAACCATCCTTGTGCCGGCGCAAAAGCATGCTCGTCACCTCGTCCTTGCTAAACCAGCGGGCATCTTCCAGTTCCTCGCGGTCGACGACGATGTCGCGGGTCACCGCCTCGGCGTGACAGCCGATCATCAGCGAGGACGGGAACGGCCAGGGCTGCGAGGCGAAATACTTCACCCGCCCGCAGGCGATGCCGGCTTCCTCCAGCGTCTCGCGGTGCACGGCGTCCTCGATCGACTCGCCCGGCTCGATGAATCCGGCAAGGCACGACCACATCGTCGGCACGAAGCGGGGCGAGCGCCCCAGCAGACACTTGTCGCCGTCGACGGCGAGCATGATCACCACCGGGTCGGTGCGGGGGAAGTGCTGGCCCTGGCAGCTCGGACAGTCGCGCCGCCAGCCGGCCTGCACGACTTGCGTGGCCGCGCCGCAGTTCGAGCAGAAGCGGTGGCGGATGTGCCAGTGCAGGACCGCCTTGGCCTCCGCGATCGGCGGCAGGTCCGCGGGCGCGCATAGCCCCTGCACCGCGATCGAGCGCAGGTCGGTGACGACAAAGTCGTCGCGCGTCTTCAGCGTTTCGGCATGCTGCGGCGGGATACCGAAGCCGAAGCGGCCGGCGCCTTCGAGCAGCCCCAGGAAAACGGTTTCGGTGGCGGGCCCGAGCGCGCGCGCTTCCGCAACCGTGAACAGCGCCTCGTGCAGGCCGGCGCCCTTCTTCAGCACGATCAGGTCGCCGCCGATGACATAGCCGCCGGCACGCCGGTCGGCCAGGAGCGCGGCGATGGCGGCGTCATCCGGACGTCGTTCGGCGGCGCGCGCGAGGCTGCTTTCCGTGTAGCCGAGGCGCGGTTTGGGGCCGAGATCGGGGCGAGGGGACATCGGGCCGGAAACTGGCATGGAGGACCGGCCGGCGCAATTGCCCGCAGGCTTACTCCGCTGCCGTATCCTTCGGCCGCGGATACATGGCCTCCCGCAGTTCCGGCCGCTGCCATTGCGGGCCGAGCACACCTTGCTTGGCGCCGTAGCTCGACGAGGAGGTAACGCTGTCGCGGGTGCCGCGCATTTCGCGCGCGCGGTCGAGGTTCACGTCGACCACAAACATGCCGGCGGCGGTGCTCTCGAACAAAATCTCCTCCGGCGTCGCCACCATCGCGAGTCCGCGCTCGTCATGGCTGAACAGGTTCTGCGTGGTGACGACGACCGACAGGTTCTCGATCGCGCGCGCCCAGATCAGGTTGCGCCAGCTTGCCCACAACGCGCGTTTGTCGGTCCCTGCCGGCATGAAGATGATCTCCGCCCCGCGCAAAGCCAGCGCGCGCGTCACTTCCGGCATGTAGACTTCGCTGCACATCGCGAGCCCGACCTTGCCCTGAGCGCTGTCGAAGACGGGAAACTCGTTGCCGGCGACGTACTGGAATTCCCACCACTCGCCGCCGGTATAGATCCACGGCCCGTTCGGATGCGTGCGGCGGTAGGAGACCGGCGCGCGGCCGTCGCCATAGGCCATGCAGATCAGGTTATAGGCGGTGCCCTCGTTGTGGCTGATCGGGTCGATGGTGCCGTAGACGACGTTGACGCCGTGCTTGGCGGCGGCTTCCGTCATGCGCGGCCGCGGGTCGAACCGCGCCGGCATGCGCCACGGCCCCGGATAGGTTTCCGGAAAGCACACGAAGTCGGCGCCTTCCGCCTTGGCGCGCGCGATGAACTCCACGGCGTCGTCAATGTTCTTCTCATCCTCGCCGATTGGGTTGGCGAGCGGCTGCACGACAGCGATGCGGAAACTCATTGCGCACTCCTTTACGTTGCGGAGAAAGCCTAGCGGCGATCCACCGCGATGAGAAGAGCGTCGCGCAGCTTGCCGATGAGCGCGTCGCGCGTTGCGGGTGCATAGGCGGCGGGCGCAACCGCACCCCAGACCGGCTTCGGCCAGGCCGCGTCGCTGCGCCGGCGCGCGATCACATGCACGTGCAGTTGCGCCACCATGTTGCCGAGCGCTGCGATGTTGAGTTTATCGCATTGTGAAATTGTTTTCAGCGCCCGCGCCGCGGCGTCGATCTCGCCCACAAGCTGCACCTGCGCGTTCTCTTCCAGGTCGATGAGCTCGACCAGCCCCGGCAGCCGCGGCACCAGGATCAGCCAGGGATAATTGGCGTCGTTGGCCAGCAGCACGCGTGACAGCGGCAGGTCGCCCACCGGAACGGTGTCGGCGGTCAGCTGGGGGTGGAGGGAGAAGGCCAAATCAGTCATGCGGTGCCGTTTGCAGAGCAAGGACGCGGGCAATCTCACTTCCCTCTCCCCTTGTGGGAGAGGGTGCCCGAGCGGAGGCGAAGCCGAGCGAGGGCGGGTGAGGGGTCTGTGACTCAATTGAAGCGCCGACCCCTCACCCGGCTCGCGCTCCGCTATCGCTCCCGCGCGAGCCACCCTCTCCCACAAGGGGAGAGGGGACAAGCGGCGCCTATGTGCCGCCAAACTGCCCAACTTGCTTTCTCCCCCTGTTGGCCCGATATAGGCCCCGGGAGGTTGGCGGTGGACGAGCCACTCGCCAACCGGGTCAGGTCCGGAAGGAAGCAGCCCTAACGAGCACGGATCGGGTCGCTCGTCAGCCTCCCACCCATTTTCCACGACGATCTTGGGCGGAAAGCCCTCGCGGCGCGTCTCGCGGGTGGCTTCCGCGCCTGAGGCTTGCGAGAATAGCCCCATGAGCGAGCCCGTGAACCCGGCCGGTCCAGGTTCCGCCCCGGCCGAGGCCGTAGCGGGCGGCTATCGCGTGCTCGCGCGCAAGTACCGGCCGGCGAGCTTCGAGGACCTGATCGGCCAGGAACCGATGGTGCGCACGATCTCGAACGCGTTCGAGTCGGGGCGCATCCCGCAGGCCTGGATCCTCACCGGCGTGCGTGGCGTCGGCAAGACCACCACCGCCCGCATCCTTGCCCGCGCGCTCAACTACGAACTGCCGGACGGCTCCGTCGCCGGCCCGACCATCGCCATGCCGCAAATGGGCGTGCACTGCCAGGCGATCATCGAGAGCCGCCACATCGACGTGCTGGAGATGGACGCCGCCTCGCACAACAGCGTCGAGGATGTGCGGCAGATCAACGACGCCATCCGCTACGCGCCGGTTTCCGCGCGCTACAAGGTCTATATCCTCGACGAAGTGCACATGCTCTCCGGCGCGGCCTTCAACGCGCTGCTGAAGACTCTGGAAGAGCCGCCGCCGCACGCCAAGTTCATCTTCGCCACCACCGAGATTCGTAAAGTTCCAGTGACGGTGCTGTCGCGCTGCCAGCGCTTCGACCTGCGGCGCGTCGATGCCGCGCTGCTGGTGCAGCACCTCAAGGGCATCGCGACCAAGGAGCATGTCGAGATCGAGGACGCGGCGCTGGCGCTGATCGCGCGCGCGGCCGAAGGCTCGGTGCGCGATTCGCTCTCGCTGCTCGACCAGGCCATTGCGCATGCCGGCGCAAGCGCCGGCGAAAGCAAGACTACGGCGGGGCCGGTGCGGGCCGAGGACGTGCGGCAGATGCTCGGCCTGGCCGACCGCGTGCGCGTCGTCGATCTGTTCGAATCCTTGATGAAAGGCGACGTGGCTGCTGCGCTGACCGAATTGCGCGCACAATACGACATCGGCGCTGACCCGGCGGTGGTGTTGGCGGACCTGGCCGAATTCACCCATTTCGTCACCCGCGTGAAGGTGGTGCCGTCGGTCGCCGACGACGTGTCGCTCTCGGAAGCCGAGCGCACGCGCGGCCGCGCCTTCGCCGCGCAGCTTTCCATGCGCGTGCTGTCGCGCACTTGGCAGATGCTGCTCAAGGGCATGACGGAAGTGCAGGCCTCCGGGCGGCCGGTCGCCGCTGCCGAAATGGTGCTCGTGCGCATCGCCTATGCCGCCGACCTGCCGACGCCGGACGAGGTCGTGCGTTCGCTTGGGCCGGAGGAGGGCGCAGTGCCCGCCGCGCGCCCGCAGGGCAATGGCGGCGGCATGAGCGCCGCGCCGTCCGGCGCGCAGAGCTTTGCCCCGCGCTTCGAGGCGTCGCGCGGCGCGCCGCGCGCGGCGGCCGCGGGGTCGCCGCGTCCCGCCGAGGAGCCGATCGCGCAGGCCGAGGCCGCGCCGACGCTCGCGATCGGCACCTTCGAGCAGATCATCGCGCTCGCCGCTGAAAAGCGCGACATCACCATGCGCATGGCGCTGGAGCGCGACGTGCGGCTGGTGCGTTGCGAGGACGGCCAGCTCGAGATCGCGCTGGAAGCCAACGCGCCGAAGACTTTGGTGCACGACCTGCAGCGCAAGCTCTCCGCCTGGACTGGCAAGCGCTGGATCGTGGTGGTGTCCAAGGAAGAAGGCGCCGCCACCATGCGCCAGCAGGCCGAGGCTCGGCAGGCCGAGGTCGAGCGCGGCGTGCAGAGCGATCCGCTGGTGCAGGCAGTGCTCAACCGCTTCCCCGGGGCCAAGATCGTCGGCGTGACGCAAGTTGCGCCGGATGGCAGCGAGGCCGTGTCCGATACGGTCCCCGGCGACGAGTCAGAGGAATAGCGCGATGGCGGATTTCATGGGCCTGATGAAAAAGGCCGCCGAATTGCAGTCGAAGATGCAGGCCATGCAGGCGGAGCTCGACACCGTCGAGGTCGAAGGCACCGCCGGCGGCGGTATGGTGACGGTGACGCTCTCCGCCAAGGGCGACCTCAAAGGCGTCAAGATCGACGACACGCTGATGAAGCCCGGTGACAAGGAAATCCTCGAGGACCTGCTGATCGCCGCCCATGCCGACGCGCGCAGGAAAGCCGAGGCCGTGTTGCAGGAGAAGATGAAGGGCCTCACCGGCGGGCTGCCGCTGCCGCCGGGCATGAACCCGTTCGGGTGACGATGAAACGCGAAATCCTCTCAGCCGTCATACCCGGCTTTATGCCGGGCACCCACGTCTTGAGAGTTGGACTGAGAAAGACGTGGATGGCCGGGACAAGCCCGGCCATGACAAATTAAACCATGCCCACCGCCGTCGCAGGACCCGAAATCGAGCGCCTGATCCAGCTATTGGCGCGGCTGCCGGGGCTCGGGCCGCGCTCGGCGCGGCGTGCCGCGCTGCATCTGATCAAGAAGCGCGAGGCGCTGATGGCGCCGCTCACCGCCGCGCTTGAGACGGCGATGGAGAAGATCGAGGTCTGCCGAACTTGCGGCAACATCGACACGCAGAACCCCTGCACGGTGTGCACCGACCCCCGCCGCGATCCCTCGATCATCGTCGTGGTCGCCGATGTCGCCGACCTGTGGGCGCTGGAACGCGCACATGCCGTCAACAGCCGATACCACGTGCTGGGCGGCACGCTGTCGCCGCTCGACGGGGTCGGCCCGCAGGATCTGACCATCGACGCGCTGATCTCGCGCGCCCATGCCGAGCCGATCAAGGAAGTGATCCTGGCGCTCAACGCCACCGTCGACGGCCAGACCACCGCCCACTACATCACCGAACTGCTGCAGGAAGCGAATGTGAAAGTGACGCGGCTGGCGCATGGCGTGCCGGTCGGCGGCGAACTCGATTATCTCGACGAAGGCACGCTCGCCGCCGCGATCAAGCAGCGCACGCTGTTTTAGGCCCTTTTCGCTTCCAGCGCCCTGAAATGGCCGCGCGCCTGCAGCCACCACAGCAACAGCAGGCTCGGGATCGCCGACACGGCCGTGATCGCGAAGAAAGTCACCCAGCCCGAGTATTCAGCGATGAAGCCGCCGCCGGAGGCGAGCGTGGTGCGCCCGACCGCCGCCAGCGCGGTGAGCAGCGCGAACTGCGTCGCCGTGTGCGCGCGATCGCCGCAGAGCGCCGACAGGTAGGCGACGAAGACGACGGTGCCGATCGCGCCGGTGAAGTTCTCCACGATGATGGTCGCGGTCAGTGCCGGTACGCTGACGCCGACCAGCGCGAGCCACGAGAAGGTCAGGTTCGACGCCATCTGCAAAAAGCCGCCGATCCACAGGCTGGTCGACAGCGGCAGGGCGCGCACCATGCTGCCGCCGGCGAAGCCGCCGATCAGCGCGGCGGCCAGCCCCACGCCCTTCACCACCGCGGCATAGGTCGCCTTGTCGAAACCGATATTGATGACGAAGGCGGCGGTCAGCGCGCCGGCGAAGGCGTCGCAGAATTTATACAGCACCACGAACAGCAGCACGGCGATGGCTGCGTCGCGCGCCAGGAATTGGCCGAAGGCGCCGGTCGCGGTCTCATACAGCCGGCGCAGCGGCTTGTGGCTGTGATCGACCGCCTGCTGCGGCGCCTCGGGCTCGGTCGCCAGCAGGGTGGCCAGGATACCGACCGCCATGAAACAGGCGGCCGCGATATAGCCCCACATCCACACGGCGTTGCGGGCAACGCCCTGCGCCTCCAGCCAGGCGACCAGCACCAGCACGCCCGCGCCGGAAGCCAGCATGCCAATGCGGTAGGCGGCGACATAGCCGGCCATGCCGGCGCCCTGTTCGCTGGTGTCCAGGCTTTCGACGCGGAAAGCGTCGATGACGATGTCCTGCGTGGCCGAGGCGGTGGCCACAAGCACTGCGCCGAAGATGACCAGCGGCAACGACGTTACCGGATCGCAGAATCCGAGCAACACGATCGCCGCCACCAGCCAGAGCTGCGTGAACACGAGCCAACCGCGGCGGCGGCCGAGCGCGCGCGACAGCAGCGGCACGTCGAGCGCGTCGGTCAGCGGCGCCCAGATGAACTTGAACGTGTAGGGCAGGCCAACCAGCGAAAACAGGCCGATGGTGCCGAGATCGACGCCGCGCTCGGTCAGCCAGACGGCGAGCGTCGAGCCCGACAGCGCCAGCGGCAGGCCGGAGGCGAAACCGAGAAACAGCACGATCAGCACGCGCGGCTTGAGATAGACCGCGAGCGCCTCGGCGAATGACGCGCGCGGCTGCGCGCTGTCGGGTGTGACGGTCATGCGTTATTCCGCCGCGCCGAGCTTGCGCACGGGTGCGGGGATGACCTCGGCGGTGGCGTCGCCCTCGAAGTCGAGATCTTCGATCTTGGTGGCGCGCTTTTCGATCCGCCCGGCAGAGGTGAGGATGTCGTCCATGTCCTTGGTGGTCTGGCCGAAATGCGTCTGCAATTTGCGGACTCGCTCGCCGAGCAAGCCAACGTCCTTCATCATGTGACCGATCTCAAACCGGATATGATCGACCGCCTCGCGCATCTGCGCGTCCTTACGCATCTGCCGTACAAGCTGAATCGCCAGCACCGCCATGTTCGGCGAGACGATCATGACGCGGGCGCGGCGGGCTCGCTGAACGAGATCGTCGAAGCCCTCGTACAGATCGGCGTAGAGCGACTCCGACGGGATGAACATGAGGGCGACGTCCTGGGTTTCGCCCGGGATCATGTATTTTTCGGCAATGTCGGAAATGTGCTTGGTAATGTCCTGTTTAACGCGCTGGGCCGCGGACTTGCGATCCTCGTCGGTGCCGGCATCACGCCAAGCGGTCATCGCTTCGAGAGGAAATTTGGCGTCAATGACGAGGTGGCCGACATCCGGAACGAAAATCACGCAGTCGGGCCGCATCTTGTTCGTCAGGGTGTATTGAAATTCGTAAGCCCCTTTCGGCAGCAGGTCGGCGACAATCGCTTCAAGCTGACCTTGGCCGAACGCGCCGCGTGTCTGCTTATTTGCAAGGATGCTGTTGAGCGAGCCGACATGCGACGTCACCTGCGTCGCCAACTCGGCGATGTTCTTCTGTGCGCTGTCGATCACTGCCAGCCGCGAATGCAGGTTCTGCAAGTGCTCCGCAGTGGTGTTGGTGGAGGCCGTGAGGCTCTCACCCAGCCGCGCCGTCACGGCGTCGAGCCTTTGGTTCACCGTCTGCTGAAACTGGCTCTGCGAGGACTGAACCGTTTGCTGAAGCTGGCCGTGGGCGTTCTGCAACCAGTTCGCCATGCCATCCAAACGCGCGTTGAGCGCCAGCATCCCTTGATCCACCGCCGGCGCGCGCGGGCGCAGCAGCAGCACGATGACGGCGGCGAGGCCGACAACGACGAGGAGGCCGAGGACGAGAAGGGCGGTTTCCATGGGTCTGCTTCTAGCGCGATTCGCTGGGCGCGAACGAAGGGCGAACGGTAGGGCGTTCCGGGGTGCGCCTCAAGGGCTTCTGCCGGTTCCATTGACCCAATGCGATCAACCCCTTACATCGCCGCCATGGCGAAGCGCGACATTCTGATCATCCCCGACAAGCGGCTGCGGCTGAAGTCCGACCCCGTCAAAACGGTCGACAAGTCCGTGCGCGCGCTGGTCGACGACATGTTCGAGACCATGTACGCCGCGCCCGGCATCGGGCTTGCCGCCATCCAGATCGGGGTGGCGCAGCGCGTGGTCACCATGGATCTCGCCAAGAAGGACGAGCCACCGGAGCCCCTGGTCTTCATCAATCCCGAGGTCGTCTGGTCCTCGGACGAGAAGTCGATCTACGACGAGGGTTGCCTGTCGATCCCGGAATATTACGAGGAGGTCGCGCGGCCGAAGGCGGTGAAAGTCAAGTTTCTCGACCTCGACGGCAAGCCGCAGGAAATCGAGGCCGACGGCCTGCTCGCCACCTGCCTGCAGCACGAGATCGACCACACCAACGGCGTACTGTTCATCGACCATATCTCCAAGCTCAAGCGCGACATGGTGATGAAGAAATTCAAGAAGGCGGCCAAGCGCGGCGAGTATCCCGCCTTCGAGAAGGACGAAGAGCCGTCGCACCACATCGGCTAGGACGAAGGGGTCTGGACAAAGCCGCTCAAATTGATATCTTTGATATCAATGGAGGTTTGTCCTTGAGCGATCTTCTGATCCGCAAGATCGACCCGAAACTGAAGCGCGAGCTGGAGAAGCGGGCGCGCGCGCACGGCCGTAGCCTTTCTGAGGAAGCCAAGATAATCCTCCGCAAGGGGGTGACAGAGCCGACGCCGACGGGCCGCCTCGGCACACGTCTGTTCTCAATGTTGCCGGACGAATTCCGCGGCGACGATCTGCTCTTCGAAGTTCCCGGCGGTTTGAGTGAGCCGCCGAATTTCGAATGATTATTCTCGATACAAACGTCATCTCCGAGGGTTTCCGAACCCGTCCCAGTTCCGTCGTTCGCAGTTGGCTTGACCGGCACGATCCGAACGAACTTTACCTTTGCGCACCCGTCCTGGCTGAGCTGCGCTATGGTGTCGAGCGGCTTCCAGCGAGCCGTCGCCGCACCGAATTGGATCGGCTCGTGACGAATGCGGAAGAGGATTTGTTCGCGAACCGCATCCTTCCGCTCGATCGAGAAAGCGCGCACGAATTTGGCCGCGTCGTGGCCAAACGAGCCGGTATGGGGAGGCCGATTCTGCCGATGGATGGGCTGATCGCCGCCGTCGCCATCGCCAATGGCATGGCGATTGCGACCCGCGATATCGATGATTTCTCCGGTCTCGGAATTGATGTAATCGATCCTTTCGAAGCGGTCGCGGATCGCTGAGATAACGCCGCACGGAAGCCGCCATGCCGCTGCGCCTGATCTTCATGGGCACGCCCGATTTCGCGGTGCCGACTTTGATCGAGCTCGCGGCGCGCGGGCACGACATCGCGGCGGTCTATACGCGGGCGCCCAGGCCCGCCGGCCGCGGCATGGACATGCAGATCACGCCGGTCGAGCGCGAGGCGCGGCGGCTGGCGCTGCCGGTGTTCACGCCGAAGACGCTGAAGGACGCGGCCGCGCAGGAAGTCTTCGCCGCGCACCAAGCGGATGCCGCCGTGGTCGTCGCCTACGGCCTGCTGCTGCCGAAGCCGGTGCTGGACGCGCCCAGGCTCGGCTGCTTCAACGTGCACGCGTCGCTGCTGCCGCGCTGGCGCGGTGCCGCGCCGATCAACCGCGCGGTGATGGCGGGCGACCGGGAAACCGGTGTCACCATCATGCGGATGGACGAGGGTCTCGACACCGGCGCCATGGCGATGACCGATCGCATTCCGATCGGTTCCGATATGACAGCGGGTGAACTGCACGACGCGCTTTCACGGCTTGGCGCAGATCTGATGGCCCGCGCGCTGGCTGCCGCCGAGCGCGGGTCGCTCTCGCTTACGCCGCAGCCGGAAGCGGGTGTCACTTACGCCGCCAAGATTTCCAAGAACGAGACGCGCATCGATTGGGGCAAGCCCTGGGCCGAGGTGCACAACCACATCCGCGGCCTGTCGCCCTTTCCCGGCGCCTGGTTGGAGGTGGACGGCGTACGCGTGAAGGCGCTGCGCTCCACGAAAGGTGAGGGCAATGGCCTACCCGGCACCGTGCTCGACGACCGTCTCACGATTGCCTGCGGCAGCGGCTCTGTGCGGCTCACGCAAGTCCAACGCGCCGGCAAGCAGCCGATGTCGGCGGATGAATTCCTGCGCGGCACGCCGGTGAAGGCGGGGTTCCGGCTCGCCTGAAAGCGCCGGAAAGCCCTGTCCGGCACCACCAAAAAGCCCCTATCATCGGGCAAATCAGCTATCTTCATTCGCATCGCGATTTGCCCTGGGCGCGGGCCGACTTCCGGCACGCCGCGGCCCCAACCTGGAAAATACGCTTGAGCATCGGACACAACACCGGCGATTCGCATCCCGAAGCACGCCTCTGGACCCAAATCCTCAACCGCTACCGGCAACCGAGCCCTATTCGCAGCGTCTTCGAGCTCGCCATCACGGGACTACCGCTTGCGGCGCTGTGGACGGCGGCCTGGCTCGCTTATTCGTTCGGCTTCTGGTGGGTCTCGCTGCTGATCGCTATCCCGGCGGCGGGCTTCCTCATGCGCCTGTTCATGATCCAGCACGATTGCGGGCACGGTTCCTTCTTCCCGAACAAGACGGTGAACGACTGGGTCGGCCGTGTGCTCGGCATTCTCACCATGACGCCGTACGATTTCTGGCGGCGCACCCACGCCATTCACCACGCCACCTCCGGCAATCTCGACCGCCGCGGCATCGGCGACGTCGATACGCTCACCGTGCGCGAGTATCGCGCGCGCACGCGCTGGGGCCGGCTGAAGTACCGGCTCTACCGCCATCCGCTGGTGATGTTCGGTTTTGGCCCCGCCTATCTCTTCCTGCTGCAGCACCGCGTCCCGGTCGGCCTGATGCGCGCCGGCTGGCAGCCCTGGGTCTCGACGCAGGCGACCAATGCAGCGATTACGCTGATCGCGGTGACGCTGATCTGGCTCATCGGCGTCAAGGCGTTCTTTCTAATCCACCTGCCGATCATCCTGCTTGCGGCCGTGTTCGGCGTCTGGCTGTTCTACGTGCAGCACCAGTTCGAGGATACGTTCTGGCACGAGAGTCGCGGCTGGGACCTGCACGAAGCCGCCTTGCACGGCTCTTCGCATTACGATCTGCCGCCGCCGCTGCGCTGGTTCACCGCCAATATCGGCATCCACCACGTGCATCACCTGCACAGCCGCATCCCGTACTACCGGTTGCCGCGCGTGCTGCGCGACTATCCGGAGCTGCGCGACATCGGCCGGTTGACGCTCTTGGAAAGTTTCGGCTGCGTGCGCCTCACTTTGTGGGACGAGTCGCAGCGCCGGCTTGTGTCGTTCCGTGAAGCCAAAGCGCTCGCCTGAGTCCTATCCCGGGCGCAGCGCAGCGCGCTAACGGTGCGCTGCAGACCCGGGATCGTCGCGAGCTCGGAACTTGCGAAGGCCCCGGATCAGCGCCGCATCACTTCGCTTGCGCTCGTGTTGCGCCGCGTCCGGGGCAAGAAGCTCTAGGCGGCGTGGAAGCTCGCCCAGTGGTGGCGGCGCGCCTCGACGAACTCGGCGAGGTCGTTGTCGGTCACCCTGACCAAGTCGCTGTGGCCGAAGCCCTTCGAGTAGTCGAGTACGGAAACGACCTCCGGCGTCAGCCGGAATGTCGGCACCGCGGCGGGGTCGGGGCGCGGCATCACTTTGTATTCCGGGTAGCGCTTGAGCAGTATCTCCACCACGTGGTCGCGCTCGCCCTGGTCGGTGACTTCGACCGCGCGCGCGGCCATCGACAGCCCCTTGATCATCAGCGGCTGCGGATAGTCTTTGGCGATGGCCAGCGACACGCGCGGGTCGCGCGCGATGTTGGCGAATTTCTGGCTGTCGCGCGAAATCAGGCAATAGACGATCAGGCCGTCATTGGCGTAGCCCACCACCGTGGCCTGCGGCCAGCCGTCGGCCCGGTTGGTGGCCATGGTCATGATCCGGTGCTCGTCCAGCAGGCCGATGATTTGCCGCTTGAATTCCCGCTTCATGGTGACGCCTCCCGCTTTCCCGCTCATGTATAGTGCGCGCGCCCGCCGCCGGATTTGAGGTTTATCAACGTGCCCCGCTACAAGCTCACGATCGAATATGACGGCGCGCCCTTCTGCGGCTGGCAGATCCAGGCCGACCAGCTCACGGTGCAGGGCGCACTCACCGCGGCGGTGGCCGCGCTCACCGGCGAGCACGTCTTGGTGCAAGGGGCGGGGCGGACGGATGCCGGCGTGCACGCACGGGCCCAAGTCGCACATGTGGACCTCTCGCGCGACTGGGAGACCGACACCGTGCGCGACGCGCTCAACGCGCACTTGAGGCCGCACCCGGTGGCGGTGCTGGCGGCCGAGCGCGTGGCGGACGACTTCAACGCCCGCATGTCGGCCGTGAAGCGGCATTATATCTACCGCATTATCAACCGCCGCGCCGATCTCACGCTCGATGCCGGCCATGCCTGGCGCATCCCGCGCCCGCTCGACGTGCCGGCGATGCACGCCGCCGCGCAACGCCTCACCGGCAAGCACGACTTCACGACGTTCCGCTCCACCGAGTGCCAGGCCGCCTCGCCGGTGAAGACGCTCGACCGGCTCGACGTCTCGCGCGAGGGCGACCAGGTGCTGGTGTACGCCTCGGCGCGCTCGTTCCTGCACAATCAGGTACGCTCGATGGTCGGCTCGCTCGTGCCGGTCGGCGACGGCAAATGGAGCGCCGACGATCTTGGCGCGGCGCTCGATGCGCGCGACCGCGCCGCCTGCGGGCAGGTGGCGCCGCCGGACGGGCTGTATCTGATGCGGGTGGATTACTGAGCGAAGTAGCGATCGATGATCTTGCGGTAGATCGTCGTCAGCGCGCGCAAGTCGCCGACCGGCACGCGTTCGTCGATCGCATGCATGGTCTGGCCGACCAGCCCGAACTCCACCACCGGGCAATGATGCGTGATGAAGCGCGCGTCCGACGTGCCGCCGGTGGTCGACAGCGCCGGCTTGCGCCCGGTGACCTCGGCCACCGCCTCCGCCACCAGCGCGGTGAACGGGCCGGGCTTGGTCACGAACACGCCGGCGTTCGACGGCTCCCACACGAATGAAAACGAGATCGTGCCGCCGGAAGCCTTGGCGGCGCGGGCCTCCAGCAGCGCCTTGAGCGACTCAAGCGTGTGGCAGTCGTTGAAGCGGACGTTGAAGCGCGCGCGCGCCTCGCCGGGAATGAGATTGACGGTCTTGTTGCCGACGTCGATCGTGGTGAATTCGAGGTTCGACGGCTGGAAGTTCGCATTGCCGGCGTCGAGCGGCTCGCTTTGCAAAGCGTCGATCAACTTCACCAGCCCGCGGATCGGGTTGATGCCGCGCTGCGGATAGGCCACATGCGCCTGCTTGCCGGTCACGATCAGATGGCCGTTGAGTGAGCCGCGCCGGCCGATCTTGATGGTGTCGCCAAGCTCGTCCTGGTTGCTCGGCTCGCCGAGGATGCAGTGGTCGAATTTCTCGCCGCGCGCGGCCGCCCAGGCCAGCAGCTTGGGCGTGCCGTTGACCGCGATGCTTTCTTCGTCGCCGGTGATGAGGAACGAGATCGAGCCGTTACCGTTTTTTTGCGGCTTGCCGCCATTGGCGGCGAGATGGTCGAGCACGGCGGCGACCGCGCAGGCGACGCCGCCCTTCATGTCGACCGCCCCGCGGCCGTATAGCTCGCCATTGGCGATTTCGCCCGAGAACGGCGCGTGCTTCCAGGCCTTCTCGTCGCCCGGCGGCACCACGTCGGTGTGGCCGGCGAAGACGAGATGCGGCGCTTCGGTGCCGATGCGCGCGTAGAAGTTCTCGACGTCGTCGGTACCCGGCTCGCTGAAGGTCATGCGGTGCACGGTGAAGCCCGCGCCCTTCAGCGTCTTTTCCAGGAACGCCAGCGCGCCGCCTTCCGCCGGCGTCACCGATGGGCAACGGATGAGGTCGCGGGTCAGGGCGACGGGATCGGCGGACATTCAGAACTTCTTTTCGAGTCCGGCTTGTTTCAGCACTTCGTTGGCGGTGTGGCGAGACTTGGTTGAGCGGGGGACCGTTACCGACCGTTTGGTAGTTGGGTTCAACCAGATTTCGTGGCTACCTTTGCCAGATCTCGCGAAATGAAAACCGTTTGCGCGCAGAACCGCAATCAACTCGCGGTAAAGGTCGGCCATCAAGCACCCGCGAGGTCAAGGTGCTCTTCGGCTTTGAAAGTGAGTGAAAGCTGCTGGTGAGGCTGACCCGATAATTCCATCAGGTCGGGCAGTACGAGCCGAACCTCGTCGATCATCCCCGGCCACGAATCGGCCTCGACCACGAGGCCGGGCACGTCCGTGCTGGTCGCGATCCAAACGCTGGCTTCGCCGTCCCAACGGGCCTGAATATTGATGTCGCGGCTCATGTTGCTAGAATCGGCCGGTTAGAGGCCGGGGTCAATCCCTCAGCAGCTCATTGATGCTGGTCTTGGAGCGGGTGCGCTCGTCGACGCGCTTGACGATGACGGCGCAATAGAGGTTCGGGCCCGGCTCGCCGTTCGGCATCGGCTTGCCCGGCATGGTGCCCGACACGACGACGGAATAGGGCGGGACTTCGCCGTACATCACCTTGCCGCTCTCGCGGTCGACGATCTTGGTCGATTGGCCGAGATAGACGCCCATGCCGAGCACGGTGCCCTCGCGCACGATCACACCTTCGACCACTTCCGAACGCGCGCCGATGAAGCAGTTGTCCTCGATGATGACCGGACCGGCCTGCAACGGCTCCAGCACGCCGCCGATGCCGACGCCGCCCGACAGGTGCACGTTCTTGCCGATCTGCGCGCAGGAGCCGACGGTCGCCCAGGTGTCGACCATGGTGCCGCTGTCGACGCGGGCGCCGAGATTGACGAAGGACGGCATCAGCACGACGCCCGGCGCGATGAAGGCCGACTTGCGCACCACGCAGCCGGGCACGGCGCGGAAGCCTTCCTTACGGAAGCGCGCGGCGCTCCAGCCCTTGAACTTGGAATCGACCTTGTCCCACCACTTGGCGCCGCCGGGGCCGCCCGGAATTGCGCTCATGTCGTTGAGGCGGAACGAGAGCAGCACGGCCTTCTTCAGCCACTGGTTGACGTGCCAGCTGCCGTCGGCCTGCTTTTCGGCGACGCGCGCCTTGCCGCCGTCGAGCAGGCCGAGGGCGGTGTCGACCGCCTTGCGCACGGCGCCCTTGGTCTTGGGGCCGATCTTGTCGCGGCCTTCGAAGGTCTCGTCGATGGTTTTGGCGAGTTTGTCGTTGGACATGGCAATCCCGGAATGTGGTCGGCTGCGGTTTGTCGGGGGCGGGGCAGGGGATGTCAAGCCGACGCCGGTGGGGTAAGGTCGCGGCCTGGAATGAGGAACGCATGACCCACAAAACGAACTTCTCGCTTACAATCATTGCCGCGGCCGTCCTGTCCGCCGGGCCGGCCTTCGCCCATCACCCCATGGGCGGCACGTTGCCGGCGACCCTCGCCGACGGCTTTCTGTCCGGTCTCGGTCATCCGGTCATCGGCCTCGACCATTTCGCCGCGGTGGTAGCGGTCGGCTGCCTCGCAGCCGCCCACCGGGCCGGCGTGGCGCTGACCTTAGGCTTCGTCGTCGCGATGATGGCCGGCGTCGGCCTGCATGTGCAGGGCGCGACCGTGCCTGGCGCCGAACTTCTGGTGGCGGGCTCGGTGATCGCGCTCGGCGCGCTTATGCTGCGCGAGCGGCAGATGCCGCTCGTGGCCGCGCTGGCGCTGTTCGCCGTTGCCGGTTTCGTCCATGGCTATGCCTTGGGCGAATCGATCGTCGGCGCCGAACGCACGCCGCTCTTTGCCTATCTCGCGGGGCTCGCCGTGATCCAGACGGCCATCGCGCTCGCCGCCATGAACGTCGCGCGCCTGCTCACGCGGCGCGGCAGCGGCGGCCTGCGTCTGCGCCTGCTCGGCGCCGGCATCGCCGGTATCGGGCTCGCCATCTTCGTTCAGCAGATCATGCCGGCGGCGTGAGCGCGCGCGTCTCGATAATCCGCTCGAGAAATCCGGTGAGGTCGTCGGTCAGATGATCGACATGGGGGGCGTCCTGGCCCTCGAGTTCCCAGGCCTCGCGCACAATGATGCGCTGGCCTTCCGGCACGACGAGCACCGTGGTCATGCCGAGGGTGTGCGGCACCTCGAGGTTGCGCGCGAGGTCCTCGAACATCGCCGCCTTTTGCGGATCGACGCCGTGCCGCTTGAGGAAGCGCGCGTAGACCTGCGGCAGCGGCTTGGGATCGAGGTCGGCCGCCGCGATGTCGAACACGTCCTCGAAGTGACGGTCGATCTCCAGCCGCTTCATCACCGCCTCGGCGTGCTTGCGCGTGCCGTTGGTGAGGATGAGCTTGCGGCCGGGCAGCTTCTCCAGCGCGTCGCCGAGCGCGGCATTCGGCACCAGCGGCGAATGGTCGATCGCGTGCACGAATTCGAGATAGTCGTCCGGGCTCATGCCGTGCTCGGCCATCAGCCCGCGCATGGTGGTGCCGTAGCGCTTGTAATAGTCCTTCTGCAGGCGGAAGGCCTCGTCCTTCGGCACTTTCAGGAAATCGGCGACGAAGGTGCGGATGCGCTCGTCCACCTGCTGCCAGAGGTTCAGGTGATGAGGATAGAGCGTGTTGTCGAGATCGAAGACCCAGGTCTCGACGTGGTTGAACGTGCGCGGCGCCGAGCGATCTTCCCTCTCCCCGCTTGCGGGGAGAGGGTGGCCGGAGCGAAGCGGAGGCCGGGTGAGGGGCGTTCTCACGAGGCAGACGACCGAAGGGTTTTAAAGATGGTGCTCAATACACCCTCGTAAGTTCCGAGTAAATTTCTTGCCGCATGATGTGTCACGATTTGGGTTGTGCCTCAGTTTTAATTTGTTTTTCTGGTAGAAGTTCTTTGCATCCGTCGTGATAGCAGAACCATGCCGCTCCAGTGAACCGGTCTATCATGACCGTGTAGCCCGGATACTGACCCGCAGCTACAGCGACTATTGAATAGCGCCCCCCGACAATAAACGCTGCGACGATGATCGCCGATGCCAATATCCACCATCCTTTATTCACTAGCGCCTCCCTTTTTTTGGGGGCCTCTTTCACCGGTTGAGCGAGTATTCGATTTTGATCCCGCGGATGCCCCTCACCCGGCTCGCCGCCTTCGCGCTCTGCGCTTCGGCGCGCTCGCCACCCTCTCCCCGTAAAGAACGGGGAGAGGGTAACTCACGGTTCCTTGAAGCGCAGCGTGGTTGTTGGCTGTGCGGCGAGATCGATGAGCGCAAAACCGGCGGAATTCAGGCCGCGGCCGGCGCAGTCTTTGTGGTCGGACAATTCGAAGCGGCCGTCGCGCGTGCAGAGCGCCACGGTGCCACCCCAGAACAGTGCGGACGTGCCACGCTGGACGACGCGCCCGCTGCCGTCGACGGCCTCGGCATAGCTGTAGAGCCGCTGCGGGCCCCCGCGCAGGTCCGGCCGCACGCATTGCCCGGCCGGCACGCGATACCAGCCGCGCGTCACGATCGCGCCCATCTCCACGATGCCGAGCGAAGCCATGACCGTATGTGGGGTGTCGTTGCACCAGGAAAAGCCGGCACCTTCCGGGCTGGTCGCGGCCGCCACCAGCGCGTCGAAGAACTCCGGCTTGGCCACCGCGTCGGCCGGCAGCTTGCGGTCGCGCAGGAACCTGGCGAGCGCGCTTTGCGTCTTGCCGCCGTCGATGCCGTCGATCGGATTGGCATCGTAGCCGGCGATGGTGAGGAGGCGCTGGATGCCCGCGAGCCGCGCCTGCGCGTCGTTGTACTCGGCCTCCTCGGCCAGATAGACCACCGGCCCCTGATCCTGCTCGGACGGCTGCGCCGCGCTGAAGCGGGCCTGCTGGCTCACCGGGCAGCCGCGGGCATTGGCAATCTCGAAGGCGCCCTCGCGCACGCAGAACTCGGCGTGGCCGCTCTGCGGCAGCGGCGCCGAGCCGTAGATCTCGGGCGTGCGCGCGTGCAGGTAGACCATGTCGGCATTGGCCGCACCGGCCACGACTTTGAGGCACTGCCCGGGGTCGGTGCGGAACCAGCCGCGCGTTTCCACATTGGGACGCCGCTCCAGCCCGATGGCGGCCTCCATGCGATAGCTGGTGCGGTTGCACAAGGTCAGGTCGGCGTGCGCGGGCAGGGCCGCGCCCGCGACGATCAGCCCGAGGATCAGCCGGCGAATCATGCCCGCGATGCTAGCGGAGCCTCACTAACTGGTCATTCCGGGGCGCCGCGTGAGCGGCGAACCCGGAATCCAGAGCAGCACGACGGATTGACCTTTTGGCTCTGGATTCCGGGTCCGGCCCCCATCGGGCCGCGCTTCGCGCGGACCCGTTGGGGCCGTCCCGGAATGACAGTGTTTACAGCGTTACCGGTGCACCAGCGTGCCGAGGCCGTGGTCGGTGAGCAATTCGAGCAGCACCGCGTGCGGCACCTTGCCGTCCATGATGACGACGCCCTCGACACCCTGGTCGAGCGCGTAGATGCAGGTCTCGACCTTCGGAATCATGCCGCCGGAAATGGTGCCGTCGGCGATCAGCTTGCGCGCGTCGGCAACCGACAGGTCGGGGATCAGCTTCTTCGACTTGTCGAGGACGCCCGGCACGTCGGTGAGCAGCAGCAGGCGCTTGGCCTTGAGCGCGCCGGCAATCGCCCCCGCGAAGGTATCGGCGTTGACGTTGAAGGTGCCGCCGGTGGCGGACGCGGCGACCGGCGCCAGCACCGGGATCAGTTCCTTGCCGAGCACATGGTTGAGCACGGTGAGGTCGACCTTGTCCGGCTCGCCGACGTAGCCGAGATCGACCACCTTCTCGATGTTGGAGTCGGGGTCGACCACGGTGCGGGTGACCTTCTTGGCCTGCACCATGTTGCCGTCCTTGCCGCACAGGCCGATGGCCTTGCCGCCGGCGGCGTTGATGTAACCGACGATCTGCTTGTTGATCGAGCCGGCCAGCACCATTTCGACGATCTCGACGGTGGCCGCGTCGGTGACGCGCAGGCCGGCCGCGAATTCCGACTTGATGCCGAGCTTCTTGAGCATGGCCGCGATCTGCGGGCCGCCGCCGTGCACGACCACCGGATTGATGGCCGCCTGCTCGAGCAGCACGATGTCGCGGGCGAAATCGCGCGCGGTCTGCTCCTCGCCCATGGCGTGGCCGCCGTATTTCACCACGACGATCTCCTCGTCGTAGCGCTGCATGTGGGGCAGCGCCTCGGACAGGATGCGTGCCTGCTCTTGCGGGTCGGTGCTCATGACGGCTCTCGCGTGAAAGGTGGCGCCCTTTTAGCGGGGCGCGCCGCGCGGCGGAAGGGCTTTCAGGCGCTGCGCAGCGCCAGGAGCGCGGCCGCGGCCAGAACCAGCCAGCTCACGATCTGGATGGTGCCGCCGGCCGGCGCCGCGAAGGGGAACAGGCGATGGCCGAGATAGGCCCGCGCCGCCACGTCGGCCGCGAACAATGACGCCCCGATGACGAAGCCCCACAGCGCCAGCGTGCCGATCGGCCGCGTCAGCAGCCCGGCGCGCGCGGCGGCGACGCCGGCGACGATGGCCGCGGCGTGCAGCAGCAGGAGATAGCCGGCGCTGTCGAGCCCGGAGCTCGGCTTTCCATGCGCGCCGGCGGCGGCGAGCATGACGCCGGCGGCGCCCATGAGACCGGCGAGGGCGATGAGGAGGTGGTCCATGACACAATCATACAGGAATGTGTCGCGCGCGCTATGAGGCCAGCGCCAACGCAGCGGCTTCCGCCTGCGGCACAACGTCGAAGTCGTACAGCTTTTTGCGGAAGTTGGCGTGCGCCTGGATTTCGGCGTCGCGCTTGGCGAGGTCGGCATAGAGCGAATCGTAACGCAACCCGTTCGCGCGCGCCCCCGACTGCACCTGCGCCACCCGCTCGCGCCGCAGGTTCTCATAGGCCTGCAGCGCCGCCGGCGCATGCTTGCGGTCGCTGCGGGCCAAAATGGTCGCCAGCGCCATGCCGTCCTCGATCGACTGGTTGGCGCCCTGGCCGAGATGCGGGAGCATCGCGTGCGCCGCGTCGCCGAGCAGGGTCAAGCGGCCCTTGGTCCAGACCGGCAGCGGGTCGCGGTCGTAGAGGCCCCAGCGGAACGTGGTCTGCACCTGCGCGAGGATTTTACCGACCGGCGCGGCCCAGCCTTCGAATTCGCGGCGCAGTTCGTCGGGGTCGCCCGGCTGCGACCACGATTCCTTCAGCGCCTCGTCCGCCGGCACGAAGCCGACGAAGTTGATGAGCGTGCCGGCGCGCAGCGGAAAGGTGAGGAAGTGCTTGCCCTTGCCGAGCCACATCTGCCAGGCGTCGTTCGGCCAATCCGGAATCTGCGCGTGCGGCACGGTGCCACGATAGGCGATCGAGCCGGAGTAGACGCGGTCGGACGGCGGGAACACGAAAGGCCGCAGTTCGGAGTGGATGCCGTCGCAGCCGATGACGACGTCGCCCTCGGCGGTGGCGCCGTTGGCGAAAGTCACGCGCGCCGTGTCGCCGCTCTGCGCAAAGCCGGTGGCCCGGTGGCCGGAGTTGACGACGCCGGCCGTTAGCGACGCGGCGAGGAATTCGACGATGTCGGCGCGGTGCATGCCGAAGGTCGCGTTCCAGCCGGACGAGTCCGTGACCTGCACCGGCGCGATCGGCGTGCCGTCGGCGCGGAAATAGCGCGACGCCGTGCCGACGCGCGCGCCGTACTTCTCCACCGCCGGGCCCAGGCCCACCCGCACCAGGTGCCGCACGCTGTTGGGCGTCAGGTAGACGCCGGCGCCTACCTCGCCGAGCGCGGGCGCCTGCTCGTAGACCGACACTTTGATGCCTTGCGCAATCAGCGCCTTGGCGGCGAACAAGCCGCCGATGCCGCCGCCGACGATCACGACGTTCAGGTTCGAATCCGCCATCCCGGCACCTGTGCTCGCACGTCTTTCTCTTGGGCTTTCAAACTACGCCCTGGCGGGGCAAAATCCAATCGGCCGCGGGCTTGCGGCTGATATGACGCGCGAAGCCGTGTTATATCCTCAGGTAGGGTCGCGCCGCGTCAACAAGCGACCCGGATAAATCGGGGGGACCTTCGATGCGCCGTCTGCTGCGACATCCGCTCACTTTCGTCCTGTGTGCCGCCGCGCTGATCGTCGCCGTGAGCGAGAGCCGCGCGCAGAATTATCCGGACCGTCCGGTCAAGATCATCGTGCCGTTCCCGGCCGGCGGCACCGCCGACGCCGTGCCGCGCCTGGTCGCCGACTTCCTGTCGAAGAAATGGGGCCAGCCGGTGGTGATCGAGAATCGCACCGGCGCGGCCGGCAACATCGGCGCCGAGGCCGCCTTCCGCGCCGATCCCGACGGCTACACATTGTTGTCGGCGCCGCCGCCGCCGCTCGTCATCAACCAGAGCCTCTATCCCAAGCTCGGCTACGACGCCAACAAGTTCGAGCCGATCATCGTCATGGCGCAGGTGCCAAACGCGCTCATCGTCAACCCGGACAAAGTGAAGGCGTCGACCGTCGCCGAGTTCATCGACTATGTGAAGAACAATCCCGGCAAGGTCACTTCCGCCACGCAGGGCAACGGCACCACCTCGCACCTGACCTCGGAGCTGTTCGCGCTGATGGCGAAGGTGAAGTTCAACACTGTGCCCTACCGCGGCTCGGCGCCGGCCTTGCAGGACCTGGTGGCCGGCAGCGTCGACGTGATGTTCGACAATCTCGGCGTCTCGCTGCCGCTGGTGCAGGCCGGCAAGCTCAAGCTCTTGGCGGTGGCCTCGCCGCAGCGCATGCCGTCGCTGCCGAACGTGCCGACCATCGCGGAATCGCTGCCCGGCTTCGAGGCGGTCGCCTGGTACGCTATCGTCGCGCCGCCCGGCACGCCGAAGGCGATCATCGACAAGATCAACGCCGACTCGAACGAAGCGCTACGCCAGCCGGAGATGAAAGAGCACCTCAAGAAGCTGTCGGCGGAAGTGTTCGGCGGCCCGGCCGACAAGGCGGCCAAATACATGCGCGAGGAAGTCGCGCGCTGGGGCAACGTGATCAAGGCGGCGGATATCAAGCTGCAGTGAACGGCCGTCAGGCGCGCGGCGGCCGGCGTCGCTCCTGGAACCAGCTGCGGTACTTGATCATCTTGGCCCGCTGCGCATCGGGCGCGTGGCGCCTGCACGTCGCGGCTTCGTCGCTGCGGGCCGGAGCGCCCCAGCGCAGTTCGACGCAGTCGTTCGGATTGTAGGCCATCTCGAGGTTAGCCGTGCGATCGAACACGTCCTTGAGCGTGAGCGTCCAGGCGGAGCCGTCGCTGCGCGTATAGGAGAATTTGCGCGTCGGCAGTTCCGAGGCGAGCACCTGCTGCAGTTCGGCTTTTACCTCGGCGGGGCTCTTGCCGGCCGGCATCGCGTAGCGCCCAGGCCGCCGCGCGACGCGTTCCGGGAACCCCCGCACCACGTCGATCGCGATCAGAAGGCGCAAATCGCGCGATGGCGTGGAGAAATCCTCCCACGGGCCGATCGTCTCGAAGATCGCCGCGCCCTCCGGCATGCTCGCCTCGCCCTTGCCGCTGTTCTGGAATTTCCGTCCGTTCTCGACCGACGTGACGCGCACCTTCACCTGTTCGTCTAGCGAGGTGATCGCCTCTTGCATCGCACGCAGCGGATCGAGCGGCGAGGGCGACATCACGTCGTCCATGCGGTCGTAAAACTCCTCCACGCCGAGTTTGGCCTGATCGAGCGAGAAGTCGCCGTATTGCGGGTTCTTCGCGATCTCGGCGTTGGTGAGACGCCGCAGGCCGCCGCTGCCGTCGCGCACGATCGGCCGGAAGCGCTTGAACCCGGCGCTCCCGAGCGCGCGATCCTGCGCAAACAGGAAATTGCCGCGCCAGTAGCGCTTGCGCGCGATCGTTCCGTCCGGCTGCCCGTCGACGGCGAGGATGACGCCTGCGCCTCCCTCCGTTTGCGGCACGCGCTGCACGATCATCAGGATGTGGCCGTAGGGATCGGCGTAGATGGTGCCGGGGCGCAGCGTCTCCTGCGTCAGCGGCACGGGGTAATAGTCGGTGGCGTCGTCGCCGGCCAGCGTGCGCCCCGTTCCGGAATGAACGGTGTCGGCAATCGTCTGGACGTAGCGGCCGAATGATGCCGCGAGCCCCGGCCGCGGCGCCGCCCCGTTCTTTTGATCGGACGCCGAGGCGTTCAGGATGCTCGCCCACCCCACGCATTTGGGTGGCTGGCCGCCGCCGCCGCGCGTGCATTTCGAGTAGCCGAACGGCAGCCCCATCTTGAACGCGAAGTAGGCGCGCAGGAAATAGGGGAAGTCGGCGCAGTCGGGGCGCAAGACGATCTTCATCTCGTCTTCGCCAAGTCCCAGATGGTTGAACAGGATGTTGCGCGATCGGTCGCGCAGCACCTCATGCAGCGCCGGCCACGACGGCGTCGCATCGAGCGGCGCGTCGAACAGCTTTTCGATCCATGCGGAAAAGAGGTTTTCGGTCGCGCGATTCCACGCGGCGCGCACAGGCCAAACGCTGCCCGGCGTAGCGGCCGGCTGCGGCGGCTTGTCGGCGCGCACGACGATGTCGCGCGTGACGGTGGCACACCCGGTCCGGCTGAACCGTGCGTGCCACGTTCCGGCGGCCGGCGACGCGACCTCGGCGGCCCAGAAATAGGGCGGCCCGCCGCGCCGCTCAGCCGATTGGGCGGCCACATTTCCGTCGGGCGCGATCAGCGAAAGCGCGCCCTCGGCCGGCCTCTCCGCGGCGAAAACGACGCGCAGGGGTGCGCCCTTCCACGGCGACTGCGGCGAGGACAGGACGGCGAGCTCGGCCGCATCGTCGCAGCCACTGGCCGACCCCTGAGCGCGTGCATCCGTCGCGGAAAAGAAGATGAAAAGTGCGCCCGCAATCGGCGGCAATGCCGCTTTGGCGACAGCGGCAAACTGGTGTGCTGGAACCACTCAAAACTCCTTGTTCCCCACCGCGACCGGGCCAGTATTGCGAAAGTCTGCCCCTATCTCAACTGCAGCAGCACGAACCATTTCTTGTCGTTGAGCGAGCATTCGCCGCGCAGGCCGGCTGCCTGCGCAGCCATGGGCGTAGGCAAGGTCCACTGGCCCGGGCTGACGCATGGCCCCCTTTGCTGCGCCGAGAATTTCAGGTCGCGGCGCAGGTTCAGCTTTCTGGCGGCGACCGCGTGATAGCTGTCGCCGCTGACGGCGTACATTTTGTGCGCGCGGGCGTCGACGTGCGCGACGACGTCGCAATGGGTGCGGCGGACGGAGCGCGCGTCGGGGTTTCCTGCGAGCTCCGACAAGATGCGCTCGCGCACCGATTCGGCGCTGGCGTCGGCGAGCGCGGGCTCGCGCTGGTGACAGATCAGATCGCCCGCCCGGGGCCTGGTGGCGGCGGCCGGGCAGGCGCGATAGATCCGGTTGTCGGCGTCGCCCTTCAGCTCGGCCGCGCTGGTCGCGAAGGCGTCGTAGATATAGGCGCGATGGGCATTGGCGAATTGGAACGCGTCCGCCGCGACGCCTGACTGCCGTATCACGTAGCTGATGAAGGCCGCCGACCAGGGCGTATCGATGATCGCCGCGCGCAGGGCCGCCTCGCGCAGAATTTCGCGCTGTGGCGGATCGGACACGGCCTCGGCGGCGCGCAGGAGCTCGGCGGGCGTCGTCCGCAGCAGCGCCGCGGCCTGGGTGTCCTGCGTCGAGACAGACGCGTCGCGATAGCCGCGCGCCTCGATCTTGTTTACCGCGTCGTCGCCGTAAAGTGCGCGCCAGTAGCGCATGACCTGCCACCAGCCGAGATGATCGAGGTTTGCCTGCCGGCTGCCCGTGGCCTCTCCGTGCTCCGCCTCGGTCAGGCCGAAGTGGAACAGCCGGCCGTTGGAATCGATCCGATGGCCGCCGAAGCGCGTGAACTCGTCGATCGCGGTCTGCGCGACGCGCCGGCCAAGCGCGCTGGCGGGCTTCGCGGCGGTGGCGTCGCAGCGCGCTTGCACGGCCTTCCAGAACGCCACGTTGTGATCGTCCCGCGCAGATGCCGGCGCCGCGGCAAGGCCGATTGCCAAAGCAACGCCGCAGACAAAGGTACGCATAACCCCTCCTGGACCTGGAACCGGCACGCCGGAGTATAACGCAGCGGCCGGACGCAAGTCCGGCGCTCGCCGACTCTAGCGCCGCTCCGCGAGCAGTCGCATGATCGCCGCCCGCAGCTCCGGAATGCCCGTTCCGTCGTGCGCGGAGGTGAGGATCACGCTCGGAAACGCTGCCGGACGCTTGGCCAATGCAGCCTCGATCTCGTTGATGCGCGCGGCGAGTTCGGACGGCTTCACGGCATCCGCCTTGGTCAGCACGATCTGGTGGCTGACCGCCGCCTTGCCGAGCGCGTCGAGCGTCGGCTTGTCGGTGTCCTTGAGCCCGTGCCGGGCGTCGACCAGCACGTAGACGCGGGCGAGGTTGCTGCGGCCGAGCAGATAGACGTGGATCAGCTCGGTCCAGGCCGCGATCTTGGACTTTGCCGCGGCCGCGTAGCCGTAGCCCGGCATGTCCACGATGTTCAGGTTGTCGCCGCCCTTGAAGAAGATCAGCTCCTGCGTACGGCCCGGCGTGCGCGAGGTGCGCGCCAGCGCCTTGCGGCCGGTGAGAGCGTTGATGAGGCTCGACTTGCCGACATTGGAGCGCCCGGCGAAGGCAATCTCGGTGCCGCGCATCGGCGGCAGCGAGGCGGCCGTGCCGGCGGCGGCCGTGAACTCCCACTCGCCGGTGAACAGGCGGCGGCCGGTCTCGATCTCGTTGCGGGTGAAGTCGGCAGTCATGCGGCTCTCACTATAAACGAAATCGCCGGGGTGGAGCCCCGGCGATCGACGCATTGGCGATAAAGATTGCTTACGCCTTGCCTTTCTTCTCCACCTTCGGCGGCTCGTTGTCCTGCTTGGGCGGGCTTTTCTTGAACATGCCCTTGAGATTGTCCCAGAGCTCGATCTTGGTGCCGTGGCGATTCATGATGTAGGCCTGCTGCGCCACCGACAGCGTGTTGTTCCACGCCCAGTAGATGACGAGGCCGGCCGGGAAGGTCGCCAGCATGAAGGTGAAGATCACCGGCATCCAGTCGAAGATCATCTTCTGCGTCGGATCGGGCGGCGAGGGGTTGAGCTTCATCTGCGCCCACATGGTCACGCCCATGATCAGCGGCCAGATGCCGAGATGCAGGAACGGGCCGATCACCGGAACGACCGTGGGGTCGAACGGCAGCAGGCCGAACAAGTTGAACAAATTGGTCGGGTCGGGCGCGGACAGATCCTGGATCCAGCCGAAGAACGGCGCGTGCCGCATTTCGATGGTGACGAACAGCACCTTGTAGAGCGAGAAGAAGACCGGGATCTGCACCGCGATCGGCAGACAGCCGGCCAGCGGGTTGATCTTCTCCTTCTTGTACAGCTCCATCAGCGCCTGCTGCTGTTTCACCTTATCGTCGCCGTAGCGCTCGCGCAGCGCCAGCATCTGCGGCTGCACGGCCTTCATCTTCGCCATCGAGGCGTAGGATTTGTTGGCGAGCGGGAAGAACGCGATCTTGATCAGCACCGTCACCAGCAGGATGGCGACGCCGAAATTGCCGACCAGGCGGAAGAGGTAGTCGATCAGGAGGAACAGCGGCTTGGTGATGAAGTAGAACCAGCCCCAGTCGATCAGGAGATCGAAGCGGTTGACGTTGAGCTGCTTCTCGTAGGCGTCGATAACCTGCGTTTCCTTGGCGCCGGCGAACAGGCGCGCATTGGCCGCAGCGGTGGCGCCGGGCGCGACCGTGACGGGATCGAGCAGGTAATCGGTCTGGTAGGTCTTGGTGGTGCCGAGCATGCCGGCCGAGAAACGCGCCTTCAGGTGCGTGTCCTTTTCCGGAAGGAGCGTGGCGGCCCAGTACTTGTCGGTGATGCCCAGCCAGCCGCTGCTGACGTCGAAGTTGACGACCTTTTTCTCTTCGATGTTGCTGTAGGTATATTCCTGCAAGCCCTTGTCGCCGAGCACACCGACCAGGCCTTCATGCAGGATGTAATAGCCAAGGGTGGTCGGCGTGCCGTGGCGCGAGATCAGCGCATAAGGATAAAGCGAGACCGGGTTGTGGGTCTTGTTGGTCACTTCATCCTTGATCGTGAACAGGTACTTGTCGTCGACCGCGATGGTGCGGCGGAATTCCACGCCCTCGCCATTGTCCCAGGTCAGCGTCACCGGCGCGCCGACGCTCAGCGTGCCTGAGCCGGACTGCTTCCACACGGTATCCGAGGTCGGCACCTTCACGCTGGCGCCGGCGGAGTTGGTCCAGCCGAAGTCGGCGTAGAACGGATCGGCGGTGCCGGACGGCGACAAAAGCACGATCGGCGGCGACTTCGGATCGACCTTCTCGCGGAACTTGATCAGCGCCAGGTCGTCGATGCGCGCACCCTTGAGCGCGATCGAGCCCTGCAGGCTGTCGGTGGCGATTTTCACGCGCGGCGAGGCGGCGAGCACGTCGGCGCGGCTGGCGGCGGTCGGGGGGACCGGCTGCGCGGCCTGTCCAGGCACCTGGGCCGGGCCCGGCTGCGGCGCCTGCGTCGGCGC
>JALHRB010000035.1 GCA_022841665.1 Pseudolabrys sp.
ACCAAGGCGATCGTGCTGCAGCTCGCCTCGCTCACCGACGTCAACTGGCCGATGTCGGGCGAGGTGGTGCTGATGACTTTGGTCGGCGGCCTGGGCACCATCTTCGGGCCGGTGGTCGGCTCCTTCGTCATCCTGCTGATGCAGTTCAAGCTCGCCGCCGTCGGCGAGTGGGTGCTGGTGATCCAGGGCGTCATCTTCGTCGCCTGCGTGCTCCTGTTCCGCCGCGGCATCATCGGCGAACTGGCCCATCTGCTGCGCATCAAGCTCTAGCACCGTCGCCGGCGGGCGAGGGGGGCTGACGCCCCCGTGCCTGCCTAGAGATCGGGCACACGCGCGAGTTCAGCGGCACGTTTGTTCCAAAAGCCGCTCTGCCGTTAACGAAGGGGCCAGTTCGGCCGCATTCGTTCATCATCGGGTCAGGTTCGCTGCGTACTGTGCTCGAATCGCCGATCGCCCGGACCCGGGAATGACTATCCAGAACCTCAAATTGACCGCCGCTTTGCCGCTCGGCCTGGTGCGCCCGCGCGGGCACACGCTCGCCTTTTCCGGCGGCCAGATCGCGATTCTGCTCTGCCTGATGCTGCTGGTGGCCTCGATCCCGATCTGGACCAATCCTCTGCCGCCGCTGTCGGACTACGTGAACCATCTGGCGCGCATGCACATCATCGCGGCCGGCCAGAAGGACGCCAACCTGGCGCGCTTCTACGAGATCGACTGGCAGCCCATTCCCAATCTGATGATGGACCTGATCGTGCCGGTGCTGGCGCGCGTGATGACGGTCTATCACGCCGGCCAGGTTTTCATGGTGGCGATGTTCGCGCTCATCATGTCGGGCGCGCTGACCTTCAACCGCGCCCTGTTCGGCCGCTGGTCGGCATTTCCGCTGGTCGCGTTTCCGCTGCTTTACAATCACGTCTTTTTGGTCGGCCTCACCAATTACATTTTCGGCATCGGGCTGGCGCTCTGGGGCCTGGCCGCATGGACCTTCCTGCGCGAGCGGCACTGGTCGCTGCGCCTTGCAACCTCGACCGTGTTCGCGGTGCTGCTCTTTTTCTGCCACTTCTCCGCGCTCGGCGTTTACGCCGTCGGGCTCCTCGCCATCGAGGTCTTCCGGCTCTGGGCGCGGCGTGCAGAGCCGCTGCCGCTCCGACTCGTCGATTTCGTCGCCACCGGCATTCCCTTCCTGCCGGTGTTCGCGCTGCTCATGGTCAGCCCGACCTTGGGCCTGGTCGAGGAGACCTACTGGGAGCAGCTCGGCAAGATCGACGGTCTCATCTACGCCATCCAGGTCTATTCCGACATCGTCGCTTTCGCCTTGCTGGCGATCGTCATCGCCGGCGCGGTCTGGGCCATACGGCGCAACCTGCTGCGCTTCCACCCGCTGTTCTTCGTCATGCTGGCGGTCTGCGGCCTCGTCTACCTGATGATGCCGCGCGTGATGTTTGCGACCTACATGGCCGACCAGCGGCTGCCGATCGCCTTCGCTTTCATGCTGATCGCCTGCATCGACATCGACCTGCGGCACCGCATCGTGCGGCGCGGCTTCCTCGCGCTTCTGGTCGTCACCCTGCTGGTGCGCGTCATCGAGGTCGACGTGTCCTGGGCCTCGCTCTCGACCTCGACCAGCGAATTCCGCGCCTCGGTCAAACGCATCAAGCCGGGCGCGCGCGTGCTGGTCGCCTATGCCAAGCCGGACGGCGGCGACCACGTGGCGGAATACGGCCTCGTGCACGCCGCCTGTCTCGCCATCATCGAGCGCTCCGCGCTGGTGACCACCGTCTTCACCGTGAAGGGCAAGCAGATCCTGCGCGTCAAGCCGGACTATGCCGGCATCGTCGATTCCGACGACGGCACGCCGCCCTCGATCGCGCGGTTGCTGGTGGCGGCCGACGGCCCCAGCCTCGACAGCCCGAAATACTGGGATTTCTGGCCGCAGAATTACGACTACGTCTATCTGCTGTTTACCGAGAGCGACGCGGAAAATCCGGATCCCGACACCCTGCAATTGCTGCAGGACGGGACCAGCTTCCAGCTTTACCGCATCAAGAAGCCGCAATAGGCGGCGAAACGTCCCCGCTATTTTCGCGGCAGACTCTTTCCGCGATTCGCGAATCAGCGTATCTCACGGATTCAGTTCTGAATCTGTGCGGTGGTGGCGTCTGAGTGCGTGTGCCGGTTGCCGCCGATCCCGTGATGCTCCGGTCGGTCGCAGCGTCGGCGTTGCCACGGGACATCCATGCCGGAAGCTCATAGCTCCTCTACGCCGCAGCAGGTCGCACGCCGATGGCTCGATCTGGCTGAACGGAGGCTCGCCTATTACGATGAGCTCTACCGCAGCGGCCGCTGGCGGCACTATTTCGACAGCGAGGAGCAGTTCGCCGTGCGCATGCTCGACGTGATCAGGGCGGCGAAGAATTTCGCCCGCATTGCCGGCGTGGTCCGGGACGCCCCCGGTCAAGACCTGGCGGCTTGACCATGCCCCCCCGTGTTGCGTTGGTCGCCCTGCTGCTGGCGGGGCTGTCTGGCCCGGCCGTGGCGGCCGAGAATCCCAAGCGCGGCGAGGATTTGCTCAAGCGCGACTGCGCCTCCTGCCATGCGGTCGGCCGCACCGGCGAAAGTACGCACAAGTTCGCGCCGGCGTTCCGGACCCTGGGCCAGCGCTACCCCGTCGAATCCCTGGAGGAAGCGCTCGGGGAGGGCATCATGTCGGGCCATCCCGACATGCCCGAATTCAAGTTTGACGCCGACGATGTCGGTGACATCATCGCCTACCTGAAGTCCATCCAGCAGCGCTGACCGCTCCCGGCGCATGATCCCGAAAAGTGGCTACCGGTTTTCGGATCAGATCATGCGCCGCGAAGGCCACGCATCAATCCCAGGATACCCATGAGCGCCCTGTTCTCACCTTTCCGTATGGCCGGCCTTGAGCTCGCCAACCGCCTAGTCGTGTCGCCGATGTGCCAGTATTCGGGCGACGACGGCTGCGCCAACGACTGGCACCTGATGCATCTCGGCATGCTGGTGAATTCCGGCGCCGCGCTCTTGGTGGTCGAGGCCACCCATGTCGAGCGCGCCGGCCGCATCACGCATGGCTGCCTTGGCCTCTATTCGGACGACAACGAGGCCGCGCTCGCCCGCGTGATCGCGCAGGTCCGCCGCGCCGGCAGCGCCAAATTGGGCATCCAGCTCGCCCATTCCGGCCGCAAGGGCTCGGCCCAGCGTCCTTGGGAGGGCGGCGCCTCGCTTAAAGCCGGCGAGGACCCGTGGGAGACCATCGCCGCATCGTCCATTCCCTTCGGCGACGGCTGGGCCACCCCGCGCGAGGCGACCGAAGCCGACCTCAACCGCGTGCGCGACGCCTTCGTCAACGCCGCCCGGCGATCGCTGCGCATCGGCTTCGACGCCATCGAGCTGCACATGGCGCACGGCTACCTGCTGCACGGCCTGATGTCGCCTCTGTCGAACAAGCGCACCGACCAGTACGGCGGCAGCTGGGAAAATCGAACGCGCTTTCCGCTGTCGGTCGCGCGCGCGGTGCGCGCCGTGGTGCCGAAGAACATTGTGCTCGGCGCCCGCATCACCGGCAGCGACTGGCGCGAGGGCGGCCTGACCCCGGACGACGCCGTCGCGCTCGCCAGGATGCTCAAGGCGGAAGGGCTCGACTTCATCTGCGTTTCTTCGGGCGGCGTCGCCGCCGACATCCGCAATCCGAGCGAACCCGGGTACAACGTCGCCATTGCCGCGCGCGTGAAGAAGGAGGCTAACATCGCCACCCGCACTGTCGGCCTCATCCTGACGCCCGAGCAGGCGGAGGGCATCGTGGCCAAGGGCGAGGCCGACATGGTTGCGCTCGGCCGCGCGCTGCTCGACGATCCGCACTGGGGATGGCACGCCGCCAAGGCGCTCAATGCCGACGTGGCGCGCCCGCCGCAATACGCCCGCGCCGGCCCGAAGCTGTGGGCGCCCGCCGCGGCGAAGAAGTGATCGACGACAGGCAGCGCGGTTACCTCTCCCCGCGTGCGGGGAGAGGTCGACGGCGCGCGTTAGCGCGGCGGCGGGTGAGGGGGCGTTTCCGCGATTCTGAGCGCTGCGAGGCGCCCCCTCACCCGGCTCGCCGCTGCCGCGGCTCGCCACCCTCTCCCCGTAAACGGGGAGAGGGATAAGGTGGAGTCCTTCGTCTTCCTCGCCGTTCTTTTCGCCGCTGCCGCGCATGCCGGCTGGAATGCGCTGATCAAGGTCGGGATCGACCCGCTCTCCGCGACCACCCTGATCGCCGTCGGCTCCGCCGTCGTCGGGATCGTGGGACTGCCATTCGTCGGCATGCCCGATGCGGCGTCCTGGCCGTGGATCGCCGCCTCCTGCGTCATCCACCTGTTCTATTTCGCCGCGCTGATCGAGAGCTACCGCACCGGCGATCTCGGGCAGGTATACCCGATCGCGCGCGGCGCGGCGCCGCTGATGACCGCCGGCGCCACGACGGTCTTCGTCGGCGAGCATCTGGGCGCGCTCGGCTGGGCCGGCATCGTGGTGCTGGTCGCCGGCGTCGTCATGCTGTCGGCGCGCGGCGGCCGCGCGCTCGCCCATTTCGACCGTCGCGCCGTCGGCTTCGCGCTGCTCACCGCGCTCACCATCTGCACCTATTCGGTGGTGGACGGCACCGGGGCGCGGCTGTCCGGCAATCCGGCGGCCTATACGATGTGGATGTTCATCGGCAACGCGCTGCTGCTGGTGCCCTATGCGCTCTACCGCGACGGCCGCGGTCTTGCCCCGGCGATCCGCTTCTACTGGTGGCGCGGGCTGATCGGCGGCGCGTTGCAGGTCGTCTCCTACGGTATCGTGCTGTGGGCGATGACACGCGCGCCTATCGCCATCGTCGCTACCTTGCGCGAGACCAGCGTGCTGTTCGGCGCGCTGATTGCCGTCGTGCTGCTCAAGGAGCCACTGCGGCCTGTGCGCATCGCCGCCGCCGCGCTCATCCTGTGCGGGCTGGTGCTGATCCGGCTACAGTGAAAGCGCGGGCATGTCGCGCTCCATCCGCGCCAGGTCGTCCTCGGTGTCGACGTCCCACAACGCGGGCAGTTCGCGCGCCGTCAGGCCCTGCGCGTCGATGCGCGCGCGGGTCTCGGCCAGCACCGTATCGGCGCCCCAGGCTATGCCCGCAAATAGAGCCGGCTGCGGCACGCGCGTGCCGATCAGCACATAGCCGCCGTCCTCGGCCGGGATCAGCACCACGTCGGCCTCGCGCAGCGCCGCGGCCGCCGCGCGCAGGTGATCCGCCGTCAGCGCCGGACAGTCGGCGCCGATGACCAGCGTTGGCCCGTCGGCCATCGCCGCCAGCATGCGCGCGCCGAGATCGCCGTCGGGCTGCGGCCTGAGCGTTACGCGGCGTTGCACGACCAGCCTGAGGAATGACGGGTGCCGGGCATCGGGCGCGGCCCACAGCGTGACCGGCCCGATAGCGGGGGCGCGCGCGGTTGTCACGGCTTGCTCGGTTAGCCGCTCCTGCAGCACGGCGGCAGCATGCGCGCCGATGGCGGGAATGAGGCGCGTCTTGACGCGGCCCGGCACCGGGGCCTTCGCCAGTACCGCGATGCTAACGCTCGCCATAACCATATTGCCGCGCCAGCCGCGCCGGGTCGGCGCCGAGGAAATGTGCAAGCCGCAACCGCCACATCAATAGCACCGTCTTGAGCGTCCCATGCTCCTGCCAGCGGCGCGGCGAGGCGGTGACGCGCGCGCGCAGGCAGAGCGGCCGGCTCAGGCGCTTCAGGCGCGCCGACAGCATCACGTCTTCCATCAGCGCGACCGCCGGAAAGCCGCCGGCTCCTTCGAACGCCGCGCGCGTAACAAACAGCGCTTGGTCGCCGGTGGCGATGCCGGTCGCGCGCGAGCGCATGTTCATCATGAAAGCGATGAGGGGCAGCGCGCCGCCGGTAAAGCGCACGTCGAAGCGGCCCCAGACACGTCCGGCGCGCGCGAGCCCGTCGCGCGCCAGCGCATCGGCATTCGCGGGCAGCCGCGTATCGGCATGCAGGAACAGCAGCACCTCGCCGTGCGCCGCCGCAGCGCCCGCATTCATCTGCAAGGCGCGCCCACGCGGCGCCGTGAGCACGCGGTCGGCGAGGGGCCTGGCCCGCGTCACCGTGTCGTCGCGGCTGCCGCCGTCGACGACGATGACCTCTGCGCCGCGCGCCCGCACAGGCGCGAGCGCCGCGAGCGCGGCCTCGATCCCCACGGCCTCGTCCAGCGCGGGCATGACAATGGAGAGCGTCACTCCGCCGCCTCCTTGAGCGCGCCGCCGCAACTCGATCCCTGGCCGGCGGTGCAGCCGTAGCAATGGCCGGCGACGCGGATTGGGTTACTTTCGAGATCGTCGGCGAGCAGGTCGGACAAATGCACACGCGCGCGCTCGCCGCGCGCGAGCGGCAGGTCGAGCATCTGGTTGAAGTCGCAGTCGTAGACATAGCCGCGCCAGTCGACCGAGAGCGTACTACGGCACATCACGCCGTCGAGATTGGCGTCGAGATGCGCGTCCTGCAAAAGCCGGAGATAGCCGTCGAATTCGCCTTTGGTCACCAGCGCCGAGCCGAAGCGCTGGATCGGCATGTTCGCCAGCACATAAAGTTTGTCGAACACGATGCCGTGGCGCTCGGCGAGCACGCGCTTGTAGTCGGCCTCGAGCGAGGCCTGCGGCGGCGGCAGCGAGGGCCCTTGCGGGTTGTAGACGAGGTTGAGCTTGAGCGCGCCGCGCCCATAGCCGAGCGCGTTGAGCTTCTGCAAGCCGCGGATCGAGCCGGCGAACACGCCGGCGCCGCGCTGGCGCTCGACATTGTCTTGCAGGTAGCAGGGCATCGAGGCGACGATCTCCACCCGCTCGCGCGCGAGGAAGTCGGCGAGGTCCTCCTGCCCGGGCTGCTCGAGGACGGTGAGATTGCAGCGGTCCATCACATGCGCGCCGCGTTCGCGCGCACCGCGCACAAGGCGACGGAAATGCGGGTTGAGCTCCGGGGCGCCGCCGGTGATGTCGAGCGTGCCGATGCCGCGCCCTGCGATGAAGTCGAGCACGGTGTCCACCACGCCGCCCGTCATCTCCTCGGTGCGGTTCGGCCCGGCGTTCACATGGCAGTGGAAGCAGGACTGGTTGCAGCGGTAGCCGACATTGACCTGCAGCGTGTCGAGCCTGCCGCGCGTCAGGGGAGGAAAGGCGATCCGGTCGAGCAGAGGCAGCATGTCGCGCATGGGCATTCCCTTGGATTGCGGCCAACTTGCCACGCCCCGCGCGCAAGGGTCATCACGACTAAAGGCCTTGCGGACAAAAGCCTGTGAGGGAATGCGCCTCGTAACGGCGTTATTTTGCCAGAGCGGTCGTCACCGGCGCTTCGACGCCGACGCGTCCGAAGCCGGGCAGCTTCACGCCGGGATGGCGCAGGTCGAGCCCGGCCACCAGGCCGAGCAGGTTTACCTCGATACCCTCGACCCAGCCGATCTTGACGCCGGCATAGCCGCTCAGGTTGATCTCCAGCCCGGTGCGGCTGTCGGTGAGGCCGGCATAGAGCCCGTCGCGGAAGTCGCGCCCGACCGCGTTCGGCGGCAGCGTCACGCCCAACTCCGGCACCGCGCGCAGCAGTGCCGCGACGAAGCTGTTGCTGTTAGGTCCCGGCCACATGCGGTAGTCGCCGGACTTGGCGTAACGATAGTCCTGCACTGCGGCCTCGATTTTCGGAATAATGCGCTCGGCCTTCGCGCCGGATACGTCCGCGATCGGCACCGGCAGGTTGCCGTACCAGCGGCCGTCGGCGGCCCAGCCATTGGTACGCACCGGGTTGCCCCAGCCGACCACGTCGTAGCGGGTCCACGAGCGCGCATTGGCGCGCTTGAACACCACCCAGCTGTGCACAGAGAAGATGCCCTTCCAGGCGCCAGTGGTGCCGGTAAAGA
Organism: Pseudolabrys sp.; assembly: GCA_022841665.1. Taxonomy (GTDB): domain Bacteria; phylum Pseudomonadota; class Alphaproteobacteria; order Rhizobiales; family Xanthobacteraceae; genus Pseudolabrys. Next base: position 7,939 of record JALHRB010000035.1, read on the forward strand.
AGATCACGCGCGCCTCCCGGTCCTCGGCCGGCGGTTTCAACAGGCCGGCGGTCGACCAGTCGGCGTCGCGCCAGGAGCGCGGGTCGCCGCCGGCGGCGTAGAGCGCGGCGCGGGCGACCAGCGGCCCGAAAAAGACAAGGAGGATGGCGAGGGTCACGGTTGGGCGGCGGCGGGTGCGGGCGGACATAAGATGAGAAGTGTATATGGCTTCGCGGCGTAAAGGTGGCAATGCCGGCCGGCGGCACATGAACTAACGGCAATGTCCGCAGGTTGCGCTAGCGCACCTGGTTATTCGCCACCGTCAATTGGGGATAGGCGGCCGTCCCGGCCTTGGTGAGATCGCCGGTCACCGCCTTGCCCCACTCCATTCCGACCACGTTGCCGAGGCGCGCGCCGGCGATCATGTTGCCGGTGATGACCGCGTTGCCGCCGCCGCCGACCACCGACACCGCGATGCCGATGCCGGCGTTGCGCACGACATTGCCGCTCACCGCCACGTTGCGCAGGTAGGGTCCCCAGCCGGCGCGGATGCCGACGATCGCGCCCTCCACCACATTGCCGGTGACCGCGATGTCGGCCTCGACGGCGATCCCGACACCGGCGCGTTCCGGCGGCTGGCCGGGCCGCAGCACGCCGATATTGCGCAGGATATTGCCCTGCACCGCGCCCAGGCGGCCGTTGTCGTTGAAATTGGTGACGTGGATGCCGTCCTCCGCCGTGTCGATGATGTTGCCCACGAACACGGCGCCCTCGTAGCCGAACTCCGCCCACATCGCCGCCTCCTTCATCGCGGCGCAGTTGTTGCCGATCACCTGCATATTGTCGGCCGAATTGCCGCGCACGGCGGAGAAGGCCATGCGCCGGATGACGTTGTTGCGCACGATGACGCCGCCGGCGCGGAACACGTTGACGCCGTTGCCGTTCTGGCCGGTGCCGCCGGCGCGCGCCTCGACGTCCTCGATAGTGTTGTCGGCGACCACGCTGCCGTCGTGCCGCTTCACGCTCTGCCAGATGCGGATGCCGCCATTGCCCGCCCTGGCGACGGCGTTGCCGGTCACGATGAGCGCCTTGTTGTCGATGCAATAGAGCGCGTTGTCGGCCGATCCGGCGATCGTCGTCCCGGTCACGCTGCCGTCGCAGCGCTCGATCGCGATGCCGTTGCCGCCGGAACCGGTCACCGTGCAGTCGGCGATGCGCAGGCCGGTCACGGCGGTGAGATGCACGAGGCCGCGGTTCTGCGGCAGAGCCTGGTTGCCGCCTTCGAGCGTCAGGCCGGACAGGGTGACGGCGTCGCCGCCTTCCGCCGACAGCAGCGAAGGCCCGCGGGTGAGCGAGAGCCGCGTCGCGCCGCGCACGCCAATGAGCTGCGCGCCGGCGGGCAGCTTCACGTCGCCGATGCGATAGACGCCGGGCGGCATGAACAGCGGCATGCGCGCCCGCGCGGCCTGGTCGATGGCGCGCTGTAGGCGGGCGCTCTGGTCCTCGGCTGCGCCGGCGCGCAAGCCGAGCTGCGCGGCGTCCAGCCCCTGCGCGCCAAACGCGGGCGTGGCCAGCGCGGCGGCGCTGGCGGTGGAGCCGATGAGGAAATGGCGGCGGGCAAGCGTCATGCGGCCATCTTGGCCGCCGGAGGTTAACGCCGTGCTGCCGCGGCTAAAGCCATCAGGATGGCCTCGCCGGCGCGCGCCAGATCCGCGTTTGTATGCCGGTGCTTGGGCCGGGCCCGGGCATCGCGCCGCACCATCGGCACGTGCACGAAAACCGCCATCCGCGGCCCGCCCGGGCGCGCCACCGCCTCGGCTGCCCGCCAGCACAGGTAGTTGCAGAGGTAGCGCCCGGCGTCGCGCGATAATGCCGTCTTCGCCCGCGCACCCTTGGCGGCGGCCAGCAGCGGCCGCAGCGGGGCCGGCATGGCCATCGACCCCGGCGCGCCCGGCGCGATGGCGTGGCGCAGGAGCGAGGCGCTGGTGGCGTCCGGCAGCAGCGCCAGCACGTTGCGGGCGCGCGTCTCGAGCCGCAAATGCCGAGCGCGCGTCGCCAGCCCGAACATCAGCAGCGCGTCCGGCTTATGCCGGGCGATGAGGCCGGGCAGCTCGCGGTCAACCGCGGCATAACTGGTCGGGAATACGTGGCCGGCGAGCGTGACGCCGCGTAAAGCCGGCCGCCGCAGCCGGGCGAGCCGCGTTACGAGCGCCTGGGTCGGATTGAACGGCGCGCCGGGGAAGGGCCCGAAGCCGGTGATGAGGAGGGTGGTCATTCTTAAGCCGTCATTCCGGGGCGCGGCCGACCGGCCGCGAGCCCGGAATCCATAATCCGCAGCGCTCGGCGTATGGATTCCGGGTCCGCTCGCTCCGCTCGCGTCCCGGAATGACGACAGCGAGGTTGTTGGTCATGCGTCATATGCCCAACAGCGCGGCAATCTCTTCCACCGCCAAGGTCGGCGCGAGCTTGCCGGCGGCGACTTGCGCTTCCGCCGTCTTGAGCTTGGCGCGCACGGCGGGATCGCTGCGCAGCCGCGCGGTCAGGCGCTCCTCCAGCATGGTCCACATCCACTTGACCTGCTGCTCGCGCCGGCGCGCGGCCAGTTCGCCCGAGGCGGTCATCTTCTCCTTGTGCGCCAGCACCTGCGCCCACACGTCCGGCACGCCCTGGCCGGTGAGCGCGGAATAGGTCGTCACCGGCGGCGACCAGGTCGGCGAGCGCGGCTGCAGGATGTGCAGCGCGGCCCTGTATTCGCCCGCCGCCGCCTTGGCGCGCGCGACATTGTCGCCGTCCGCCTTGTTGACCGCGATCATGTCGGCCAGCTCGACGATGCCCTTCTTGAGGCCCTGCAATTCGTCGCCGGCGCCGGCCACCATCAGCACCAGGAAGAAATCGGTCATGTCGGCGACCGCCGTCTCCGATTGGCCGACGCCGACCGTCTCGACCAGGATCACGTCGTAGCCGGCTGCCTCGCAGACCAGCATGGTCTCGCGCGTCTTGGCGGCGACGCCGCCGAGCGTGCCGGATGAAGGCGAGGGGCGGATGAAGGCGTTGGGATCGATGGCGAGCCGGGCCATGCGCGTCTTGTCGCCGAGGATGGAGCCGCCGGTGCGCGACGACGACGGATCGACCGCCAGCACCGCCACCTTGTGGCCGTGCCCGGTCAGATAAGTCCCGAGCGCGTCGATGGTGGTGGATTTGCCCGCCCCCGGCGCGCCCGTGATGCCGAGCCGCACCGCCTTGCCGGTGAGCGGCAACAGCTCCTGCACCAGCAGGTGTGCTTGCCCGCGGTGGTCCCCCCGCTTGCTCTCGATCAGCGTGATGGCGCGCGCCAGCGTGGCGCGGTCGCCGGCGCGGATGCCGCGGGCGAGATCGGTGGGCTGCTTGCTGGCCATGCGCCCTAGCGCCGCGTGCCGCGCGCGGGCCTGGAGCCGCCGTCGGGCAGGCGGATCGCCAGCCCGCCGTCGTCCTTGCGCTGCGCCGCGGTGGCACGCGCGAAGGAAAACAATTGCTCGCGCGTCTCGATGCGGCAGGACGACTTGTCGACCTTCTTGCAGAACGACGTGCGCGTCACCTGGTCGGCGTCGTCCTCGTCGATCGGGATCACCTGATAGACGCCCTCGGCGACCTTGTGCAGCAGCGCGTAGTCGGTCACCGCCACGCGCCCGGCCGGCACCGCCTGGATGATGTAGTCGCCGTCCTCGAAGGGATGCGCCGAGAAGGCCGTGATGTCCTTCATGCCGCCGCCGGCATGGGCATAGAGTGCGCCGTTCCAGCGGTAGCTCGCCTGCTGGGAATCGTGCGCGTAGCCCTTGCGCAGGGTGAAGACTTGCAGGCGAAGCTGGGGGCCGAACACCGGCTCGGCGTCGACCAGGATCGGGCTCGACGAATCGATGCAGCCCGCGAGCGGCAGCGCGCAGAGGGCGGCGAGGGCGGCGATCCGGCCCGTTTGGAGAAAAGACAGCGAGTTCACCTGTTATTTTCCTCGCGAAGGGCGCGTTGGACGAAAGCCTTTAGAGGTGGCAAATCCTCCGCGGCAATGGACAGCAGCAGCCTGACGTCTGTTCGGTAATATTCCCGCCGAAGAAGATCGCCTAGGTCCGCTGCCCTCGACCAATTAATTCCACGCTCGTTTGCCGTGACTGATTGGGGCAGGCAGCGAACCGAGTCGGAAACGATCTCATAGCTACGCTCGACGAACAGCCGCCGCGGCCGATCTGCCCTCAGGCTCTCCTCGGTCTGATCGGTTAGCGCGCCTTGTATGTCGGCGATCGAATCAAGAATCAGAGAATACAAAGCACCGAGGGCGGGGGGCGACGGTATCTCGCGCAGCTTGGCGATGATTTCTTCGCGGGTCATGCGAGGTTTCACTTGTCGAGCCGATGCTCGCTTCCTGAAAAATGTAGCACGAATCTGTGGGCTTCTTCGAGCAATAGCCCTGCGGCCAATCTCAGATCACTCCGCCGCCTCTTTGCCGTGGCCGAGGCGTTTGGCGAGCGACTTCAGGAGCTTCTCGGCCGCCTCCGCGATCACCGTGCCGGGCGGGAAGATCGCCTCGGCGCCGGCCTTGATGAGCGCGTCGTAATCCTGCGGCGGCACCACGCCGCCGACCACGATCATGATGTCGTCGCGGCCCTGGCTGGCGAGTTCGGCCTTCAGTTCGGGCACCAAAGTGAGATGCGCGGCGGCCAGCGACGACACGCCGAGCACATGCACGTCGTTCTCCACCGCCTGGCGCGCGGCTTCGGAGGGCGTCGCAAACAGCGGCCCGATATCGACGTCGAAGCCCAAGTCGGCAAAGGCCGAGGCGATCACCTTCTGGCCGCGGTCGTGGCCGTCCTGGCCGATCTTGGCGACGAGCAGGCGCGGCCGGCGGCCTTCCGCCGCCTCGAACGCCTCCACCGCCTCGCGCACCCGTTCGACGGCGCCGGTCATGCCTACCTCCCGCTTGTAGACGCCCGTGATCGCCCTGATCTCCGCGCGATGCCGTCCATACACTTTCTCCAGCGCGGCGGAAATCTCGCCGACGGTGGCCTTGGCACGCGCGGCGTCGACGGCGAGCGCCAGGAGGTTGCCGTTGCCGCGGTCGGCGGCGCGGGTGAGGGCGTCGAGCGCCTCCTGCAAGGCGGCCGGGTCGCGCTCGGCCTTCAGGCGCTTGAGCTTGTCGAGCTGCATGTTGCGCACGGCGGTGTTGTCGACCTTGAGCACGTCGATCGGCGCCTCGTCGGTGGGCTGGTGCTTGTTGACGCCGATCACCGACTGATGGCCGCTGTCGATGCGCGCCTGCGTCTTGGCGGCGGCTTCCTCGATGCGCAGCTTCGGGATGCCGGCCTCGATCGCCTTGGCCATGCCGCCGAGGCCTTCCACTTCCTCGATGTGGCCCCAGGCCTTTTTCGCCAGCTCGTAGGTGAGCCGCTCGACGTAATAGGAGCCGCCCCAGGGATCGACGATGCGGGTGGTGCCGCTTTCCTGCTGCAAGACAATTTGCGTGTTGCGGGCGATGCGGGCCGAGAAGTCGGTCGGCAGCGCCAAGGCTTCGTCGAGCGAATTGGTGTGCAGCGACTGGGTATGCCCCTGCGTCGCCGCCATCGCCTCGATCATGGTGCGGGCGACGTTGTTGAACACGTCCTGCGCGGCAAGCGACCAGCCCGAGGTCTGGCTGTGCGTGCGCAGCGACAGCGAGCGCGCGTCCTCCGGCTTGAACGGCTTCATCAGCTTCGCCCAGATCATGCGCGCGGCGCGCAGCTTGGCGATCTCCATGAAGTAGTTCATGCCGATCGCCCAGAAGAACGAGACGCGCGGCGCGAACTGGTCGACGGTGAGCCCCGCCTTGATGCCGGCGCGCACATATTCGACGCCGTCGGCAAGCGTGTAGGCGAGCTCGAGGTCCTGCGTCGCGCCGGCTTCCTGCATGTGATAGCCGGAGACCGAGATCGAATTGAACTTCGGCATCTCGGCCGAGGTGTAGGCGAAGATGTCGGAGATGATGCGCAACGAGGGCGCGGGCGGGTAGATGTAGGTGTTGCGCACCATGAATTCTTTGAGGATGTCGTTCTGGATCGTGCCCGAGAGCTTGGCGTGCGGCACGCCCTGTTCTTCCCCCGCGACGATGTAGAGCGCCAGCACCGGCAGCACGGCGCCGTTCATGGTCATCGACACGCTCATCTGGTCGAGCGGGATGCCGGAGAACAGCGTGCGCATGTCGTAGATGGAATCGATCGCCACGCCCGCCATGCCGACGTCGCCGGCGACGCGCGGATGGTCGGAGTCGTAGCCGCGGTGGGTGGCGAGATCGAAGGCGATGGAGAGGCCCTTCTGGCCGGCGGCGAGGTTGCGCCGGTAGAAGGCGTTGGAATCCTCCGCCGTCGAGAAGCCGGCATATTGCCGGATGGTCCAGGGCTGCGCCGCGTACATCGCGGGATAGGGCCCGCGCAGGAACGGCGCCTTGCCGGGATAGGTGTCGAGGAAATCGAGGCCCTTGAGGTCGGCTTCGCCGTAGACCGGCTTCACCGGGATTGCTTCCGGCGTCATCCAGGGCGCGGCGGCGCTATCGCCGGCCGGGACGGCGGTGTCGGCGAAGGGGACTGAGGCGAAGTTCGGAATTTGGCTCATAGGTTCTCGCCGCTTTTCAACGCTGCAATCCGTCTATCGTGTTCCGCGATCTGAGCACGAATGGGATCCTCAGATGGTTGCGCACGAAGACCGACGAGCATGTCGACCACTAACACTTCGCGGGTTCCGCTTCGCAGCTTGCGCGACAGGATGAAAAATAGAAGTCCAGCGGCGACCGCCGAAAAAACGAAGCCCGTGACACCCAACTGTCCGGCTAGCACGGCGCTGGCGAGAAGCACGACGACAACGGTGGCCACTCCAATGGCCACGAACATGAGAATGCTTGTCGTGATGCGGGCCTGACGCTCGTGCAACCGCGCCATCTCGACCAGTTGCGCGCGCTCAGCCTCCAGCCGGGTCAAATCTTCGTTCATAACGCCAGTATATCATGCGCGGCCTGCAAGGTCGAAAGCACGTCGCAGCCCACGTAAATATAGTTTTTCACGCCGGCCTGCCGCCAATTGGATTCGTGCTCTCCGGGCCGGCCGGCCAGGTGCACGGTCGCTCCCGCGGCGCTGAGCGCCTTCGCGGCTTCGGCGGCTTCCGCCTCGTAGACCTTGTCCGACGAGCATAGGCAGGCGAGGCGGGTGCCGGACGCCTTGAACGCCGCGATCATGTCCTCGCGGCTCTTGAAGCTGTCGTTGCCGACCGCCTCGATGCCGCCGGCCTCGTAGAAATTCTTCGCGAACATCGCGCGCGCGGTGAAGTCCGCGATCTTGCCGAGGCTGGCCAGAAATACCTTCGGCCGAGCGCCGGTCCTGGCGAGGATAGCGTCGGACTTGTCGCGCAGCGCCTCGAACGGCTCGGCCAGGCGGATGGCGGGCAGCGGCTCGAAGGACTTCACCGCTGGTAATGGCGGCACGCTCACGCGCGCCACGTCGAGCACCTTCGGCAAGCTCTCGCTGAGGTTCGGATAGTCGCTCGCGCCGGTGAGCGCATCCTTGCGCTTGGCGACCGCCGCCTGCCGCGTCGCGCGCGTCGCGGCGACTTTCTTTTGCAGCAATCCTTGCTCGATGGCGGCAGGCGCGCCGCCGGCGGTCTCGATTTCCTGGAACAGCGCCCAGGCGGCTTTCGCCAACTCCGACGTCAGCGCCTCGATGCCGCCGGAGCCGGCGGCCGGGTCGGCGACGCGGAACAGGTTGGATTCTTCCAGCAGGATGAGTTGCAGGTTGCGCGCGACACGGCGCGCAAAAGCATCCGGAAGGCCGATCGCCTGTGTGAACGGCAAGGCGGTGATCGCATCGGCGCCGCCGATGCCGGCGGCGGTCACGGCGATCGTGGCGCGCAGCATGTTCACGTAAGGATCGCGCTGCGTCATCATGCGCCAGGCGGTCTCGGCGGAGACGAAGGCGGGTTGCGGCGTCAGGCCGCTGGCCTGCTCGATGCGCGCCCACAGCTTCCGCAGCGCGCGGAACTTGGCGATGGTGAGGAACTGGTCCGCGTCGGCGGCGAGACGGAAATAGACGAGCTTGCGGGCGCGCTTGAGCGCAATGCCGCCGTCCGCGAACGTGCGCAGGTAGGCGACCGCGTTGGCGATGACGAAGGCGAGTTCCTGCGCCTCCGAGCCGCCGGCGGCGTGTACGCTGCGGCCGTCGGCGACCGCGAAGGGGCCGGCGAAGCCGCGGCCCCTCAGGTCCGCAACGATCTCGTTGAACAGCTTGGCGATCTGCGGCCAGGGCAGCGGCGAGGAACCGGCCCGCACCGTGGCGCCGAGCGGGTCGTAGCCGAAGCGAATTTGCGTCTGCGCGGGGTCGATGCCGCGCGCCTTCAGCACGGCGGCGAGGTGCTGGCCGGCATCCTTGTGCCGCGCGCTCATGTCGAGTTCGAGCGGGATGGCGTCGAGGAAGACGCCGTCGAGCGCCTGTGCGATCGCCGCCTGCGCGCCGTCCAGTCCATAGCCGTAGGCGCCGGCGCTGCCGGCAAAAACCAGGCTCAGGCCGGTGGCGCCGTTTTCGAGGTCGTGCAGGGCTTCGGCATTGGCGGCCTTCGGGTCGGGATGGTCGACGCGCTGGAGCACCTGCCAGGGCTGCGCGGCGGCGCGGCCCGCGACCGCCTGCGCCTTGGCCGCGCGCGGGTATAGCGGCTCGATCCGCAGGCCGTCATAGGTGCGGCTGACCAGGCGCTTCTCGAAATCGGCGCCCTTGAGCGCGGCGTCCACCAGCTTGCGCCATTCCGCCTCGCTCACGGGCGGAAATTCGGCGGCGAGGGAGAGTTCGTTGTCTTGTTGAGGACTTTGGGTCATCGGCGGTAAATGCCATAGCCGTCCCGGCGCCGCTATTCCAGTCCAAGCAAGTTGTATGCCCGGAAACGCGGTTCAGGGTTGCGCGGCCTGGGGCAGCAGCCGCTCGATGCCGGCGGCGTCAACCGCCTTGGCGGCATCCCCGATCCGCCGCCCGGCCACCACACGGTCGCCCGCGATCTCGGCCAGCGGCACCAGCACGAAGGCGCGCTCGAACAGGCGGGGGTGCGGCAGCGTCAGGTTCGGCTCGTCCAGGGTGAGGTCGTCATAGGCAAGGATGTCGATATCGGCGGTGCGCGGGCCGTTCTTCTTCTCGTGCGCGCGGTCGCGGCCGAGCCGCAGCTCGACGTCCTGCGCCCGCTCCAGCAGGTCGCGCGGGGGCAGGGTCGTTTCCACGACGATGCAGAGGTTGATGAAGGGCGGCTGATATTTGAATCCCCAAGGCGGGGTCATGTAGTCGGACGAGCGCGCCATCAGCCGCACGTCGGTACCGTCGCACAACAGCTTTACCGCACGGTCGAGGATAGCCCGGCTGTTGCCGACATTGCCGCCGAGCGCGAGCAGGGCCTCGCTCATGGCGTCAGCGTTTGCGCCCGCGCGAGAGCGTGACGCCGACGTCGCTGAAGGTCGCGGCGATCGGCGCGTGCGGCTTATGGATCGTCACTTTCACCGCGATCACGCGCGGGAAGGCGGCGAGCACGGCGTCGGCGACGCGGCCGGCCGCCGCCTCGATCAGGCGGAAGCGCTGCGCGCAGAAGGCCTCGCTCGCGCACTCGACCACCTTGTCGTAGGAAACCGTGTCCACCACCTTGTCGGAACGCGCCGCGTCGGACAGGTCGATATCGAGATCGAGATCGATGGTGAAACTCTGTCCGACCTTGGCCTCGTGCGCCATCACGCCGTGATAGGCGTGCAGCGCCAATCCGCGGATGAAGATACGGTCGGTCATCGCGCTGCCTCGATGGCTGCGGCCACCCGCAGCGCCTGCACCGTTTCCTTCACGTCGTGGACGCGCACGATTGCCGCGCCCTTCTCGACCGCCAGCAGGTGGCTGGCGATGGAGCCGCCGATGCGCTCGTCCGGCTGGGAAGGGATCACCGAATTGATGAAGCGCTTGCGCGAGGCGCCGACCAGCAGCGGCAGCCCGAAGCGCTTGAACGATTCGAGCCGCGCCAGACACACGATGCTCTGCTCCGGCGTCTTGCCAAAGCCGATACCGGGGTCGAGCACGATCATCCCGCGTTTGATGCCGGCGCGTTCCGCGATCTCCAGCGAGCGCGCGAAGAAGGCATTGACGTCGGCAACGATGTCGATCGACGGGTCGGCGGCTTCGCGGTTATGCATGACGATCACCGGCACGCCGCGCGCGGCGACGAGCGGCGCCATGGCCGCGTCGTGCTGCAGGCCCCACACATCGTTGACGATAGCCGCGCCCTGGTCGAGCGCCCAGGCGGCGATCTCCGCCTTGATGGTATCGATCGAGATCGGCAGGCCGAGTTTGACGGCCGCCGGCAGCACCGGCGCGAGCCGGGCTTTCTCGTCGGCCGCCGATACCGGCTTGGCGCCGCCGTAGGGGCGCGTGGATTCCGCGCCAATGTCGAGGATATCGGCGCCCTGTTCGGCCATGGCGCGGGCATGGGCGATTGCCGTGGCCGGGTCGATGAACTGGCCGCCGTCCGAGAAGGAATCCGGCGTCACGTTGAGGATGCCCATGACGAGCGGGCGTCCTGCCTTCAGCAACGCCGCCAGCGCAGCCGGCGCGGGTGTCTGGGCGATGGTGCGGGCGATCCCCATGGCGGTCGCTTTGCGCGGTCGGGAGGGGGCTGTCAAGCAGGCGGAGGTGCCGCCCGGGGCTTTCAATATTTGATCTTTAGCGGCAGGCTCTTGGCGTTCTCGATCCAGCGCTTCACCATCTGCTCCGACGGCAACAGCCGCACCAGCTTTCGCTTCTTGTTGGCGTCGGCCATCGCCTTGGCCAGGTTGGCCGGGTTACGGTACTTGAGTTCCTTGACGGTGAAGACGCCGGCCGCGCCCAGAAGGTCGGCATATTCGCGGCTCACTCCCTTCACCCGCATGCGGTCGGCGAAATTGGCCCAGCACAGCAGCGTCTTGCAATCGATGCCGGTCTTTTCGGAAAGCTGCTTGCGCTGGCTGGCGGTACGGGCGGACTCCAGCAGCCGCTCGGTCGAGCGGATCCCCACCGATTTGAGGGTTGCGGCTGTATCGCCGTCGATCTCCCCGATATCGGTGATGGGATAAGACATACGCGCCTCCTCGTCCGCACTTTAAGTCGTGCGGCGAGCGAAATGGTTCAAACAAATTGGCTCAGGCCGGGGATCGAGCCGACAATCTCGCCGACCAGGTCGTCGCCGACCTTTTCGCGGGCGTAGGCAATGATCTCGCGGGTGACGCCTTGCACCTGGCCCATGCTCAGGCCGGCGCCCATCATCTTGGTGCCGGCACCCATGATACCGCCCATGGCGAACATGCTGGCGCCGCCGAGGCTTTCCTGCTGCTGCAGGAGCTGTTCCGCGCCCGGCAGGCGGTCGATGAGGGCCTGCACCTTGTCGGGCGGGCCGTCCTTGCGCAGGAACTCCAAAATGATGCCGATGGCCTTTTCCGCAGCGCCTTTGTCGATACCGACATTGGCGACGAGGCGTGCAATCAATTCATCCATGGTCCCCTCGCTCCCGCACTGACGGCAGGTTGAAACGATATTGAACGCCGCGACCGGGGAAGACAAGCGGATGCCTGTCATATTCTTCGTGTGGCATGTCAGGTTTTCATTCATCGGCGCGGGCGCCTCTCAGGTCAAGTAGCAACCCTGCCGAAAATGCGGCACGCGCGGCGCGCGGGATCGCGTCGGGTGCGGCAGCTTTCGTCACGATGCGAACCTTGTGCGGTCGTGGGCAGGTCGCTCTTACAATGTCGCGGGCCACGTTCTCTATTGCGGTCGCCTAAGCAGGCGCAATGGTCATGGCACGAGGACCGCTGCCTATGCCTAAGTAATCCTGAAAGAAAACAAGAAAATCGCCGCCCGCTCGCGGCTTCGGGCCGCCGCTTTCCAGGGCGGCTTCGCATTGCTAGTTTGGACACCCGCCCGGCGACGATTTGGAGAGAGCATGAGCACACTTGACGCGGTTTTGAGCCGCATCGATCAGGATATCGAAGCAAGCGTGGAGCGGCTGTTCGCCCTCCTGCGCATCGCCTCGATCTCGACCGACCCGGCCTACAAGGCGCAATGCCGCGCCGCCGCCGAGCACGTCGCCGCCGACCTGAAATCGATCGGATTTACCGCCGACGTCCGCCCGACCGAAGGCCATCCGGTCGTGGTCGGCAAGTCCAACGGCGCCTGCGGGCCGCACGTGCTGTTCTACGGCCATTACGACGTCCAGCCGGTCGACCCGCTCGAGCTGTGGAAGACGCCGCCCTTCGAGCCGCGCATCGAGACGCTGCCGGACGGCCGCAAGATCATCGTGGCGCGCGGGGCCTGCGACGACAAAGGCCAGGCCATGACCTTCATCGAGGCCTGCCGCGCCTACAAAGCCGTCACCGGCAAGCTGCCGCTGCCGATCACCATGATGATCGAGGGCGAGGAGGAGTGCGGCTCGCAACATTTGTTCAAATTCGTCCGCGACAACGCCGACGAGTTCAAGCTCGACCTCGCGCTCGTGTGCGACACGGCGATGTGGGACCAGAAGACGCCGGCGGTCACCACCTCCTTGCGCGGCCTGGTTTACGAGGACGTCAAGATCACCTGTGCCGATCGCGACCTGCACTCCGGCGTGTTCGGCGGTGCGGCGCAAAACCCGCTGCGGCTGCTGTCGAAAATCCTCGGCGCCCTATGGGACGATGACGGCCGTGTCACCATCCCGGGCTTCTACGATGGGGTGCGCGACCTGCCGGCCGACATCAAGGCGGACCTGGCCGCGCTCGACCTCACGCCGGAGAAGTTCCTCGGCCCCATCGGCTTGAAAGAATCGTCCGGTGAGAAGGGCCGGCTGCTGATCGAGCAGATCACCACCCGGCCGACCGCCGAGATCAACGGCATGATCGGCGGCTATACCGGCGACGGCGCCAAGACGGTCATTCCGGGCGAAGCCAAGGCGAAAGTCTCCTTCCGCCTGGTCGGCGCGCAGGACCCGCAGAAGATCCGCGACGCCTTCCGCGCTTTCGTGCGCGCGCGCCTGCCGGCCGACTGCAAGGTCGAGTTCGGCAATTTTGGCCTGGCGCCCGCGCTGCAGCTTTCCTTCGACAACCCGGCGCTCAACAAGGCGCGCGCCGTGCTCGGCGAGGAGTGGGGCAAGAAAGCGGTGGCGGTCGGCGCCGGCGGCTCAATTCCGATCGTCGCCGACTTCAAGAGCGTGCTCGGGATGGACTCGCTGCTGGTCGGCTTCGCGCTCGACGACGACCGCGTGCATTCGCCGAACGAGAAATTCGACCTCACCTGCTACCACAAGGGCATCAGGAGCTGGGCGCGCGTCCTCGACGCGCTGGCCCAGGGCTGACGGCGGTCATTCCGGGACGGCCCCATCAGCGCGTTTACGCGCGTCTTCGACGCGCTTTGGGGCCGGACCCGGAATCCATAGGCCGTAGCGCTGCGGCGTATGGATTCCGGGTTCACGCGCTGTCGCGCGTGCCCCGGAATGACGCGTTCATAGTGCTGAGATCAGTAGCCGCGGCGGCGGACCTTCTTGGCCGCCTTGCGCGCGGCATAGCGCGCGTCGCGGGCCGCCTTCTGCTCGGCCAGCAGGCGGGCTTCCGCCTCGGCCTTTTCGGCCGCGATCAAGGCCTCGAGTTCTTCCTGTTCGCGTTTCGCCTTGGCGGCAAGTTCGGCCTGACGGGCGGCCTCGGCGGCGCGCTCGGCTTCGCGGACGCGCCGGGCGGCTTCGCGCTCGGCCATGCGCTGCTCACGGGCCGCGTTGATGGCCGCGCGGGCGGCTTCGCGCTCGGCGCGGGTAGGGTCGTCGGCGGCGGCTTTGAAGCGTTCGAGGAGGGCTTTCTTGGCGGCGGCGGCACTTTCCCGACGCTTTTGCAGGTCGGGGGTAGAAAAACTGCTCATTCGATCTCCGATGAATCGGGCCAACATGGCCCGGCGAGGGTTTAGCTAATCATTCGGAGGCTGCAAAGCCATCCGCGACTAAAAGTATTCTTGGGGGGTGCTACTTCTTCAGCTTGTAGCCGGTGCGGAACATCCACCAGATCACGGCGAGGCAGATGGCGAGAAACAGCAGCGTCATGGCGATGCTGACGCCGTGGCTCACGTCGGCGACCTCGAAGAAGCTCCAGCGGAAGCCGCTCACCAGGTAGACCACCGGATTGAACAGCGCGATGGTCTGCCAGACCGGGGGCAGCACGTTGATCGAGTAGAAGGTGCCGCCCAGGAAGGTGAGCGGCATGATGACCAGCAGCGGCACGATCTGCAGCCGCTCGAAGCCCTCCGCCCAGATGCCGATGATGAAGCCGAGCAGGCTGAAGGTGAACGAGGTCAGCACCAGGTAGGCGACCATCCAGAACGGATGCTCGATGCGCAGCGGCACGAACAGCCAGGACGTCGCCAGGATGATGACGCCGAGAATGATCGACTTGGTCGCCGCCGCGCCGACATAACCGAGCACGATCTCGAAGGCCGAGACCGGCGCCGACAGGATTTCGTAGATGGTGCCGGTGAAACGCGGGAAATAGATGCCGAACGAGGCGTTCATGGTGCTCTGCGTCAGCAGCGTCAGCATGATCAGCCCGGGAACGATGAAGGCGCCGTAGGTCACGCCTTCGATCTCGGTGATGCGCGAGCCGATGGCCGCGCCGAACACCACGAAATAGAGCGAGGTGGAGAGCACCGGCGAGACGATGCTCTGCCAGATGGTGCGCCCGGTGCGCGCCATCTCGAAATAGTAGATCGCCTTGATTGCGCGCCAGTTCATGTCCGGTCGCTCACCAATCCAACGAAGATGTCCTCCAGCGAGCTCTGCACGGTACGCAGGTCGCGGAAACGGATGCCGGCGGTATTGAGGTCGCTCAGCAAAGTGGTCACGCCGGTGCGTTCGCTCTGGGTGTCGTAGGTGAACACGAGCTCGTTGCCATCGTCGGCCAAGGTCAGGTTATGCGCCGCCAACTCGGCCGGCACCTTTGTGAGCGGCTTCTGCAGATGCAGGATGAGCTGCTTTTTGCCGAGCTTGCGCATCAACTCGTCCTTGCGCTCGACCAGGACGATCTCGCCTTTGCTGATCACGCCGATGCGGTCGGCCATGTCTTCGGCTTCTTCGATGTAATGCGTGGTGAGGATGATGGTGACGCCGGAGTCGCGCAAGCTCCGCACCACCTGCCACATGTCCTTGCGCAGCTCGACGTCGACCCCGGCTGTGGGCTCGTCGAGGAACAGGATGCGCGGCTCATGGCTGAGCGCCTTGGCGATCAGCACGCGCCGCTTCATGCCGCCGGACAGCGTCATGATCTTGTTGTCCTTCTTGTCCCAGAGCGATAGCGAGCGCAGGACCTTTTCGACATAGGCGGGGTCGCGCGGCTTGTTGAACAGCCCGCGGCTGAAGCTGACCGTCGCCCATACCGTCTCGAAAGCGTCGGTGTGAAGTTCCTGCGGCACCAGCCCGATCAGCGACCGTGCGGCGCGGTAGTCGCGCACGATATCGTGGCCGTCGACGGTGACGCTGCCGCCGGTCGCGCGCAGGATGCCGCACACGATGCCGATCAGCGTGGTCTTGCCGGCGCCGTTCGGCCCGAGCAGCGCGAAGATCTCGCCGCGCTTGATGTCTAGATCGATGTCTTTGAGTGCCCGGAAACCGGACGCATAGGTCTTCGACAGGTTCTTGATGGAAATGATCGATGGCATGAATGAATCGGGAAAGGGTGGCGGGGCAGCCGCGTGCGCGATATATGCCGCTACCGTCGGCGGCGCCAGCCCCTACGAAAAAATGGCCGCAACTAAGGCAAATCGGCCAAGGCGCCGAGATCGCTCAGCGTCCGCACCGGCGGGAAATCGAGGTATTCGTCCGGCAACTTGGCGCGGTTGACCCACATGCCGCGGAAGCCCACCGACACCGCGGCCATCACGTCCCAGCGGTTCGACGACACGAAAGCGACGTCGTGCGGTGCGCATTTGAAGTGGTCGGTGACCAGGGCATAGACCTCCGGCCGCGGCTTGAACATCCTCAGCACGTCGACGGACAAGAGGGCGTCGAGGTCGCCGCCGATGCCGGCATTGTCGACGGCGCCCTTGAGCATGTTCGGCGAGCCGTTCGACAGGATGCCGGTCTTGTGTCCCTTGGCCTTGAGGTCGCGCAAGCAGGTCCGCGCATCGGGGAAGGCGTCGAGCTTGAAATAACACTCCAGCAGCTTTGGCTTGAGCGCCTTCGGCACCGACGGCACCATGGCCAGCGCGTAGTCCAGCGCGCGCTCGGTCAGCGTCCAGAATTCCGTATAGTGGCCGGCCAAGGTCAGCGTCCAGCTATATTCGAGCTGTTTTGTCCGCCACAGCGCCGACATGCGGTCGGCGTCGGGGCCGGCGTCGTCCCGGAAGCGCGCGATCGCGGCGTGCACGTCGAACAAGGTGCCATAGGCATCGAAGACGAAGATCGACGGCATGAAATCCTCCCGGCGCGGTGCTAGGCTGCAACGCAAAGAGGGCTGGTCATTGAAGCCCTGCAAGACTAGTCAACAAGACTAGACAATAAGAGCCGGGAGCGTTTGGCAATGGTGTCGGGACAAAGCTGGTCGAAAACCTGGTCTTTCTATGAAGGCGATTGGCACGAGGGCAACATTCCGATCATGGGCGTGCGCTCGCACGCCGCCTGGCTGTGCTCCTCGGTGTTCGACGGCGCGCGCACCTTCGAGGGCGTAACGCCCGACCTCGACCTGCACTGCGCGCGGGTGAACGCGTCGGCGACCACCATGCATCTCGAGCCGACGGTATCGACCGAGACCTGGGTCGGGCTGACCCGCGACGGCATCAAGCGCTTCGACAAGGACGCGGCGCTTTACGTGCGGCCGATGTACTGGGCCGAGAACAATGGCAAGCTGCTGGTCGCGCCCGATCCGGAGTCGACGCGATGGTGCCTGACGCTCTACGAAGCGCCGATGCGCCCGCCCGAGGGCTTCTCCATCACGCTGTCGCCCTACCGCAAGCCGAGCCTCGAATGCATGCCGACCGACGCCAAGGCCGGCTGCCTCTATCCGAACAATGCACGCGCGCTCATGGAAGCGCAGGCGAGGGGCTTCGGCAATTGCATCATGCTCGACCTGATGGGCAACGTGTCGGAGCTCGCCACCGCCAACATTTTCATCGGCAAGGACGGCGTGGTGCTGACGCCGGTGCCGAATGGCTCGTTCCTCAACGGCATCACGCGCCAGCGCGTGATCAAGCTGCTGCGCGAGGCCGGCGTCACCGTGATCGAGACCACGCTGAGCTACAGCGATCTGGAGAACGCCGATGAAATCTTCTCCTCCGGCAATTATTCCAAGGTGATGCCGGTCAACCGCATCGACGTGCGCTCGCTGCAGCCCGGCCCGCTCTACCGCAAGGCGCGCGAGCTCTATTGGGCCTTCGCGCACGGCTGAACGCGTTAGCTCAAGGCGCGCGGTAGACCAGCAGATCGGTGATCTCGCGGCCGCGGATGTCGTAGACGCGGGCGAACACCACGTCCTCTCGCTGGATCTCGGCCATTAGCGGCGCATTGAGCATGCGGCAATAGAAGGTGCCGAGCGCCATCACGAAGTCCGCGCCGCGCGGGTCCGCTGTGGTCTCGTAGTCGGGCCCGAGCGCGACTTGCGGTCCGCGCTGCGGCCCGCACACGGCCACGCGCCACTTGCGGCCCGCGGGCTTGGCCTCGCCCCGCGCCGCGACCGTTTCGCGCAAGGCCTCGCCCGCCTGTTTGAACGCGAGCCCCCAATAGTCGAGCATGAATTTGTCGTGGGCGCCGCTCACGCCGCCGACCAGTTCGTTGTAATAGACGTATTGGTAGGGGTGCAGCCGCACCATGTGGCTCACCGGCAGTGCGATGCCGGCGGCAAAGACCGCGGCCAGCGCCACCAGCACCGGCTTTCGCGCGCGCGCCCATTCGATCAGCCAAGCCGCCGCCAGGCCGCCGGCAACGGCGAACGGCGGCAACAGAAACACGAAATGCCGCAGGCCGTTATAGAGCGCCGGGCGGGAAATCAACGCCACCACGATCGGCAGCAGCGCGCCCAGAGCGATAACGAACAGGGCGGCGCGCCGCTTCGGGGAGGTGTCGCGCCGCAGGATCGCGACCGCCATGCCGACGAGGCCGCCGAGCCCGAGCGCGAACATCAGCAGCGGCAGCTTGTAGGCGAACATGCGCGGCAGATAGTCCGGCGGCATCTCCGTTACCGGAATGGCCAGGCCCTCGTATAACTCGCGCCACGGCTTTTCGAAGAAGCTGTCGAAATAGATCGCCGCGCGGACGGGATTGAGCGGCTCGACCATCGACCAGGGCCACAGCAGCGCCATGATCAGGTAGGCGATCGCCAGCGCCGGCAGCATGCGCACGGCGAAATGTACAAACCGCTTCGCCGTTTCGCGGGCGCCGAAGGCCGGCAGGTCGGCGGCGGCGATCATCAGCAGGCCGAAGGCGACATAGGGCGCGGCCACCACGGCCAGGATGCGCGTGCCGAAAGCGGCGCCGATGGCGACGCCGGCGAGCGCCATGCTGCGCGCGGTCGGGTTGGGATATTCGTCGAAGGCGCGCACCACCGCGAGCAGCAGAACGATCATCGCGGTGGCGAAGGGCGCGTCCTTCGCGTTGATGAACATGTGGCCGTAATAGAGCGGGCAGGCTGCGAGCAGAACCAGCGCGACCAGCCCTGCCAGCGGACCGCCGACGCGGCGACCGAGACGCCATGTCGCCAACAGGCCGATCAGCCCGACCGCGGCGCCGACCAGGCGGCGGGTTTCGAACAGGCCGAACGGCAGCACCTTGGCGGCGAGCGCCGCCACCATGTCGAAGCCGCCGCCGTATTTGTACAGATTGACGAAAGAGAGCGCGCGCGTGTCGGCAAAGCCCGAGGCGTAGAGCCGCAGCAGCAGGTCGCCGTATTCGGAATGCGTGTAGTCGTCCCAGCCGAGACCGTAATCGCGGAACGTGGCGGCGGCGATGAGCGCCATTGCCGCCAGAATCAGAATGGCCACGCGGTCGGCCAAGTTCGTCACCGGCCGCGTGGCCATGGTCTTGTGTCCCGGTCAGCCTACTTGGTCGCGGCCGCAAACATCTCGTCCACGTAGTCCCAGTTCACCAGGTGGTCGAGGAAGGCCTTGAGATAGTCGGGACGGCGGTTGCGATAGTCGATGTAGTAGGAGTGCTCCCAGACATCGCAGCCGAGGATCGGCGTCGCGCCATGGACGAGCGGGCTTTCGCCGTTCGCCGTTTTGCTGACGATCAGCTTGCCGTCCTTGACGGCGAGCCAGGCCCAGCCGGAGCCGAACTGCGTCACGCCGGCCTGGGTGAAATCTTCCTTCATTTTGGCGAGGCCGCCGAGATCCTTGTCGATCGCCGCCTGCAGCTTGCCCGGAAGCTTGTCGTCGCCGCCGTTCGGCTTCATCCACTTCCAGAAATGGGTGTGGTTGTAATGCTGGCCCGCATTGTTGAAGAGGCCGGCGTTTTTGCCGAACGAGCCCTTCACCACCTCTTCCAGCGATTTGCCTTCCAGGCCGCTGCCTTCCAAGAGCTTGTTGCCGTTGTCGACATAAGCCTTGTGGTGCTTGTCATGGTGATATTCGAGCGTCTCGCGCGACATGTAGGGCGCCAGCGCATCGTGCGAATAGGGCAGGTCGGGCAGCTTGAACGACATCAGGTCCTCCTCGATCCACAAACTGTTTGCGGAATAACCGGTCTCGGATGAAACCGGCACGTCCCAGGCGAGTTCCTCAAGGGAGAGTAATTAGGCGCTGGCGGGGATGGGGGCAACGGTTTGCAGATGCCGTTTTCGGGCACCGGACGCGGATCGTCGGCGGGGAATGCCCGGAAAGGCGGAGAAATGGGGCGGAATAGCGTTAATGAAGTTTGAAGGCATTGCGGCGTATTTTATCGGCCCATATTGCCGCCGGCGCGGAAAAAGCCGAGAATTCTTCATTATCAGAACGGCTTAGCTAGGCAGTTCCGCGGCGACGCCGGTATCGTTGAGTGAGGTTCGCGTCCATGTCGACTATCCTGTTCGTCATCGGCGGCATCGCCGTCATCCTTGGCGGCGCCGCCATCGCCTTCGGCGTCCCCGAGAGCGAATTCTCGTTCGGCAACACCCTGATCGTCGCCGGCACGACGACGGCCGTCGGCGGCCTCATCGTCATCGGCCTCGGCGCGGTGGTGGCCAAGCTGCAGCAGGTGGCCGACGCCCTGGCCGTGCAGTTTCCCATCGTGCCCAGCCGCTCGATGGCGTCCTTCGAAGCGGACGGCCTGCGCGGGGCCCCGGCGCGCGCTCCTTTCCCGCCGAAGCCTAAGGCAGAGGAATTCCTTGGGGTGGCAGCGCCCGATCTGCCGGTCGAAGCGGAACCAATCCCTGCGCCGACCTTGCAGAACCCGGACATGCCGTCGGTGAGGGTCGAGGAGGCTACGTTATCGCCCTCCAACCCCCTGGACGAACCGGCCGCGGGTGCGCTCGGCGGTGCCATCGACCGTCCGGCGCCGCCGGCCGAGGACGAATTCCGGCACGAGCCCAAGCTCGACACCGGCTGGCGGCCCGCCGCCCGGCAGCCGAACGCTTATTTCGACGCCGTATGGCCGGCCGAAGCCAAATCGGCGAATGCCGCCCCGGAGCCCCTGGCGCCGCCGGAGCCTCAGATCGACGTGCGCGGCCGCGAAGAGGCCGCCGTGGAACCGCCGGCTGCATCGGAGCCGGAAAAGCCGCCGGCCGCTGCGGTTTTGAAATCCGGCGTGGTCGATGGCATGGGCTATACGCTCTATGTCGACGGCTCGATCGAGGCCGAGCTGCCGCAGGGAACGCTGCGCTTTGCCTCGATCAACGAGCTTCGCAGCCACCTCGAGCAGAATTCCTGATTCCGTGGCGCGGTCTCGGCTTGCACGGCCGCGCCCCGGCCGGCTGCGGTAAAGGGGTGCAGGCCGCTGCAGCGAATTGCGGGCCGCTGCCCAAGCATTCGTCGCAGTTTATCTGCGCGTTCTGCGATCTTTTTCTTGCGGGGCCTATATTCGGATAGTAAACGTTGAATATAAGAATCTTGCCGGCAGTCGTCGCGTTCCATTATCAACGTTTCATTCGCGCCAGGGCGGGGCAACCACATGACCGACAGCAACGGCAACTACATCACACTGACGGCGGAGATCGTTTCCGCCTATGTCAGCAACAACACCGTGCCCGCCGGCGACATTGCCGGCCTTATCAATCAGGTGCATGCGGCGTTGAGCCGAGTCTCCGGTAAATCGGCTGACGCCCCGAGCGAGCCGTTGAAGCCGGCCGTTTCGCTGAAGAAGTCGATCACGCCCGAGCACATCGTCTGTCTCGAAGACGGAAAGAAGTTCAAGTCGCTGAAGCGGCACCTGCGCACGCAATACAACATGACGCCCGAGCAATACCGCGAGAAGTGGGGGCTCAGCGCCGACTATCCGATGGTCGCGCCGAATTATGCCGCGGCGCGGTCGCAACTGGCCAAGCAGATGGGTCTTGGCCAGCAGCGCCGGCGCCGCTCGAAATAGCCGCAGGCCCGTTATAGGAATATAACGTAAATGATTTGACTATAGTCCGGATTCGATGTAGGGATCATATCCTAGATCGGAGCGGACGCATGCCAGTCATCGAAAGCCCAGGTTTCAGCCCGCAGGTGCGGCCATGAGCGGACAGGCAAAAGCCGCCGCCGCCATAGCCGAGCCGCCGCAGGCCGAAGTCGGTCCCTTCCGCGCCCGGCATCTCGCTTTAGCGCGCGAGCAGATCCAGACGGAACTCGGCCGCGACAGCGTGCTGGTCGACGAGGCGGAAAGCCCGCTGGTTTGGCTTGCGCGCCGGCGGGGACGCGACGGCCGTCCGCTGGTCGAGCCGCACCAGTTGCAGGCGGGCGAAAAGCTGCGCGCCGATTTCACCTACGCCAATCTGATGCCGCGCACGACCTCCAACTGGGCAAGCCCGATGGCCTCCGGACGCAACGGACGCGCTGCGACGGCGGCCGAGGCCGCCGATGTCACCGTCGCCGCGCGCCAGCGCGTACATCAGGCGCTCGATACGGTGGGACCGGAGTTCTCCGGCCTGCTGCTCGACGTCTGCTGCTTTCTGAAGCGTCTCGAAGACGTCGAACGAGAGCGCATCTGGCCGGCGCGATCGGCCAAGGTGGTGCTGCAACTCGGGCTCGACCGCCTGGCGCGGCATTACGGCTATGGCGCGCAGGCGAAGGGCCATGCGCACGCCGCGGTGCGAACTTGGCTCGCGGAAGACGCCGCCTTCAACGCGGATGGAGGCTGAGCCTCACGCCACCGCCGACAGCGCCGTCTCGGCGTCGGCACGGATGCGCTCGACCATCGAGCGCAGGCCGTTCGAACGCTGCGGCGTGAGATTCTCGCGCAGGCCGAGCTTCTCGAACAGCGCGAGCGCATCGGTGGCGAGGATGTCGCGGGCGCCCTTGCCCGAATACAGCGCGAACAGGATCGCGATCAGCCCGCGCACGATATGCGCGTCGCTGTCGCCCTCAAATTGGAGCACCGGTCCGGCGGCGCCGTCGGGCTTGACGTGGGTTACCAGCCACACCTGGCTGGCGCAGCCGCGCACCTTGTTGGCTTCGGTGTGATCGCTGTCGGCCAGCGGCGGCAAGGTGCGGCCGAGTTCGATGAGATACCGGTAGCGGTCGTCCCACTCGTCGAGCAGCGTGAAATTCTCAACGATGTCGTCGATTGCGGTCATCGTGTCCCAAGCCAATATCGCCGTCCCCGTCCCGGGGGCTTCATGCAGATATATAGGCTGTTGGGCGCCGATGCCAAAAAAGTCTCGGCGGCGGACCTCGCCCGCCGTCGTCAAGTCCTGGCCCGGTCTTAGGCCGAAGGCCGGCCGGCGCGGGCTTCGCGCCGCGGCGGCAGCGGAACCGGCGCATGCCAGGACGGCGCCATATCGGCGGCCGTCAGCGTGCCTTGAGCCGACGCCGGCACCAATTTGGCGGCCGGCTTGTCGGCGGCCTTTTCGGCCGGCGCCGCGTTGTCGGCGAGCTTGGCGCTGATGAACTCGAACAGCGTGCGCGCGCCCGCCTCGGCCTTGTGCCCGATCGCCACCGCGACCTTGCCGCCGACCACGCAGGCGTCCGGTTGCCGTTCACAGAAACCGCGCGCGTCCGATACGGCCGCGCTCGCCAGCGTCACCGCCTGAACCGCGTCGATGTGTGCTTCCGGCGCGTTCGACTTCGTGCCGCCGTCCGGCAGCAGAACGCAAACGACGCCAAGCCAAAACGCCATTCGCAAGAGGAAGAACATGACCCTGTCCCGTTATCGTCCCCGACGGCTTTTGCGCCGCCTTTGAACTAAACCGTAGCAGAGGGGCCTGAACTTGTCGTTCGCGATAAGCGCCCGGTTTTCGGCAAATTCGCCGCGAATGCGATGCGAATTTTCGTCAAATTGTCGACATTCGAATTCGACTAAAATTTTAAATATCGCGGCCTGCTCGCTGGACGTGCCGCGGGACGTGCCGCGCCGGCATCATGGTTACCGGCGGGTAACGACCGGCGCGACCGGCCCCGCGGCGCGCGCTTTAGGCAATGGAAATTTCACCATGCACAGCAATTGGCGTCTCCGAATCCGGCCGAATGGCCCGATATGGGCGCGAACGCTGCGCCAGCCGCGATGCCCTTAGCGTTCGCTTAAGTTCGGCTGGCTAGGTTTTGCGCACGAAAAAGGGGGCGCGTCTGCTTCAAGCAAGACGTGGGACAGGGACGTGCGTTTCCTCACGCCAGTGTGGAATTATGTGGACACGTTGGTGCATCCAGCGGCGCAGCAGGATGCGCTGACGGCCGCGCGCCACCGCGCCTTCATTGCGCCCCGCCTGATCGGCAGTCTGGCCGCACTGGCGAGCTTTCCCGCCTATCTGGCATTCCGCGGCGTGCCGAGCGTGCTCGAAGCCGGCGTGTTCGCATGGCTGGTGGCGCCGATCCTGATCGCCTACTTCCTGTCGCGCACGGGACGGTATGAAAGCGCCCACGTGCTGTCGTCGCTGTCGCTGACCGGGCTGGTCGGCGCGGTGGCCTGGTGCACCGGCGGCATAGGCTCCTTCGCCGCCATCTGGCTCGTCGTGGTGCCGCTCGAAGCGGCGCTGTCGGCCTCGCGCCGCGTGGTGGCGACCGCCTCGACCTTCGCACTGGCCGCCGCCGGCTTCCTGCTCGTTCTCAGCGCCGCCGATCTGCTGCCGCCGGCCACTTCGCTTGCGAGCGAGCATGGCGCGCTGGCCGCCTTCGGCATCATTTCGGCCGCGCTTTACGCCACCGGCCTCGCGCTCGGCGCCGAGTCGCTGGCGCGCACGAGCTTCTGGCTGCTCTATGCCGAGGAGGACCGGTACCGTTTGCTCGCGCGCAACATGACGGACGTCATCACGCGCCACGGCCGCAACGGCGCGGTGCTGTTCATCTCGCCTGCGGCCGAGCTATTGTTCGGCGCGCGTACCGATGACCTCATCGGGCACGGCCTGTTCGACCGCGTCCATGTCGGCGACCGCCCGGCCTACCTCACCGCGCTGGCCGATGCGGCCACACGCGGCGAAACCCGTTCGGTCGAATTCCGCATTCGCCGCGGCGGCACGGCAGACGCCCCCGGCGGCCAGTTCGTCTGGGTCGAAATGCGCTGCCAGCCGCTCGACCGACCCGGCGATGCCATGGCGGGCGGCGAGCGCGAAGTCGTGGCGGTGCTGCGCGACGTCAGCGAGCGCAAGACGCAAGAGCGCGCGCTCGAGATCGCGCAGGCCGAGTCCGCGCGCGCCAATGCCGCCAAGAGCCGCTTCCTCGCCACCATGAGCCATGAGCTGCGCACGCCGCTCAACGCGATCATCGGCTTTTCCGAGATGCTGACCGACGATTCGCTGACCCTCGATCCGGCACGCAAGATCGAGTACGCCAAGCTGATCAACGAGTCCGGCCGCCACCTGTTGTCGGTGGTCAACGGTATTCTCGACATGTCGAAAATGGAAACCGGCAATTTCGAGATCACCCCGGAACCTTTCCGGCCGGCACAAGCGATTATCGGCTGCTGCGACCTGCTGGCGCTCAAGGCGCGCGAATCCGGGGTCCACCTGAAAACGCAGCTTGCGGCGGAGTTGCCGGAGATCGTCGCCGACCGGCGCGCCTTCAGTCAGATCCTGATCAATCTCGTATCGAACGCGATCAAGTTCACGCCGCGCGACGGCAGCGTCACCGTGAGCGCGGAGGCGGATCGTGAAATGCTCACGGTCGCGGTCGAGGATACCGGCGTCGGCATCGGCGAAGACGATCTGCCGCGGCTGGGCGAGGCCTTCTTCCAGGCGCGCCCCTCTTATGACCGCCGCCACGACGGCTCGGGCCTCGGCCTGTCCATCGTGAAGGGGCTGGTGCGCCTGCACGGTGGCGACGTCGACATCGCCAGCCGCCTCGGCAAGGGCACGCGCATTACCGTGCGACTGCCGCTCGATTGCGAGGGCGAACGCGCGCCTGCCGATCCGATCAAGCTCGTCACC
Organism: Pseudolabrys sp.; assembly: GCA_022841665.1. Lineage (GTDB taxonomy): Bacteria > Pseudomonadota > Alphaproteobacteria > Rhizobiales > Xanthobacteraceae > Pseudolabrys. Next base: position 33,416 of record JALHRB010000035.1, read on the forward strand.
GACCGTGCCAAGGAGCTCGCCGTCGCCGCCAATGTTAGGATCAAGAAAAGTGCGTAAAAAAGACCCACGCGCGGAAGACGTCGCGCCCGGGCGGGCCGCCCGTGCGGCGGCCTTGATAGGCCAACATCCGCGCGAGTTCGTCGGTCTGTTGATGGCGGCATCGGCGACATTTGCGATCTGCGCGAACGCGCTGTTCATGCAGAACGGCCCGCACCCGGCGCCGATCTTCGCAACCCGGCCGCTCTTGAAGCAGCCCGTGCCGATGGCGCCGGCGCGCCCGGCAACGCTGACCGCGCCGGCGGTGGAGCCAGCGCCCGCCCACCGCGCGCAGTTGATCGCCGACATCCAGCGCGAACTGACCCGCAAGGGCTATTACGACGGCGCCGCCGACGGCGTCTGGGGCGCGCGCACCGACATCGCGGTGCGCGATTTCCTGCAGGCGTCGGGCGCAAAAGTCTCCGCCGAGGCGAGCGACAGCCTGATGCGGGCGATCTCCGCCGGGCCGGCCAAGCGCGCGCAGCCGCCGGCGCGTAGCAACGATCCGATCGCCGAACTGATTGCGCCGTCCAAGCGCGTGCTGGCAATCCAGCGCGCGCTCGCCGATTTCGGCTATGGCCAGCTCAAGCCGTCCGGCGTCTACGATCCGGAGACGCGGGCGGCCATCGAGAAATTCGAGCGTGACCATCGGCTGCCGGTCACCGGCCAGATTTCCGACCGCTTCGTGCGCGCGCTGGCCGGCATGACCGGCCGTCCGCTCGAGTAGTTGGCGCGCCCAAGGGGGCGCGTGCTACGAACGCCCATGCGGTTGAAATCCGGCATCTGGGTGGCGGCCTATGTCCGTCGCTGCAACGTCGAGGGCGCTTTCGCGGCGGTGCGCCGGCGCGGCGCCGACGAGGCGGGCGCCATCTTCATCAAGGTCAACAGGCTGGACGGGACCGGCACCCTGTATGGGCCGGCGCCGCAAGCCGCGTTCGATGAGGCGCGTCCGGCCGAGCGCCTGTTCAGCGCCATCCTCGGCGGCAAGGATCCGGCGCCAGATGCCGATATCGAGGCGCGGCTCGCGCGCGAAATCAAATTCGATCCCGATATCTGGATTGTCGAAATGGAGGACCGCGCCGGCCGCAACTTCCTCGACGGTGCCGTGGTCTAGTCGCGCTTATTGCCGTTGCGCGCACGGGCGGCGGGCGAACTGCTTTCGCGCGGCGCGCGGTAACGCGCGGTGCTCGCCGCCGAGCGGGCGCTGCGGCGCTCGTCGTCATAGTACATCGCCTCGTGCGCCGGGCGGGTGCGCTTGCGCTCGCCTTGCCAGATCGCCGCCATGGCGCGGGCGGTCTGCGGCGTCGTCTCGTCGAACAATTGCGCGAGGTCGAACACGCGGGCCACCGACTGGCCGATCGCGGGATCGAGGAACAGAAGAATGCGCTGGAGCACGGCGGCCTTCATGCCAAGCGCGCGGGCGGCAACCACGAGCGGTTCGCCCGAGGCGTCGCGGGTGATGCGCTCCGCCAGCGCGGGCGCGATGCCAAGTGCAGTCGCGAGCGTGCGGGCGAAGGCGCCGGTATTGCGCTGCAAGGCCGCGCGTTCGAGCGCGGCGATGGCGTCGGCCGAAGCGGCCGCCGGACCGGCCGTGACCGCTTCGCCGATGTCGAGATTGGCGAGGATCAGGCGCCGCTCTTCCGGCGTCGCGCTCATGAACAGTTCGGCGAGATCGTTGCGGGCCGGATCCGGCTGAGGCTGCGGTTTCACGGTCGGGGCGGTCTGCGCCCGGGCCGCCGGCTTGGCCGCTTCAAGCCCAAGCTGGTCGAGGACCGCCTGCGGCGCGCGTCCGGTATAGCCGCGCAAAGTCGCCGCCACGGCGGCGCGCGTCGGCGCGTCGGTGGTGGCGATCAGGCCGAGGGCCAGCTCGGCATATTGGGTTTCCTCATCGGCCGTGTGGACCGGCTTCTGCACGTAGAGGTCGGTGATTACGCGGAGCAGCGTGGGCCGGATATCGACGCCGTCACGGCAGGCGAGATCGAGCAAGCCATCAAGCGGCGGATAGGCGGAAGGCTTCGGCATGAGATTTACGCTTCACCGGGGGCTGATGCCCTCACATTAGATCGGCCCCGTTAGCAGAGCGTTAACCTTGCGGCCCTTTAAATCAAGCAAGGCTGCCGACCGGCAGTTGCCGGGACGGAGGAGGGGACTGCAATGGGCGAAGTCATCCGTTTTCCCGACGAGTCGGGCTACGCGCGCGGCGGCGGCCGATATGTCGACGCCAATACCGAACCCGCGACCGTCATCATTCTCCCCGTGATCCGCATCGAGCGCGATCCGGGCGGCTCGAACGGGCTCGAGCCGCACACGGGCAACAATACAGGTCGCCGCCGTCGCCGCCGCGTCGGTCGCTGACGGCACCGATGCAGAGGACCGCGCGCATGCCGCGCAAGCCGCGCCGGCCCTTCCGGTCCCACGCGCTGATATTGTCGGCGCTCATGCTGGCGGGCTGCGCCAACGGCGACTTCGGCGAAGTCCACGACTATCTGGTCGCCGACAGCATCCACGATTGGGTCGGCCGCGACACGGTCCCGAAGCCGTCCACCTTCGAATACACCGACGACGAACGCGCGCTGCGCGACCATGCCTATCCGCTGATCGAGCCGCCGTACGACCGCCAGCGCTGGTATTCGATCGCCGGCGAATACGGCCTCATCCGGCCGAGCCTGCGCGGCGACCGCGCGGCCTATGCCAACCATTTGATGTCGGCGAACTACCGTTCGCCTTCGTCGCGTTATGCGCAGCTCATCGACGATATCCGCAACGACAGCACGCGGATCACGCCGTTCTTCGAGGTGGCCGGCCGCGTCATCGACATGGACCACAAGCGGCGCAAGAGCCTGCCGCATGTCACGCCGGTGGCCCATGAGGCGAAACACGCCGTGCGGCGCATCAAGGAAAATGCCCACGTCGTGGACATCGTGCGGATAAGCCTGGGCCAGCGCGCGGCGGCCTATCGCTTCGCGCTCGAGCGGCTGGTGATCGCCGTGCCGTCGCCGCAGGCGGTGGAAGCCGAGCGGTCGCTGCGGTCGCTGGAGGCGCAAGTCGCCCATTTCCAGCGCGATCTTGCGCCGACCTGGCGGCGACAGCCGAGCCTGGCGTCGACGAATTAGCTTAAGCGACTTTCCGGCCGCGTCGATTTCAATTCCGCCTACTGCCTTGGCGCATCCGTCTTGAAGCAGCGAGCCGCTGCGACGGTGCTTCTCGCCTTGTCGGTCAGTCCCGGCTCCGGCGCCAGCGCGCGAATGGCGATCAGTCCGGTTGGTGTCGGCGATTCCACGATCAGCCGGTCGGCCGCGGTGACGTCTTCTTCTTCCGGCAATTGCGCGCGCTGCTCGGGGGTCATCAACTCGAGCTCGATGATGCGGCGGCCGGCGGCGCGGTCGTTGATGGCGTAATAGGCGACGTCGTGGCGCGTATAGAAAGAAACCGAGGTGTAAGCGAGGCTCACCGGAACGGTCAGCTTGAGCGGGCCTTGCGAGAGATCGTAACGGCAGATCGCGGTGACGAAGGCCGGATCCATGAACGGCATGGTGGCGCGGTCCGGCGCCGGGGCGGGCAGGGGCGTGACGGTGTTGACCGGCGCGATCGGCTCCAGGCGCGCATAGGCGTCGCGCGTCGCGGTGTGCGGCAGGATGATGACGGTGGCAAGATGCACGATGCCGCCGAGCAGGGCGCCGCCGAGAAGCAAAAGCAGCCAGCGGATCATGGGCAGCTCCGCGTGGCGACGGCCGGCATCGGCACTTCGCGGCTGGCCTTGGTGGAAATCCCGACCGCGGTGTCGTAGAGGCGCAGTAGCAGCGTGTAGCGCTCGATGCCGCCGGTCGGCAGCCAGTTGCCCGGGTTGGCGCGCGGCGCGACGACGATCTCGAAGCTACCGTCGGCGCGGCGCACGATCTCCTGGCTGGTGAAGCCGTGCCGGCCGACGGAATTGGCGGCGAGTTCGCCGGCGGAATTGTACAGGGTCAGCGTCCAGAATCGTGCCGCCGGCGTGATGCCGGAAACCACCACGTCGCAGCGGCCGTCGAGCGGCTTGCCGTCGTCGTCGGTGCGGGCGGTGAAGGAGACGCCGTCGCCCAGCGCGATCGGCAGCCGTCCGGTGCGCGCGATGCTGGCGCGGGCGTAGGGGTCGGCTTCGGCCGTGCCGGTTTTCGGCCAGGCGGTCCAGCTTCCGATCGTCAGCGAGCCGAAGGCAGCGTCGCGCGACAGCGCCATATAAGTCAGGCCGAGGCCGACGAGCGCTGCGACAGACAGGGCAAACAGCGTTCCGAGAAGCAGCCGCACGATCGATCCGCTGAGGGTGGCAGAAAAGCCTTGATTCGCAGGTGGGAGCCTACGCCGCCTCTTGGCGCGCGGCTAATCAGTTCCGGCCGAACGCCTTGCCCTCCAGCGCCGAGGCGAGGGCGTCGGACTTCTCGGACGCGGACGAAACCTGTTTCTTCTTCTCGGTGGAGACGGTTGGCAGCGCCGGGCCAAGCGCGCGGTTGGCCTCGTCGAGCATTTTCTCCACCCGCACCAGCACGTCGGCGCCGCGCTTGGTGAGCAGCGTCGGGCGGGGCGGCGGCGGTTGTTCGACGTTCTTCGATTTGGCCTGCGCGACTGTCGGCTGCTGGCGCGCCGCAGGTACCGGGACGCCGGGAAGCTGCTTCACTTCGATGCCCTGGTGGGCGTAGTCCATGATGGCGTGCCAGGTCATCGCCGGCAGCGAACCGCCGGTCATGCGGTTGGTCGAGGTGTAGTCGTCATTGCCGAACCAGATGCCGCAGACGAAGTTGGCCGTGTAGCCCACGAACCAGGCGTCGCGGTAGGCGTTGGTGGTGCCGGTCTTGCCGGCGGCGGAGATGCCGTCGAGGCGCGCCCGGCGCGCGGTGCCGTTTTCGACCACGTTCTGCATCATCGTGATCATGTCCTGCGCGACCTTCGGGGGCAGCGCCTGACGCGGCTTCGGGCCGTCGCGGTCGAAGCGCCAGATCACCTCGCCAGTGCCGGAGCGCATTTCCAGGACGGCATGCGGCGTGACCGCCGTGCCGAGATTGGCGAAAGTCGCGTAGGCGCCGGTGTGCTCAAGCACGGTGACGGAGTCGGCGCCGATCGGCAGCGACGGCGTATCGGGCAGCGCGCTCTTGATGCCCATGTCATGGGAGAGCTTGATGATCTTGGCGCGGCCGAGCTTCGGGTTGCCGTCGCCGATCGAGACCGACAGGCGCACGGCGATGGTGTTGATCGAGCGCGTGAGCGCCATCAGCAGCGTCATCGATCCCGAATAGCCGCCGCTGTAATTGTGCGGGCACCAGTTGCCGAGACAGATCGGCGCGTCGACCACGATCGAGGTCGGCTTGTAGCCATGCATGAGCGCGGCCGCATAGACATAGGGCTTGAACGAGGAGCCGGGCTGGCGCATGGCGTCAGTGGCGCGGTTGAACTGGCTGGCGCCGTAGTCGCGGCCACCGACCATGGCGCGCACCGAGCCGTCGACGTCCATCAGCACGGCGGCGGCCTGCTTGGCGTGATATTCCTGGCCGTATTGGCGCAGCGAATTTTCCACCGCGGCATCGGCGGCCTTCTG
>JALHRB010000036.1 GCA_022841665.1 Pseudolabrys sp.
CGACGCCACGCCGCCGCTGCCGCCGCCGGGCTTTGCCACGCCGGACGGCCGCCCGCCGGCCGTCGGCCATCAGCTCGACCCGCGCGGCCCTGCTGCCGCTGCCGCGCCGCAAGATCGCGATGTCATTCGTCCGCCGGGCGCGGTCGGCACCGCGCCACCGGCTTCCGGATCGGCCTCGCTGCTGCCGCCGGAAGACCAGCCGGAGGAAGGCCAGCCGAAAGAACTCCCGGCGCACCTGAAGAAGCAACTGGTCGACTTCACGACCAAGGAGCCGGCCGGCACCATCATCGTCGATACGCCGAACACCTACCTCTATCTCGTGCTCGGCAACGGCAAGGCGCTGCGCTACGGCATCGGCGTCGGCCGCGACGGCTTCACCTGGACCGGCGCCGAGCGCATCAGCAAGATGTCGGAATGGCCGGATTGGCATCCGCCGTCCGAGATGATCGAGCGCCAGCCCTACTTGCCGCGCTTCATGGCGGGCGGCCCGGGCAATCCGCTCGGCGCGCGCGCGCTCTATCTCGGCAAGACGCTGTACCGCATCCACGGTACCAACCAGCCCTCCACCATCGGCCAGAACGTGTCGTCGGGCTGCATCCGCCTCTTGAACGAGGACATCGAGGATCTCTACAGCCGGGTGCAGACAGGCACGCGCGTCGTCGTGCTGCCGGGCAAGGCGCCCGAGACGGTCGCCAACACCGCCGCGCCGGCTTCCACCGGTGCCGCGCCCGCCGCTGCGGGGCAGGCTCCTACGCCCGCGCGCGCATCGATCTCGTCCTCGCCGCTGCCGGCCGCGCGCTAGCGTGAAGGGCGGCGACTACTCCGCCGCCGCGGACTTTCCGATCGCCGCGTTCACCCGCGGCATGACTTCTTCGGCCAGCAATTGCATCGAGCGTTTGGCGAGCGCTGGATCGACCCAGTCCATGCCGGCATAGACCAGCTCGCCGAAGTCGCCGATCTCCTCGCGCATCTTCAGGATGGCGTCGACCACCTTGTTGACGCTGCCGTGGATCACGCAGTGATCCATGACGAAGTCGTGCGTGATCTCCTCGTCCGGCTGCTCCCGGTGGCTCTTGAACACGTAGAGCCGGTTGCCGCGCTTCATCTTGCCGAGCATCTGGTCGAAGTAGAACCGGTACGGGCTGTTGGCGTCCTCGCGGCCGTAGCGGAGCGCGGTCTTGTCGTCGTCGGCCACGAAGATGGTGCGTGCCACGCGCCAGTCCGCGACCTTGGCGGTCTCGCCCACTTCCGCCTTGCCCTTGGCGTAGTTCTGCCAGTGCGACCTCATGTGCTTGGCGAGCAGGAAGTTCGCCGACAGCGGATGGAAGTCGCGCTTGCCCATCAGCACGACGCCCGGCGAGAACGGCGCCACCACGGTGCCGACGATCTCCGGCCGCGGCTTCTGGAACGGCTTGCCCATGTAGCCGATGCCGAGCTCGGGCGTCAGCGTGCGCTTGGTCGAAACCTTGTAGCGGTTGTCGGGGAAGTCGATGTCGTAGGGTGGGTCGCGCTCCCAGATCGCCAGGATCACGTCGATCGCTTCGGCGAACATCTTGTTGCGGTCCTCGTCCAGGATGTCGAGCGCCTCGGCGTCCGAGGTCAGCGCGCCGGCCGACACGCCCATGATGAAGCGGCCCTGCGAAAGATGGTCGAACATCGCGGCATTGGCCGCGATCACCACCGGATGGATCTGCGACAGGTTGCATGTGCCGCTGGCGAGCTTGATGTTCTTGGTCGCGTCGATCAGCGTGGCGTGGAACAAGAGGCTGTTGGTGACGGTCTCGCAGGCATCGGTCAGGTGCTCGCCGACGAAGGCGTCGTAGAAGCCGAGCTTGTCGGCCAGGATGATCGCCGCGCGGTCCTCCTGCAGCGTTTCGGCCCAGCTCCGCTGCATCGGATGCACCGGCATCGTGAAGTAACCCAACCGCATCGTGGTCTCCGCCTGAACTGTCTGTTGGCCCGCAAACTATCCGAGGCCGCGCGCGGATGCAGCAAACCTTTGAGTTGAACATGGGGGCCATGCGGGTCCCGCGCCGGCGGTATCGGAGGCGTGCTGTGGACAAATTTTGAGAGGGCGAAAACCGCTCGAACAGCTTGCGCCATGTCAACAGCGCAAGCCGCCGCCGGTGCTCAATGCCCCCGTTGTTCGCATGTCTTTCCGGGCCGGATTTCTGGCCAGCCGTCCGAAGGACTAGGCTCTCGCCCGGCCCGCCGATTCGAGCGCCGAGGGAGTTTCGCCATGATGCGATGGTTTCATGCCCTGATGCCGAAGGAGGAGCGCTTCTTCGAGCTGTACGCCCGACATTCGAGGGCGGTGCTCGCCGGCGCCGAGGCCCTGCGCGCGATGATGGAAGGCGGCGACGCGGTTTCCCGCAACTGTCAGACCGTGATGGACCGCGAGCACGACGCCGACGTCGCCACCCGCGAGGTGCTGATTGCCGTGCGGCGCAGCTTCATCACGCCGTTCGACCGCGGCAGCATCCGCGAGCTCATCACGTCGATGGATAACGCCATCGACCAGATGCAGAAGACCGCCAAGACGGTGATTCTCTTCGACGTCACCGACTTCACGCCGCAGATGAAGCAGATGGGCGACGCCATCGTGAAGTCGGCCCAGCTCGTGCAGGAGGCGGTGCCGCTGCTCAACGCGATCAGCACGCACGCCGTACGCATCAGCACGCTGACCGAGGAGCTGTCGGCGCTGGAGGGCCGCGCCGACGAGCTGCACGACGTCGGACTCAAGGCGCTCTACAAGCTGCACGCCAAAACCGATCCGATGGGCTTCTTCATCGGCAACGAGGTCTACGACCATCTTGAGAAAGTGGTCGACCGCTTCGACGACGTCGCCAACGTCATGCACGGCATCGTCATCGAGCATGTGTAGACCCCGCACCGTCGACGCCAAATCAGTGACCGGAGCCTGATCCTCGTGGACGCCGTTCTCCTCTCGTTTCCGGTGCTGGTCGCGCTGATCGTGATCGCGCTCGCCTTCGATTTCCTCAACGGCCTGCATGACGCGGCCAATTCCATCGCCACCATCGTTTCCACCCGTGTGCTGCGCCCGCAATATGCGGTGGCCTGGGCCGCCTTCTTCAACTTCATTGCGTTTCTCTTCTTCGGCCTGCACGTCGCCAACACGCTCGGCACCGGCATCATCGAAGCCGGCGCCATCGACGCGCGCGTGGTGTTCGGTGCGCTAATGGGTGCGATCCTGTGGAACCTGATCACCTGGGGCCTCGGCATTCCGTCGAGCAGTTCGCACGCGCTGATCGGGGGCCTTGTTGGCGCCGGCATCGCCAAGGCCGGCCTCAGCGCGATCGTCTGGAAGGGCCTGGTGCCGACCACGGCCGCGATCGTCGCCTCGCCGGTAACCGGCTTTCTGCTGGCGCTCCTGCTGGTGCTGATCCTGTCGTGGATATTGCTGCGGACCACACCGTACGCGGTCGATCGCACGTTCCAGCGGCTGCAGTTCGTGTCGGCCTCGCTCTACTCGCTCGGCCACGGCGGCAACGATGCGCAGAAGACGATGGGCATCATCGCCGTGCTGCTCTATTCGCAAGGCTACCTCGGCGGCACTTTCTACGTACCGTTCTGGGTGGTGATCACCTGTCAGGCCATGATGGCGCTGGGCACGCTGATGGGCGGCTGGCGCATCGTGAAGACGATGGGCTCGAAAATCACGCGGCTGACGCCGATGCAGGGCTTCTGCGCGGAGACCGGCGGCGCGATCACGCTGTTCGGCGCCACATGGCTCGGCATTCCGGTCTCGACCACGCACACCATCACCGGTTCGATCATCGGCGTAGGCGCCTCGCGCAAGCTGTCGGCGGTGCGCTGGAGCGTCGCCAACAACATCGTGTTCGCCTGGATCGTGACGATCCCGGCCTCGGCCTTCATCGCCGCGGCGTTCTATTGGCTGAGCGGGTTGTTCGGCTGACCTAGGCCGCGACGCGCGCGAGGAAGCCTTCCACTTCGCGGCGCAGTTCGGCGGCGGCCGCTTCCACCGCCTGCGAGGCGGTGAGCACGCTTTCGGCCGACTCGCGCGTGGCGCCGGCCGCGCCGGCCACTTCGTCCAGCACCGAGACCACCAGCCTGGCGCCGCTCGCCGCGCTGGCGACATTGTGCGAGATCTCGCCGGTGGCCGCGCTTTGCTCCTCGACCGCCGCCGAAACCGTGGTCGCGCAGTGGTCGATCTCCTGCATGCGGGTCGAGATGCGCCCGATGGCGCCGACCGCGCCCTTGGTCGCCGCCTGCACCGCCATGATCAGCCGCGCAATGTCCTCGGTCGCTTTGGCAGTCTGCACCGCCAGCGATTTGACTTCGGAGGCGACCACCGCGAACCCCTTGCCCGCGTCGCCGGCGCGCGCCGCCTCGATGGTGGCGTTGAGCGCCAGCAGGTTGGTCTGCCCGGCGATGGCACGGATCAGCTTGATGACGTCGCCGATCTTCTGCGCCGCCTGCGCCAGCGAGGTGATCTGCTGGTTGGTGCCCTGCGCCTCGCCCACCGCCGCGCGCACGATGTCGGTGGTCAACGTGAGCTGGCGGCCGATCTCGCTGATCGACGACGACAATCCATCGGAGGCGACGGCGGCGGTGTCGACATTGACCGAGGCTTCGTTGGAGGCGGTGACCGCGGTCTCCGCGCTGCGCGCGGTCTGCGCCGACGATGACAGCAGCGAGGTGGCGGTCGAGCGCATCGCCATGGCGCCGTCGCTCACCGTGCGCAGATGGTCCTCGACGCGCCGGCGGAAGGATTGGATGGCGCGGTCGATGGTGGCGCGGCGCTCTTCCTGCTCCTGCATCACGGCGCGCTCGCGCTCGGCGTCGCGCCGTTCGGTGATGTCCTCGTGCGTTGCCACCCAGCCGCCTTCCGCCATCGGCGTGTTGATGACGCAGATCAGGCGGCCGTCGGCGGATCTGAGCTCGGTGCTGGTCGTCTTGCCGCTCGCCATGGCGTCGACGAGCTGGCGGCGGTATTTGCCGATATCCATCGAGAACGTTTGGTGCTTCGCGCGATATTCGAGCAGGTCGGTCAGCAGCGTGCCGGCCTTGGTGGCTGAATAAGGCAGCTTATAGAGCTGGCGGTAGCGGTTGTTGCAGATCACCAGCCGCTCGTGGCGGTCGAACATGCACAGGCCTTGCGACATGTTGTCGAGGGCCACGCGCATGCGCAGGTTGTGGACGCGCAGCTTGTAGGCGAGCGCGAAGCCGATAACCGCCATCGCCAGCGCGGCCGCGGCGACCGCCACGAAGGCGGCATCGCCCGCAGCCACTGAGGAGCCCATAAAGGGCATGGCGAAATAGAGCAGGGCGAAGCACAGCGCGAAGCAGGCGCCGCCCGTCAGCGCCACCAGCCGCCGCTCGAGTCCGGCGTCCCCCGCGGACAGATCTTCGGCCATGCTCGCGTCCCGCCCCCGCGCGCAACGTATTCCCCGACCCGTTGTTTTGCAGTTAATTGCGGACCCAAGATTGGTTAAATGAAGCTTAACAAAGTGGGCGGGGAGGGTGCGGTATGACGAAGCTGCGGGCGGTCGAGTGCCGCGAATTCATCAAGGCGGTGGTGGAGAAGGCAGACGCCATGCGCGTGCCGATCTCGGTCGCCGTGGTGGGTCCGGAGGGCCATATTATCGCGGTCGAGCGCATGGACGACGCGGGCTTCATCACGCCGGAGACCGCCATCGCCAAGGCCTTCACGGTCGCCGCCTTCCGCTCCATGAGCCCGCGCTTTCCGGACGGCCTCGTCATCCAGCAGTGGTTCAAGGAGCGTAATCCGCAGCTCCTGGTCAGCTTGGCCGCGCTCACCAACGGGCGCATCGCGGCCTCCGGCGGCGCCGCGCCGGTGTTCAAGGGCGACGAGATGGTCGGCGCCTACGGCATCAGCGGCGGCACCTCGCAGCAGGACGAGGAGATGGCGCTGTACGCGCGGGCCAAAGTGGGCTGGTGCCCCGTGCCCGCGCATGACACCACCGACCCGAGCGTGAAGGAGCATATCAACGCGCTTTACGCCAAAGCTGGCCTCGCCGAGCGCAAGCTGTAAACTCTCTAAGCCGTCCGTCCTGCCGGAGCCCCGCAATGACCGCATCGAAAGCCGTGCCTGCCGACTTCTCCGCCTGGGAGGGCCGCGTCGAGGACGATCCGCTGCTGCGCGGACACGGGCGCTTCGGCGACGACCTGAAGCCGGAGGGCGCGCTCGTCGCCTGCTTCCTGCGCTCGCCGCACGCATTCGCGGACATCATGCGCATCGACACCGCCGCCGCCAAGAAAGCGAAGGGCGTGGTGGCCGTGTTCACCGCCGCCGATCTCGAGGCCGCGCACTACCACTCCATCTCGCACCCGCATCCGATCCCCGGCCGTGGCGGAAAGACGGCCGCCGCTCCGCACCGGCCCGCGCTCGCGGGCAAACGCATCATGCATGTCGGCGAGCCGGTCGCCATGGTGCTGGCCGCCACCGCCGCGCAGGCGCAGGATGCCGTCGAGCTGATCGAGGTGGACTACGCGCCGCTCACGCCGGTCACCGATCTGCGCGACGCCATCAAGCCCGGCGCGCCGCAGCTCTGGCCGGAGTCGCCGAACAACATCGGCTTCGACTGGACCGCGCCGGCCGATCCCGATGGAAAGAAGCAGGCCGCGCTCGACAAAGCCTTTGCCGAGGCCGCGCATGTCGTGAAGGTCGAACTCGTCAACCAGCGCCTGGTGGTCGCTTCGCTCGAGCCGCGCAACGCCAGCGCCAGCTACGATGCAGAGAGCAACCGGTTTACGCTGCGCTGCCACACGCAAGGCTTCGCATCCGTGCGCGGGCAGGTGGCGGGCGCGCTCGGCGTCAAGCCTGAGGAATTGCGCATCGTCACCGACGACGTCGGCGGCGGCTTCGGCATGAAGGGCTGGTGCTATCCCGAATACGTCGCCATGCTGCATGCGGCGCGCCTGTTGAAGCGGCCGGTGCACTGGTCCTCGACGCGCTCGGAAGCTTTCCTCTCCGACAATCACGCCCGCGACTCGTTCTACACGGTCGAGCTCGCGCTCAACAAACGCGGGCGCTTCCTCGCGCTGCGCGTCGACGTGCTCGGCAATGTCGGCGCCTATTTCACCGGCATCGCACATTTCATCGTCACCACGCACATCTCCGGCTGCCTGCCGACGCTCTACGACATCCCGCATGCGCAGGTTAATGCGCGCTGCGTCTTCACCAACACCGTCCCGACCGGCCCCTATCGCGGCGCCGGCCGTCCCGAAGCAAGCTATCTCCTGGAGCGCGTCATCGACGCCGCCGCCGACCAGACCGGCATCGACGCCGCCGAACTGCGCCGGCGCAACCTGATCGCGCCCGCGCAGATCCCCTACACCACCGCCTTCGGCAACACCTATGACAGCGGCGATTTTCCCGCCGTGTTCGAGCGCGCGCTGGCGGCGGCCGGCTACGACGGCTTCCGCGACCGCAAGAAGGCGTCGAAGAAGAACGGCAAGCTGCGCGGCATCGGGCTCGGCTGCTATCTCGAGATCGCCGGCGCCTTCCCGGAGGAGGCCGCGCGCATCTCCTTCCCGGGCAGCGGAAAGGTCGATGTCAGCATTGGCGCGGGCGCGACCGGGCAGGGTCACCGCACAGTGTTCGGCAACGTGGTGGCGCGGCGGCTCGGCGTCGATTTCTCCGCCGTGTCGATCATGACAGGCGATTCGGCGCGCGACGTGCCGGGCTTCGGCGCGGTCGCCTCGCGTTCGGCCATGATGACCGGCGGCGCCATCGCGCGCACGACCGATCTCGTCATCGAGAAGGGCAAGCGCGTCGCCGCCATCCTGTTGCAGGCCGGTGAGGACGAGGTCACGTACCGCGACGGCAAGTTCGCCGTGAAGAATCGCGAGGTCTCGCTGTTCGAGGCGGCCGAGCGCGCCGTCGAGTTGAAACGCCAGGGCGTGATCCCGGAAACGCTCGATACGACGGGCAATATCAAGGTGCCGCCGTCTTTCCCGAACGGCTGCCACGTCGCCGAGGTCGAGATCGATCCCGACACCGGCGCGACCGAGATCATCACTTACGTCGCGGTCGGCGACTGCGGCAACGTGCTCGACGACGTCATCGTCGAGGCGCAGATTCACGGCGGCGTCGCGCAGGGGCTCGGCCAGGCGCTCGTGGAGAACACCGTCTACGACGCGGGCGGCCAGCTCGTGTCCGCTTCGTTCATGGACTACGGCATGCCGCGCGCGCACGACATGCCCGACATGCGGGTCGAGCACTTTGCGTTCGCCTGCAAGACCAACCCGCTCGGCGTGAAGGGCACCGGCGAGGCCGGCACCACCGCCGCGCCGCCCGCGCTGATGAACGCCATCCTCGACGCGCTGCCGCCCGGCACGCAGCTCGACATGCCGGCGACGCCGGCGCGGATATGGGCGGCACTTAACGCCGCGAAATAGAAGAGAGCCGTCATCCCGGGCGAGCCAACGGGTCCGCGCGAAGCGCGGCCCGATGACAGGCTCCGCGAAACCCGGGATCCAGTACGCCGTGCCCTATCGATAGAGTGCGGCGACTGGATCACCCGCCTTCGCGGGCGATGACGGCATCAATGCGCGCTTACTGCGACACCTCGATCTTCACCGCGCTGGTGATGGTCTGCCACTGCTTCAGTTCGCCGGCGAGCCACTTCTGCGCGTCGTCGACCGACTTGCTCGGCACGACGTTGTAATTCTGCTTCTTGAACTTCGCCTGCGCCTCGGGTGAGGCGAGCGCCTTGCTCACCGCGGCATAAAGCGCATCGAGCACCGGCTTGGGCGTGCCAGCCGGCGCGAACATGCCGTTCCAGGCGATGGTGCCGACGTCGGGGAAACCCGCTTCCTTCATGGTCGGAACGTTTGGATAGTCCGCCAGCCGCGTGTGGTTGACGACGGCGAGCGCGCGGAACTTGCCGGCCTGCACATTGCCGGCGCTGCTGCCGGTGTTGAGGAAGGCCGCCTGTGCGTCGCCGCGCAGCAGGTCCTGGATCACGCCGGAGGCGCCGTTCTTGTTCGGCAGCGGCGCCACGTCGAGATCGCCGGCCTTCTTGGCGAAGTAGGCGAAGTCGTAATGCGGATAGGAGCCGGGGCCGACGTGGCCGTAGACCAGCTTGCCCGGGTTCTTCTTGGCGTAGTCGACCAGCTCCTTCACCGTCTTCGGCGCGAAGTCGTTCGCCGTCGTCGCCAGCAGGAAGGCCGGCACGTCGACCAGGTTGGTCACCGCGACGACGCTCTTGCCGTAGTCGTACGACATCTTGCTCTTGTAGAGGATCGGCGTGATCGTATTGGTCGTCACGTTGCCGACCATCAGCGTGTAGCCGTCCGGCGGCGACTTCACCAATTCCTCGATCGCCAGCAGGCCGTTGGCGCCCGGCTTGTTGACCACGACCATGGGCTGGCCGGTGATCTTCTGGAATTCGTCGCCGACGATACGCGCGGTGATGTCGGTGGCGCCGCCCGGCGCGTAGGGCACGATCACCTTGATCGGGTGGCTCGGATACTTGTCTTGCGCCGAAGCGGCCTGCGCCCCCAGTGCGAGTGCAACGGCCGACAGCAGCGTAACGCCCAGACGTTTCATTGGCTTCCTCCGGTGTTGCTTTGGGTTTCGCTCAAGCCGGAGGTCTTGCCGCCTCCGTTCTTACGCAATGCTCAGGCCTTGATGCCGTGCAGGCTGTGCGAGGCATCTTTCACGGTGAAGAACACGACGTCCGCCGCCGGCGTCGCCTTGCCGGAATGGATGGTGTTGGCGGGGATGTAGACGCAGGAGCCCGGCGGCGCGTCGATCTCGTGGCCGGCGATGGTGGCGTGAAAGGTGCCTTCCAGGATGTAGATCCACTGTTCGTTGGGATGCGAATGCGGCTCGGCGCCGGTGCCGGCCTTCATGCGCATGAGCCCGACGATCATGCGGTCGCCCTCGACGCAGGGGCCGTGCGCGGTCGAGTAGGCGGGCCCGCCCATGATCTTGGCCACGGTGCCGAAGTCGAACAGGTACTCACCCGGTCCGGCGCGCTTGGCGCCCGGCGTGCGCGCGGCGGGTGCGTCGGTCATGCGGCGTTCTCCCTTGTCGCGTTCACGTCTTTTTTCTGCAACCGATGCTAGTTGAGGCCGGTGGGCGGCGCCAGTGGGCCGAGGCCTTTCGCGTCCGGCCGGGGTTCCTCCCACCACCGTTCGGCCACGGTCGTCGGCAAGTGATATTTTCCCGCCATTCCCCGATTCGGAGACGATCTTCCATGCCGCTTCGACCGCTCGCCGCCTGCTTCGCGCTGCTGATGCTGGCCGCCTGCGCGGGCGACACTTTCGCGCCGAAGAGCGAGCCGAGCTTCTATCGCAATCTGGCGCGCCCGGGCGCCGAGCTGGACGCGGCGGCGGCCGCTTCGATGATCTCCGGCTATCGCGCCAATAACGGGCTGCCGGCGGTGGCGCTCGATGCCGAGCTGACACGGCTGGCGCAGGCGCAGGCCGAGATCATGGCCAGGCGCGACAAGCTCGACCACGGCGCGGGTAAGCCCTTCGTCGCGCGCCTGCGGGCGTCTGGCTATGATGCCAAGACCGCGGCCGAGAACATCAGCGCCGGCTATCACACGTTGGCCGAGGCCTTCTCCGGCTGGCGCGACTCGCCGCCGCACAAGGCCAACATGTTGCTCAAGGGCGCCACCCGCATCGGCATCGCGGCGGTCTACACGCCGGCGTCGAAGTACAAGGTCTACTGGGCGCTGATCCTGGCCGAGCCGGACGAGAAAAAGGGGTGAGGCGTTGCGTGTGCCGCGCGCGCTCTGCGCGTGGTTCATTGTCTTGCCAATCCCGTCCCGCCTCCACACACTGCCGGAAAAGCAGGACGGAACATGGCGGCGCAAACGGCGAGCATCGGCGAATTCGACTACATCATCGTGGGCGCGGGCTCGGCCGGCTGCGTGCTCGCCAACCGGCTCTCCGCCGATCCAGCAAAGCGCGTGCTGGTGCTCGAGGCCGGCCTCCGCGACAACTGGATCTGGTTTCACGTGCCCGTCGGCTATCTCTACGCCATCGGCAACCCGCGCGCCGACTGGCTGCTGAAGACGGAAGCCGAGGAAGGGCTCAACGGCCGCAGCCTGAACTACCCGCGCGGCAAGGTGATCGGCGGCTCCTCCGCCATCAACGGCATGATCTACATGCTGGGCCAGGCCGGCGACTACGACCATTGGCGCCAGCTCGGCCTGCCGGGCTGGTCGTGGGACGACGTGCGGCCTTTCTTCCGCAAGCACGTCGATCATTTTTTGAAGAGCGAACACCACGGCGAAGGCGGCGAGTGGCGCGTCGAGGCGCCGCGGCTGTCGTGGGAAATTCTCGACGCCTTCCGCGACGCCGCCGTGCAATACGGCATTCCCGCGGTGAACGACTTCAACACCGGCGACAACGAAGGCATCTGCTATTTCCACGTCAACCAGAAGCGCGGCCGGCGCTGGTCGGCGGCGCGCGGCTTCCTCAAGCCGGTGTTGCACCGCCAGAACCTGCGCGTGGAATCCGGTTGTCTCGCCGAAGGCGTCGACTTCACCGGCAAGCGCGCCACCGGCGTGCGCTGGCGGCAGGCCAGCGAGACGCGTAGCGCCACCTGCAAGGGCGAGGTGATCCTCGCCGCCGGCGCCATCGGCTCGCCGCATCTGTTGATGCTGTCGGGCGTCGGCCCGGCGGGCCAGTTGTCCCAGTTCGGCATCAAGGTGCTGCTCGACAAGCCGGGCGTCGGCCAGAACCTGCACGATCATTTGCAGCTGCGCATGATCTTCAAGGTGAGCGGCGTGAAAACCTTGAACGCCACTTACGCGACGTTGCTCGGGCGCGCCGCCATGGGGCTCGACTACCTCGTCCGCCGCCGCGGGCCGCTGACGATGGCGCCGTCGCAGCTCGGCGCTTTCACGAAATCCGATCCGGCGCAGGCGACGGCCAATATCCAGTATCACGTGCAACCCTTGTCGCTCGACAAGTTCGGCGAGCCGCTGCATCCGTTCCCGGCCTTCACCGCCAGCGTCACCAATGTGCGCCCGACCAGCCGCGGCGCGCTCACGCTCAAGTCGGCCGACCCGGCCGCCGCGCCCGCGATCAAGCCGAATTATCTCTCCACGCCGGAGGACCGCCGCGTCGCCGCCGACTCGATCCGCGTCACGCGCGGCATCGTCGCGCAGCCGGCGCTGCAAAAATATTCGCCGGTCGAATATTTGCCCGGCGAGGCTGTGCGCAGCGACGACGAGGCCGCGCTGGTGCACGCCGCGGGCGACATCGGCACCACCATCTTCCACCCCGTCGGCACCGCCCGCATGGGCCGCGACGACGACGCGCGCGCCGTGGTGGACGCGCGCCTGCGCGTCATCGGCGTGCAGGGCCTGCGCGTCATCGACGCCTCGGTGATGCCCTCCATCACCTCCGGCAACACCAACTCGCCGACCATCATGATCGCCGAGAAAGGTGCCGCGATGATTCTGGAGGATGGGCGGTGACTCGTGTCCCGGGCGCAGCGCAGCACGTCTTCGTGGTGCGCTGCAGACCCGGGACCGTCAAAAATCGGAATCCGTTACGGCCCCGGATCAGCGGCGCACCATTTCGCTTCGCTTCATGCTGCGCCGCGTCCGGGGCACGTATCACAGCGCCTTCAAATGCCGGATCGGCCTTCCCGGCGCGATGGCCTGCGCGGCGGCGACGATGGAGTTCGCGTCGATACCGTAATGCCGGTACAGGTCCGCGAGCGATCCCGTTTGGCCGAAATGCTCGACGCCGAGCGCGCGTGTGCGATGGCCGTTGACTGCGCCGAGCCAGGCCAGCGTCGCCGGATGGCCGTCGATCACGCTGACGATGCCGCAATGCGGCGGCACGTCTTCCAGCAGCCGTTCGATGTGCGCGCGCGCATGCACCAGGCCGCGCTCGCGCGCCCGCTGCGCCGCGCTCCAGCCGGCATTGAGCCGGTCGGCCGAAGTGATCGCCAGAAGCCCGACGTCGCGCCGGTCCTCCGCCATCAGCCCGACGGCCTCGATCGCTTCCGGCGCGACCGCGCCCGTGTAGGCGACGATCACCTGCGCATTCGGCCCCGGCTTGCGCAGCCAATAGGCGCCGTCGACGATGTCGCGCTCCAGCTCGGGCGTCATCTTGCGCTGGAGCTGCTCCACCGGCCGCGTCGATAGCCGCAGGTAAACCGAGCCGCCGGTTTCGTCGCGCAGCCAATTCCTTTCCGAAATCTCGCCGCCGCTCATCTGCATATAGGCGAAGGCCCAGCGCATGATGACGGCGAGCTCGTCGACGAAGGCCGGCTCGAACGCGGCCAGCCCGTCCTGCGCGATGCCGATCAGCGGCTCGGCGATCGACTGGTGCGCGCCGCCTTCGCCCGCGAGCGTGATGCCGGACGGCGTCGCCACCACCATGAAGCGGGCGTCCTGGTAACAGGCGTAGTTCAAGGCATCGAGCCCGCGCGCGATGAATGGATCGTAGAGCGTGCCGACCGGCAGCAAGCGCTCGCCGTTGATCGAATGCGACAGCCCGAGCGCGGACAGCAAAATGAACAGGTTCATCTCGGCGATGCCGAGCTCGATGTGCTGGCCTTGCGGCGAGAACTCCCAGTTGAAGGTCGAGGGGATGCGCTCGCTCTTGAATGTGTCCGTCATCGCCTGGCGCGCGAACAGGCCGCGCCGGTTCACCCAGGGCCCGAGATTGGTCGACACCGTCACATCCGGCGAGGTGGTGACGATGTGGCGCGCGAAGTCGCCGTCGCCGCGGCCGATCTCGTTCAAGATCGCGCCGAAGCCGGTCTGCGTCGCCATCGTCGGCTGGATGGTGACCGGCAGCGTCTCCGGCACGAGGATCGCCGGCGCGCTCAGGCGCCGCTCGCCGCCTTGCGCGAAGGGCACGCGGTCAAGGAAGGCCTGCAGTTCGCTCTCGCCGACCGGCAGGCCTTCGAACTTGTCCCACTCGTGGCCCGCCCGCACATTCTGCGCCTTGCGGTAGTCATCCATCTGCGCCGGCGTCATCAGTCCGGCGTGGTTGTCCTTATGCCCGGCCATCGGCAGGCCGAAGCCCTTCACCGTGTAGCAGATGAAGCAGGTCGGCGTGTCGGTGTCGGCCTTGTGGAAGGCATCGCGCACCGACGGCATGTCGTGGCCGCCGAGATTGTTCATCAGTGCGGCGAGATCGGCGTCGGAACGTTTCGCGATCAGCCGCGACACGTCGCTCTGGTCGCCGATCTCGTCGTTGAGCCGCTTGCGCCAGGCCGCGCCGCCGGCGAACACCAGCGCCGAGTAGAGCTGGTTCGGGCAATTGTCGATCCAGGCCTTGAGCCGGTCGCCGCCCGACTCCTTGAACGCGGCCTGCTGGAGCGAGCCGTATTTCAGGATGACGACGTTCCAGCCAAAATTTTTGAACAGCTGCTCGTAGCGCTCCCACAGGCCTTCGCGCACCACGGCGTCGAGGCTCTGCCGGTTGTAGTCGACGATCCACCAGCAATTGCGCAGGCCGTGCTTCCAGCCTTCCAGCAGTGCCTCGAAGATATTGCCTTCGTCGAGCTCGGCGTCGCCGACCAGCGCGACCATGCGGCCTTCCGGGCGATCCTTGGCCCAGCCGTGCGCGCGCACGTAGTCCTGCGTCAGCGACGAGAACAGCGTCTGCGCCACGCCGAGGCCGACCGAGCCGGTGGAGAAGTCGACGTCGTCGGCGTCCTTGGTGCGCGAGGGATAGCTCTGCGCGCCCTTGTAGCCGCGGAAGGCTTCCAGCCGCTCGCGCGTCTGCTTGCCGAGCAGGTATTGGATGGCGTGGAAGATCGGCGAGGCATGCGGCTTCACCGCCACGCGGTCGGCTGGCTTGAGCACGTCGAAATAGAGCGCCGTCATGATGGTGGCGAGCGAAGCGGACGAGGCCTGGTGGCCGCCGACCTTCAGCCCGTCGGCGTTCTCGCGCAGGTGGTTGGCGTTGTGGATCATCCAGCTCGCCAGCCAGAGCACCTTGCGCTCCAGCGCGGCGAGGATGGGCAGGTCGTCACGTGTCGTCATGGCGCGGGTCACATCTCCGCGTCGTCCCGGCGGAGGCAGGGACCCATACGCCGCAGCCTGTCGGTAGGCTTGGGGTTATGGGTCCCGGGTCTCGCTTCGGTCACCCGGGACGACGTGCAGCAAATATGCGCCCGCGGCTGTGGCGATGCCTGCCAATATGGGTTATTATCTCAACATCATTTGGATGATTATATCAATTTTATCGCCAAAATAGGTGGATCATGCCAACACCAGCCCTCGACCCGGTCGACCTGAAAATACTGCGCCATTTGCAGGACGACGGCCGCATGAGCTTGGCGGACCTGGCCGAAAAAGTAGGCTTGTCGCCGTCGCCCTGTTTGCGGCGCGTGCGTCTGCTGGAAAAGGCCGGCGTCATCACGCGCTACGTGGCGGTGCTCGACCAGCGGGCTGTCGGCCTGCCGGTCAGCGTGTTCATTTCGGTGAAGCTCGAGAAGCAGCGCGAGGAATTACTCGATCGCTTCGCCAAGACCATCGCGCGCTGGCCGGAAGTTCTGGAGTGCTACCTGATGACCGGCCCGCGCGACTACTGGCTGCGGGTCGTGGTGCCCGACCTCGCCGCCTATGAGCGCTTTCTCAAAACGAAACTGACCCGCCTTGAAGGTATCGCCTCGATCGAGTCGAGCTTCGCGCTTGAGCAGGTGAAGTACACCAACGTGCTGCCGGTGGCATGACGATGAACTTCGTTCGTCCCCGCGAAAGCGGGGACCCAGCGCGGCGTTCCACAACTGGATTCCGCTTGCGCGGGAATGAGCGGAGCAAGCAGTTACCGCACCTTCACCTGCATCGTGCCGAGCTCCGAAATCGACGCATCCATGACGTCGCCCGGCTTGATCGGCCCGACGCCTTCCGGCGTCCCGGTCATGATCACGTCGCCCGGCATCAGCGTGTAGAACGACGACGCGAACACGATCAGGTCGGCGATGCCGATGATGAGGTCGCGCGTGTTGGCCTGCTGGCGCGTCTCGCCGTTCACGCTAAGCAGCAGGTCGAGGCCGGACGGGTCCTTCACATCGCCGGCGGTGACGAGATAAGGCCCGAGCACGCTGTAGCCGTCGATCGACTTACGCAAGGATCGCTCCTCAGGCCCGCGCACGGTGATGTCGAGGCCGATGCAGTAGCCGGCGACATGATCGAGCGCACGCTCGCGCGTCACGCGGTCCGCCTTGGTGCCGATGATCGCCGCCAGTTCGATCTCGTGGTCGGTGCGCCGGTCCGGGTGGCGGATGGCGACGCCTTCGCTGGCGCCGACCAGCGACGAGGTCGCCTTCAGGAACAGGCCGACGCGCTGGATCTCCGCCACCTGGTTCTGGTGATGGATCTGCGGATCGGCGCGCGCTTCGTCGAGGTGCTTCTTGTAGTTCACGGGCGCGGCAACGATCTTGCCGGGATTGGCGATCGGGCTGAGCAATCTGCAATCGCCGAGCGGCACGCTTATGGCGGCTTTTGCCGCCGTCTCGATGGCGGGCTTGAGCGTGGCCAGGTTTGCCACCAGCAGATCGTACGTGGGCAGCGGATAGCGGACGGCGGGCAGGGAATCGAGCGCGGCTGTCACGTCCTTGACGGCATTGCCTTCGACCAGCCCGAGGCGATTGTCGTTGAAACGGCAGAGCTTCATGGGAGTCCTTATGCGCGGCGTTTTCCGCGCACAGTTCTCACGTTTCGGCGGCGCGGGCTAGTTCTTTGCTTCGCGTGCGGGCGCGCTCGGCGCGCTCAGTACGGTCTGGCAGGCCGGCGGCAGGTCGGCCATGGTGATCGGCTTCGGCGGCTTGCCGCCCGGCGCGATCGTCGGCTTGAGCACCTTGTCGGAGAACCAGTGCGCCAGTTCCTTGTCGCTGCAGCCGTCGCCTTCGGGCACTTCGGGCTGGCCGCGGCAGTTCGGCGAGTCCGCCGGGCATTTCAGCCGCACATGAATGTGGTCGTGGTGCCAGTACCAGGGCCGCACCTTTTTCAGCCAGCTCGCGCCGTTCTTGCCGGCGACGCGGCACAGTTCCTTCTTGATCGCCGCGTTGACGAGCACACGCTCGACCTCGGGCTGCTCGGCGGCGGTGCGGATAAAGGCGACTTGCTGTGGCGACCACGTTTTCGGATTGAGGCCCTTCCAGTCGTCTGACACGAGGTTGATCGCGGAAATTTTTTCGCGCTCTTCGGCGCTCAGCGTGTGGTCCGGCATCGGCATGAACCAGATGTCGACGTCGAGCCCGGTCTGGTGGCTCTTATGGC
Organism: Pseudolabrys sp.; assembly: GCA_022841665.1. GTDB lineage: Bacteria > Pseudomonadota > Alphaproteobacteria > Rhizobiales > Xanthobacteraceae > Pseudolabrys. The sequence continues at coordinate 17,223 of JALHRB010000036.1, forward strand.
CGAACGGCGTCGGGCCGCCGCGCGGCTGCGCCATGTCGCCGACCAGGATGCCTTTCCAGCCGGTGGCCTTGGCGGCGGCGGGCGCGAAGCGCTCGAGGAAGCGCACGAGGTTCGGATGGCCCCAATTTCGGTTGCGCGAAACGCGCATGACCTGCCAGTTCGGGCCGTTGACCGGCAGTTCGACGCCGCCTGCGAGGCAGCCGCTCGGGTAGTATCCGATCGCCATGGCCTTGCCGAGCGAGGGAAGCTGCTTGGCGGCGAACAGATATTTGGCGACTGCCTTGCTGCCTTCGAGCGCGGGCTTCGCGGGCGGCAACGGCGGCGCGGTCACCACCGGCGACGGCGCCGGGGTCGGCAACGGCGGTGCGGTGACGACGGGCGCGGGCGCATCTGGCGGGGCCGTCACGACGGGAGTCGGTGCGGCAGGCGGCGCGGTGACGACAGGCGCCGGCGCATCTGGCGGCGCCGTCGCGACGGGCGGGGGCGATGCGGGTGTTGCTGGTATTGTAGTTTGCGTGGGCGCTTCCTGCGCCGGCGCGGTCGGCGACGTCCCGTCCGCGGGCAACGGCGCGGTCGCCGCCGGCGTCTCGCTCGCCGTCTGCGATTGCGCGACGCTGAAGCGGTCGGCGACGATGAGGAGGCCGGCCACGAACAGGACGGACAGGCTGAACAGGCTTGCGATCCGCGCCATCATGAGGGCTCCGATCTAGCGATTCCGCGCGCGGCTGTCAGGTTAAATGCGCGGCATGGTTTAAGCGCCATGGTGGCGGTACCAATTCGAAGTTCCACGAAAACGTGAGTAGCACCAAAGACTTTTATGGTTAACAAGGTCTTTACAAGCCGCCCGCTCCCGAGCGATGCTTGCTTAACGGCCACGCCATTCGGGTGATGCCATGCGCAAGATCGCTGTCGCCGCCATTGGAACTTTGCTTTGCCTGCCGGTCGCCGCGCAGGCGGAGTTGGTTGTCAACATCAGCAAGGCCCAGCAGCAGCTTTCCATCGTGGTCGACGGCGAGACGGCCCATCGCTGGACCGTGTCGACCGGTCGTGCGCGCTATCCGACGCCGGCGGGAAAATTCCGGCCGTTCCGGCTCGAGCCGGATTGGTACTCGCGCAAGTACAACATGACGCCGATGCCCTGGTCGGTATTCTTCTACAAGGGCTACGCGGTGCACGGCACGCTCGACGCCAAGAAGCTCGGCCGCGCCGTGTCGCACGGCTGCGTGCGCCTGCTGCCGGCCAATGCCTCGATCCTGTTCGCGCTGGTGCGCGCGCACGGGTTTGGCCGCACCCGCTTCGTGGTGATGAACGGGCCGCTGCCGCCGGGCTCGGTGCCGAAACCGCCGGCGCCCTTGCCGTCGCCGCGGCCGCCGTCCACCGATGCGCCGATCGGTGTGGCGGAGTTGCCGGCCGAGGACGCGCAGTCGCATGTGATCATGGCGACGCACCGGAAGGATGAAGCGCCGGTGCGACTCGCACTTCGCCACGACTCGGCCGCCGAAGATGGCATGGACCGAACGGACGCCAATGCCGTCCGCGATGCCGCGCCTGAACCGCAAGCGGCCGCACCCGCACCCGAGCCCGCGCCTGTACCCGAGAAGCCGCAGGCCGCGAATCCCGCCGCCACGGTGCCCAAGGCCGCCCCGCCAGCGCGCGCCCGCGCGGCGCGCGTCGACTACAGCGTCTCGGTCGGCAACGAGGCGCAGGTGTTGCGCGAGCGCCAGGCCTGGCTGCGCGCCATCGACCGCAAGTATGGGATCGCGCATTAACCAGCGCGCGCGGCTGTGCGCTCCCAACGGCGCCGGTTTGCGATAATCCCGTCGATTGCCTGTTGGGAACGCCCTGATGCCGCGCCTCGCCGCGACGATCGCCTTCGCCGCGCTGCTGTTTGCTCTGTCCGCCCCGGCGCGCGCCGGCGTGGTGATTGTGGTCGACAAGTCGGCGCAGCGCCTGACTGTCGAGGTCGACGGCGAACCGCGCTATCAGTGGCCGGTCTCGACCGCGCGCTGGGGCTACAACACGCCGAACGGCAGCTACCGCCCGTTGCGGCTGGCGCGCCAATGGTTCTCGCGCAAATACGACTGGTCGCCGATGCCGCATTCGATCTTCTTCAACGGCGGCTACGCCATCCACGGCAGCACCGAGATTTCGCGGCTGGGCCGGCCGGCCTCGCACGGCTGCATCCGCCTGCATCCGCAGAACGCGGCGACGCTGTTCGCGCTGGTGCAAGCGAACATGCGCGACACGCGCATCGTGGTGACCGGCGACCGGCCCGGGCAATTCGCGCCGGAGGCGCCGCGGCCCGAGGCCGTCGCGCACAGGCGTCAGCCCCCGAGCTTCGAGCAGATCTTCAGCGCAAGGTAGCGCTATTCCGCTCTTTTAAGTTGTATAATATATTTTTATCTACTATAAATAGTACCCGTTGTCGGCTCATACCAGCCAGTAAACGGGGGAAATGAATGTCTGAATCCTGCATGGCCTGCCTGAACAACAATTCGGGCCGCTCGCTCGACCAAGTCTACATGTGGCACACGCCGGGCGAGCCGGACGCGGAGCCTTGGATGCCGGGCGATGCCTTCCTGAACAAGGCGAACCTGCCGAACAACGGCAGCATGGGCGTCCGTGTTCCGCTTTCGTCGTCGGCGACCGACTACTGGCGCATGGCCGTGCTCTTCCAGGGCGACGGCACCTGGTACGTGATAGCCGGCACGATGGCCGCGCCGTGGAAGGAATATGAGGTGTCCGACGGCAGCACCATCACCTTCACCATCAACACCTACACGTCCGGCATGACCGACCAGAACGACATCACCATCGCCTATTCCGGCGACGACGGCGGCTCGGCGCGGCTGCTCAATCCGGTGACGTCGGCGATCTTCGGCTCGGTCGGGGAAGCGGCCACGCATATGCTCGCCGAGCTGGCGGTCGGTTGACGCGTCGCGGCACCGAAACAAGGAGCGCCGGCCCCGCGCCGCCGCTTCCGCCAGGACGCCTCAACTGTGCAGGCCGGGCGCCTCGTGACCGGTGCGCGCCACATATTCGGTGTAGCCGCCGCCATATTGGTGGACGCCGTCCGGCGTCAGCTCCAGCACGCGGTTGGACAGCGCGGCGAGGAAGTGCCGGTCGTGCGAGACGAACAGCATCGTGCCCTCGTAGTCGCAGAGCGCCTTGATCAGCATTTCCTTGGTGGCCATGTCGAGATGGTTGGTGGGCTCGTCCAGCACCAGGAAGTTCGGCGGGTCGAACAGCATCTTCGCCATCACCAGCCGCGCCTTCTCGCCGCCCGACAGCACCCGGCATTTCTTCTCGACGTCGTCGCCGGAGAATCCGAAGCAGCCGGCGAGCGTGCGCAGCGAGCCCTGGCCGGCTTGCGGGAACGAGTCCTCCAGCGACTGGAACACCGTGCGCTCGCCGTCCAGCAGATCCATGGCGTGCTGCGCGAAGTAGCCCATCTTCACGCTACCGCCGATCGTCAACGTGCCGTCGTCCGGCTCGGTGGCGCCGGCGATGAGCTTGAGAAGCGTCGACTTGCCGGCGCCGTTGACGCCCATGACGCACCAGCGTTCCTTGCGGCGCACGGTGAAGTCCAATCCGTCATAGATGCTGCGGCTGCCATAGGCCTTCTGCACGTTTTTCAGGATCGCCACGTCGTCGCCGGAACGCGGCGGCGGCGGGAAGTCGAACGCCACCGTCTGGCGGCGCCTGGGCGGCTCCACCCGCTCGATCTTGTCGAGCTTCTTCACGCGGCTCTGCACTTGTGCCGCATGGGAAGTGCGCGCTTTGAAGCGCTCGATGAACCTGATCTCCTTGGCAAGCATCGCCTGCTGCCGCTCGAACTGCGCCTGTTGCTGCTTCTCGGCGAGCGCGCGCTGCTGCTCATAAAATTCGTAGTCGCCCGAATAGGTCGTCAAACCGCCGCCGTCGATCTCGACGATCTTGGTGACGATGCGGTTCATGAACTCGCGGTCGTGCGAAGTCATCAGCAGCAGGCCCTCGTAGCCTTTCAGGAACTGCTCGAGCCAGATCAGGCTCTCGAGGTCGAGATGGTTGCTCGGTTCGTCCAGCAGCATGGCGTCGGGCCGCATCAACAGGATGCGGGCGAGCGCCACGCGCATCTTCCAGCCGCCCGACAGCTTTCCCACGTCGCCGTCCATCATCTCCTGGCTGAAGCTTAAGCCCGCCAGCACCTCGCGCGCGCGGCTATCGAGCGCGTAGCCGTCCAGCTCCTGGAAGCGGTGCTGCACGTCGCCGTAGCGCTCGATGATCGCGTCCATCTCGCCGGCGCGGTCCGGATCGGCCAAATCCGGATTAGACATGGCCGCTTCCAACTCCTTCATCTCAGCGGCGACTTCGCTCACCGGGCCGGCGCCTTCCATCACTTCGGCAACCGCGCTGCGCCCCGCCATCTCGCCGACGTCCTGGCTGAAATAGCCGATGGTCACGCCGCGATCGACCGACACCTGGCCTTCGTCGGGCGCCTCCTGGCCGGTGATCATCCGGAACAAGGTCGTCTTGCCGGCGCCGTTCGGGCCGACAAGGCCGACCTTCTCGCCTCTGTTGAGCGCGGCGGAGGCCTCGATGAAGAGGAGCTGGTGGCCGTTTTGTTTGGAGATGTTGTCGAGACGGATCATGTAAATCTTCTCAGTCATTCCGGGGCGCGACCGCCAGGTCGCGAACCCGGAATCCAGTAAGCTGTTCTCGTGGTTCTGGATTCCGGGTTGGCCGCTTCGCGGCGCCCCGGAATGACGGTGGCGGGTGTTACGTCCTAACGTTCAAGGCCGGGCCGGCCCCTACACATCGACCTTCAGCGCGGCGATGAACGCCTCTTGCGGGATATCCACCTTCCCGTACTGGCGCATTTTCTTTTTGCCCTTCTTCTGCTTGTCGAGAAGTTTACGTTTACGGGTGGCGTCGCCGCCGTAGCACTTGGCGGTGACGTCCTTGCGCAGGGCGCGCACGGTCTCGCGGGCGATGATCTTGCCGCCGATGGCGGCCTGGATCGGCACCTGGAACATGTGCGGCGGGATCAGCTCCTTGAGCTTCTCCACCATGCCGCGGCCGCGCGTTTCCGCGCGCGTGCGATGGACCAGCATCGACAGCGCGTCGACCGGCTCGTCGTTGACCAGGATCGACATCTTGACGAGGTCGGCTTCGCGGTAGTCGGTCAGGTGATAGTCGAACGAGGCGTAGCCCTTCGACACCGACTTGAGCCGGTCGTAGAAGTCGAACACCACTTCGTTGAGCGGCAGGTCGTACTTCACCATCGCGCGGTTGCCGACGTAGGTGAGCTCCTTCTGATTGCCGCGGCGGTCCTGGCAGAGCTTGAGCACAGCGCCGAGATAGTCGTCCGGCGTCAGGATGGTCGCCTCGATCCACGGCTCTTCGATGGAGAGGATCTTCATGACGTCCGGCATGTCGACCGGATTGTGAATCTCGATCTGCGTGCCGTCGCGCAAGTTCATCTTGTAGATGACCGACGGCGCGGTCGCGATCAGATCGAGATTGAACTCGCGCTCCAGCCGCTCCTGGATGATCTCCAGGTGCAGGAGGCCAAGGAAGCCGCAGCGGAACCCGAAGCCGAGCGCGGCGCTCGTCTCCATCTCGTAGCTGAAGCTGGCGTCGTTCAGGCGCAGCTTGCCCATGGCCGCGCGCAGGTCTTCGAACTGCGCGGCGTCTACCGGGAACAGGCCGCAGAACACGACCGGGATCGCCGGCTGGAAGCCCGGCAGCGGCTGCTCGATCGGCTTGCGGTCGTCGGTGATGGTGTCGCCGACACGCGTGTCGGCGACTTCCTTGATCGAGGCGGTGAGCATGCCGATTTCGCCGGGGCCGAGCTCGTCCACGGGCGTGAGCTTGGGCGTGAACACGCCGGTGCGGTCCACGTCATAGGCCGAGTTGGTGCCCATCATGCGGATGCGCATGCCCCTCTTGAGCGTGCCGTCGATGATGCGCACCAGGACGACGACGCCGAGATAGACGTCGTACCAGCTATCCACCAGCAGCGCCTTGAGGGTGGCGTCGCGGTCGCCCTTCGGGGCGGGGAGGCGCGTGACGATGGCCTCGAGCACCTGGTCGATGTTGAGGCCGGTCTTGGCCGAGATGCCGATGGCGTTCGACGCGTCGAGCCCGATGACGTCCTCGATCTGCTGCTTGATCTTCTCCGGCTCGGCCGCCGGCAGGTCGATCTTGTTCAGCACCGGCACGATCTCGTGGCCGGCATCGAGCGCGTGGTAGACGTTGGCGAGCGTCTGCGCCTCGACACCCTGCGAGGCGTCCACCACCAGCAGCGAGCCCTCGCAGGCGGCGAGCGAGCGGTTGACCTCGTAGGCGAAGTCGACGTGGCCGGGGGTGTCGATCAGGTTGAGGATGTAATCCTTGCCGTCCTGGGCGTGGTAATTCAGGCGCACGGTCTGCGCCTTGATGGTGATGCCGCGCTCCTTCTCGATGTCCATCGAGTCGAGGATCTGCTCCTTGCCCGCCATTTCGCGCGCGTCCAGCCCGCCGGTGAGCTGGATCAGCCGGTCGGCAAGCGTCGACTTGCCGTGGTCGATGTGCGCGACAATGGAGAAATTGCGGATATTCTGGATGGGGACGGCCGTCATGGCCGCGAGATAACACTCAGGCCGGGCGTCTACAAGCGGAGGAGGCGCTGCCGCGAGCACCGCCGGACTCCCTCTCCCCTGTGGGGAGAGGGTTGGGGTGAGGGGGCTCAAGACTTTCGATTTTGTAACCCCTCACCCGCCCGCCTTCGCTGGCGCTCGGCGGGCGACCTCCCTTTGGGAGAGGTGAAGAGCGCGCTTACCCGCGTGGACCAATCACCTCTCTCATGCGATAGCTCCCGCCCATGCCGTTCGCCCCCCTCCAAGCCATCGACCGCGCCGCAGATCGCCTGCGCGGCGCGCTGGTCGATCCGGGGCGGGCGGAGCGGACCGTGCTGTGGCTGCTCGCGGCCTATGTCGTGGCGTGGGCGGCCTATGCCACCGTCTCCAAGGCGCCGCAGGGCCTGCATCCCGACATGACCGAGCTGGTGGCGTGGTCGCGCGACCTGTCGCTCGGCTATCTCAAGCACCCGCCGCTGGCCGCCTGGCTGGTCGCTGCCTGGTTCGCCGTGTTTCCGGTCGCCGGCTGGTCCTATTACCTCCTGGCCATGCTGATGCCGGCGCTGGCGCTGTGGTTCGTCTGGCGGCTGTCGGCGGACTATCTCGACGCTGAAAAACGCGTGATGGGCCTGGGGCTGCTGATGCTGGTGCCGTTCTTCAATTTCCACGCGCTCAAGTTCAACGTGAACACGGTGCTGCTGCCGCTGTGGGCGGCGACCGTGTTCTGCTTCCTGCGCTCCTATCGCACGCGGAGCTCCCTGTGGGCCGCGCTCGCCGGGCTGGCCGCGGCGGCTGCGATGCTCGGCAAGTACTGGTCGGTGTTTCTGCTGGCGGGCCTCGTCGTCGCCGCGCTGATCGACAGGCGGCGCTTGGACTACTTCCGCTCGTCGGCGCCGTGGATCACCGTTGCCGTCGGTGCGCTGGCGCTGGCACCGCATCTCTATTGGCTGGTGCAGCACGACTTCGCACCCTTCACTTATGCGATGATTGTGCACGGCGAGAAGTCCCTCGCCACCACGCTGGTGAGCGTGCTCGGCTATCTCGCCGGCTCGCTCGGCTATGTCGCGGTGCCGCTGATCGTCGCCGCGGTGCTGGCGCGGGCGAAGTCTGCAGTGCTCGCCGACATGGCCTGGCCGCGCGAGACCGAGCGGCGGCTGGTGGCGGCGGCCTTCTGGGCGCCGTTGCTGTTGCCCGCGCTCGGCGCGGTGGCCGGGCGGAGCGAAATCACGTCACTGTGGTCGATGCCGGCGTTCGCTCTGCTGCCCGTGCTCTTGCTCTCATCGGACAAGGTGGCGGTGCGCGCCGTCGACACCCGGCGCATGCTGACCGCGACCGTGGCGGTGCCGGTGGCGATGCTGATGGCCTCGCCGCTGGTCGCCTTCATCGCCCACCGCAACGGGCCGTCGGCGAACTCGGCGCAAGCGCACCTTCTGGCGCGGCAGGCGGAGGAGGCCTGGCATCAGGCGACGCCGCAGCCGCTGCGCTTCGTCGGCGGCGAAGCCGACCTTGCCTATGGCGTCGTCACTTTCGCGGCCGCGCGCCCGCGCGCGCTCACCGACATGCCGCCGCCGCCGGCGGACGAACTGGCCCGCGCCGGGTCGCTCTGGGTCTGTTTCGCGGAAGGCGGGGCGTGCAAAAGCAAGGCTGCCGCGTCGCCCGGCAGCCGCATCGTCGAGAGCACCATCGTGCGCGGCTTTTTCGGCCGCCTCGGCGAGCCGCAGCGCTATACGATCGTGATCGTGCCGCCGCGGCCGTGAGGTTCAATAAAGCTGGAACGTGGCCAGCAGGTAAATGGCGGCCAGGCCCCACAGCGCGGTGCTGCACAGGCCGACGAATTCCTGCGCGCTCAACTGCGCGCGCCGGGCGGCCGCACGGGGAGCAACTTGTCTCATGACGCCCTCCAGTCTCTGGATGAAACATCAATGCCGTGCAAAAGTTCCCCGCGCTTGATCCCGGTCAAATAGGCTGATCCGGAAATCTACGTACCACCGCGGCCGGGAAGTGCGGGCGGTGGTATGAAAATCGGGCGGAAAAGCAGAGGTAGTGGCATGAAAGGGCGGGCTTGGCTGGCGCTTGGACTTCTCGTGGCGGGCGCCGTCTTGTGCGGCGCAGCCTTCGCCCGCGAGCCGCGCACCGTCACTTTCCTCGCCATCAACGACATCTACCGGCTGGAAGGGGTAGCGGACAACACCAGCGGCGGCCTCACGCGCGTGCGCACGCTGCGCAAGGCGATCGAGCGCGATGCCCCCAACGCCATCCTGCTGCATGCCGGCGACTTCCTGTCGCCCTCGCTGGTCAGCCGCATGTTCAAGGGCGCGCAGATGATCGACGTCCTCAACAACCTGGACGGCGATGCCAACGCCTTCGACGCGCGCATGTTCGTCGCCTTCGGCAACCACGAGTTCGACGAGTCGACCTGCAACAGGCCGGACGCGCCGCTCAATGCGCGCGTGGCCGAATCGCAGTTCACCTGGCTGGCGGCCAACCTGGATTTCCCGACCTGCCCGAGCATGAGCGGCATGCTCAACCGCAAGAACGTGAAGAAGGACGGCGTCGTCATCGAGGTCGAGGGCGTGAAGGTCGGCCTGTTCGGCATCGGCCAGACGCCCGACAAGGCGAGCCTGCCGAAATATCCGCCGTTCGAGGAGTCGATGCCGGCGGCCAAGCGCAGCATCGACGCGCTGCGCAAGGCCGGCGCCGAGCTGATCGTCGCGCTGACGCATCTGCCGCGCGAGGACGACGAGGCGCTGCTCAAGGAACTGGCGTCGGCGGGCCTCGATCTTCTCGTCGGCGGGCACGACCACACCCACATGACGCTCAAGGACGGGCAAGGCGTCGCGCGCGGTTTCAAGGCGGATTCCGACGCGCGCACGGCCTGGCGCATCGACGTGCATGTGCCGGCGGGCGGCAAGCCGCGTGTGGAAGCCAAGCTGATCACGCTCGACAAAAGAGTCGTTCCCGACGCGAACCTGACGAGTCTGGCGAAAGCCTGGACCGCCTTGGCCGAGGAAAAGATTTGCCTCGGCCGCGCCAAGAAGGGTCAACGCGTCCGGCCCGCCTGCCTGAACACGGTCGTCGGCAGCACGCGCGCGCTCGTCGAGCTCGAGGAAACGCCCAACCGCAGCCAGGAAACCGGCTTCGGCAACTGGCTCGCCGACGCCATGCTGCGCGAAACCAAGGCCGACGTGGCGATCGTCAATTCCGGCATTCTCGGACTGAACGAGGACCTTGCGGCCGGCACGCGCCTGCGCGTCGCGCACGTCGTCGACATCTTCCGCTTCGACGACGTGGTGGCCGTGCGCTCTTATCCGGCCAAGACCGTCTGCAAGGCGATCGAGCACGGGCTCGTCTTTCCCGGCACCGGCGCCTGGCCGCATCTCGGCGGCGTCACGGTCGAGGTGACGCGGACGGGCGACAAATATGAAAAGGCGGCGGTGAAAACGTTCACCGGCAAGCCGGGCCTCGACTGCACGAGCGACGCGCCGGTCACGGTCGCCGCGGTGCCCTTCCTGCTTTGCGGCGGCGACAACTATCCGTTTCCGGCCAGCGCGAATTGCATGGCGGAGCTGGAGGCCAGGCCTTACGAGGCGGGCGGCAAGCCGGCGCTGCTGATCAGCCGGCTGGCTGAGGCGGCCATCCGCGCCGCCAAAGGCGGCATCAAGCCGGCGAAGGACGGGCGGGTGAGGTTTATCGAGGCGGGCGGGAAGTAGGCGCCCGTTCTCCGCTCATTCCCGTACTCGGGTCCAGCCTTTGGCTGGCCCGAGCACAGGCTCCAGCGGGAATCCAGCACTGGGTCCCCGCTTTCGCGGGGACAAGCGGATGCCTGCAATAAAAAGGCCGGGCATTAAGCCCGGCCATTCGTCATTTCCGCGATGAAGCGAGACGTCTAGTACCGATAATGCTCGCTCTTGAACGGCCCCTGCACCGGCACGCCGATATAGTCGGCCTGGTCCTTGCGCAGCTCGGTGAGCTTCACGCCGATCTTCGACAGGTGCAGGCGCGCGACCTTCTCGTCGAGCGACTTCGGCAGCACATAGACTTCCTTCTTGTACTTGCCGTCCTTGTTGTTGGCGAAGAGCTCGATCTGCGCCAGCGTCTGGTTGGTGAACGACGCCGACATGACGAACGAGGGATGCCCCATGGCGTTGCCCAGGTTCACCAGCCGGCCTTCCGACAAGAGGATGATGCGGTGGCCGTCGGGGAAGGTGATCTCGTCCACCTGCGGCTTGATGTTGTCCCACTTCAGGTTCTTCAGGTGCGAGACCTGGATCTCGTTGTCGAAGTGGCCGATGTTGCACACGATCGCGCGGTCCTTCATCGCACGCATGTGCTCGATGGTGATGATGTCCTTGTTGCCGGTGGCGGTGACGAAGATGTCGGCGCGCGGCGCGGCATCTTCCATGGTCACGACCTCGTAGCCCTCCATCGCCGCCTGCAGCGCGCAGATCGGGTCGATCTCGGAGACCATCACGCGGCAGCCGGCCTGGCGCAGCGAGGCGGCCGAGCCCTTGCCGACGTCGCCGTAGCCCGCGACCATCGCGATCTTGCCCGACATCATCACGTCGGTGCCGCGGCGGATGCCGTCGACCAGCGATTCACGGCAGCCGTACAGGTTGTCGAACTTCGACTTGGTCACCGAGTCGTTGACGTTGATGGCGGGCCACAGCAGCGTGCCGGCCTTCTGCATGTCGTAGAGGCGGTGCACGCCGGTGGTGGTCTCTTCCGAGACGCCCTTGATGTTCCAGGCGAGATCGCTGAACCAGCCCTTCGGCTTTTCCTTCAGCAGGCGCTTGATCAGCGCGAAGAAGATTTCCTCTTCCTCGCTGTTGTGCTGGTCGAGGAACATGGTGTCGCCGTGCTCGGCGCGCACGCCCTGGTGCACGAACATGGTGGCGTCGCCGCCATCGTCGAGGATCATGTTGGGCGTACCGCCGCCGTGCCATTCGAACAGCTTGGCGGTGTAGTCCCAGTATTCCTTCAGGCTCTCGCCCTTGACCGCGAAGACCGGAATGCCGGCGGCGGCGATCGCCGCGGCGGCGTGGTCCTGCGTCGAATAGATGTTGCACGACACCCAGCGCACGTCGGCGCCGAGCGCGACGAGAGTCTCGATCAGCACCGCGGTCTGGATGGTCATGTGCAGCGAGCCGGCGATGCGCGCGCCCTTGAGCGGCTGCTTGGGGCCGTACTCCTCGCGCGTCGCCATCAGGCCGGGCATTTCGGTTTCGGCGAGCGAGATTTCCTTGCGGCCGAAATCGGCCAGCGAAATGTCCTTGACGATGTAGTCGCCGGCTTTGAGCTTCGGCTTGGCGGCAGCGGTCATGACGATCCTTTTGCGGACACGGGATTGGAATGGGGGATTGCTGCCGTGCCTATAACAGGCCCGGCGACCCCCCGCAACGCATATATAAAGATTTCTTTATGTAAGGTTTCCAAACCCGGAAGGGGTCAGTCCTCTTCCCCAAACCGGCCGGCGACCAGCGCGCTCAAGGCGTCGATGGCCTTCTGCGCCTGTTTCCCCGTTGCCGACAGGGTGATGGTCGTGCCGGGCGCGGCGGCGAGCATCATCAGGCCCATGATCGAGGTGGCGCCGACGGTTTCATGACCGCGGGTCACGGTTATGGCGGCGTCGAATTGTTCGGCCATCTGCACGAATTTCGCGGAGGCGCGCGCGTGCAGGCCCTTTTTGTTGACGATCTCGACGTCGCGCACGATGGCGCCCTTGAGCGTCGGGTCGCTTGAGCCGGTCATTTACCGCTGAGAACCCGGCTGGCGATGGTGCAGTACTTGCGGCCGGCTTCCTGCGCGGCGGCGACAGCGGATTCAAGCGGACAGGTTTCGCGCACCTTGGCGAGCTTGATCAGCATCGGCAGATTGATGCCGGCCAGCACCTCGACCTTGGGCTGGCTCATCACCGAAATGGCGAGATTGGAGGGGGTGCCGCCGAACATGTCAGTGAGGATGGCGACCCCTTCGCCACTGTCGACGCGCTTGACCGCGTCGAGGATGTTCTTGCGGCACTGCTCGACGTCGTCGTCGGGGCCGATGGTGATCGCCTCGATCTGGCGCTGCGGTCCCACGACATGTTCTAGGGCCGAGCGAAACTCGGTGGCGAGCCGCCCGTGGGTTACTAATACGAGGCCGATCATTCCGAACTCCTCGCGGGCGCCATTTTGCGCCGCACGAAAGGGGGCACATTCAGGCCCATCCGAAACCCCATTGCAAGGGGCCTGCTCGCTATATAGGCGCTCTGCTGCACTGCGGAAAGATGGGGCCACGGGAGGCCTCTGGGAGGTCCGGTTTCGGCGGGGCGATCCTAGGCCCGTTATGGTTAATTATTCCAAACAAGGATCGCAGGGGGCTCCGGGTAGCCCAGAAGCGGGCCCTCGGTCAATCGGCCGCCGGGGGCGTCCTCAGGAATGCCAGCACCAAAGGCAGGGCAGCTATGCCGGCTGCGACAGCTAGACGCGGCAAGGTGACGCCGGCGATGGCGGTCCGCATCGTTTCAGGTTCCGGCAGGCGGGCGGCATCCTCCGCGGCGAGGTCGACGACCAGGCCCGCCACCGCCATTGGCTCGTAGGCCATCCGGCGGATGCCGAGCCCGCGCACTTCGAGCAGCCCGGCAAGCTTTTCGGCCGACCGCACCAGCAGGCGTCCGGCGTGGGCTTCGACGCGGGCGCGGTCGTCCGCCACCAGCCGCGCGAAGGGCAGGGCGCCCTGCGCGGCCGCCTCCAAGAGGTCCCAGGCCAGCCGCGACTTGCCCGATCCCGCGCGTCCGCGGATCAGCACGGCCTTGGGGCCGGCAAGCACGGCGGAGGCATGGATGGTGGAGCTCACGTTGTCCCATCCCCGCTCATTCCCGCGCAAGCGGGAATCCAGCGCTGAGGTGCTTTCATCAGATTGCGACTTCTTCCCAGAGATCGTTCCATTCTGGATTCCTCGTCTCGATCGCTTGCGTCTTCCAGTGTCGCCGCCATTTCTTGACCTGGCGCTCGCGAGCGAAGGCTGACTCACGCGAGCTATGCTCTTCGAACCAGACCAGGACCTTCAGTCCGTATCGCTTTGTAAAGCCGTCGATAATACCTTCACAATGCTCCCAGACGCGCCGGACAAGGTCGTCGGTCATACCTACATAGATCGTTCCGTTTCGGCGGCTCGCGAGCATGTAGACGTAAAATGCCATAGCGAAGGCCTACCCGTTCGCGTCGGTGCAAACGCGCTCGCGCCAAAGCTTATCGTTGAAGGATACTGCTTGTCAGCGCTGGACCCCCGCGTTCGCGGGGGTGAGCGGAGGGTCGGAATCACATCGCCGGCAGGCGGACGATGAAGCGCGCGCCGAGCACGCGCGGCGCTTCGCCGGCTGCGCCGGGCGCAGCGCGGTTCTCGGCGCGGATGGTGCCGCCATGCGCTTCGACGATCTGCTTGGAGATCGACAGGCCGAGGCCGGAGTTCTGGCCGAAGCCCTGCTCGGGACGGTCGGTGTAGAAGCGCTCGAAAATCTTTTCCAGCGCGTCGGGGCGGATGCCGGGGCCGTCGTCGTCGACCAGGATCTCCACCTCGCCCTTCAGCTTGCGGCAGGTGACGCGCGCGTTGCCGCCCGCGGGCGAGAACGAGCGCGCATTGTCGATGAGGTTGCTCACCACCTGGCCGAGCCGGGAATCGTGACCCGGCACCTTGAAGCTCGACGGCGGCCCGCCTTCGAAGCTGAGCGTGACGCCGACATCGTTGATGCGCACTTCGTTGGCGGCCTTGACCAGCGCCTCGAGCAGCCTGGCGAGATCGACCGGCGCGGCCTCCTGCCGCTGCAATTCGGCGTCGAGACGGCTGGCGTCCGAGATGTCCGTGATCAGGCGGTCGAGCCGTCGCACGTCGTGCTCGATGACGTCGAGCAGGCGCTTGCGGTTGGCGTCGGTCTTCGCCATCGGCAGCGTCTCCACCGCCGAGCGCAGCGAGGTGAGCGGATTGCGCAGTTCATGCGCCACGTCGGCGGCGAAGCTCTCGATCGCCTCGATGCGGGTGTAGAGCGCGTTGGTCATGTCGCGCAGCGCCCCCGACAGATGGCCGATCTCGTCCTTGCGGCGGGTGAAGTCGGGGATCTCGACGCGGCTGCGGATGCGCCGGCGCACGCGCTCGGCGCCGTCGGCCAGCCGTCGCACGGGGCCGGCGATGGTGCCGGCCAGCAGCATCGACAACAGCACCATGACGGCGGCGGCGACCAGGAACACCTTGAAGATGGCGAAGCGTTCGGCCTCCACCATGTCGTCGATGTCGGCGCCTTGCGTCGACAGCATCAGCACACCGCGCACGGCGCGGAAGCGCTGTACCGGCACGGCGACCGAGACGATCACCTCGCCGCGGTCGTTGATGCGCACCTGGCTGGCGTGCAGGCCGTTGAGCGCCTGCGTCACTTCCGGATAGCCCTTGCCGTTTTCCGGACCGAGCTCCTTGTAGAGCGGCAGGTCGCCGCGCCCGAACCAGCGGCGGATGGCGATGAAGCTGCGCTCCATCAGCCCGGGCGTCTCGGCGTTGGGCGGCGGCAGGTCGAAGCGCAGCACGTCGCCGCGGCCGTAGAGATTGCGGCTGTCGAGGATGAGCACGCCGTCGCGGTCGTAGATGCGCGCGCGCGTCTTGGTCGGCGACACCAGGCGGCGCAGCACCGGGGCGACGCGCTCGGGATTGATGGGAAATTCGATGCTCGACAAGGAGTCGTCGCCGGGGCCGTAGCTTTCGCCCGCCTGCAATTCGAGCAGGCGGTCGGGATCGATGGTGATGGAGTCGGTCTCGACGGTGGCGGAGGCCGCGATGGCGCCGGCGATGATCTCGCTCTGCACCAGCAGGCTCTGCACGCGCGCGTCGATCAGGCCGGCGCGGAACTGCGAGAGGTACATCACGCCGACGACCAGCGCGGCGAGGCCGGCAAGATTTAGGAAGACGATGCGGCGGGTGAGGCTGGAGAAGCTCTGCGAGACGAAGAGCGCCCAGGCCGAGCGCAGCATGCGCCGGAGCGCGCTCGCACGCTCGGGCGCGGGCGGCGCGGCGTTCTCGCGCGCGCTTTCGCCTTCAGCCTTCTGCGCCAGGAGTTCCTGGGTCCGGTCGAGCACGTCGTTCAATCCAGCCGGGTTGATCGTATAGGCGATTTTACCGCAAGCCGGGCCTGGACGTTAGTGACCCCCGGGGGCCGACTTTAAGCGCCCGCTATTCCTTGAAGCGGTAACCGACGCCGTACAGCGTCTCGATCATCTCGAAGTCGTCGTCGACCACCTTGAACTTCTTGCGCAGCCGCTTGATGTGGCTGTCGATGGTGCGGTCGTCGACGTAGACCTGATCGTCGTAGGCGGCATCCATCAGCGCGTTGCGGCTCTTGACGACGCCGGGGCGGGTGGCGAGCGCTTGCAGGATGAGGAATTCGGTGACGGTGAGCGTGACCGGCTCGTTCTTCCAGGTGCAGGTGTGGCGCTCGGGGTCCATGCGCAGCAGGCCGCGCTCGAGCACCTTGGCGGAATCGACTTCCTTCGGCGCGGAGCCATCCTTCGGAACCGCGCGCCGCAGCACCGCCTTCACGCGCTCGACCAGGAGCCGCTGCGAAAACGGTTTGCGGATGAAGTCGTCGGCGCCCATCTTGAGGCCGAACAATTCGTCGATTTCCTCGTCCTTGGAGGTGAGGAAGATCACCGGGATGTCGGTCTTCTGGCGCAGCCGGCGCAAGGTCTCCATGCCGTCCATGCGCGGCATCTTGATGTCGAGGATCGCCAGGTCCGGCGGCGAGGTCTTGAAACCGTCGAGCGCGGAGGCGCCGTCGGTATAGGTCATGATCCGGTAGCCTTCGGATTCGAGGGCCATCGAAACGGAGGTGAGGATGTTGCGGTCGTCGTCGACGAGAGCGATGGTCGGCATGGGCCCCTCTTTGTTGACGTCCCGGGCATTGGTGAAGCCCACAAACGGGGGCTGAAATGTGACCTCTTTGCAACAACTATGTGATTCGATAGCGATTTCAACCCCGCCAGCCCGAAAGAATACGGGTCCGGCCCCGATCGTTAATAAAGGTTAATTTTAGCCGATGACGCCCGCCGATCCAGATTCGCCGCTCCCGGGCGCGATGCCGGGACGCACCCCGGAGAACGCGCCGCAACCGGCCGACTTCGCCCCGCGCGCGGTGGCGAAGCTGCTGCTGCGGGTCATCCGCGTCGGCACCTTGGCCACGCTCGACCGCAACACCGGTCATCCTTTCACCTCGCTCGTCAATGTCGCGACCGATGTTGACGGCTCGCCCGTCATCCTGATTTCCAAACTCGCGACCCACACGGCCAACCTGGAGCGCGACGGCCGCGCCTCGGTGCTGCTGGCCGAGACCGGCAAAGGCGACGCGCTGGCGCATCCGCGCCTGACGGTGCTGGGCGCCTTCGCGCCGGTCGCACGCGAAAGCGAAGACGATGCGCGGCTGCGCCGCCGGTTCCTGGCGCGCCATCCGAAGTCGGAGCTCTATGCCGGCTTCCCGGATTTCGCCTTCTGGCGCATGGCCGTCGTGTCGGCGCATCTCAACGGCGGCTTCGCGCGCGCCGCCGATCTCACGGCGGGCGATGTGCTCACGGACGTGTCCGACGCGGAAGCGTTGATCGAGGCGGAAGCCGGCGCGGTCGCGCACATGAACGGCGACCACGCCGAGGCCTGCCGGCTTTATGCAACCAGGCTGCTCGGCGCGCCCGACGCCGACTGGCGCTGCGTCGGCATCGATCCCGAGGGCATCGATCTGCAACAGGGCAACGCGGCGCTGCGGCTGGCCTTCCCGCAGCGTGTCACCGGGCCGGGGCCTTTGCGCGGGGTGCTCAAGCAGCTTGCCGAACAGGCGCGGGCCCGCTGACCCATGCCGTCAACCGGGCGTCGTGATGGCTGACCCATCACCGTTTTGATGGCTCAAACATCAGCGCTTCAGCCGCGGCCTGCCGCGTTAACGTATTGATGCAGTGCAATGCCGTCCGCGTTCCATGCATGGCATTTCGCCTTGGCATTCACCCCCTTGATGACTATGGTCTCGCGCCTCGGGAACGGCGGGCTATACTAACGTCTTATAGCCGCAAGGGGCCTGAACGGCCGGTTGAGGGGTTTCGCTCAAAGCACCCCGTTGTGAGGTTTTGGGAGGATTTCGCGTGCAAGAAACGGGTCTGCGCAACGCCGCATTCGGGGCCGATAAATTCGGTTTTAAAGATCTCGCCGGCGTGAACTGGAATCTCACCGAAGCGCCGCTCTACGAGCACGCGGTCGCCGCCGGCGAAGCCCAGATCGTCGCGGGCGGCGCGCTGTCCGCCTTCACCGGCCACCACACCGGCCGCTCGCCGAAAGACAAGCACACCGTCGTCGACGACCTCACGCGCGACAGCGTCTGGTGGGACGGCAACCGCAAGATGACGCGCGAGAACTTCGACGCGATGCTCGCCGACTTCATCGCGCACTGCAAAGGCAAGAAGCTGTTCGCGCAGGATCTCTATGGCGGCGCCGATCCGAAGTACCGCATCAAGACGCGCGTCTACACCGAATACGCCTGGCATTCGCTCTTCATCCGCCAGCTCCTGATCCGTCCCGACCGCGACGAGCTCGCCAAGTTCGTGCCCGAGATGACCATCGTCGACCTGCCGTCGTTCAAGCCGGACGCCAAGCGTCACGGCGGCCGCGAAGGCTCCGACACCATGGTGGCGATCGATTTCACCCGCAAGATCGTGCTGATCTGCGGCTCGTCCTACGCCGGCGAGATGAAAAAGTCGGTGTTCACCACGCTCAATTTCTATCTGCCGGCCGAGAACGTCGTGCCGATGCACTGCTCGGCCAATGTCAGCCACGAGGGCGAGAGCGCGCTGTTCTTCGGCCTCTCCGGCACCGGCAAGACCACGCTGTCGGCCGACCCGCACCGCATCCTCATCGGCGACGACGAGACCGGCTGGGGCCCGGACGGCATCTTCAATTTCGAGGGCGGCTGCTACGCCAAGACCATCAAGCTCAGCCAGGAAGCCGAGCCGATGATCTGGGACGCCACCAACCGTTTCGGCGCCGTGCTCGAGAACGTGGTGTACGATCCCTACACGCGCGTTCCCGACTATAACGACGGCTCCAAGACCGAGAACACGCGCTCGGCCTATCCGCTCGACTTCATCCCGAACGCCTCGCGCACCGGCCGCGCCGGCCACCCGAAGAACATCATCTTCCTGACCGCCGACGCCTACGGCGTGATGCCGCCGATCGCCAAGCTCGATCCGAACCAGGCGATGTACCACTTCCTCTCCGGCTACACCGCCAAGGTCGCCGGCACCGAGAAGGGTCTCGTCGGCGTCGAGCCGGAATTCTCCACCTGCTTCGGCGCGCCGTTCCTGCCGCGGCATCCGTCGGTCTATGCCGACCTGCTCAAGGAATACATCAACAAGCACAAGGTCGACGTCTGGCTGGTCAACTCGGGCTGGACCGGCGGCAAGTACGGCGAGGGCCGCCGCATGCCGATCAAGGCGACGCGCACGCTTCTGACCGCCGCGCTCAACGGCTCGCTCAAGAACGCCGACTTCCGCACCGATCCTTATTTCGGTTTCTCGGTCCCGACCTCGGTGCACGGCGTCGAGTCGCATCTGTTGAACCCGATCAAGACCTGGAAGAACAAGGCCGAGTTCGACAAGACCGCGCGCGCGCTGGTCGCCATGTTCCAGAAGAACTTCACCAAGTTCGAAAGCCACGTCACGCCCGACATCAAGAACGCGGCGCCCGAAGTGCGCATCGCGGCGGAGTAGCCCACCCGCCGCTCGTCCCCGCGAAAGCGGGGACCCGGCGCTGGATTCCCGCTTGCGCGGGAATGAGCGGAGAGAGCAAAGAAAAGGCGGCCTTGCAGGCCGCCTTTTTCATTTCGCGTGGAGCGTTCTTACTGTTTCGCTTCGCCGGTGGTCGCCGCCAGCGTGCGGCCGATGCGGTTGAAGCGGGCCTTCTGCTCGGCGCTCAGCGCAGCGTAGAAGTCCTCGAGCGCGGGCTGCACGGCGTCGGCTGCGTCGACCATGGCCTGCAGGCGCTTTTCCATCGCTTCGAGGCGGCCCGGCGGCGTCAGCGGCGTATCCTCCGGACAGGCTGCTTGCAGGAGCGAGACGCCTTCGGTGGTGGCCTGCTCCAGCGCGTCGAGCTTGGCGAGCTGTGCCTCGGTCGGCTTCACCGCGTCCTCGATCTTCTCGATCGGCAGGTTGGAGAGGCCGCTCTTGGGCTCCTTGCAGCTCTTGGTATCCTGCGCCTCGCGCGCTTCGGCGCTGGCCTGCTGCTGCTTGGGCCCGATCTGGTTGAAGCGCTCCTTCTGCTCGTCGCTGAGCGACTCGTAGAACCTCTCCAGCGCCGGCCGCACGGTCTGCACCGCTTCCAGCGTAGCGTTCAGGCGCGCGCGCATGGTTTGCAGGCGGCCCGGCGGCGTCAGCGGGAAGGCGTTCTCCTGCGGGCACGACGCCTTGAAGCCGGCGGCGGCGTCCGCCGCGGCCTTGCGCACGTCGCCAAGCAGCGCCTTCTGCTCCGCGTTGAGGCCGACCTTCTGCTCGATCTCCGCGATCGGCCAAGCGGTGATGCCGCTGCCCGGCTGCTTGCACAGGTCCTTCACGGCCGCGTAAGTCGGCTTCGGTGCGGCCGGCGCCGCCGCATAAGGCGCGGCTTCAACGTACTCGTCGGGCGGGCCTTGCTCGCCCCAGAACACGCCGTCGAAGAAGTCGTCATAAGCGTAGGCCCAGTAGCCGTCGTCATAGCCGCCCGGCCAGAACGTGTATTCGAAGATGTCCGAATAGGCGTAGGGCCAGAACACCGGGCCGAACCACGGCACGAAGGCGGCGCGGAAGCCGCGGCGCCAGGCGCGGCGCGGATGGTCGCGCACGACGCGCACGCTTGCGTTGCCGACGCGGGCCGTGCCGACACTGGCCGCGCGGGCGGCCGTGAACGATGACGCGAAACGGCCCTGGCGGGCAGCCTGCGCGGTCACGCGCTGCTGGCCGCCGCGGCGGGCGGCGCGGGCGGCATTGCTCTGGATCGCGGCAGCGGCTGGGCCAGCCGTCGTGGGTTGCGCTTGGCGCTGCTGGATGCGTTCTTGCCGTTGCTGCGCGCGCTGCTCGCGGGTGCGGTTGAGTTCCTCGCGGCGCTGCGCGCGTTGCGCGGGCGGCAGGCGGCGTAATTCAGTGTCCTCACGCTGACGCGTGACGCGTTCCTGCCGCTGCTCCTGCCGTTGCTGGAGGCGGAGCGCCCGCTCTTCCGCGCGCTTGGCTTGCGGAGTCGCGGCCTGCTGCGGCGCGGCCTGCGGCTGGGCAGTTTTGCCGGCGGCGGCCG
>JALHRB010000037.1 GCA_022841665.1 Pseudolabrys sp.
GATGCGGAAATCAGGCGGCGTCGGAGCGGGCGCGCGCTCGGAAAGCCGAGGCGATGAGCGGGTTTGCGCCGCGCGCCTGCAATTCAGCCTCAAGCGCGGCGGGCGCCGGCGCGCCGCCGGCCAGCCGCTGGCCGAGCAGCGCGTCGGGCAGGGCGACGAGCGTGCCTTCGGCTGGGGCGACGAGCGCGTCGAGATCGTCGGCGCGGAAGCGGTAGCCGCCGACGGCGGCAAAGCCGCCCGGGCTGCCGGTGATGACGAGGGTGCCGGTCTCGCGTTCGAGGCGGCAGGTGAAACCTGTGTCGACGAAGCCGTCCTCGTCGGCTTCCAGGTGCGGAGCGCGTCCGCGCTCGGCGCCGGGCGGGAAGGCTTGCGCGGGCACCGTCGGGCCGCGCAGCGCCAGGGTGCCGGTCTTGCTGCGTTTGGTTTCCGCGCTGCGCACCGCGCCGGCCGCGCCGCGCGGATTGGCGCAGCGGCCAAGCGGTATGGGCGCAGGCATGCCATCGGCATCGCGGCGGGCGGCGAGCAGCCCGGTTTCGCCGAAGGCGGCGACGTCGATCAACGCGGAAGATGATTGCCAAGGCGCGGCGGCCGGCAGCCGCTCCGGCGCGCGCCAGAGCGCGAGGACGGTCTCGGCACCCTCAAGTAGCCCCGCTTCCGCGAGCGCGGGCAGCGCCGCCGCCGGCACGACGCGCGCGCCGCCGGGAAGCGCCGCGTTCTGCGCGGCGAAGCTGTCCGGCGAAAAGCCGTGATGCAGGTGCAGCGGCCCGCCCGCGAGCAGCCACGGCACCAACGTCGACGCCAGCCCGGCGAAGGACGACAGCGGGATCGTCGAAAGGATCGCAGCGTCCGCCGCGATGCCGGTTTCGAGGAAAACGCCGAGGCCGCCGGCGATCAGCTCCATGTGGTTGCGCGCGACCGCGATGTGCCCGCCGGCGGCGGGATCGAAGGTGACGACCGCCACATGCGCGGCCGGATTGCCCGGCCGCCCGCCAGGAGCGATGAAGTCCGAGGGCGCTTGCGCGAAGATATCGTCGAGCGGCACGACGCCGTCGGGGCAGTCGTTGCCGAAGGCGCAGACGTAGCGGATCGGGAACAGCTCGACGGCGGCCTGCATCGCGATCTCGGCCTGCGCGGCGGTGCCGATGCGCGTCTGCGTGACGATCGCCTTGGCGCCGATGCGGCCGAGCGCGTCGACGATGTCCTGCTGCCGCCACAGCACGGGCATCGGCACCGCGATCATGCCGGCGCGCAGCACGCCGAGCAAAGCGACGACGCTCTCCACCGTGTTGGCGAATTGCAGGGCGACCGGCGTGTCGGTCTGTAGCCCGAGCCCGCGCAAGGCCGCGGCCATCGCGCTGATGGCGCGGTCGGCCTGCGCGAAGGTGAGCGCAAGCGGCGCGCCGCCGACGATCTCCGCGCGGTTGGGCGGATCGGCCAGCGCCAGCACGTCGGGATGGCGCACGCCGGCGCGGCGGAACAAGTCGTCGAGGGTGGCGCGGTTGCCCGCGCTGTGATCGCCGTCGCCCAAAATCACGGCGCACCTTCCTTCGCCCACCACGTTTCCGGCAAATAGCCGTACAGCGAGGTGCGCTGCGGATGCTCGATCTTGGTCCAGCGCGCGATCCACTGCACCGGCGGATAATAGAGCGGGATGACGTAGAAGCCCGACAGCAGCACGCGGTCGAGCGCGCGCGTGGCGGCGACGAAGTCCTCGCGCGCGGTCGCGCTCAGCATGGCGCCGATCATGGCGTCGACCGCCTTCGACTTCACGCCCATGTAGTTGCGGGTGCCTTGGCTGTCGGCCGCCTCCGAGCCCCAGTAGAACAGCTGCTCGTTGCCGGGCGAGAGCGACTGGTCCCAGCGGTACTCCATCATGTCGAAGTCGAAGGCGATGCGGCGGCGCTCGAACTGGGTGGCGTCGACGGTGCGCACGCGCGCCTCGATACCGGCGCGCTTGAGGTTGCGCACATAGGCGAGCGCGAGCCGCTCCTGGTCGCGCGTGGTGGTGAGGATCTCGAAGGCGAAGGGCCGTCCGCTGGCCACATGCGTCAGCTGCGTGCCTTTCAATTCGTAGCCCGCCGCCTTGAACAGCGCGAAGGCATTGCGCAGGCCGGTGCGGTCGCTGCCGGTGCCGTCCGACTTTGGCGGCGACCATTTGCCGTCCAGGATGTCGGCGCGCACCGCGCCGGGAAAGGGCTTGAGCAGTTCCAACTCGCGCGCGTTGGCCGGCACGCCATGCGCCGAGAGATCGCAGCCGTCGAAATAGCTGGCGGTGCGCTGGTAGAGGCTGAAGAAATAGGTGCGGTTGATCCACTCGAAGTCGAGCAGGTGCAGCAGCGCCTCGCGCACGCGGATGTCAGCAAATATCGGCCGGCGCGTGTTGAAGACGAGGCCCTGCATGCCTTTCGGCAGGCCGTAGGGGAGGTCCTCCTTCACCACGCGGCCGTCGTTGAGCGCGGGAAAATCATAAGCCGTCTGCCAGCGGCCCGGATCGGTTTCCGCGCGCACGTCGTAGAGGCCCTTCTTGAACGCCTCGAAATGCGTGTTGCCGTCGCGGTAGTAATCGTAGCGGATGGTGTCGAAATTCCATAGGCCGCGGTTGATCGGCAGGTCGCGTCCCCAGTAATCGGGGTCGCGGGTGAAGGTGACGCTCTCGCCCGGGCGCACCGCGCTCACGCGATAGGGTCCGCTGCCGGTGAGCGGCTCGAAGCTCGTGTCCTCGAAGGTCTCCGGCTTGATCGCGTGCTTGGCCAGCACGGGCATCAGCCCGATGATCAGCGGCAGTTCGCGGTCGTCCGCGCCGGAAAGATCGAAGCGCACGCCGCGCGCGCCGAGCGCCTCGGCCTTGGTCACCTTCGCGTAGTAGATGCGGAAGTTCGGGCGGCCGCGGTCGCGCAGTAATTCCCAGGAGAAGATCACGTCGGCCGGCGTAACGGGGCGGCCGTCGGAGAAGCGCGCCTTCGGATGCAGCGTGAAGGTGACGTAGGTGCGCGCGGCGTCGTTCTCGACGCTTTCGGCGAGCAGCCCGTAAAGCGTGAACGGCTCGTCATAGCCGCGCGCCAGCAGGCTCTCGACCACGTAGCTGCGGATATTGGCGGCGGCCAGCCCTTTGACGATGAACGGGTTGAGGCAGTCGAAGGTGCCCTGCACGCCCTGCACCAGCGTGCCGCCCTTGCGCGCGGCCGCATTGGCGTAACCGGGCGCGGAGAAGTCGGGCCCCCAGGCCGGGTCGCCGTGCATGGCGATGGCGTGGCGCGCCTGCGCGGCACGCGCCGGGCGGCGGCCAAGCGCGGTGCCAAGCGCCGCGCCGAGGGCCAGCGCGCCCAGCATTACGCCGCGCCGGGTGGCCTTCAGGCCGGCCGGGCGCTCGAAATCGGGAAAGGAGGCGGGCAAGGGTCGGATGCGATTCGGGTCCTGATTTGCCGGAATTTATCACAGTGGCGCGACGGTCACCGGCCCCGCGGCGCACCCCGCATTTTCGGCGCATTCGTGGCTTTATTGCAGGGCCGGACTCGGGTATCAGGCTCACGTCCGGGCCACGCTGCCGCCGCATTTCACGCAGAGGTAGCCCGGCAGAGAGGCGACCGCCGGGTGGGCGCGTGAGCGCGGGGCGGGTAAGAACAAAGGAATAACGCATGGATCATCGGATCGCATCGGCCCGGCCGCTGGGCCGGGCGCTGACGGCCACTGTGGCTGGTTTTGCCCTGGCCGCCGCGGCGGCCATTCCGGCCTTGGCGCAGGCGCCGGCGCAGCAGCCGAAACCGGCCGCGCCGCGACCTGCCGCGCCCAAGCCGGCGCAGCAGCCCGCCCAGCAGGCCCCGCAGCAGCAGGCGCCGCAGCAACAGGCGGGCGACCAGCCGCAGCTCATGTACTCGCCGTGGATGAAGGTCTGCGGCAAGGGCGCCGACACCAACAACAAGCAGGTCTGCGTCGTCACCAAAGACGGCCGCCTGGAGAACGGCATGCCGGTCGCCATCGTCCAGCTGTTCGAGCCGGAAGGCGAGGCGAAGGTGCTGCGCGTCACCGTGCCGCTCGGCATGCAGCTCGCGCACGGCACCCGCGTGATCGTCGACCAGAATCAGCCGATGCAATCGCCCTACAAGATCTGCTTCCCGGTTGGCTGCATGTCCGACTACCCGGTGCCCGACGACCTGTTGGCCAAGATGAAGAAGGGCCAGAATATCACCGTGCAGGCGATCAACATGCAGGGCACGCCGATCAGCCTGCCGTTGCCGCTGAACGACTTCGCCAAGGCCTATGACGGCCCGCCGACCGATCCGAAGGCGTTCGAAGAGCAGCAACGCAAGCTGCAGGAAGAGTTGCAGAAGAAGGCGGAAGAGGCGCGCAAGAAGCTGGAAGGCGCGCAGAGCCAGGCGCCCGGCGCGCCGGCTCCGGCTGCGGCGCCGAAGCGATAAGCTTCGAGTTATTCCAGATACAAAAGGCGCGGCTTAAGGGCCGCGCCTTTTTTCTTTGTGGAGATGCGTGTCCCAGGCGCGGCGCAGCGTGAAGCGAAGCGTAACGGTGCGCCGCAGAACCGGGACCTTTACGGGTTCTGAGTTCGATACGGCCCCGGATCTGCGGCGCAACACACCGGAAGTCGCGTTTACGCGACTTCCGGCATCATTAGGCTGCCGCAAGTCGGATTAATCCGACTTGCGGTGTGCTGCGCCGCGTCCGGGGCAAGAGTCAGTGCAACTGGCTGTCGCGCGGCAGATAGTCGCCGCTGTCGTCGCGCTCGAACACCTCGGCTACCTCGGGATGCCGGATCGGCTTGCCGGACGTGTCGGGCAGCAGGTTCTGCTCGGAGACATAGGCGACGTATTCGGTCTCCTCGTTCTCCGCGAACAGGTGATAGAACGGCTGGTCCTTGTGCGGCCTGACCTCGGCCGGGATCGCCTGCCACCATTCCTCGGTGTTGTTGAACACCGGGTCGATGTCGAAGATCACACCCCGGAACGAGAATAGCCGGTGCTTGACCACCTGGCCGATTTTGAATTTGGCGACGCGAATCTTGTCCATGGGCTGATGAGATAGGGACGGATTAAGGCGGCCGCCAGACCGCTTATAGGCCATAGCGCGCCCCCATGTCGGGGTCCTTGGCGGCGACCAGTTTGGCGAGGTCGATGAGCACCTTGGCCTGCTTCCAGGTGGCGTCGTCCTGCATCTTGCCGTCGATCATGACGGCGCCGGCGCCGTCCGGCATGGCGTCGACGATCTTCTTGGCGAAGGCGACCTCGGCCGGGTCGGGCGAGAATACCTTCTTGGCAATCGCAATCTGCGACGGGTGCAACGACCAGGCCCCGAGGCATCCCATCAGAAAGGCGTTGCGGAATTGCGCCTCGCAGGCGGCGGCGTCGGAGAAGTCGCCGAACGGCCCGTAGAACGCCTTGATGCCGGCGGCGGCGCAGGCATCGACCATTTTGCCGATGGTGTAGTGCCAGAGATCCTGCTGATAGGCCGCGCGGGGTGCATCGCCGGCGGCGTCGGCAATCACTTTGTATTCCGGGTGACCGCCGCCGACGCGCGTCGTTTTCATCGCGCGCGAGGCGGCGAGATCGGCGGGCCCGAGGCTCATGCCGTGCATGCGCGGGGAGGCGGCGGCGATGGCTTCCACGTTGTTGACGCCCTGCGCCGTTTCCAGGATGGCGTGGATCATGATCGGCTTGGCTATTCTGTGGCGCGCCTCGAGCTGCGCCAGCAACTGGTCGAGGTAGTGGATATCCCACGGGCCGTCGACCTTCGGCAACATGATGACGTCGAGCTTGTTGCCGACGGCGCCGACGATGTCGACGATGTCGTCGAGCGCCCAAGGCGAGTTGAGCGCGTTGATGCGGGTCCACAGGCCGGTCGGGCCGAAGTCGGTCGACCTCGCCATCTCGATGAAGCCTGCGCGCGCGGCGCCCTTGGCCTCGACAGGGATGGCGTCCTCCAGGTTGCCCAGCACCACGTCCACCTGGCGCGCCAGTTCGGGCACCTTGGCGCGCATCTTTTCCATGTGCGGGGGCACGAAGTGGATCATGCGCTCCAGCCGCACCGGCAGCTCGCGCATGGGGGCGGGCGCGCCGATGGCGAGCGGGGCAAAGAACTGGCGGGGCAGCTTCACAGCGTCGGGTCCTTCCAAAAGGCCGGTCTGCCGTTTAGAGGAATGCAAAGCCCGCGCCAAGTGGGCAAAACCACACCCTGCCGGATGCCAGCCGGGGCTCATTTTCAATGATAGACGTCCTCAATCTGGCGCTGCCGTTTTTCGGCCTGATCCTCATCGGTTTCGTCTGCGGCAAGCTCAAGCAGATTCCCGATACCGCGCTCGCCTGGATGAACTTCTTCATCGTCTATGTGGCGCTGCCGGCCTTGTTCTACCGCATCCTGGCGCAGACGCCGCTGGAGCAGCTGGCGCAGGTCGACTTCATCTTCGCCACCACGCTGGCGACCTTCTGGGCCTTTGCGGTGGCCTTCGCCATCGGCATGGCGATCCGCAAGGGCAATATCGGGGAATCGACCATCGCGGGGCTGGCCGGCGGCTACGGTAACATCGGCTACATGGGTCCGGGATTGGCGCTGGCCACGCTCGGCCCGCAGGCGGCGGTGCCGGTGGCGCTGATCTTCTGCTTCGACACGCTGCTCCTGTTTTCGCTGGTGCCGTTCCTGATGGCGCTGGCGCAGCCGGGGCAGAAGAGCCTGGCGGCGACCGCGCTCGAAGTGGTCAAGCGCATCGTCACGCATCCGCTGGTGATCGCCACCGCGGTCGGCGTCGCCTCGGCCGCGGTCCAGTTCCAGCCGCCGCTCGCGCTCGAGCGCGTGTTGCAACTCCTGCAGAACGCGGCGGCGCCTTGCGCGCTGTTCACGCTCGGCGTCACGGTGGCGTTGCGGCCCTTGAAGAAGATGCCGTGGGAAGTGCCGTTCCTCACCGTGGTGAAGCTGGTGCTGCATCCCATCATCATGTTCCTCTTGCTGTCGCTGTTCGGCCCGTTCGACCAGGACTGGGTCTACACCGCCATGCTGATGGCGGCGCTGCCGCCGGCGCTCAACGTGTTCGTGTTCGCGCGCCAGTACGACACCTGGGTCGAGCAGGCCTCCGGCGCGGTGCTGGTCGGCACGCTGGTGTCGGTGGTGACGCTCACCAGCGTGATGTGGATGGTGAAGACGCACACGCTGCCGGAGCTGCTGTTTAGATAGCGCGCCTAAGCCGAATTAGAGCGCCTCGCCGCGCATCAACTTCGGCTGCGCCAGGCGTGGGGCGACGCCCTCGCGCATGACCGCGCGGCGCAAGGGGCCGATGCGGTCGAGCAAATAGAGGCCGAACCCGCGCGCGCTCTGCACCGGGAGGAAATCGGTGAGCAATGTGCGGTTGAACAGGTCGATGGCGAGCGTGCGGCTGCCGACGTCGGCGCGGCGCATGCGCTCGTAGCGCGTCATTACGTCATCGCCGCCGATGTCGTGGCCGCGGCGCTGCGCCTCGACGGCCAGCTCGCAGATAGCGGCGGCGTCGCGCAGGCCGAGATTGAGCCCCTGCGCGCCGATCGGCGGCACCACATGCGCGGCTTCGCCCACGAGCGCGATGCGGCCGGCGCCGAAACGCCGCGCGGTCGCGATGCTCAAGGGAAACAGGCCGCGGCCGGGCTCGACTGAGATCTTGCCGAGGATCGAATGCGAGGCGCGCTCGATCTCGTCCGAGAGTTCGCCATCGTCGAGCGCGGCCAGTTCGTCGGCATCGGCCGGATCGAGCACCCAGACGAGGCTTGAGCGATCGCCCGGCAGCGGCACCAGCGTGAAGGGCCCGCTCGGGGTGTGGAATTCGGTCGAGGCGTCACGGTGCGGGCGCGAATGCCTGAGGCAGAGCGTGAGCGCGGTCTGCCGGTAGCGGCGCTCGTCGAGCGCGATGCCGGCGGCCACGCGGCAGAGCGAGCGGCGGCCGTCGGCGCCGACCACCAGCGGCGCGCGCAGGGTCTCGCCGCTCTTGAGCGTAACGGCGACGGCGTCCTCGCCCGGCGCGACCTCCAGCACTTCGTCCTCGATCAGGCGGAGCGCAGGCAGCGCGCGCGCGCGTTCTTCCAGCGCCGCCACCAGATGCCGGTTCTCGATGTTGTAGCCGAAGGCGTCGAGATCGATCTCGTGCGCCTCGAACTTCACTTCCGGCGCGCGCCAGAGCCGGCCGGTGTCGTCGACCAGGCGCATCGTGCGCAACGGCGCCGCCTGCGCTTCGCAGAGTTCCCAGACGCCAAGGGTCTCCAGCGCGGTCACCGAGCCGGCGAGCAGCGCGGTGGTGCGGTTGTCGGCCTTGCCGGGCCCTTTTCCGGCCAGCACGGTCGGGATACCGCCCGCGGCGAGCGCGACCGCGGCGGTCAGGCCGGCGGGGCCGCCGCCCACGACGATCGCGTTCCCTTCGCCATATTTGTCCGGCATCAATTCGGCTCGTTTCGTGACCCGCTAGAGGGGACTAGCACGCGCCGGGCGCAGCGGAAACCATGTCGGGCCGCCGCGATACCGCCCGCCGCGGCAATGGGCTAGCATCGCCAAAGCCAATGACCGAAGCCGCCGACCGCGACCTCAACCACTTACCGCCGGCGCAAAGCCGGCTCGGCGCGCTGTTCGCGCGGCCGAAGGCGATGGCGGTCGGGTGCGTGGTCGCGCTCGCCGCGCTCGGCTGGTCCTATCTCGCGCTACTGGCCGCCGCCAACAGCAACGGCCTCATCGACGCGCTGTGCCGGGCGATGGCCGTCGAGGTGACGCTGGGCGGCACCGCGCTCATCGCGCTGATGTGGGCCGCCATGACCTTGGCGATGATGCTGCCGAGCGCCGCGCCGATGATCTACACCTATGCCGAGATCGCCGACACGGCGGCAAAGAAAGGCGAGCGCATTGTCTCGCCCTTCGTGCTGGCCGCCGGCTACACTACGGTCTGGCTCGGCTTTGCGGCGCTGGCGACCGCCGCGCAGCTCGCTTTAACGCGCCTCGCCTTTCTCGACGAGAGCATGGCCTCGGCCAGCGGGTTGTTCTCGGGCGCCGTCTTCATCGCCGCCGGTCTCTATCAGTTCAGCGCGCTCAAGCTTGCCTGCCTCACGCAATGCCGCAACCCGTTCCCGTTCTTCTTCACCAACTGGGCGACCACGCCGCGCGGCGTGTTCCGCCTCGGCGTCAAACAGGGGCTGTTCTGCCTCGGCTGCTGCTGGGCGATGATGGCGGTGATGTTCGCGGTTGGCGTGATGAACGTGGTCTGGATGGTCGCGCTCGGGATTCTTATGACGGTCGAAAAGATGACGACCGGCCGCTGGCTCACGCAGGCGCTCGGCGTGGCGTTGATCGTGGCCGGGACCGGTTTCGTGGTCTTCGCCTTCGCCGCCCATTGGCCGGGCGGCGCCACTTAAGCTAACAATGCTGGAAAAGCCGGGAGTGACAGTTTGAGCGAACGTTGGACGTTGAAGGGGGAGCTAACCCTCTCATGCAGCTGCACCGTTTTCTGTCCCTGCGTGCTGTCGCTCGGCGAACATCCGCCAACCGAGGACCGCTGCCAGACCTGGGCCGGCATCCGCATCGATGAGGGCAATTTCGACAATGTCGATCTGGCCGGCATCAAGGTCGGCCTGATGATGGACCTGCCCGGCATCATGGCGCGCGGCAACTGGACGGCGGCGCTGTTCGTGGACGATAAGGCGCCGATCCAGGCGGTGAAGGGCCTGACGCGCATCTTCACCGGCCGCGTCGGCGGCACCACGCATCTCCTCTCGATCCTGGTCGGCCAGTTTCTCGGCGTGCATCAGATCCCGATCACCTACGAAACCAACGGCGACACCCGCATCATCACGATGGACAAATACGGCGGCGGCGCGATCTCGCCGGTGAAGGGCGCCGAGCAGGGGCAGAACGTCGTCATCCGCAACAGCCAGTACTGGATCGGGTCCGACGTCATCGTGTCGAAGGCCGACAAGTCGCGCTTCCGCGGCTTTGGCCGCAACTGGAACCTGGCCGGCCGCTCGGCCGAGATCGTCAAGCTGAACTGGGGCAACGGCTGACGTGCCCGTCATCCGCGCCTTCGCGATACACATCCTCACCGCGAGCGGGGCGGCTTTCGCACTGGTGGCGCTGGTGTTCGCGACCGGCGGGCTGTGGGAGGCGATGTTCTTCACGCTCGGCTTTGCGCTGCTGATCGACGGCATCGACGGGCCGCTCGCGCGCAAGCTCAAGGTGGCGGAGACCTTGCCGCGCTGGTCGGGCGACACGCTCGACCTGGTGGTGGACTATTGCACCTACGTCTTCGTGCCGGCCTATGCGATCGCCGCCTGCGGACTGCTGCCGCAGGGCTTCACGCTGCCGGCCGGCATCATCGTGGTCGTCACCGGCGCGCTCTATTTCGCCGACCGCAGCATGAAGACCGACGACAATTTCTTCCGCGGCTTTCCGGCGGTATGGAATCTGGCCGCCTTCTATCTGCTGCTGCTGGAGCCGGCGCCGTGGCTGGCCGTCGTCTTCGTCGTGGCGCTTGCGGCCTTGAGTTTTGCGCCGATCAAGTTCGTGCATCCGCTGCGGGTCAAGCGCCTGCGCATCCTCAATATCGCGCTGCTCGCTGCCTGGGCGGTGCTGGCGTTCACCGCGCTGGTCTACAGCCTGGCGCCCGGTCCTTATGTGACCTTGCCGCTCTCGGCCATCGCCATCTATTTTTTCACCGCCGGCCTGTTGCCGCGGCGCGCCTGAGTTTCCCGACAAGGAGCCTTTCATGCCACGACCCGTCCTTCTCATTGCCGGCGGCAGCCGCGGCATCGGCGCCGCCGCCGCGCGCATGGCGGCCGCGCGCGGCTACGACGTGGCGGTGAGCTACAAGAGCAATGCCGCCGCGGCCGACAGTGTGGTGAAGGCGGTGCAGGCGGCCGGCGGCAAGGCCGCCGCGATCAAGGCCGACGTCGTCAACGAGGCCGAGATCGAGCGCATGTTCGACGAAGCCGCCGCCGCGCTCGGGCCGGTTACGCATTTCGTGCATTCGGCCGGCATCGTCGGCAAGAACTCGCGGCTCGACAAATCGACGGCGGAGAACATCCGGGAGGTGGTGGACGTCAACCTGATGGGCGCGCTGTTGAGCGCGCGCGCGGCGGTGCGCCGCATGTCGACCGCCAATGGCGGGCAGGGCGGCTCGATCGTGCTGATTTCGTCGATCGCCGCGGTGACCGGCGGCACCAACGAATACGTCTTCTATGCCGCCGCCAAAGGCGGCGTCGACGTGCTGACGCTCGGCCTGGCGCGCGAAGTGGCCAAGGAAGGCGTGCGGGTGAACGCCGTGCGCCCGGGGCCGACCGACACCGAGATCCACGAGCCGGGGCGGCTGGCGCGCGTCGCGCCGATGCTGCCGATGGGGCGGCCAGGGCAGCCGGACGAGATCGCCGAGGCCATCCTGTTCCTGCTGTCGGACGCCGCTTCCTACATCACCGGTACCGTGGTCAACGTCGCCGGTGGGCGCTGAGCCGCCGTCTTTCCCCGGACGCGGCGCAGCACGAAGTGGTGCGCCGCAGATCCGGGGTCGTCAAATTCACGCGGTCCCGGTTCTGCAACGCACCGTTTCGCCACGGCGCGTCCAAAACGCGCCTGTGGCGACGCTGCGTTGCGCCCGGGACACATGCCTGCGGCATGTGCTTGCGCTCCCCGCGTGTCCGCCTATGATCCGGCCGGAATCTTCCACACAACAGATTTAAAGGGGTGAAACAATGGTCGCGGCAGTGCGCGTTCACAAACATGGCGGTCCCGAGGTCCTTACCTTCGAGGACGTGCCGGTCGCGGCGCCCGGGCAGGGCCAGGTCAAGATCAAGCAGCACGCCTGCGGCGTGAACTACATCGACACCTATTTCCGCATGGGCATGTATCCCTCGCCGGTCGGCATGCCCTTCGTGGCAGGCAACGAAGGCGCCGGTGAGGTGACCGAAGTCGGCCCGGGCGTCACCGATCTCAAGGTCGGCGACCGCGTCGCCTACGTGGTGGCGCTCGGCGGTTATTCGGCCGAGCGCCTGCTGCCGGCCGAACGCTGCGTGAAGCTGCCCGATGCCATCACCTACGAGCAGGCCGCCGGCATGATGCTCAAGGGCATGACCGTGCAGTACCTGCTCAACCGCACCTACAAAGTGGGCAAAGGCACCGTCTGCCTCATCCACGCCGCGGCCGGCGGCGTCGGCCAGATCGCCTGCCAGTGGGCAAACCATCTCGGCGCCACCGTGATCGGCACCGCCGGCTCCAAGGCGAAGGCCGACATCGCCAAGAAGGCGGGCGCGCATCACGTCATCCTCTACCGCGACGAGGACTTCGTCGCGAAGGTGAAGGAGATCACCAGCGGCAAGCTGTGCGACGTCGTCTATGACGGCATCGGCAAGGATACTTTCCCGGCCTCGCTCGACTGCCTGCGTCCGCTCGGCTACTTCGTGTCGTTCGGCAGCGCATCCGGCCAGATCGAGGCGTTCAACATCAACATCCTGCAGGGCAAGGGCTCGCTGTTCGCCACCCGCCCGACGCTCAACCACTACGTGGCCAAGCGCGAGGACCTGCTGGCGACCGCCAAGGACCTGTTCGACAAGGTCGCCTCCGGCGCGGTGACCATTCCGATCAACCAGAAATACGCGCTCAAGGACGCCCGCAAGGCGCACGAGGACCTGGAAGGGCGCGGCACGACCGGGTCTTCGATCCTGATCCCGTAACGCGATGCTAAGGCCGATGACGGCGCTGGCGTTTCTGTCGAGCGCCGTCATCGTGCTGCCTGCGTCCGCGGCCGACATCAGCGATGCCGAGGCGCTGGCGATGGTGCGGCGGCATTGCGTCTCCTGTCACGCGGCCGAGCCGGCGCATCCGGCGATGAAGGAAACGCCCAAGAACGTCGTGCTGGAAACGGTGTCCGACCTCAAGAAGCACGCGCGCGCGATCGCGGAGCAGACGGTCGCGAGCAAGGCCATGCCGCTCGGCAACGAGACCGAGATGACCGAGACCGAGCGCGCCGCGCTCGGGCGCTGGCTGAAGGCGGTGCAGTGATGGAACCCGGCATCAAAGCTTGGGGGCGCTTCGCCTCGCTCGCCTTCGCGATCGTCGTCTTGCTCGCCGGGCAGGGCTTGTCGCTCGCCGCGGTGTCGTGGTTCTACGGCCTGCCGCTGCGCGAACTCACCGGCATCGGCGGCGACGGCGTCGCGGTGGCGATTATCATCCTGGTGTCGACGCCGGTCGAAGTCGCCTTGCTGATAATGCTCGCCGGCCGCGCCGGCAACGACCCGCTGCGCTACCTCGCGCTGACCGTGCCGAGCCGCGGCCAGCTTCTATTCGGCATCGCCGGCGTAATCGCGCTGATCGTCGTCGGGAACACGGTGAGCTGGCTGTTCGGCCGCGACATCGTCACCACCTTCCAGAGCGACATCGTGCGCAGCGCGAGCGCGACCGGCTGGCTCGCCTTGCTGTGGTTTGCCGTGGTGGTCGGCGCGCCGGTCGGCGAGGAGATCCTGTTTCGCGGATTCGTGTTCCGCGGCTGGCTGCGCACACCGAACGACGCCTGGCCGGCGATCGTCGTCACCGCGGCGCTGTTTGCCATGCTGCACATCCAGTACGACTGGTTCGTGATCGGCCAGATCTTCTGCTTCGGGCTGTTCCTCGGCTGGATGCGCTGGGCGACCGGCTCGACGCTGCTCACCATCGTTCTCCATGCCCTGATCAATTTCGAGGGCATGCTGGAGACGATGCTGCTGTCAAAGTAGCGCGGCAAGCCGCGCGAAGGCCGGATGCTGGGTGATGCCGCCGGGCAGGCGCGGCAGGCCGATCACCTCCGCGCCTTGCGAGAAGCGCGCGATGCTGGCGACGGTGTCCTCCAGCTCCACGGTGTCGCGCTCGCTCTCGCTCACCACGATGGCGGCGATCTTAAGGCTTCGCTGCGCCAGCACGTCGAGCGCGGTCAGCGTATGGCTGATGGTGCCGAGATAGCCGCCGACCACCAGCAGCAGCGGAATGTCGAGCGCCGCCATCCAGTCGAGCACCGTGCGCTTGGCGTCGAGCGGGACCATGATGCCGCCGACGCCCTCGATGAACAGCAGGCCGGTGGCGCCGTCGATTGCCTTGCGGCTGAACGCAGTGAGCGCGTCGAAGTCGACGCTGCGGCCTTCGCGCGCGGCGGCGAGATCGGGCGACAGCGGCGCGCGGAAGCGCCATGGCGCCATGGCCGCGATCTCCTCGGCGCTGACCGGCTTGTTCATGGCGCGCAGCAGCACCGCCGGGTCGCTGGTCTCGACCACGGAGGAGTCGTAGCCGCTCACCACCGGCTTGAGCGCCTGCGCGGCGTGGCCGCTCTCGCGCAGATAGCGTACCAGCCCGGCGGTGACGAAAGTCTTGCCGATATCGGTGCCGGTCGAGGTTACGAAATAGGCGGACATCTATTCACCTGTCATTCCGGGGCGCTGCGCAGCAGCGAACCCGGAATCCAGAAACGCATTCTGTGCTCGCTGCTGGATTCCGGGTCCGCGCCTTTGGCGCGTCCCGGAATGACATCGTGAGACTGGAGGTGCGACGTCACGACAAGATCCTGTCGCGCACGAGGCCGGCGAGGCGCGCGATCTCCTCGTCCGGATGCTGCGCGGTGAAGGTGAGGCGCAGGCGCGCGGTGCCGGCCGGCACGGTCGGCGGGCGGATGGCGGCGGCGAGAAAGCCTTCGCCGGCGAGCATTGCCGACGCGTCGAGCGTGTCCTGTTCGTCGCCGATGACGATCGGCACGATCGGGCTCTGCGCGTCGGGCAGGCCGACGGCCCGCGTGAAGTCGCGCGCCTTCCGGACCGGCAGCGCGGCATAGGCCGGCTCGCGCTCGATCAGGTCGAGCGCGGCGATGGCGGCGGCCACCGCCGACGGTGGCAGACCGGTAGAATAGATCAACGTGCGCGCGCGGTTGCGCATCAGATCGACCACCGGCGCGGAGGCGCAGAGATAGCCGCCATAGGCGCCGACCGCCTTCGACAGCGTGCCCATCTGCAAGGGCACCTGGGTATGCGTGTTGCCCGTGAAGCTCGAGCCGCGGCCGCCGCCGACCACGCCGAGTCCGTGCGCATCGTCGGTCATCAGCCAGGCGTCGTGCTCGTCGGCAAGCGCGAGCAAAGCGTCGACCGGCGCGAGATCGCCGTCCATGGAGAAGACGCCGTCGGTCACGATGAGCGCGCGGTCATGCTCCGCACGGTGCGCGGCCAGCAGTTCGCGCGCATGCGTGACGTCGTTGTGGCGAAACGTCACGACGCGGCCGCGCGACAATTGCGCGCCGGCAAAGAGGCAGGCATGCGCGAGCTCGTCGAGCAGCACGAGACCGTCCTTGCCTACCAGCACCGGGATGATGCCGGCATTGGCGAGATAACCGGAGCCGAACACGACGGCGGCCTCCGCCTGCTTGACGCGGGCGAGGCGTTCCTCGAGCGCGGCGTAGAGCGGATGGTTGCCGGTGACGAGGCGCGAGGCGCCCGAGCCCGCGCCATAGGTCTCGATGGCCGCGATGGCCGCCTGCTTGATGGCCGGGTGCTGGGTGAGGTTGAGATAGTCGTTGCAGGAGAAGGACAGCAGCCGACGCCCGCCGCGCTCGACCCAGATGCCGTCCTCGCGCACGGTCTCGGTCAGCGCGCGGCGCAGATGGCGGCCCGAGAGGGCGTCGAGTTTGGCTTGCGCAAAGCGGTCGAGCGAGTGCATCAGGTGTCCTAGAACGGGCCCAAAAGCGGCCCCCGGGAGCCGAATGGCGGAGGATAGCAGCAAAAAGGCGGCGATGCCCGGCTGGCTGGAGGCCGGGCTTGCGCATGTCTGGCTGCCCTATAGCCAGATGAAGACGGCCTCAAGCCCGCTGCCGGTCGTGCGCACGGAGGGCAGCCGCATTTTTCTCGCCGACGGGCGCGAGTTGATCGACGGCATCGCCAGCTGGTGGACGGCCTGCCACGGCTACAACCAGCCGCACATCCGGCATGCGGTCGCCAAGCAGCTCGAGCAGATGCCGCATGTGATGTTCGGCGGGCTGGCGCACGAGCAGGCCGCGACGCTGGCGCGGCGGCTGGCGGCGATGCTGCCGGGCGATCTGACCCGCGTGTTCTTCTCCGACTCCGGCTCGGTCGCGGTCGAAGTCGCGCTCAAGATGGCGGTGCAGTACTGGCTCAATCGCGGCGTCAAAGGGCGCGCGCAATTCGTCGCCTTCAAAGACGGCTATCACGGCGACACCACCGGCGCCATGGCGGTGAGCGATCCGGAAGGCGGCATGCACGCGCTGTTCGCCGGGCTGCTGCCGCAGCATGCGCTGGTCGATCTGCCCGATACAGAGGAACGCGCCGCCGCGCTCGACACGCTGCTGGCGCGGCGCGCCGGAGATTTCGCCGGCATCATCGTTGAGCCGCTGGTGCAAGGCGCCGGCGGCATGCTGTTCCACGATGCGCATGTGCTCAAGCGGCTGCGTGCGCTCGCCGACAAATTCGAGCTGCTGCTGATCTTCGACGAGATATTCACCGGCTTCGGCCGCACCGGCACGATGTTCGCCTGTGAGGCGGCGGGCGTTGCGCCCGACATCCTCACGCTGTCGAAGGCGCTCACCGGAGGTACGCTGCCGCTCGCCGCCACCATCGCCACGAAAAAAGTGTTCGACGCCTTCTGGTCGGACGACCCGCAGAAGGCGCTGATGCACGGGCCGACCTTCATGGCCAATGCGCTGACCTGCGCCGCCGCCAACGCCTCGCTCGATTTGTTCGAGCGCGAACCGCGGCTGCAGCAGGTCGCGGGCATCGCATCGGCGCTGGAGGCGGGCCTCGCGCCCTGCCGCCAATTGCAAGGCGTGAAAGACGTGCGCGTCAAAGGCGCCATCGGCGTGGTCGAGATGGCGCGCCTCGGCAACCTCGACGGGCTGCGCGCACGCTTTGTCGACGAAGGCGTGTTCGTGCGGCCCTTCGGCAATACGATCTATCTCACGCCCGCCTTTACCATCGCGCCGGATGAGTTAAACAGGCTGACAAGCGCCGTCGTCAAAATCGTGCGCGAACTGCAATAGGGGAAACGTCATGGCCGACTACACCGGGCCGGTGATCGATACGCATCATCACATCTGGCTGCGCAAGGACGTGCGCTGGCTGGACGATCCGCCGATCCCGCGCATGTTCGGCGACTATTTCGGCATCCGCCGCGACTACCCGGTCGAGGAATGGGCCAACGACATCGTGCCGAACGGCGTCACCAAGTCCGTGCACGTCACCGCGATGTGGGCCCCGGGCAAGTCGCTCGACGAGACCAAGTGGCTGCAGGCGACCGCCGACAAACACGGTTTCCCGCATGGCATCGTGTTCAACGTCGATCTTACCGATCCCGACGTCGAGAGCGCGCTCAAGGCGCACAAGCAGTTCCCCAATGTGCGCGGCGTGCGCCAGATGCTCTATTGGGATTCGCCGTCGGTGCGGCAGGCGGTGCCGCGGCCGGACTTCTGCAACGATCCGGCGTTCCGGCGCGGCTTCGCGCTGCTGGAGAAATACGACCTCGGATTCGAGCTGCAGGTCTATGCCGGGCAGGTGGCCTATGCGGCCGAGCTGGTCAAGGCGTTCCCCAACGTGCGCATGATCCTGGCGCATGCCGGCATGCTGACCGAGCGCACGCAAGGAGCGATCGACCAGTGGCGCGCCGCGCTGACGACGCTCGCGGCCTTCCCGAATGTGCACGTGAAGCTCTCGGGCCTCGGCATGTACAGCCAGGGCGTGACCTATCCGCAGGCGCGGCAGGTGATCCGTGACGCCATCCAGATATTCGGCGCCGGCCGCGCGATCTACGGCAGCAACTTCCCGCTCGAGAAGCTGCACGCGAGCTATGCCGACTTCATCGGCATCTATCGAAAAGTCTTGTCCGAATATCCGGACGCCGAGCAGCGCGCGGTGTTCCACGACAACGCGGTGAAGTTCTACCGACTATAGAGATCAGAAGCCGACGACGCTGCCGTGCAGGTCGTAGGCGTCGGCGCGCTCGATCTTCACGGTGGCGATCTCGCCGACGCGGAGCGGCCGGCGGCTGGCGACGTAGACGGCGCCGTCGATCTCCGGCGCGTCGGCCATCGAGCGGCCCTTCGACACGGTCGGGCCGACTTCGTCGATGATCACCTGTTGGCGCGTGCCGACTTTACGCTTGAGCCGGCGCGCGGAAATCTTCTGCTGCGCCTGCATGAAGCGGTGCCAACGCTGCTCCTTGACCTCTTCCGGCACGGCGTCGCCGAGGTCGTTGGCGGGCGCGCCCTTCACCGGCTCGTATTTGAAGCAGCCGACGCGGTCGAGCGCGGCTTCGTCCAGCCATTGCAGCAGGTATTCGAAGTCCTGCTCGGTCTCGCCGGGGAAGCCGACGATGAAGGTCGAGCGCAACGTGAGGTCAGGGCAGATCTCGCGCCAGCGCGCGATGCGCTCCAGCGTCTTCTCCTGCGCGGCCGGCCGCTTCATGCGCCTGAGCACGTCGGGAGAAGCATGCTGGAACGGGATGTCGAGATAAGG
The DNA here is from genome assembly GCA_022841665.1 of Pseudolabrys sp. GTDB lineage: Bacteria > Pseudomonadota > Alphaproteobacteria > Rhizobiales > Xanthobacteraceae > Pseudolabrys. The sequence continues at coordinate 18,465 of JALHRB010000037.1, forward strand.
CAGCACCTTCTTCTCGGCCATCAGCGGGATGACCTCGTCGACGTGCGGGTAGGGATAGACGTAATGCAGCCGCACCCAGATGCCGAGCTCGCCGAGCGCGCGCGCCAGGTCGATGAACTTCGCCCGCACTTCCTTGTCGCGCCATTTGCTGGCCGCGTATTTGATGTCGACGCCGTAGGCTGACGTGTCCTGCGAGATGACCAGCAGTTCCTTGACGCCGGCAGCGGCGAGCTTCTCGGCCTCGCGCAGCACGTCGGCCGCCGGCCGCGACACCAGGTCGCCGCGCAGCTTCGGGATGATGCAGAAGGTGCAGCGGTTGTTGCAGCCCTCGGAAATCTTCAGGTAAGCGTAGTGCCGCGGCGTCAGCTTGATGCCTTCCGGCGGCACCAGATCGAGGAACGGGTCGTGCCGCGGCGGCAGCGCCTTGTGCACGGCGTCGAGCACGCTCTCGTATTGCTGCGGGCCGGTGATCGCCAGCACGTCCGGATAGGCGGCGGTAATGCTCTCCGGCTCCGCGCCCATGCAGCCGGTGACGATGACCTTGCCGTTCTCCTTCAGCGCCGCGCCGATGGCGCCGAGCGATTCCGCCTTGGCGCTGTCGAGGAAGCCGCAGGTGTTGACGATGACCAGGTCCGAGCCCTGGTGCTGGCGGCTCAGCTCGTAGCCCTCCGCGCGCAGGCGCGTGATGATGCGCTCCGAGTCGACCAGCGCCTTCGGGCAGCCGAGCGAGACGAAGCTCACCTTGGGGGCGGCGGGATCGGGCTTTTTGTCGGGATCGAGCATGCGGGGAGGGAGCTAATGGCAATCGCGCCGAATAGCAACCCGGGCGGCTGTCATGCCCGCGAAAGCGGGCATCCAGTAAACGCAGGCTTTGGTGGCTGATTTCGATGCCGGGGATACTGGATCACCCGCTTTCGCGGGTGATGACGCCTTCGGCGTCACCTGTTCCTGAACGCCTCGGCTTCCGCATAGAACTTCTTCTCCCAGGCTGCCTGGTTGTCCATGCCCTCGCGGATGAAGGGCGTGAAGAAGGCGAGGTTCAACAGCAGCCAGTTCACGACATTGGCCGGAAAACGCAGCGGCTTGCGGAAGTCGACGAACAGCACCACCCGTGTGTGCGGCGTCCGGTTCCAGGCCTCGTGCTCGTAGGCGTCGTCGAAGATCACCGCCTCGCCCTCGCGCCAGCGGTAGACCTCCTTGTCGACGCGGATGCCGAGGGCCTCGCGCGGCTCCGGCACGATCAGGCCGAGGTGCAGCCGCAGCACGCCGTTATAGGGGCCGCGATGCGCGGGCAGGTGCTTGCCCGGCTCCAGGATCGAGTACATCGCCGTGATCAGCCCGGGAATCTTCTGGCACGCGGCCCAGGTGTTCGGGCACAGCTTGATGTTGGCGTGCGACTTGAAGCCGTAGCCGCAGAGGAAGAACGTCTTCCAGCCGCGGTCCTGGCTGATGGTGGAAACGTCGGTCGACAGTTCGTGGAAGCCGGGCAGCTCGTCCTTGCGGGTGAGCACGCGGTCGAGCTCGGCGCGGATGGCGCGCCAGTCGCGCGCGATGTCCTTCGTCCACGGAAACACCGCGTTGTCGTAGACCGGCGGATTGCCGACCTTGCTGCAGGCGACATTGAGCCGCTCGGCGAAGGCGACGATGCGCATGAAGATGCGCGTGACCAGGCTCGGGCGCCCCATCGGCTTGATGCCGTCGGTGCCGAAATGCTGGCTGGGCGGATTGTCCTGGGCAGCTGGTTGTTCTGCGACGCTACTCACCGGCTACTCCTACGCAAGGCTTACGCAACGACCCCCAGCGGACACGGGGCTGTCACAATAGCAAGCGGGCGTCGGCGATGAAAGTTGCGGCGGCGGGGTTGGAGGCTCGTCGGCAGGGCGTTATCGTGGCGCCCATGTGGCGCATCCTCCTCGTCCTGGTATTTTTGACCGCTGGTTCCGGCGGGCCAGCTTTGGCTGCCGATACCGGGCTTAGGTTGCGGCCGGCGGAAACCGTCACGCTGCGGCCGCTGCCGTTCCCGCGCGGGGAGCGCGCGGCCTCCGTGTGGGACGAGCGCGCCTGCTGGAACGACTGCCAGTCCTATTGCACCTGGGGCGCGGCCGGCTGCCTCAAGGTCGATGCCCAAGGCCGCTGCCTGACGCTGACCGACCGCTGCGACCGCACGTGCCAGCGCGCATGCCGCGGGCAGGGCGGCCCGTTGTTGGGGCCGCTGCTCGGCCTGCTTGACTAGTTTTCGGCGTCCGGCCTACCCAGCACGTCCGTAGAGGACCACGCCTCATGACCGACGCGCCGCGCAATTATCCCGATCTGCACGACCATCTGGCCTCGCTCGAGAAGCAGGGCCTGCTGCAGCGGATCGACCGGCAAATCGACAAAGATTCCGAGATGCACCCGCTGGTGCGCTGGCAGTTCGTCGGCGGCATCGACGAGGCCGACCGCAAGGCCTTCCTGTTCACCAACGTCGTCGACGGGCGCGGCCGCACATACGACATTCCGGTCGTGGTCGGCGCCATGGCCGCCAACCCGGCCGTCTACAGCGTCGGCATGCAGGCGCCGCTGTCGGACATCCAGAAGAAATGGGACCACGCCATCGCCAATCCGGTGGAGCCGCGGCTGGTCAACGAGGCGGTCTGCCACGAGGTCATCCACGAAGGCGACGCGCTCAAAGGTGAAGGCAACGGCCTCGACCGCCTGCCGATCCCGGTCTCGACGCCCGGCTTCGACTCGGCGCCGACGCTCACCGCCACCAACGTCATCACGCGCGATCCGGAAACCGGCATCCAGAACATGGGCACCTACCGCGCGGCGCTGAAGGCGCCCGACCGGCTGGTGGTGCGCATGGCGACCCGCGTCGGCGGCGCCGGCGGCTATCTGCATTATTTGAAATATCAGAAGCTGAAACAGCCGATGCCCTGCGCCATCGTGCTCGGCTGTCCGCCTTACGTCGCTTTCATGGGGCCGCAGAAGCTGCCGATCGGCGTCGACGAACTGACCGTGGCCGGCGGGCTCGCCGGCGGGCCGATCAACATCGTGCGCGCGCGCACCGTCGACCTGACGATCCCGGCCGAGTCCGAATTGGTGATCGAGGGCCTGATCGACACCGAATGGCTGGAGCCGGAAGCGCCGTTCGGCGAGTCGCACGGGCATGTCGCGCTGGAAGAGTTCAACATGCCGATGCGGGTGACCGCGATCACGCATCGCAAGAAGCCGGTCATCCCGTCCTACATCAGCCAGGTGGCGCCGTCGGAATCGAGCGTCATTAAGCGGGTGGCTTACGAGCCGTTGTTCACGCATCACCTGAAGAACACGCTCGGCATCAAGGGCGTGAAGAAAGTCGCGCTGCATGAGCCGCTCACCGGCCTTTTGCGCGTCACCGTCATCACGCTGGAGAAGGGCACCTCGCGCACCGAAGTGTGGCGCGCGCTCAACGGCGCCGCCTTCTTCAAGGGCGACTGCGGCAAGATCTGCATCGCGGTGAATGAGGACATCGACGTCGACAATGCCGACGCGCTGCTGTGGGCGATGGCCTACCGCATGAATCCGGTCGAGGACGTGCAGCTTCTGCCGCATCGCGGGCAGGGCCATGGGCCCAAGCGCGAGCACGACAGGGAAGAAGACTCCACGATGCTCATGGACGCCACCATGAAGACCGACATGCCGCCTTTGGCGCTGCCGAAGAAGGACTACATGGAGCGCGCCAAGTCGATCTGGCAGGAGCTCGGATTAGGGCCGCTGCGGCCGCAGGCGCCGTGGTTCGGCTATTCATTGGGAGACTGGCTGCCGCAATGGGACGAGGCGGCCGCGCGCGCGGCCAAGGGCCACTATCTCGAGAACGGCAGGATCAGCGCCAAGCAGCTGCGCAAGGGCATCAAGCCGGAGACCAAGTTCAGGCCGGACGGCGAGGGCGGCAAGGGCTGAGTCCGCGCTTGCGACTGCCTGCAAAAAAAACCGCGCCCCGAGAGGCGCGGTTTTCGTTTCCAGGCTTGACCCCGGGGTCGGATCAGGCGGCGCCGAGCAGCATCAAGAGCAGAATGACGCTGAAGGGGACGCCGAGAAGCCAAAGCAGAATAGGCATGTCAGAGCCTCCCGGTTTGGATGGTGGTCGTGGTGGCGCCGGCCGAGGTCTCGTACCAGCGCGCATTGCGCAGCCGTCCGCCTTCAGCCGCGCCGAACATGCTGGCGAGCGCGCCCGCGAGCATCGAGGCGGCGATCCAGAGCGCCAGCTTCATCGCGGCGCGGCGGGCCTTGTCGGCCGCCTCCTTGGCCTGCGCGACGGTCTCGTCGACCCGCTTTTCCGCCTCGGCTTGCGAGAGGCCGGTCCTTGCCGCCACGACGCGCGCGGCATAGGCGCGGTCGTTCTGCGCGACGGTGCCGTTTCGGGTCATTGACGGCCCGAGGATGCGGAGCAGCTCGGCACGCGTGGCGGCTTGATCCGTCCCTTGCGCGGGCGAAGAAGCGCCCGCGGGTGCGTTCGGCGCGGCGGCGCCCGGGGTTTCCGTCCGCAGCAAGCGGTCGACATAGAGGTCGCCGAGGCCGCCGCTCGACGCCGCCTGCGCGGCGCCCGCGCCGGCCGCCGGGATGGACCCGGCCGAAGCCGCCGCCAGCAAATGCGTGCCGGCGCCGGCCAGCACCGTGACGGTCAAGACGGTGGCAAAAGCCCAGGTGACCAAACCATGCGCGGTGTCCCTGAAATAGCGCTCGTCGCTGTGCACGTCGTCCCAGCCGTGACGCAGGCGGCCGGTGATGTAACCGCCGACGGTCGAGGCGATGACGGCCATGGCGATCAGCGCGACGCCGGCGGCCCAGCCGGTCGCGCTGGCGGAGAGGCCTTCTCCCTGCCACGGGGAAACGAGCGCCAGTCCGCCGCCGACGGCGAAGGCGGTGATCAGCAAAGTGACGGCGGCAGCGGTGACGCTGCCCGCCAGTATCGCACCCCACGAAACGGTCGAATTGAAGTCCCGGTCCATCGAAATCTCCCAGCATGTCGACGATAGGAAAAGCCGATGCGGGTGCGTTTGTTCCTGAGGCGCGCGGAATTGATGGCGGCGAGCAGGCGAAATGGCGTCGGCACGCCGAACGGCTGCGCACGGGGATGAAGCCGGAGACGGGTTCCGGCCGGCGGGGAGGCGGCGGGGCCGACCGGGGCGGTTAGGTCTTGGGCGAGCGCCGCCACGTCACCATCGCGGTGACCGTGTAATTCCACACCAGGCTCATGGCGGCGCCGGCAAGCCCGGCGAGCCACCAGGTCGAATGCTGGGCGCCGAACAGGAAGCCGGCGATGCTCAGGTTGGCGGCCGCCCCGACGCTGCACACCAGAATGAACGACAGGAGCCCGCCGAACCACCGCCAGCCGGTCAGCCGCATGTCGCGGTAGGTCAACCAATTGTTGAGCGCGAAATTGCCGACCATCGCCAGCAGCGTCGCCGCCGTCTGGCTGGCGAGGAAGCCCATGCCGAACAGGTCGAGGAACAGCCAGAGCATCAAAAGATGCGCGACGATGCCGACCGCGCCGACGGCTGCGAACAGCACGAAGCGCACCGGCACGATGTGGCCGACCGTCTTGTCGAGCAGCAGCGTCAGGAATTCCCAGCCGATCAGCGTGTCGAACTTGCTCTCGCCTTGCTGGCGCGTGCCGAAGCGGAAAGGGATTTCCTTGGTGCGCAGCGGCTTGGGCGACGAGGCGAGGATGTCGAGCAGGATCTTGAAGCCGATCATCGAGAGCCCGCGCATGGCGCCTTCGAAGGCCTCGCGCCGCAGCATGAAGAATCCGCTCATCGGGTCGGACAGCCGCGCCTTCAAGAGCCGGCCGCTGAGCCGGATTGCCAGCGCGCTTAAGCGCGCGCGGCCCGCGTCCCAGTCGCCGATGCCGCCGCCCTCGGCGTAGCGGCTGCCGACCACCACGTCGACCGGTTCGTTTTGCAGCGCCGCCAGCATGCGCGGCAGCAGCGTCTCGTCATGCTGCAGGTCGGCGTCGATCACCGCCACGAAGGGCGCGGTCGAGGCCTGGATGCCTTCGGCGCAGGCCGAGGACAGGCCGCGCCGGCCGACCCGCCAGAGCAGGCGGACGCGGCGGTCGCGCCGGGCGATGTCGCGCACGGCCTGCGGCGTGCCGTCGCTGGAATCGTCGTCGACGAAGACGATTTCCCAGTCGATGTCGCCGAGCGTGGCGCGCAGCCGCTCGTACAGCGGCACGATATTCGCGCGCTCGTCGCGGGTGGGGACCACGACGGCCAAAAGCGGGCCGCCGGCGCTCAAGCCTCTGTCCGACATTGTCGATTCCAACCTGTCCCCCGGCGAGCGCCCAACGGCCGACTGTTGCCTGAAACGGCCAAGTTTGTAAGGTGCGCACCGCTTTGTGCCCGGACCCGGCGTCCGCGGCAATGCCGCGGGGGGCAGGGCATGGACTGGCGTCTGGCGTTTCGCCGTTACGGCGGGTGGCTCATTCTGGCCATCGCCTGCGCCGCCTATTACCCGCGCTTCGCGCGCGACATGTCGGGCGGGGTGGCGCGCGGCGGCCTTTCATTGCTGTCGCACGGCGCCGAATGCCTGCTCGGCAACGAGGTATTGCAGGCCTGCGATCTGCAATTCACCTATCCGCCGGCCTTCGCCTTCATGATGCTGCCGATGCTGCCGTTCGGCGGCGGCGTTCGCATGGCGGTCTGGTATCTGATCATGATCGGCGCGACGGTCGGCGCCTATCAATTGTGCGAGGCGCTGGCGCGGCGGCTCTATCCCGGCACGTGGAGCGAGCGCGAGCTCGCCTGGCTGCGCGTCGTCAGCATCGTGCTCAGCATCAAGTTCATCCTCGCCGTGCTGGAGAACCAGGCCTTCGACACGCTGGTGTTCCTGTTCATCCTGGTGGGCTTATGGGCGCTGATGCAGCGGCAGGAGTGGCTCGCCGGCGCGGCGATCGCGCTGGCCGCCGCGATCAAAGGCTCGCCGCTGATCTTCGTGCCTTACCTGGTGATCACGCTGCGCTGGCGCGCCTGCGCGGCCTTCGCGGTCGTCTATCTCGCCGCGTCGTTCCTGCCCGACCTTTTCTTTACGCCGAAGGGCGGCGCGCACGGCTACTACGTCACGTGGTTCCGCGAAATCGCGATGGGGCCGCTCTATGACGACGCCAACCTGACCAAGTACCGCTTCTGGGTCGGCGAGAACTCGAACAACCATTCGCTGCGCGCGCTGGCCTACCGGATGTTCCCCTTGGGACTCGGCGACCCCATGTTCCGGCCGACCTTGATGGCGATGTATCTGCCGGTGGTGGCCGCGCTCGGCTATATCATCATCAAGTCGATGCGCAGCGCCGAGCCGGCGCGCCGCGTCGGCCTCGACGGCGCGGCCATCGTGGTCGCCATGCTCGCGCTCTCGCCGATGACGAGCCGCTCGCATTACGTCGCGCTGATGCTGCCTTACACGGTGATCTGCGCGGCCGTCCTCACCGACGCGCGCCGCCGGACGCTCGGCATCGCCGTGCTGGCGGTGAGCTTCCTGCTCGCGACCGCGAGCGGCAACGACGTGGTCGGCGGCAAATTCACCGACTGGGCCTATGCCCGCGGCGCCATCGTGTCGGGCGCGTTGGTGCTGTTGCTGTATCTGGTGGTGCTGGCAAGGGAGCCGGAAAGCGACACGCGGCAAAAGGCGTCCGGTTAACTGGGGGAGAAAGTTCGAACCAGCCCTCCTACGCTAAAGCTTCGGAGGGCATCCCGCTTCGCCCCGGCGACTACGCCAATCCTGCGAAGCTCGACGAGCGAAGCAGGATGGCGGAAGGGGTGAGATTCGAACTCACGGTACCCTTGCGGGTACGCCGGTTTTCAAGACCGGTGCCTTAAACCACTCGGCCACCCTTCCGTCCGTCGCGGCTGATCCCGCCGATATCGTATGGCGGGGCGGGTTACCGCCCGCCGTGCCGCTGCCCCGCGCGCCTAGTCCAATGGTCGATCCGCTCCGCCCTTGCAAGCGGGCAATGGCTTGGCTATTCCGGGGCGCAGCGCCGGTGGCAAAGCGGCAGTGGAACCAATCGTTTACCACGCCCGCGCACCGGCGGTTCCCGGAACGGCCGCAAAAGGCTATTCTGCCGGCTTCAATGGGGATCTAAGCGGGATGGGATTCGGGGAAATCGGCGCTATTCGCCGTTTTGCGCACCTGCCCGTCCTGGCGGTCTGCGGCCTCGCGCTCGCCAACTGCTCGGGCGGCGCCGGCAAGGTCGATCCGAAATATGGCGTGACGGCGAGCCCGCGGGTGGTCGAGCCGGGTGAGCCGGTTCCCAAAGGCGGCGGCGTCTATCGCGTCGGCAAGCCCTATACCATCGCCGGCCGCGTCTACGTCCCCGAGGAAGACCCGGACTACAGCGTCACCGGGCTCGCCTCCTGGTATGGCGACGACTTCCATGGCCGCTACACCGCCAACGGCGAAATCTTCGACATGAACTCGATCTCGGCGGCGCATCCGACGCTGCCGCTGCCGTCTTATGTGCGGGTGACCAATATCGCCAACCGCAAGTCGATCGTGGTGCGCGTCAACGACCGCGGCCCTTTCCACAGCAACCGTGTGATCGACCTTTCGCGCAAGACCGCCACGCTGCTCGGTTTCCATGGCCACGGCCTCGCCAAAGTGAAAGTCGATTACATCGGCCGCGCGCCGCTGGCCGGCTCCGACGACCGCAAGCTGATGGCGACGCTGCGCGACGGCACGCCGGCGCAGGCGCCGGTCCAGGTCGCTTCGAGCGGGGGCTTCGCCCCGGCCTATTTCGACTCGCGGCCGCTGAAGGAGGTCGCGTCCGGCCCGGTGCCGGCGCCGCCCGACCGGCCCTACCGGCTGGGCGAGGGCGCCCGCGAGGTCGCCGCCGCCGTCCCGCAGCAGCCGTCCGCCACGGTCGAACTTGCCGCCAACAGCCGCCCGCAGCCCGCTTTCGCGCGGCCGGCGCCGGAACCTCAGCCGGCGACCTCGCCGGTTTCGGCTTACGCCCCGGTCCGTTATGATAGCCGTCCGGGTTTCATGAGCGGCCGCGGCCTTTACTGAGACTATTTTTTCCGCCACACCGCCGCCATTCTTCGCCGTCTCGCGTTATCGGGCGCGGCGACCAAAGCGCAGGACGATGCCCATTCGCTCAATGTCGATCCGACGACTGCTGACCGTAGCGGCCCTGGCCGCCGGCCTCGGCGCGGCCGGATTCGTCCCGGCGCTGGCGCAGAAGAAAGACGAGCCGCAGATTGCCGCCCCGCACGCCATCCTGATCGACGCCGATTTCGGCGCCGTGCTCTACGAGCGCGACGCCGACAAGCTGATCTTCCCGGCCAGCCTCGCCAAGCTGATGACGGCGGAATACGTCTTCAACGAGATCAAGGAAGGCCGCGTCAAGCTGACCGACGAATTCCCCGTCAGCGAGAACGCCTGGCGCAAGGGCGGCGCGCCCTCGCACGGCTCCACCATGTATGCCGCGATCCACAGCCGCGTGCCCGTTTCCGACCTGCTGCGCGGCATGATCGTGCAGTCCGGCAACGACGCCTGCATCGTGCTGGCGGAAGCGATCGCCGGCAGCGAAGCTGAGTTCGCCGCCAAGATGACCGAACGCGCGCGCAAGCTCGGGCTTGCCAAGTCGACCTTCGCCAATTCCAACGGCCTGCCGGATCCCGGCACGCAAGTGACCACGCGCGAGCTCGGCCTGCTGGCGCGCCACATCATCAAAACCTATCCGGATTTCTATCCGATCTATGGCGAGCGCGAGTTCACCTGGAACAAGATCCGCCAGCAGAACCGCAACCCGCTGCTCGCGCTGAGCATCGGCGCCGACGGCATGAAGACCGGTTTCACCCGGGAGGCCGGCTACGGCCTGGTCGGCTCGGCGGTGCAGAACGGCTTGCGCCTGGTCGTGGTGGTGAACGGGCTCAAGACCGCCAAGGAGCGCGCCGACGACGCCCGGCGGCTGCTGGAATGGGGCTTCAAGAGCTTCGAGCAGCGCATCCTGTTTGCCGAAGGCCAGATCATCGGTTCGGCCAAGGTTTATGGCGGCGCCTCCGGCAAGGTCTCGCTGGTGGCGGGCGGGCCGGTGCGGATCATGCAGCCCAAGACGGGGCCCGAGAAGCTGATCGCGCGCATCGTCTATACCGGCCCGGTGCCGGCGCCGGTGCAGGAAGGTCAGGCGATCGGCCATCTCAAGGTCTGGCGCAACGACAACGTCATTCTGACCTTGCCGCTGAAGGCCTACGAGAGCGTGCCGAAAGGCTCGCTGCCGCAGCGCGCCTTCGATGCTGTGACTGAACTGGCGATCGCGCTGTTCCGCGCCGGGGCCGAGCGACTATAATGCCGGCTCACTCTTGTCTCGCCCGCTCGCGCGGGCGATGGCGCTTTGAGGAACGGGCCTAGTTGCGCGGACATTTCATCACTTTCGAGGGCGGCGAAGGCTCAGGCAAGTCGACGCACGCGGCCGCGCTGGCGCAGCGGCTGACATCGCTCGGCATCGAGGTGGTGCTGACGCGCGAGCCGGGCGGCTCGGCCGGCGCCGAGATCATCCGCCACATCCTGCTGTCCGGCATCGCCAAGCCGCTCGGCGCGGAGACCGAGGCGATTTTGTTCGCGGCTGCGCGTGACGACCACGTGCGCAACACCATCGAGCCGGCGCTCAACGCGGGCAAATGGGTGATCTGCGACCGCTTCATTGATTCCACCCGCGTCTATCAAGGCGCGCTCGGCCGCGTCGACGCCAAGCTGATCCGCGGGCTCGAGCGCGTCACCGTCGGCGCCGCCTGGCCGGAAGTCACCTTTATCCTCGACGTGCCGGCCGCGGTCGGGCTCGCGCGCGCCAAGCGCCGGCGCGGGCAGGGCGCGGCCGACCGCTTCGAGGCGGAGTCGGTGGAATTCCATGAGCAACTGCGCGACGCCTACCGCGCGCTGGCCGCGGCGGAGCCCCAGCGCATCGTGCTGATCGACGGCCGCGCGCCCCGCGACGTCGTGGGCGATCGCATCTGGGAGGTGATCGAGCAACGCCTGCTCGGCGCGCCGCAGGTGGCGGAGAGCGCCGCGCCATGAGCGAGGACGACACCGACGACCGCGCCGTCAAGCTGCCGCGCGAAACGGACGTGCTGTTCGGCCACGCCGAGGCCGAGCGCGCGCTGCTCGACGGCTACAAGAGCGGGCGCATGCCGCACGCCTGGCTGATCGGCGGGCCTCCCGGCATCGGTAAGGCGACGCTCGCCTATCGCCTCGCGCGTTTCGTCTTGGCGCATCCCGACCCGAAGTCGCCGGAGGTGCAGCGCGCCGAGACGCTCGCGCTCGATCCCGGCCATCCGGTCGCACGCCGCGTCGCCGCGCAGGCGCAAGGCGACCTCTTGGTGCTCGAGCGCGTGCTCAACGAACAGACCGGCAAGCTCTACACGGTGATCCGCGTCGACGACGTGCGGCGCACGGTGTCGTTCTTCGGCTCGACGCCGGGTGAGGGCGGCTGGCGCATCGCCATCGTCGATGCGGTCGACGACCTGCAGCGCGAAGGCGCCAACGCGCTGTTGAAAATCCTGGAAGAGCCGCCGGCGCGCACGCTGCTGCTGCTGATCAGCCACGCGCCCGGGCGCGAGCTGCCCACCATCCGCTCGCGCTGCCGCCGGCTGCTGCTGCGTCCGCTCGACGAGCCCGACGTCGTGCGCGCGCTCGCCGCCGCCAGTGGCCGCGCGGAAAGCGACCCCGAACTGAAGGAGGCGGCTGCGGCCGCCGACGGCAGCGTCGCGCGCGCGGCGGCCTTGCTCGACGGCGCCGCGCTGGCGTTGCGCCAGAAGGTCTTGGAACTGATCGGGCAATTGCCCAATCCCGACCCGCGCGCGCTGCATGCGCTCGGCGATGCGCTCGGCGGCACCGACCCGCAGATTTTGGCCGCCTTCATGGACCTGGTGAACGATTGGCTGGCGTCGCGCCTGCACGAAGGCCGCAAGCAGGGGCTGGCGCGCGTGGCGGAAGCCTTCGAAACGGTCAACCGCTCGGCGCGCGAGGTCGAAGCCTTCAACCTCGAGCGCAAGCCCTTCGTCTTCGCGGTGTTTGGCGAACTGGCGGAAGCCTCGCGCGGCTGAGCCTCAGGCCGGCACGATGGCCGCTTCCGGATGCTCCGCCGCGCGCGCACGGCGCTCGAACTCCGCCGCCAGCTTGCGCAATTGCTCGGCGATGAAGGCGTCGGTGGCGTCTTCGGCGCTGCGGCGGCAGTGTTCGGCCTGGCTCAGGAGATATTGCTGGGCGGTCATTGGTTGCTAACCCCGATTTTCGACCGCGACAACGCTTCCCGGTCAGCCCCGGTTCCGCGGCGCTTTGACGCCGATCAAGGCCGTGCCCGCCCGCCGGAAATACCGTTCCCTAATACGGAGGCAGGATGTCCTCGATTTCCGGCAAGACCGATCCGGTGGTGCGGCCGATCACCGCGGCCGACGTCATCGACGCGCTCGGCAAGGGCCTGCGCGATTTCCAGGCCATGCCGCTCTACGGCCTCGCGCTCGGCGGCTTTTACGCCGCGGGCGGCATCCTGATCGTGCTTTCCGCCACCTATTTCGGCATGAGCTATCTCGCCTATCCGCTCGCCGCCGGCTTTGCGCTGATTGGCCCATTCGCCGCGGTATTCCTCTACGAACTTAGCCGCCGGCGCGAGGCGGGCGAGCCGATCGAATTGCGCGCGGTCTGGAAAACCATCCGCGGCCGCAGCGAGGTCGGCTGGATGGCTTTCGTCACCGTCTTCATCTTCGTCATGTGGATGTATCAGGTGCGGCTGCTGATGGCGCTGTTCCTCGGCCTCAACGTGTCCTTCACCAGCCTGCGCGAGTTCATCAACGTCGTGCTGACCACCAACGAGGGCCTGGTCTTTCTCGCCGTCGGCAATGTCGACGGCGCCGTGCTGTCGCTGATCCTGTTCTCGCTCACCGTGGTGTCATTCCCGCTGCTGCTCGACCGCGAGGTCGATTTCATCACCGCCATGATCACCAGCGTGCGCGCCGTGGTGACGAGCCCGCTGCCGATGATCGGCTGGGCCGCCGTCATCGTCGCCGTGCTGATGGTCTCGGCCATGCCGCTGTTCCTCGGGCTCCTGGTGACGCTGCCGGTGCTCGGCCACACCACTTGGCATCTCTACCGGCGCATCGTCGCGCCGGCCGAGGTAAGCTCGCCGCATGCCTGAGAATCACGACAGCGTCGATGCGCTGGTGCCCGCCGACATCGCCCGCAAGGCGGAGATGATCGGCGCGCAGAAGGTGCGCATGGATTTCTGGCGGCTGCTGACGCTGGCCGTCCTCGCCGGCGCCTTCATCGGGCTCGGCGCCATGTTCGCCACCACCGTGATGGCCGGCGGCGACGGTGCCTTGCCGTTCGGCGTGTCGCGCCTGCTCGGCGGCCTGGTGTTCTGCCTCGGGCTGGTGCTCGTGATCCTCGGCGGCGCCGAGCTGTTCACCGGCAACACGCTGATGGTAATGGCGCTCGCCTCCGGCAAGGTGCGGCTCGGCGAGATGCTGCGCGCCTGGGCAATCGTCTATGTCGGCAATTTCATCGGCGCGGTCGCCCTCGCGGGCCTCGTGTTCCTGTCGGGCCAATACCGTTTCGGCGGCGGCGGCGTGGCCGAGACCGCGCTCGCCATCGCGGCGAGCAAAGTCGCGCTGCCTTTCATGCAGGCGCTGTTCCTCGGCATCCTGTGCAATCTCTTGGTCTGCCTGGCGGTCTGGCTGTCGATCGGCGCACGCAGCACGGCCGACAAGGTGCTGGCGATCCTGTTTCCCGTGTCCGCCTTCGTCGCCGCCGGCTTCGAGCATTCGGTGGCGAACATGTATTTCGTGCCGCTCGGCCTGCTCATCAAAGGCGAGCTGGCAGGCGACTTCTCCGCGCTCACCTGGGGCGCCTTCGCGCTCAGCCTGATCCCCGTCACCATCGGCAACGTGATCGGCGGCGCCGTGCTGGTCGGCGCCGTCTACTGGTTCGTCTATCTGCGCCGGCGCGAGGCTTGAAGCCTGGCGCTCGCGCCGCGCAACTCCGCTAGAGCTTGGCCTGCGCGAATGCCTGCACCCACATGGCGCAGACGCCCGAGCGCACGATGTCGCCTTGGCCGAATTCGATCACCGGCACCGGCAGGTTCTGCCGGTCGATCATCGCGATCACGGTGGCCAGCCCGCTCTCCGCCATGAGGTCGCACTGGCTGACGTCGCCGTTGATCACCACGGTGCAGTCGTCGCCGATGCGGGTGAGGAAGGTCTTGATCTCGGCCGGGCTGGCGTTCTGCGCCTCGTCGAGCAGCACGAAGGCGTTCTTCCACGAGCGCCCGCGCATCACCTCGAACGGCACCAATTCGATGCAGCCGTTCTTGAGCGCGATGTCGTAGGCGGCCTTGCCGATGCGCTCCTTGATCGCCTCGGAAACCGGCACCGCCCAGGGCGCGAACTTGTCTTCCAGCGTGCCGGGAAAATAGCCGAGCGAGCGGCCGCACGGGACGTTCGGGCGCGTGAGGATGATCTTGTCGATTTGCCGGTTGCGGTAGAGGTCGGCGGCGTGGGTGGCCGCGATCCAGGTCTTGCCGGTGCCTGCCGGCCCGAGAACGATGACCTGGGGATGTTTGCGAAGGGCGTCGAGGTAGTCGGCCTGGGTCGGGTTGAGGGCCTTTATCGGGGGCAGCGTCCGTTCGGTTTCGAATTTTCCGTTCTGGAACTCGATGATCTCGGCGGATCCGCTAAGGCGCTCGTGACGGCGTCTCTTCTTCGCGAGGTTCTTGCCCAAGGCCGTATTCCTTCTGGTGGACTTAAGGTTAGGTGCACACGCCAACGCACCGCGCGCGAGCGCGGGACCGACAGGAGCAAACGATGTGGGGGTAGCGGCGGCGTCAGCGGGGAGGGCGTCCGGGGTCGTGTCGCTGCCGACTGACCCGATCGCTTCTCGATCCGTAACTGACGAACCGCCATGGACGATAAGCTAAGCGATTCGCATGACGCTTTTCTAAAAAATATTGCGCCGCACTGTTAACAGTTCGGCGACCGACTCAGGGTCAGGGCCGCCGGCCGCTCCGAGTCGTCCTTCAGCCGCACCCCCGACAATTTACGATCGCGCATGGCGCGCAGCAGGTGCGCAATCTTCGCCGCGGCGTCGGCATAGCCGATGCCGTCCGGGCGGATGTTGGAAATGCAATTGCGCTCCGCGTCCGTCGTCGCCGGACCCGGCTGCCAGGTCAGATAAGCGCCCATGCTGTCCGGCGCCGACAGGCCGGGCCGCTCGCCGATCAGCACGACGACGCATGGCGCGCGCAGCAGCGTGGCCACGGCGTCGCCGGCGGCGACGCGGCCGAGCTGCAGAAGGACCAGCGGCGCGACGCGCCAGTTCTCGGCGCGCAAGGCCGGCAGCACCTGCGCAAGCACCGGCGCGGCATGCGTTTCCACCGCGCGCGGCGACAGCCCGTCGATGACGGCGAAGGCGACGTCGAACGTGCCCGCTCTTTCCTGCAGGGCAGCTTCCGATAATGGCGACAGCATCCGCCCGAGATCGGGCCGCATCAGGTAAGTCGGCCGGTCCTCGACCAGGCTCGACACCGTAAGCACGTCGCCGAGAAGCCGGAGGTCGCCTGCAAGCTTTGCTTCGTCGAGCGCGGCGTGCACGGCGTCGCGCGCACGGGCATGCGCGAGCTGGAAGTCGAGCAAGGGCCCGGTCGCCAGCGAGGCGCCGCTGCGCTTGAGGCCGATGCGCGCGTTCGTCAGCCGGCGCAGATCGGCCCACGAGTCCGGCGGTGCGGATGCAGGCGGGGAGGCGGGCTGGTCGCTCATGCCGGCAACAGCGCGCGGAATGGCGCCGGCAACTCGCCCGGCCGGATGCGGTTGGCGCGGTCCATCAGGCCTTGCCGCGCCAGCCAGTCCTCGAATTCCGGCGCCGGGCGGCGGCCGTAAAGATCGCGCATCGCCAGCGCATCGTGAAACGAGGTGCTCTGGTAGTCGAGCATGATGTCGTCGGCGCCCGGCACGCCCATGACGAAGTTGACGCCGCTTGCGGTGAGCAGCGCGAGCAAAGCGTCGGCGTCGTCCTGGTCGGCCTCCGCGTGGTTGGTGTAGCAGACGTCGACGCCCATCGGCACGCCCATGAGCTTGCCGCAGAAATGATCCTCGAGGCCTGCGCGCGCGATCTGCTTGCCGTCGAACAGGTATTCCGGGCCGATGAAGCCGACCACGGTGTTGACCAGCAGCGGCTTGAACGCGCGCGCAACCGCGTAGGCGCGCGCTTCCAGCGTCTGCTGGTCGACGCCGCGATGGGCGTTGGCCGACAGCGCCGAGCCCTGGCCGGTCTCGAAATACATCACGTTGTCGCCGAGCGTGCCGCGCTTGAGCGCGAGCGCCGCCGCGCGCGCCTCGGCGAGCAGCGCGAGATCGATGCCGAAGGCCTTGTTGGCGCTCTCGCTGCCCGCGATCGACTGAAACACGAGATCGACCGGCGAGTCGCGGCCGATCAGCGCGAGCGTCGTCGTGATGTGCGCCAGCACGCAAGCCTGCGTCGGGATGGCGAGCTTGCCGATGATCTCTTCCAGCATCGACAGCAGCGCGTGCGCGCGCTCCGGGCTGTCGGTCGCCGGATTGATGCCGATGACGGCGTCGCCCGCGCCGAGCAGCAGGCCGTCGAGGATGCTGGCGGCGATGCCGCGCGCGTCGTCGGTCGGGTGGTTGGGCTGCAAGCGCACCGACAGGCGGCCGGGCAGGCCGATGGTGTTGCGGAAGCGGGTGACGACCGAGCACTTGGCCGCCATCACCATGAGGTCCTGCAATCGGCTGATCTTGCTCACCGCCGCCGCCATCTCGGGCGTCACGCCGCCCGCCAGCGCCGAGAGCGCCGCCGTCGTCGCCTCGTCCGACAAAAGCCAGTCGCGAAAACCGCCGACCGTGAGATGCGCGATCGGCGCAAAGGCCGCTGGGTCGTGCGTGTCGACGATGAGGCGCGTGACCTCGTCGTCCTCGTAAGGGATCACGGCCTCGCTCAGGAAGGTGGCGAGCGGCAGGTCGGCGAGCGCGATCTGCGCCGCCACGCGCTCCTCGCCGCTTAAGGCCGCCACCCCCGCCAGCACGTCGCCCGAGCGCAGCGGCGTGGCCTTGGCCAGGAGCGCCTTCAGGTCGGCGAAGGTATGGCGCTGGCGGCCTATTGTGGCGGAATACATCGTTTTGCTCGCAAGATTCGTCGACAAGTATACCGAAGGCGCGGCGCGTTCAGACAAGCGGCCGCATTTTCTTATTGATGGCAATAGCCTGGTCCGCACCCCATATGTCTTCAGACGCCGGTGCGTGCCGATTCAACCTCTGGAAATTCAGGCCTTAGGGAAGAGTGATCCATGTTCACGCCCAAGCCGTTCCGCGCCAAAGCGTCCGAATATGGCGAATTGGCCAGATCATCGACCGATCCCGATCAAAAGCGCGCTTATCGCAATAGCGAGCGCAGCTTCACCGACCTTGCGGACAATGAGCAATGGTTGGCCGAAAACAACCAGAACATGGTTCATTCGTCCGACCGTTCGGTTGCCACGGGCGTCGTGCTCGCCGCGGAGGAGGAGCACATTCTTCGCTGCATGGGGGCGGCCGTGATCCTGCAGTGGAATACGCTGCCGCCAAAGCTGCAAAGAGAACTGTACGACGCCGCCGGCGCGATGGGCGAAGTGGTGAAGACGTCCGATTTACGCGGGCAGATCGCCCGTTTCCTGCATCGACATGCCAGTGGCGATCCGCCGGCATAAAAGTCCGTTGCGTTGGGCAATAGCGCGGCGGCCGCTCCGCCGCCGGAAAGAATGACATGCTGACGCGCACCAAGCGCCACACCGTGACCTTTTCCGGTCCGTTCACGCTCGCGGGCGTCGATCGCGCGCTGCCGCCGGGAGCCTACGAAGTTGTGACCGACGAAGAGCTGATCGAAGGGCTGTCGTTTCCGGTTTACCGGCGCGTGTCGACCTTTTTGATGCTGCCGATGCAGGGACGCGCCCCGGGCGAGATGCTGGCGGTCAGCCCCGACGATTTGTCGGCAGCGCTGGAGCACGACCGCGCCGCCGGCGCACGCGATGCGCAGCAAGACACCGGCAATCGCAGCAAGCCGCAATGATCGAAGGACAGTGTCGCTGTCCGAATTACATGAAATCCGATAGTTATCTTCCAATAATACTGAGGTCGGCATTGTAATGCGCGCGCTCAGCCACCATCTGCAAAGTGTTACTGGGTGCTTCTCCAGTGACTTTTTCAGAAAAAGGATATACCATGAGCAATGTTCAGAATAATTCGCAGAACGAATCCCCGAAGCCGGCGGAGCAGCCCGCTAAGCCGCTGGTGACGCCGCAGCAGACCCAGGGCGATCCGAAGGCCACCCCGTCGCCGCAGCAGAAGTAAAACGCCGGCGTTGTCGAATAACGGGAAGCCCGGCAAGATGCCGGGCTTCCTGCATGTGACCATTGTTGGACGAGAAGAGGAAAATGCCCATGGCCACCGCCAAGATCACGGTGAAGAAAAAGGACAGCGGCGACGACATCGCCATGCCGCCGCCTGGGCAGACGCGGACCGCGCTGAAGCGTTTCCGGTTGCAGGTCGATCGCCAGACCAAGTCGGCCTTCGACACCGCCGAGGAAGCCGAGGCCGCCGGCCAGGCCATCAAGAAGGCCTATCCGATCGTCCAGGTCTCGGTGTACGACGCCGAAAAGAGCACCCAGAAAATCCTGGAGTAGCGCGCCGGTCCTTCCGGGTTCCGCAACCTAAAGCGCGGCCGTTTACAGCCATTTAACCTTACCACCCCCATTCTCCGCTCGGGACAATCTTCCGTGTGGCGTTGAGTGCGTGGGGAATGACGGCAACAACCGCGACGTTCTGCGGCGTTTCTGATTTTGGCGGCCGTCGCTTCCTGCGCAACAGCATTCGCGCGGCGGCGCGTGCCGCCGGCATGGGGCTGGGCAGCCTCGCCGTTGTCGGCGCGACCGGCGCCGCGGCCACGCTCGGCGCCGCCTGGCTGTTCTCGGTCGCGCTGTCGGCCAGCCCCAACGCCAGATCGTCGATAGGGCCGGGCGTCTTCGTGCACGACAATCGCGCACCCGCGCGCGCGGGCAGGGTGGACGTCGCGCTCCGCCGCCCAATGCTCGCCCTCGTCACGCCGGATCCCGCCAGCGAAGCGGAGAGCGCCTCGCCCGCGGTCGCGGCGGTCGAGGATACGCCGCCGCCCGCGATCGTCGCCGGTCCGGCGCCGCTACCGCCGCCGCGTCTCGCGCAGGCGCCGAAACCGGCCGCCGAAAACCCCGGCACC
>JALHRB010000038.1:0-31592 GCA_022841665.1 Pseudolabrys sp.
GTCGGCCGCCGCTTTGAGGAAATCGGCGACCACCGGGATGTAAGGCTGGTCCGGCGGCGGCTTGTCCGGCGCCTGCGGATCGACCGGGCGCGGCGGGCCGGTGTATTGCGGCGGCTGCGTCAGCACGTAGTCCTCGAGCACGACCGGAATCTTGTCGCGGCGCTTGGCATTGCGGATGCGGCGCTTCTCGGCGATGGCGTCCCAATAGGGCGTCGCCACCGCGTCATAGGCGGCGCGCGCCTTTTCGTAGACGGCAAGCTTCGCCTGGTAGTCGGCAATGGCTTGCGGATTGACTTGCGCCGCCGCCGGCGCGGCGGACAGGACGAGGGCCAGCAAAGCCAGGCGGACAAAAGGGCGCTGCATCGGGGCTGTTATCCGCCATCGCGACGATTCGGACCATGGCCGGGTGACGCCATGCCGCAGGCGGGCATACGAGCAAAAAAATAGCGCCGCAAATGCGGCGCGAAGGCAGGGGGAGGTCAAGAAGATGAATCCGCGGCCGCAGGGCCGCGAAGCAACGCTTAGCGGATCACCGGACCGGCGCGGTCGGTGAAGACCACGGGGCCGCCCGCCCTGATGACGGTCGGGTTCTGCGCGGTCAGAATGTCGGTTCCGAGATTGAGTTGACGCGCCGAGATGCCGATCACGGCAATCAGCAGCGCGGCGGCAAGACCCACCACCACGATCTTGAGGTGGGTGGTGCGGTCGGCGGTGTACATCGACCAGTTCATGGCGTCCTCCAAGGTCACGTCCGTTCGTCGGTCCGGCCTTGAACAAGGTTCAAATTCATTCGTCCGATAACGTAAGTACGCCGCCACAGTTCCAAAGGACGCTTCACGGAACGTTGAAAACGGCTTGAATAAAGGCTTTCGACGCCCGAAAGGGCCAAATCGCTAAAAATCGTGCTGAAACAACGGCTCGCGCGCGACCGCGGGTTGCGTCCGGGGCGGCAGGGGCCTGCGCCTAGCCTGTGCGGCTCAGCTGGTGCTCTTCGGCGGTGCGCTCGAAGGCTTCCGCGCCGCTCTTGATGCGGTAGGCAATCTTGCCGTCATCCTCCAACGGCAGGTGGCGGACGACCTTGTAGAGGCCGCGCGCGGCGCCGGAATTGAAGGTCGGCTGATAGTAAACGCTGCTGTTGACGGCGAACCGATGGATCATGTCGCTCCTGACGAAAACGCCCGGCACTTAAGGCCGGGCGTTCTGCTTATCCGATCCGAAACGGGATCAGGCGTTCTGCAGATTCGAGGCCGCCTGCTTGCCGCGCTCGGTGACGATCTCGTACGAGACGCGCTGGCCTTCGTTGAGCGTGCTCATGCCGGCGCGCTCGACGGCGCTGATGTGAACGAACACATCGCGCGAGCCGTCGCTCGGGGTGATGAATCCAAAGCCCTTCTGGGTATTGAAGAACTTGACGGTACCTGTGGCCATGATGGCTATTCCTTGCTGAGTGACGTTGTCACTTCGATATGCGCTCAAGCGGTCATCGCCTAAGCGATCGAAACATCCGGTTTTGGGGGTGACTTGGCAGCGGTCCCAAACAGGGGCAACGGAGCAAGGCAAACCAACAACTAAAGTTTCAATCCCGCCGTCTTTATAGCATCCGGAACATTGGGTCAAACCGCATCTGCCGGGTGCTTAACGGCGTTAGGCCGCCTTCTTCTTCAGCGGATAGCGCTCGCTCTCGTACAGCGCGCGGATCTCCCTGTGACCGAGGCGCGTCTCGTCGATCTCGATATAGGCGCCGAGCAAGAGCGGCTCGGGCAATTCCTCGATGGCGAAGCGAATGGCCTCGGCCGCGCGGTCGAAGCGGCGATACTTCAACTTGCTGACGACTTTGCGGTTGCGCGAGGGAAACAGCTCCGCCGGCGCGTCATAATTGATCGTGGTCATTACAAACTCCAGGCAGAGCCGAAGGGATGGGGAACACTATGAGAGCTATATGGGGAGCCGAAGGCCGTTTTGACAGGGCATGGTATCAATATACCGGCACGATCTGCGCCCGCGCGGCCGGAGGCAAGCCGCGCCAGCCGATCTAATCTCGACTAAAGCGCCGGTTGAGAGCATGTTGTTGTCTTGTTTTTGAGAAGGCGGTTTGATGCCGCCAAGGCTCCGAAACAGTAAGGGCGGACGGAATGGCTTTGCCTGAGACCGGCCCCGGACTTTTCCATTTCGTGATGATCAAGCCGTCGCATTACGACGACGACGGCTACCCGATTCAGTGGTTCCGCTCGGCCATCCCGTCCAACACGCTCGCCTGCCTGAACGCGCTCGCCGAGGACGCGCGCAAGCGCGAGGTGCTCGGCACCGGCGTCGAGATGCGCCTGCATACTTACGACGAAACCAATCGTCGGGTTCAGCCAGGCAAGATCATCGACATGATCCGCCGCGAAGGCGGGCGCGCGCTGATCGGCCTGGTCGGCGTGCAGTCGAACCAGTTTCCGCGCGCCGTCGACCTGGCGAAGCCGTTTCTCGCGGCGGGATTGCCGGTGTGCATCGGCGGCTTCCACGTCTCCGGCTGCATTTCCATGCTGCCGGAACTGCCGGACGACATCAAAGCCGCGCAGGCGCTGGGCATCTCCTTCTTCGCCGGCGAAGCGGAAGAGCGCCGTCTCGACGAGGTCTTGCGCGACGCGCACCGCGGCACGCTCAAGCCCATGTACAATTACATGGACGCGCTGCCGAACCTGATCGGCGAGCCGCCGCCGTTCCTGCCGCGCAAGCATGTCCAGCGCACCGTCGGCAACTTGTCGAGCATCGACCTCGGCCGCGGCTGTCCCTACCAGTGCTCGTTCTGCACCATCATCAACGTGCAAGGACGCAAGAGCCGCATCCGCTCGGCCGACGACCTGGAAAAGATCGTGCGCGAGAACTACGCCGAAGGCATCAAGCGCTTCTTCATCACCGACGACAATTTCGCCCGCAACAAGGACTGGGAGCCGCTGTTCGACCGCATGATCCAAATGCGGGAAGGCGAGGGGATGAACATCGGCTTCACCATCCAGGTCGACACGCTCTGCCACAAGATCCCGGGCTTCATCGAGAAGGCGACGCGCGCCGGCGTGCGCCGCGCCTTCATCGGGCTGGAGAACATCAACCCGGACAACCTGATCGCCGCCAAGAAGCGGCAGAACAAGATCACCGAATACCGCGAGATGCTGCAGAAGTGGCGCAACCACGGCGCCATCACCTATGCCGGCTACATCCTCGGCTTCCCCGCCGACACCAAGGCGTCGATCCTGCGCGACGTCGAGATCATCAAGCGCGAATTGCCGATCGACATCCTCGAGTTCTTCTTCCTGACGCCGCTGCCGGGCTCCGAAGACCACAAGGTTCTCTCGTCCAAGGGAATCTGGATGGACCCGGACATGAACAAATACGACCTCAACCACCGGGTCGCGCACCACTCGGGCAAGATGTCGGACGCGGAGTGGGAGGAGGCCTACCGCGCGGCGTGGGAGACGTTCTACACGCCGGAGCACATCTACACGATCCTGCGCCGCACCTGTGCCAGCAAGATCGGCCGGCCGGGCACCACGCTGTCGACCATTCTGTGGTTCTACCTCACCATCCTCTATGAGGGCGTGCACCCGCTCGAAAGCGGCGCGTTCCGCCTCAAATCGCGGCGCGACCGCCGCCCCGGCCTGCCGCGGGAGAACCCGCTGCTCTTCTATCCGAAGTACGGGGGCGGCATCGTCGCGAAGGCCTTCAACTATGCGCGCGTCTATCTGCGCTGCAAGGCGCTCTTGAAGAAGGCGCTCGCCGCGCCCGACCGCTGGACCTATTCCGATCTCGCCATTGCGCCGCCGAAGGCCGACGAATTCGACGCGCTCGACCTCTATCACGCCACCACCGGCGGCGAGGCGGCGTTGGCGCGCAAATATCGCGACGAGGCGATCCGCGCGCGGGCCGGGGCGCATGCGCATGAGCGGGCCGAAGTCGCGGCGGAATGAGTGCGCTTGGTCGACGAGATGCGGCTTCGTTTCGCCAGGCCTTGATCTCTAGGCCCTGACGCTTTTCCCGTTCCTAAGCGCGCGCGTGTGCGCTACCATGTCTGGCAAATGCGCTCGCGGCCTCCATAGGTTGCGGGCTGCGCAGACCGGCAAACCGGCAAGAACCAGTGGGGGGGGAATCATGGCGGAAGCATTCGGCGCTGGAAGTTCGTCCACATCCGACAGCCGCATGGTGGCGGAGGTCAAAGACGCCTTGGCGCTGCTCGACTACGCGGTCGCCGCGGGCGTGAAGACCAAGGACGGCCTGACCCTGCCGGCGGATATCGTCACCACGATCAAGGTGACGGCCGCCAAGCTCGGCCTGTTCGACAAGGTGTCGGTGACCGCCAGCGACGTGGCCCCGGCCGACTGGGTCGCCTTCGAGCTCGCCTATTACGATCTCGCCGCCGCGCTGTCGCCGGTCACCGCCGAGACGCTGCGCAACACCAGGATCGTCCCCTACAGGCATCGGACCTGGATCGAGCACATCATCGGCTATTCGCCGGCGCTCTCCTTCACCCGATTGCTCTGGGCGATCACGATCGCCTTCGCCGCCATCGTCATCGGCTCGAACTGGTACCTGGGCGTGATGGCGGAAAGAGGCGACACCGGCAGCTATCTTGTCAGCCGCACCATTCTCGAATTGCTGACGCCGTGGGTCTACGGCGGGCTCGGCGCCTGCGTCTATCTGCTGCGCTCGGCGCACACGCATATCTATCAGCGCAATTTCGACATCCGCCGCAAGCCGGAATACCTCAACCGCATCCTGCTCGGCGCGGTCTCCGGCGGCGCCATCACGCTATTCGTCGCGCAGATCGCGGGCGACGACGGCACGACCATCCAGTTGAGCGCGGCGGCGCTCGGCTTCCTCGCCGGCTACAACACCGATCTGCTGTTCAGGACGCTTGAACGGGTGATGGAGGCGCTGCTGCCGAAGGTCGGCCTCGACACCGTGCAGCGCGCGAAGCCGTCGACGCAGCCGGTCGACCTCAACGATCTGGCCGAGCGGATGGACAAGGCGACCGGGCCGGAGAAGGAGCTCTACAAGGCGCTGATCGCGCAACTGACCGGCACGCGCGCGTCGCCGCGCTGAGGCGGAGTGCAACCGATGCCGGGCAAGGTCGCTTTCCTCCGCCGCGCGGCGTTCGCCGCGCTCGTGCTCGCCGGCGGCGCAGCCACGGCGGCCGACGCGCCGGTGCCGCTGGTGGAGAAGGGCAAGCCGGTCGATTGGTGGTTCGCCTATAAGTTCAACAGCCAGAAATACGAGGGCGAAAAGCCCTTCGCCGGCTGCGGCGCCGACAGCGGCACGCGCACATGCATCTTCGACAAGCCTGGCACGAAGGTGAACGCCAAGATCGGCGCCAACTTCAGCCAGCAATACGTCGTCGCCTCGAGCGCGGCCGGCGCGCTCGCCAAGGGCAAAGGCTGCCTTGGCATGACGCTGACCGATCCGGTCGGTGCCACCTTCGACCAGATCTATAACGGCTCGCCGTTCTACCTGGTCTGGAACGACCAGTTCTACGACGACCCCAAGATCGCGGGCTGCGGCGCCAATTGCGGCGCGCCCTGGGGGCACTCCAAGGGCATACTCGCCTGGAACGAGGCCGGCGAAGGCCTGGTGATGCAGGTGACCACGCCGTCCTGGCCGGCCTCGGGCAGCAAGAAGTTTCCGCGCAAGGCCGGCAACACGCTCGGCTGCGTGACCACCCAGAACAACCTCAACAACGCGCAGCATTTCTTCGCGCTCAAGCTCGACAAGGACGGCGTGAAGGCCGTGCTCGAGGGCCTCGCCAATGCCGGCGTCGTCACCAGCCAGGGCAACGGGCAGGTGGTGCGGCTCGGCGGGCCCGCCGACGTGCGCGCACTGGCGGAGAAGGTCGGCGAGAAGCCGAAGAAGATCGCGCCCGACAAGCGCACGCCCGAGGACGTGAAGATCGTGCAGAAGAGCCTGAGCAAGGACGTGATGCTGATCTCCAAACCGTCCAACCTCAACGTGCCGCCCTGGCAGATGGTGTCGGCGCTGCTCGACGGCACGTCCAACCGCAATGCGACCTGGTGGGCCTCGCCGCAGATCTTTTCGACCAGGAAGTCGACCAAGATCGGCTGCTGGGAGGGCGTGCTCAAGTCCGGCAACAAGAAGCCGGGCGACGTCGTGGTCGCGCTCGACGGCAGCTGGGACGGCCACAAGATCAAGCTGATCGGCGGCAGCAACCACGCCAAGATCGGCGTCACCACCTCGGGCGCCAAAAACTATGCGATCTTCGGCGACCTCAACCAGCAAGGCACCATCAATCCCAAGAAGGGCAAATGCGACTCCAGCCAGAACGGCCGCGGCGGCCTGTTCTTCGTGGTGGAGAACGACAAGCTGTTCGAAACTTTGAGCGGAATGCTGGAAGGCGAAAGCGAACCGTTCAAGGCGAAGTGACGCGCATCGCGCGTCATGACCGGGCTCGATCCGGCCATCCGGAACAGGGCCTCAAATACTGCCCACCGTCTTGAGCCTCGCCCTTGGGTGAATCTCGGCCTGCGACAACACCGGTGTCTGGGTGCGGAAGCGCTCGACGATGCCGCGCACGTAAGGCCGCATGCCGGCCGAGGTGACCAGCACCGGCGCTTCGCCTTCGCGCGCCGCCGCCTCGAACTTCTCGCGCACCAGGCCGATGAATTCCGACAGCTTGGAGGGCTGCATGGCGAGCTGGCGGTCCTCGCCCTGGCCGACCATGGACTCGGCGAAGGCTTGTTCCCATTTCGCCGACAGCGCGATTAGCGGCAGGTAGCCGCCGGGCGTGGTGTGTTGCGCGCAGAGCTGGCGCGACAGCCGCGCGCGCACGTGCTCGGCGAGCGTGACCGGGTTGCGCGAGACCGAGACGCCGTCGGCGATGCCTTCCAGGATGGTGGCGAGGTCGCGGATGGAGACGCGCTCGGCCAAGAGGATTTGCAGCACGCGCTGGATGCCGGAGACGGTGATCAGCGTCGGCACCAGGTCCTTAAGCAGCTCGGCCTGCTCCTTCGGCAGTTCCTTCAGCAGCTTCTGCACCTCGCCGTAGGACAACAGCTCGGCCATGTTGGTCTTGAGCAGCTCGGTCAAATGCGTGGACAGCACGGTGGCGGCGTCGACCACCGTGTAGCCCTGCATCGAGGCCTCTTCCTTGAGCGCGCCGTCGATCCAGGTGGCGGGCAGGCCGAAGGTCGGCTCGGTGGTGTGCGTGCCGGGCAATTTCACCTGGCCGCCGGCCGGGTCCATGACCATGTACTGGCCGGCCCAGACCTTGCCGGAGCCCGCTTCCACTTCCTTGATGCGGATGAGATAGGCGTTGGCGTCGAGCTGCACGTTGTCGAGCAGGCGCACCGCCGGCATCACGAAGCCCATTTCGGCGGCGAGCGAGCGGCGCAGCGCCTTGATCTGCTCGGTGAGGCGGTCGGTGCCGTCCGGCGAATTCACCAGCGGCAGCAGCGCGTAGCCGAGCTCGACCTTGAGATCGTCCATCTTGAGCGCCGAGCCGATCGGCTCGTCGGCGGCGTCGGCGGTCTTCTTCTCGGCGGCGGCCTTCTTGGCCTCGCCGGCGGCGGCGACCTTGGTGCGCTTGTCGACGATGAAGGCGAGCGAGCCGGCGCCGGCGCCGAGCGCCAGGAACGGCAGCATCGGGATGCCGGGAAGAAATGCCATCACCACCATGACCGCGCCCGACATCGCCAGCGCGTTCGGGTAGCCGGACAACTGCTTCATCAGCGCCTTGTCGGCAGAGCCGGTGATGCCGGCCTTCGACACCAGGAGGCCGGCGGCGGTGGAGACGATCAGGGCCGGCACCTGCGTCACCAGGCCGTCGCCGACGGTGAGGATTGTATAGGCTTGCGCGGCGTCGGCGAACGACAGGCCCTGCTGGGCGATGCCGATGATCATGCCGCCGATGACGTTGATGAACACCACCAGCAGTCCGGCAATGGCGTCGCCGCGCACGAATTTGGAGGCGCCGTCCATGGCGCCGAAGAAGCCGCCTTCGTCCTCCAGCACCTGGCGGCGGCGGCGCGCTTCCTTCTCGTCGATCATGCCGGCGGACAGGTCGGCGTCGATCGCCATCTGCTTGCCCGGCATGGCGTCGAGGTGGAAGCGGGCGGCGACTTCGGCGATGCGGCCGGAGCCCTTGGTGATGACGACGAAGTTGACGATGACCAGGATCGTGAACACGATGATCCCGATCACGAAATTGCCGCTCATCACGAAGTTGCCGAAGGCCTCGATCACGTGGCCGGCGGCGTCGGTGCCTTCATGACCGCGCGACAGGATCAGGCGCGTGGACGCCAGATTCAGCGCCAGCCGCAGCATGGTCGCGATCAGCAGCACGGTCGGGAAGGCGGAGAATTCGAGCGGCGTGTGGATGAACAGCGCCGTCATCAGGATCAGCACCGAGAAGATGATCGAGATCGCCAGCGCGATGTCGAGCAGCATCGGCGGCAACGGCAGGATCAGCACGACCAGGATGGTCAGCACGCCGACGGCGAGCGCGATGTCGCCGCGCTTCATCCACGCGCCGATTTCGCCGAAGCCGGGTAGCTTGATGCCGCCGGTCGATGTTGCCGGTGCGGCCGTGATGTCGCTCATTATCCTGCCACTGACCGCCATGCCCCCGGCGGCGCGGACGCGAACCAATACAAAGGTGATCAAACCGAAGCCGGGCGCCCGCAGAAGGCGCCGCGAGAGAAAGCCAGGAAGGGTGGTGAGCCCCGTTTCCCCCAGGCAATATTTGCCCAGTCTATGGTTAGCGGCTGGTTAACGGGAACCGCGCCGCCGCCTGAAAACGCGGGATAATCGGCCCTCCCAACCCGCGCAACGCGAAAACCCTCTCCCCGGGGACAGGGAGAGGGCTCGGGCGCTTGAGAAGCGCCGGCTGCGGGCTGTCGGAGATCAGCCCGGCAGCAACACGGTGTCGATGACGTGGATGACGCCGTTCGACTGCTTGACGTTGCCGATCGTCACGGCGGCTTCCTGGCCCTTGCCGTCGACGAGCACGATCTTGTCGCCCTTCATCTTGGCGGTGTAGGTGCATCCGCCGACGGTCTTGACCGGATGCGCGCCGCCGTCGTCCTTGATCATCTTCGAAATCGCCGACGACATCGCGTTGGCCGCCACGACGTGGCAGGTCAGGATCTTGGTGAGCTTGTCCTTGTTCTCTGGCTTGAGGAGCGTGTCGACGGTGCCGGCCGGAAGCTTCGCGAAGGCGGCGTTGGTCGGCGCGAACACGGTGAAGGGGCCGGCCGAGGACAGCGTGTCGACCAGGCCGGCGGCCTTCACGGCGGCGACCAGCGTCGTGTGGTCCTTCGAGTTGACCGCGTTCTGCACGATGTTCTTGGACGGATACATGGGCGCGCCGCCGACGGTGACGGTCTGCTCCTTCATCTGCGCGGAAGCGGTGCCGGCGGCATTGAAGCCGAGCGCGAGCGCAAGCGCAGCGGCGCCGGCGAGCGCGAGGGTGGGAAAGCGGTTCATAGGATGACTCCGTTGCTCTCTGTTTGACGTCCCCCTTCCAGGCCCGCCGAAGCTCGGAACGAGCCTAGGCGGGTGGCGGAGACATCGGGAGCTACGGAGCGGCGGAGCTTAAGGATGCGCGGCGGCGGTCACAGATTCGTGAGCTTGCCGGAGGCGATCACCGGGCCGGTCGGCGCGCCGGTGGGCGAGCCGCCGGGCGGCTCAAGCGAGACCGCCAGCACGGCATCGCGCCTGGCGTGCGGCACCAGCGCGGCCGGGATTGTGATGGTGACGGTGCGGTCGGCGCGCAGCAGGCCGAGCGGGCGCGGCCGGCCGTCCGCCGGGATCAGCCACAGTTCGGGCACGCGGCTGGCGTCGGCGGCGAAGGCGGCGGGCACCACGGCGACGGTCCCGCGTCTGGCGTCGACGGTGGCGACGAAATGGCTGTGGCCACCGCCCTCGATGGTGGCGAGCAGCGGCTGCGGCTGCGTCAGCGTGCCGAGATAGATCGCCGCGGCCAGGCAGGCGGCGGCGAGCGCGCCGGTGACGAAGGTCAGCCCGCGCCAGAAGGCGAGGCTCTGCCAAAGGCTTGCGCGCGGCGGAATTGGCGCGGGCAGAGCGGCGGCGATGCGCTCCCACAGCTGCGGCGGCGGTGCAATGTCGGCGATCTCGGCCGCCCAGGGCGCCAGGCGCGCCTCCCAAGCCGCCACCATCGCGGCAAATGCGGGCTCGCGCGCGACGCGCTGCGCGGCGGCCGCGCGCGCCGCTCCGTCAAGCACGCCGAGGGCATATTCGGCGGCCAAAAGCTCGGCTTCCGGCAAATCTTCCGGCAGCTTGCCGCTATGGTCGGTGGCGTCGGTCATTGCTCCAGACAGCTCTTGAGCTTGATCATCGCACGCCTGATCCAGCTCTTCATGGTACCGAGCGGCACGCTCATGCGCGCCGCCAGTTCCTCATAGGTGTTGCCGTCGAAGAAGGCGCCGCGCAGCGCGTTGCGCTCGTGCGCGGCAAGCCCGTCGAGGCAGCCGTGCAGGCGCGCATTGTCCTGCGACATTTCCAGCGCACCGTCCGCGCCTATGCCGCTGTCGGCGACTTCGGCGGCGGCCTCGATCGGGGCCATGGCGCGGCTCTGCCGCGACGCGCGCAGCCGGTCGATGGCGCGGTTGCGCGCGATGGCGATCAGCCAGGTCATCGGGCTTGCCCGGCTCGGGTCGAAATCGGCGGCCTTGCGCCAGACCGTCACGTAGACCTCCTGCAGCACGTCCTCGGCTTCGCTGCGTTCGCCCAAGATACGCAGCGCGACGCCAAAAAGCTTCGCCGAGGTCAGCCGATAGACCGTCTGCAACGCCGCCCGGTCGCCGCCCGGGATGCGT
This sequence comes from Pseudolabrys sp., assembly GCA_022841665.1. Taxonomy (GTDB): domain Bacteria; phylum Pseudomonadota; class Alphaproteobacteria; order Rhizobiales; family Xanthobacteraceae; genus Pseudolabrys. The sequence continues at coordinate 10,827 of JALHRB010000038.1, forward strand.
CCGAGCGCGACGGCGATCAGGGTGCGGTTGGCGTCGAGGTCCATCGGCTGGTGCGGCTCTTGGGTTACTGGCGCTTCCAGAGCTCGGCGCCGACCTCGCGGCCGCCGGCATAGGTCCAGATGCCCGCCCAGTTGCCGCCGTCGGCGCCGTAGAGCGCGAGGCCGGTGTCGTTGCCGGAGCGGTAGGACACCGCGATGAAGTCCTTGTTGCCGATGCCGGTGCCGACATAGCGGGTCGAGCCGACGACCCAGACGACGCGATAGGTCTCGCCGGTCTTGCTGATGGTGACGGTCCCGCTGTAGCGCGAGCCGCCCCCGGGATTGGTGCCCTCGACGTCGTAGGTGCCGACCGGATCGGCGGCAAAAGCGGCGGCAACGCTCCAGATCAGCGTGGCGGTAACGGCAAGTAGATGACGCATGGATTAGGTCTCCCCCGTCCGGCGCGACTGCCGCGCCGGTCCGGCGCGGAGATTAGGATTTGCCCGGTGCTCCCACAACGACGCCATCCGCCGCGCAGGCGAGCAGATGCATCTCGCCGCAACTGACGCAACGCAGCCGCGCGCGCGGGCGGGCGAGGCGCTGAAGCGCGGCCTCGTCGGTGACCAGCACGAAGCTGCCGCTGACCGGGCAGCGGTAACGGACAGCGCCCGGCCCGCGCTGGCTGGCGGGCACCCAGCGCAGGAAGCCCACGCCTTGCCGATAGGCCGCGGGATGAATGTGCGGCGGAGAGAAATTGTACATTGGCGCTCGTGGATTATTGCACTGCAGCATCAATCCCCGCAGGCCCGGTCCGTTCCCGGCCGCAGGGCTGGTCTGCGCTAGCTTTCCAGGGGCGGAAACCGGTGCTGGCCATCCGGCCCGAGCGGCAGCGGCTCGACTTTAGCGACCGCCGCGAGATCGAGATCGCCATAGAGATGGGGGAACAGCGCGCCGCCGCGCGAGGGCTCCCATTTTAAGTGCATGCCCAAGGCTTCGTCATCGACATGCACCAGGAGGAGATCGTTCTGGCCGGCGAAATGCCTGGCGGCGGTCTCGGCCACCTGCGCGCCGCTGGAAAAGTGAATGAATCCATCGCGCAGATCGACCTCCGAGCCTTGGAAACGGCCGGCGCGCTCGGCTTCGCGCCACAGCGCCGCCGGCACGATTTTGTAGATCGTCGTCATGGCCACCCCGTATTTATGACGGCCACCGTAACATTTGACAGGGGCCGCAACAATTTGTGCGCATCACAACCTTGAATTTGGCGAAACCATTCGGATATGCCGCGACAACACCGAATGGAGTCGAAATGTCGGAGACCGAACAGTACCTGATCGACGCGGCCGACCGCTGCAAGCGGCTCGCGCGCATCGGGCGGGAGCTTGCGGCCGATCTCGAAAACATGAGCAACGATCTCCTGGCCAAGGCCGTGGAGCTGGATACCGCGCGCGATAAGAAGAAGGCTCGCGGCATCTGAAGCAAGCATGCACTATCGTAAGAAAGCCCGGCCCGTCGCGCCGGGCTTTTTTATGCCGCTGGGTCAGAGCGTTTCGGCGGCCGCGCACATCTGCTCGACCGCCTCGGCCGTGCCGACCACGATGGCGCGGCGCCAGTAGCGCAGGTCGGCGTTGCCGGACGCATCCTTGCCCGGCTCGAAGCGGTACATCGGCGTCCAGCTCAGGCCGTCGAAGGACTGGCGGGTGACGCCGCCGGAGGCCTCCACCAGCGCGATGCCGCCGGCCACGTCCCAGATATTGGGCGAGGCGAAGCGCGCCACCTGCATCAGCCCTGCCGCCACCATCGCGCATTCGATCGCGGCCGAGCCGGTCTTGCGCGTCTCCCAGAAGCCGCTCTGCGGCGAGACGGCCGGCACGCCGGCGAGCTTGCGCCGCACTTGCGGATTGACCTTCGGCGTCACGTCGGCGCCGTCGAAGCGTAGCTTGCCGCCGGCATGGGCATGATAGACGCCGGCGCGCAGCGCGTGGCTGATCGAGCACCAGAGCGCGCCCACCACCGGGCGGCCCTTGTGCAGCACGCCGATCGAGGCGGCGAAAACGGGAAAGCCGTTGACGAAATTGGCGGTGCCGTCGATCGGGTCAACCGCCCAGACGTAATCGTGGTCGCGGCCGGGCCGCTCGTCCATCTCTTCGCCGATGATGTCGTGGCCGGGGAATTGCTCGGCCAGCCGCGTGCGGATCAGGCTCTCGACGTGTTGGTCCACCTCCGACACCGGATCGCGCCAGACCGCGTCCTCGGTGGCGGCGGTTTTGTAGCGCACCTTCAGGATGCCGCCGAGGGTCGTCGCGATTTCGCTGCCGGCGATGCCGGCGAGCTCCACGGCGAGCGCCTCGACCTCGCGCAGGTCGGTATCGGCGTCGATGGCGGCGGCTTCGCTCATGCGCTGGCCGCCTTGCCCTGCGCCTGCTGCGCCGGATGCTTCTGCGGCACCACGATCTGCACCTGCTTTTTCTCGCAGGCGATCTCCGCGATCAGCTTCTTGCCCTTGTTGTCGTCGAAGTACCTGTCGTCGATCCGGTTGGCCGCGTCGCTCCAGGTCAGTTCGACCTTCTCGGCCTTGCGGCTCAGCACCGGCGGCGCTGCGTCGAGCGGCGCCCCCAGCCATTCGATCAGCGCCTTGCGCTTGTCGGCCTCGAAGCAGACCACGTCGAGCTTGCCGTCGGCGACGTCGGCCTTTGCGGCGATCGGCAGGCCAGGCCCGGTGAAGGGGATGTTCATAACCTCGACGCCGAGGAATTCGCCGCGCAACGCCTTGCCGTCGACGCTGACGTCGATCTCGATCGGCTCGGCCTCCTTCAGCGTCTTCTCCAGGATCTCGCGCCCCTTGCGCAGATTGTCGGCGCCCTCGGGCTTGCGGCCTTTGGCGGCGAAGCGGAGGAAATCGGGAAACAGGCCGACGCCGAAGCCTTCCAGGAACAGCGAAGTGCCCCAGGGCGCCTTCGCCGAGCCGATGTCGAGCGGGCAGGTGTTGTCGATCTTCCAGGTCTCGACCAGCTCCTGCGGCGTGCCGGCGATGCCGAGCGAGCGGGCGGCATTGTTGGCGGTGCCGAGCGGCAGCAGCGCGACCGGCAGCGAACGGTCGGGCAGGGCGGTGAGGATCTTGCCGATCGTGCCGTCGCCGCCGGCGGCGACCAGGAGATCGAAGCTCTTCTTCGCCGCTTCTTTGAGTGCCTCTTCCCAATCGTCGTTTTTGAGCGAAATGTAACGCACGTCGATATCGGCGAGCTTCAAGGCCGCAAGGATCGCGTCCTTGTCGTGCCCCTTCGCTCCAGCCGTCGGATTGTGACAGAGTAGCGCCCGCATGCGCCGTTAACGGCGAGGCGGAGCGCGGGTTCCATGCCGATGAGCCGGTATCCTCCGGTCATTCCGCGGCGCGCGATCCGCGCCAGGTCTGTTGTATCATTCCGCACGCAAAACCGACGCGGGCAGAATGCCGGCACGGTCCGACCGGGCAGAGGATCAGTTTCCATTGGCCCGTTGGATTGATCTGAGCTTGTTCTTGATCTCGGCGGGTTGCCCGGACGCGAGCGCATTGTCGATGTCGTGTCGCACGAGCTCCGACAATATTGCGACAACGCTTATTATGAACAACTGCTGTGCAAGAGTGGCGTCGTCTTCACGGTTGCGGCGTATCAAAGTCTTGTCCTGCTGCCCGGCGTACACCCGCAGGCCGCCGAATACGGATGTGTTGCCGCTGGCGAAACTGGCTTCGGCGAAAAAACTCGTCATCGTCTTGTGGAAGCCGGTCGGAAGCGCCCATTCGAAGCCCGCCGTCGCGGCGTGCGTGTCGTTCGAATAGGAATGACCGATCGATAGTTTCAGGTTGTCTTGAAGGTAATAGTCGAGCGCAACCTTCTCGGTGAAATTCGTTTGGCGGCCGATCAGCGTAAAGGTCTCGCCTCCATAGGTCAGGCGGAACGGTTCGTTCGTCGCGACGCCGGCCTGGCCGCGCAATGTAAAGCGTCCGAAATAATGAGCGGCCTCGAAGGCGAGGTGGTAGCCGTCGAATCTTCCGAATGCCGTATCCGTGCCGATGTAATCGGCGATGACGCCGAACCGGCCGATCGAAGGATCGCGCCAGAACAGGTTCACGCCGGCCGAACCGAATTCGTGCTGATCGAAGGCGCCGCCGACGCCTTTGAGCTCCAGTCCGAAACTGTTGCCGAGTGGAATCGCCACCAGTCCGCCGCCGGAATAGATCGACTTGCCCTTCATCGAGCCGGCGGCGACGTCGGCCATGCCGTTCAGGCCGTCGACCGCGGGCCTGGGTCCGGGGGTACCGTTGGGGCTGTCTGCGCTGGTTGCGTTGGATGTGGCGAAAATGCCGAAGGCGACAAGACAAGATAACGCCGATGCGGTACGCGACGACATGCAAGCCCCGAAAGCACTTTTCAACCCCGCGCGAGTTTAGGCAGGTAAACCGTGCCCGACAAGCGGGCCGCCGGCGCGCGGGGAAGGAGCGAGGCTTTACGCCGCGCCGCGCAACTCGCTGCCGCCGCCATTGTGCGGCGGGGGCACCGGCAGGCCGTCGCCGGCATATTCGTTGAGCTTGTTGCGCAGCGTGCGGATCGAGATGCCCAGAATGTTGGCGGCGTGCGTGCGGTTGCCGAGACAGTGCTTGAGCGTCTCCAGGATCAGGTCGCGTTCGACCTCGGCCACCGTGCGGCCGACCAGGTTGCGCGTGACCTGCTCGGCCGCGAAGGCCGCCTGCGCGGCGATATCGCCGCCGCGCGCCTGGTCGAGACGGGTGCCGTCGGCCGAGAGGATGCCGTCGATGCCGATCTCCGGCCCGGTCGAGAGCAGCACCGCGCGGTGCAGCGTGTTCTCCAGTTCGCGCACGTTGCCGGGCCAGCGATGGATGGAAAGCGCGCGCTTGGCTTCCGCCGACAGCGGGCGGGGCGGCAGGTCGTTGGCCTGCGCATACTTCTTGATGAAGTAGTCGGCGAGTTCGCCGATATCGGCCGGCCGCTCGCGCAGCGCCGGGATCTTCAGGTTCACGACGTTGAGGCGGAACAGCAGGTCCTCGCGGAAGATGCCTTCGCGCACGGCTTCCGCCAGGTTGCGGTTGGAGGTGGCGATGATGCGGATGTCGACCGGCACCGGGCGGGCGCCGCCGACGCGGTCGATGACGCGTTCCTGGATGGCGCGCAGGAGCTTGGCCTGCAGGCGCGCGTCCATCTCGGAGATTTCGTCGAGCAGCAGCGTGCCGCCGTTCGCCTCCTCGAACTTGCCGATGCGGCGGGCGAGCGCGCCGGTGAAGGCGCCCTTCTCGTGGCCGAACAGCTCGGATTCCAGCAGGTTTTCCGGAATGGCGGCGCAGTTGACGGTGATAAAGGGCTTCCTGGCGCGCTGGGAGCGGTTGTGCACGAAGCGCGCCAGCACTTCCTTGCCGGTGCCGCTCTCGCCGGTGATCAGCACGGAAGCGTCCGAGCCGGCGATCTGCTGGGCGAGCTTGACCACCTTGGCCATGGACTCGTCGCGATAGATCATGTCGCGGTTGTCGTCGGCCACGGCGGCCAGCACGGCCGCGATCAGGTCCGGGTCGGGCGGCAACGGGATGTATTCTTTGGCGCCGGCGTGGATGGCGGCGACCGCCGCGCGCGCGTCATTGGTGACGCCGCAGGCGACGATCGGCGCATGGATGCGCTCGGCCGCCAGCCGCTCGGCCAGTTCCTTGATGTCGAGGGCCACGTCGACCATCAGCAGGTCGGCGCCGCGGCCCGAGCGCAGCACGGCCAGCGCCTGCTCGACGCTGTCGGCGTGCGTGACGCTGGCGCCTTTGTCCATCGCGATCTTGCTCGCGACGGTAAGCTGGCCGCCCAGGGTGCCGATGATCAAAAGGCGCATGGTCGTGGTCCTTTATTTGTCCGCCTTGATGATTTCCGTCATGGTCACGCCGAGCTTCTCCTCCACGAGGACAACCTCGCCGCGCGCCACCAGGCGGTTGTTGACATAGATATCGATCGCTTCGCCGACCTTGCGGTCGAGCTCGAGCACGGCGCCGGGGCCGAGGCGCAGGAGCTCGCCGACCTCCATGCGCGCGCGGCCGAGCACGGCCGACACCTGCACGGGGACGTCGAACACCGCCTCCAGATCGGCGGCGCCGCGGTTGACCGACTCGTCGGCCTCGTCCATCGGCGCCAAGGACCCGGCGTCCTCCACCGTCTGCATGGCCCCGTTCTCCAGATCGGGGAGCGGGACTTCTTTGTTGTCGGTGTCACTCATTGGTGTCTCCCCACTTCTTCAGGCGCGGCGCCGATGCGGGCCGCCACATAGCGGTCGACGACGTCCTCGATTTCCGACAGGACCGCATCGCGGTCGCGATTGACGCCGCCATTGGCCCATTCGATGCGGCAGTCGCCGGCGGGCAAAGCGGGATCGGCGGTCACCAGCAGGCGGCCCTCGAAGCCGCGCGCGCGGGCGATTGCCTCCAGCTCGCGCTGGGCCGCCTCGTGGATTTCGGCGCCGACGCGCACGGCGATGTGCGGCGTGGTCACCAGATGACGGAAGCATTCGGTGGCGAGCGCAGCGATTTCGGCGAGCGGCTCGCGCGCGATCAATTCGGGTGCCAGCTTTCTGGCGACCGCGACGGCGACCTCGACCGCTTCGGTCTCCAGCCGCGTCTCGATTCCGGTGAGCCCGCGGTTGAGCCGGTCGAGCCCGTCGGCGATGACGGCGAGCGCGGCGGCGATGCGCTGCGCGGCTTCGCCCTGCGCCTTCGCTTCGCCGGCGGCGAAACCCTTGCGATAGGCCTGCGACTCGGCGTCCTCGCGGCGACGCTCGGCCTCGACCACGGAAATGGTCGGCTTCTCGCCGGTGGCGAAGTCCTCGTCGAACAGATATTTCGCGGTCCTCGCCATGGCTTAATACACCAGCTCCTCGTCGCCGCGGCTCTTGGAGATGAGAATCTCGCCCTTGCCCGCCAGATCCTTGGCGATGTTGACCAGCAGCGACTGCGCCTCGTCGACGTCGCGCAGGCGCACCGCGCCGAGCGCCTGCATGTCGTCCACCAGCATCTTGGCGGCGCGCGTCGACATGTTGGAGAAGAAGAACTGGCGCACGGCGTCGTTGGCGCCCTTGAGCGCGATCGCCAGCTTGTCCTTGTCGATGTTGCGCATCAGCGTCTGCATCGAGCCGTTGTCGAGCTTGACCAGGTCGTCGAAGGTGAACATCAGCGCCTTGATGCGTTCGGCCGCGTCGCGGTTTTCCTCTTCCAGCTGGGTGAGGAAGCGGGTCTCGGTCTGGCGGTCGAAATTGTTGAAGATCTCCGCCATCACCTCGTGGGCGTCGCGGCGGCGCGTCTGCGACAGGTTCGACATGAATTCGGTGCGCAGCGTCTGCTCGACGCGCTCGATGACTTCCTTCTGCACCGCTTCCATCTTGAGCATGCGCGTGACGACGTCGAGCGAGGTATCCTCCGGCAGGATCGCCAGCACGCGCGCGGCGTGCTCGGGACGCAGCTTGGAGAGGACCACGGCGACCGTCTGCGGATATTCGTTCTTGAGATAGTTCGCCAGCACCTCTTCCTGGACGTTGGCGAGCTTCTCCCACATGTTGCGGCCGGCGGGGCCGCGGATCTCGTCCATGATGCCGTGCACGCGCTCGGGCGGCAGGTATTGCTGCAGCAGGCGCTCGGTCGCGTCGTAGTTGCCGAGCAGCGCGCCGGAGGCCGACATGCGGCCGACGAATTCCAGCAGGAGCTCCTCGACCGCCTCGGATTCAATGACGCCGAGCGTCGACATCACGATGGAAATCTGGCGCAGCTCGTCGTCGTCGAGCATGCCGAAAATCTTGCCGCCGTGATCGCCGAGCGCCAGCATCAGCACCGCGGCGCGCTCCGGCCCGCTGAGCTTGCGGCGGCCCGGATTGACCTGCTGATGGCTCGCGAGCTCGGCCATCAGGCCGCCGATGTCCTCGCGGACGACGGCTTTGGCGTCGGATTTCTTTTCGGCGTAGGCGGATGGCATGGCTTAGGCGGCGTCCTCGTGCAGCCAGCTGCGGATGATGGAGACCGCCTCGTGCGGGTTCTTTTCGGCGAGCTCGCCGACCTTCTGCACCGACTGGGCGTGCACCTTGCCCTGCACCTGGGCGATGTCGATCATGGCGGAGGTGCGGTTGGAGATGGCGACCGCCTCGTCGCCGCCGACGATGGCGACGTTGGGGCCGCCGGTATTGGTGATGTTGCCCTTGGCGTCGCCTGAGACGTTCATGCCGCCGGCGAGAAAATTGCCTTGTGCGTCGGTGAGGACGCCCGCCCCGGCGCCGCCCGGGCCGCCGACCCAGCGGCCGCCTTTTTCCATGCCCTCGGGGGTGACGATGCGGCGCACCAGGGGGCGCACCACCATCAGCAGGACGATCAGCCCGAGCAGCGCCATCACGCCGATCTCGGCCGAGCGCATGATGTCTTCCTTGGTGAACTGCAGGTAGCTCATCCAGCCGGTCGGCTCGCTGCCGATGGGCGTCGGCGGCATCTCGGCAAAGCGCAGGTTGACGACCTCGAGCTGGTCGCCGCGCTTGGCGTCGAATCCGATGGCGGTGCGCACCAGCGCGGCGATGCGGTCGATCTCTTCCTTCGAGCGCGGCTGGTAGACCGGCGCCCCTTTGGGGTCCTTGCTGTAGTTGCCGTCGACCAGCACCGCGGCCGAAATGCGGTTGACGCGGCCGGCCTCGATCACCTCGGTCTTGGTGGTGCGCGAGATTTCGTAGTTGACGATTTCCTCGGTCTTGCGGGCCTGGTCGCGGCTGCCGCCGGCGCCGCCCCTGTCGGCGCTCGGCAGTTCGGTGCCGACCGATACTGCGCCGCCTTCCTTGCCGTCGCCGGAGGCCGACTGCTCCTCGCGCGTCTGGCTGGAGCGCACCACGCGCCCTTCCGGGTCGAAACGGTCGGAGGTCTGGGTGATGCGGTTGAGGTCGAAATCGGCGCTGATCTGCACGCGCGCGCGGCCCGGGCCGACCACCGATGAGACGATCTGCTCGACCTCGTTGCGCAGGCGGCTTTCGAAGGCGAGCTTGCGCTCGTCGGCGCCGGCGCCGCTGAAGGCATTGGTCTGGGCGGCGCCGTCGGCCAAGAGCTTGCCGGTCTCGTCGATCACCGACACGCGTTCGGGCTTCATGCCGTTGACCGCGGAGGCGACCAGGTGGCGGATGGCGCGCACCTGCTGCGGCTCGAGCGCGCCGCGCACCTTGAGCATGATCGAGGCGGAAGCTTCCACCTTGTCGCGCGAGAACAGCGGCCGCTCGGGCAGCACGAGATGGACGCGCGCCGCCTGCACGCGGTCCAGCCCGCGGATGGTGCGGGCGAGCTCGCCTTCCAGCGCGCGCAGGTGGTTGATGTTCTGGATGAAGGAAGTCGCGCCGAGCGCGTCCGACTTGTCGAAGATTTCGTAGCCGACGCCGCCGCCCTTGGGCAGGCCGCTTTCGGCCAGCTTCATGCGCAGGCGGGCGACCCGGTCCTTGGGGACCATGATGATCGCGCCGTCGTTCTTGATCTGATACTGGATCGCCTGCCGCTCGAGATCCTTGATGATCGAGGCCGAGTCGTCGACCGACAGATCGGTGAACAACGGCACCATTTGCGGTTCCGTCATCCGGATCATCAGGAAGGAGAAGAAGCCGACCAGCGCCAGCGTGACCGCGGCCATCGCCGCCATTCGCGCCGCACCAAGCGACTTCACAAAGTCCAGGAAACCTTGCACCGGTCTGTCCTACCCGCAGGGCGCTGAAGGCGCGCCTCACCCGGCAAGATTTGCCCAGTTTAAGGTTAGCGTCCGGTTAACGCAGGGAACATTCGTTTTCGACTTTGCGCAGGCGGCGGCGCGCGCCGCAAAAACAAACCGCCGGCTGGCGGCCGGCGGCTCGGGAAACTTGGATTCGCAGGAGCGTGCGCCTACTGGCGATACTGCTGGATGCGCGTCGTGCGCAGGCCGGCGAGGCCGTGCTGGTCGATCGAATACTGCCAGGAGAGGAATTCCTCGACCGTCAGCGTATAGCGGGCGCAGGCTTCTTCCAGGGAGAGAAGTCCGCCGCGCACCGCGGCGACGACCTCGGCCTTGCGCCGGATCACCCAACGCTTCGTCGTCGGCGGGGGAAGATCCGCGATCGTCAGAGGACTGCCATCGGGCCCGATGACGTACTTTACCCTCGGGCGGTGGGGCTCTGTCATTGGTACACTCACAAGAACACTCGACTGACGATTACTCCGCGAAAACTACAAGCCGCGACTTAAAATTTGCCTAAGCCGAGGACGAGGAAGAGGAAATCTTTGGCCCGTTTCTGCTAACCTTTTGGTTACGGTTGCGGTCCGTTTCGATCGCACGTCCGGGCGTGCAAGGCGTCAGCTCAGCCGTAATATAAGGCCAGATGGGGCTTTTTGGGGTTCCCGATTGAAAAACTTTTTCGCCGCCGGGAGGGCTGAAGGCGGGACCGGCCGGTACGTTGCGACCTTGGTCCTGGCGGCGGCCGCGTATTTTGTGCTGGCCAAGCTCGGTTTGCGGCTTGCCTCCATCAACCCCAGCGCCAGCCCGATCTGGCCGCCGACCGGTTTTGCCCTTGCGATCGTGCTGTTGGGGGGCCTGCGTTTGTGGCCGGCGGTCTTTGCCGGGGCGCTGGCCGCCAATGCCACCACCGCCGGGACGCTGGCAACGGCGACCGTGATTGCCGCCGGCGCGCTGGTGGTGACCCCGGTGCCGGTGCTCTGGGCGCGTTCGCCGGTCGGCAATCTCGAGCGCGCGATCGAAAGCATCCGGGCGGGGCGGTAGCCGGAAGCACCAAAAGAAAATGGCCGGGAAAGCCCGGCCATCGCATCGGCTCGAAGTTTGCTGCGGTCAGCCCGCGTTCGGCCGCACGATGCGCTTGACCTTGTCCACGCCGAAGTCGGTGCCGTTGATCGAGAGCATCGGCGGCTCCTTGGTGAGATCGACCGAGTCGACGACCGCCTGCACCTCGGTCGAGACCGCGACCGTCTGCTTGTTGGCGTCGACCGCGGCGGCGGTGAGGGTGTAATTGCCGGCCGGCCACTGCTTGCCGTCGTTGCCCTTGCCGTCCCAGGAGAACTTCTGGTCGCCGGGATTGACGCCGAAGGTGCCGGTATAGGCGGTCTGGCCGGTCGAGTCCTTGATGGTGACGGTGGCCGTCGCCGGCTTGCTGACGTTGAAGCTCCAGGTCGCGGGCTTGCCATCCGCGTAAGCGGCGGTGGCGCCGTCCACCACCACGGTCGCGCCGACATAAGCAAGCGCGGTGGTGGCCTGCGCGCTTTTGTTGATGGCCACCAGGGTGGTGAGTTGCTCGTTCGACTTCATCTGCTGCTCGACCTGCGCGAACTGCACCAGTTGCTGGGTGAACTGGTTGGTATCCATGGGGTCGAGCGGGTTCTGGTTCTTGAGCTGCGTCGTCAGCAACGTCAGGAAGGTCTGGAAATTACTGGCGAGCGTTGCGCTGTTTACCGCGGTCGGCGTGGTGTTCTGCGTCGTGGACGTGGTGACGGGAGTCGAAGTGATCGCGGCCATGGCTGGCGGTCCTTAAACCCGGATGTCGAGCCCGCCGCGCGCGGCGGCTAGGCGTCCGTAATTCTGCGCGGCCTCGAGGACCGGCAGCGCGTCGTCGTCGACCACGAGGCGGGCCTGCTCGCCGCCGCTCTGGCGTTCCTGCTGGCTGGCGAACTGGTCGCGCAGCGAGAATTGCAGGCCGTTGTCGGAGGTCTTGAGGCCGGCGTCCTGCAGCGCGCGCTCGAGGCCGGAGGCGTCGCGGCGCAGGAGGTCGAGCGTGTCCTGGCGGTCGACGATCAGGCGCGAGGTGACGTTGCCGTTCTTGTCGACGTCGAGGCGCACGTCGATGCGGCCGAGCTCGGGCGGATCGAGGCGGATTTCGAAGCGGTTCTTGCCCTCGCTCGCCTTGCTGGCGATCTCGACGGCGACGCCGTTGAGCGGCACGGCCGGTTGCTGCTGTGCCACTTGTGCGGGTTGGGCAGCGGCGGCCGCCGCGGACGCCGTCGGATTGCTCAGCGCATGCGCCTGCGCCGGCAGTAGCTGCGGCGCGACATGCTCGGGGGCCTTGGGCGCCGGCGCGTTGGCATCGGCCTGAGCGGCGGGCGCGGCGTCGGCGTGGTGGCGTTGGGCGTGCGCCGGCGTCTCGCCACGTGCCTGCGCGATCTTTTCCTTGTCGGCGTCGGTAGCCTGCGTGGGCTTGGCGTCCGCCTGCGCGTTTGCCGCCTTTTGGACGAGCGCCTCATCGATCGTCTGCTCGTCGTCCGCTTCGCCGTCTTCCTTGGTCTCCAGCTTGGCGAACTCGGGCTCGGCCTTGGCGTTAGCTGCCGCGGCCGGCAGCGCCACCTCTTCAACCACGGCCGCGGTCTCGACCGCAGGCGCGACGGGAAGGGCGGGGGCTTCGGCGGGGGTTTCGGCGGTTTGAGACTCTGCGTCGGCTTGCGGCTGCTCGGCCACCGGCGTCACGGCCGCCCCGACGACGGCAAACAGGGCGGCGAGATCGACCGCTGGCGCCGGCGTCGTGTCGGCCGGTTGCGCGGCGGTTTCGGTGTCGGCCGGGGCCGTGTCGGCCGTTTCCTTGCTCTCGGCAACCGGCTTGTCGGCGGCCTCGGCGGTCTCGGCCTTGGCTTCTTTTTCTTTCGGCTGGGCGGCCGGGCGGGCATCGTCGGCGCGGTCGGCGCGGGCGGTCGACTTGCTCGATTTGGCCTTGTCGGGCGGCGCCGACTTTTTCGGCGGCGCGGTGCGGGCGGTGTCCTCGGCCCGCTGCGAACGGTCGGCGGCGGCGGAGGCATTGTCGTCCAGCATGCTCTCGAACGCGCCGTTGGGCGAACGGTCGGGCGCCGGCGCCGATTGGGGGCGCGGCTGGCTGTACTTTACGGCATGAGATTTGGTCTCAGACGCAACGTGCGGCACGGTTTGTACCTCCGGGATATCCGCCTTCCGGTTTGCAAACCCCAGGCCAGCCAGCGGCTTAATTTTTCTTTATTTGTGTCAACGCCTTAGACGCCCTGGGCGCCGCGGCGACCCGGCAGCCGCTGCTGCCGGGCGGCAGGATTTGCCGGGCCTCGACGCTTTGAGCGGTTCCAGACTGCTGTCATTGCAGACCAAGCCTCCCCACCTATAGTAAGAAGCGCCATGACAAACTCCCTCGACCTTCCCGGCCGCCCGCAGGACACCCGCGTCGTCGTCGCCATGTCCGGCGGCGTCGATTCGTCGGTGACCGCGGCTTTGCTCAAGGCCGAAGGCTATGACGTCGTGGGCGTGACGCTGCAGCTTTACGACCACGGCGCCGCCACTCACCGCAAGGGCGCCTGCTGCGCCGGCCAGGACATCTACGACGCCCGCTCGGTCGCCGAGCGCATCGGCATTCCGCATTATGTGCTCGACTACGAAAGCCGCTTCAAGGAGGCGGTGATCGACCGTTTCGCGCAGAGCTACATCCACGGCGAGACGCCGGTGCCCTGCGTCGACTGCAACATGTCGATCAAGTTTCACGACCTGCTCGGCACGGCGCGCGAATTGGGCGCGCGGGTGCTGGCGACCGGGCACTACATCGCCTCGCGTGCGCTGCCGGGCGGCGGCCGCGCGCTCTACCGCGCCAAGGAAGAAGAGCGCGACCAGAGCTATTTCCTGTTCGGCACCACGCGCGAGCAGCTCGACATCCTGCGCTTTCCCCTCGGCGAGCGCAGCAAGCCGGAGGTGCGCGAGCTGGCGCGCCAGTTCGGCCTGCCGGTGGCCGAGAAGCACGACAGCCAGGACATCTGCTTCGTGCCGTCCGGCCACTATGCCGACATCATCGAGCGCCTGCAGCCGGGCGCGGCGGAAGCGGGCGAGATCGTCGATCTCGAGGGCAGGGTGCTGGGCGCGCATGCCGGCATCATTCATTTCACCGTCGGCCAGCGCCGCGGCCTGGGCGTCGCCACCGGCAGCCCCTTGTATGTCGTGCGGCTCGACGCCGAGCGCCGCCGCGTCGTGGTCGGCCCGCGCGAGGCGCTGCGCATGAGCCGCATCGTGCTGCGCGACGTGAACTGGATCGGCGACGGCGAGATCGACGAAGTGCTCGCCGACGACCGCCGCGAGGTTTTCGTCAAGGTGCGCTCGACGCGCCCGCCGCAGGCCGCCTGGCTGACGGCCGCCAACGGCGGCTACGAGGTCGAACTGGTGGACGGCGAGCACGGCGTGTCGCCCGGCCAGGCTTGCGTGTTCTACGACGCGGGCGAAGGCCAGGCGCGCGTGCTCGGCGGCGGCTTCATCAAGAGCGCGGTCTCGGCGGCCGATGCGACGCCGCTGCGGGATGAAAGGCCGGCGGCTGCCGCCGCAAGCGGCTGACGCAGCGCGCATGGGGGCAGACATCGACAAGGGGAGCGTCGAGCGCGCTTATGCGCGCTGGGCGCCGGTCTATGACCTCGTTTTCGGCGCGGTGTTCGAGCGCGGCCGCACGGCCTCCATCGCCGCCGCCGAACGGGTCGGCGGGCGCATCCTGGAAGTCGGCGTCGGCACCGGCATCTCGCTGCCGCAATACGCGCGCAGCAACACGCTGGTGGGCGTCGATCTGTCCGAGCCGATGCTGCGCAAGGCGCATCAGCGCGTGCGCGAGCACAATCTCACCAATGTGGAAGCGCTGTCGGTGATGGACGCCGAGCGGCTGGCGCTGCCGGACCGCTCCTTCGACGTCGTCGTGGCGCAATACGTCATCACCGCGGTGCCCAATCCGGAAGCCACGCTCGACGAGTTCGCGCGCGTCATCAAGCCGGGCGGCGAGATCGTTTTGGTCAATCACATCGGCGCCGAGAGCGGCGCGCGCAAATTGTTCGAGACCTGCTTCGCGCCGGTCGCGCGCAAGCTCGGGTGGCGGCCGGAATTCCCCTTCGCCCGCCTCACCGACTGGGCCGCGCGTCACGGCGGCGTGCGCATCGTCGAGCGCCGACCGATGCCGCCGCTCGGCCACTTTTCGCTGATCCGCTTTGAGCGCCTGGCCGGCGAGCAGTCCGCGGCGGCGTGACGCGGAACCCTCAAGCCCGCTGAGCCGTTATTCCCTCTGATGCGAACAGGGGAACGGTAATGGCTCGCAATTTGCGCGTGACGTGTTTGGCATTGTTGGCGGCAACGCTGGCACCGGCGGCAGCGCTGGCGCAATCGCCGCCGGTCGACAAGGCCCCGGTCGCGCCTAAGGTCGAGCGGCTCAATCCCAACAATTGCGCACCGCACGACACCGGCACGCAGGGCAGAGGCGTCGACTCGCAGGCGCAGAGGCCCGACAGCAATCTCAGCGACAAGCTCGCCAAGTCCGACGGCGTGATTTGCCCGCCGCCGCATGCCGACGCCGAGATCCGGGCGCCGACGCCGCCGGCCGGCCGCATGCCGGTCATCCCGCCGCCGGGCTCGCCGGGCGGCGATCCGAGCGTCCGGCCGAAATGAGGGCAGGGGGCTTGCTTGACAGGCTTCGCCCCGCCTCCCTATATCGCCCCATTCCGGCGCGTTCGGAATGGCGGGGTAGCTCAGCTGGTTAGAGCAGCGGAATCATAATCCGGAGGTCGGGGGTTCGAGTCCCTCCCCCGCTACCACCTTTCGGCACAGTGAATGCGTGCCGGAAGGAAATGCGGGAAGACCGATCAGCGAATTGAGCCGGCCGGTGATGACGACCTCCGCCGCGCCCGCGGCCGTGCGATGCACGGTCACCGTCTCGATCAGTTCCCGCATAGCTTCCGTCGCTTCGGCATCTCCGCCCGACACTGCCCCGCCGATCGCCGCTTGCAGACGGGCAACCGATTGTTCGTAGCGCGCCAGGGCCGCCGGGTGCAGCGCGATCACCTTCGGTTCCTCAATCGTCGACAGTTCGGCGGTGAGACCTTTGCGCTCGGCATCAAGCGCCGATGACTTCGGCCCCAGCACCGCGGGATCCCCGTGGCCTTTGGCGATGGCGTCGACCAGGCGGGCAATCTCACGGTCGATCTCGCCCATGCGCCGCTCAATCTTGGCCCGCCGCGCGCCGGCGGATTGCGCCAGCCGGCGATGCTCTTCGTGATAGCCGCGCACGTATTCAGCGATGGCATCGGGGTGTGAGAGCTCGCCGCGCAGCTTGTCGAGAACGGTCGTCTCGATCACCTCGAGATAGAACGTCTTCGGGGCCGGGCAGGTGCCGCCTTCCTTGGCGGCCGAGCATCGGATGCGCGTGCGCCGTGTCGAATCCTGCCCCGATGCCGACATGCCGGCGCCGCAGCACCCGCAGCGCAACAGCCCTGAGAGCATGCGCTTGGGGCGCTTCTGCCGGCCGGGATGGACGTGTGTCAGGTCGGCCTTGCGCTTCTGCACCGCGGCGAATTGCGCTTGGCTGACGATCGCCAGATCGGGCACGTCGGCACTCAGCCAATCCTCCGGCCGGTTCGGCTGCGATACCCGGTTGGCGTTGTCGGGGTGCTTCACCATCCGCACCCGGTTCCAGACGATCTTCCCGGCATAGATCGAGTTGCGCAGGATGCCGTTCATGCGCGCCGTGTTGCCGTTGATGGTGGACGCCCGCCACGAACGTCCGCGCGGCGGCGCGATCCCGTCCGCGTTGAGCCCGTGTGCGATCTGCCGCGGGCTCGATCCGGCCAGGTACTCCGCGAAGATGCGGCGGATGACGGCGGCTTCGGCTTCGACGATGACGCGTTTGCCGGGCTCTCCTTTGACGGGCAAATAGCCGTAGCAGCGCCCGCCAGCGACAAGCCCTTCCATTGTGCGCCCGCGCTGCCCGCGCCAGACCGCTGCAGCGAGCGACGTCAGATATTCGGTGTCAATGACCGCCCGGATGCCGTCGGTGAGGTCTGTGACCTCGCCATCGGCCGGCGTCATGATCGCCACGCGGTTGAAGCGCAGGAGCTTGCGGAAGGCGGCGCGGTCTTCCTGGTCGCGCGAAATGCGGCTGGTCGATTCCGCAATCACCACCTCGACCGCGCCGGCCCATACCGCCTGCATCAGCCGCTTGATGCCGGGGCGGTTCTCGATCGATGCGCCGGACGTGGCGCAATCCTCGAACGTCCCGACGATGTCGAACGATCCCGCGCGCCGGGCATAGTCCCGGCAGAACGCGATCTGATCAGCGTTTGATCGGTCGTTTTGCAGGTCGGTCGAGAAGCGGGCGTAGATGGCCGCTTTCTTCATGGGCAAGGCCCTGTTGACGTAGGAAATCCTCCCGCGCTGCCTGGCGCCCCAAAGCCCGCGCAAGCTTAAGGATGGCCGGGTCCGGCTTCCTTCGCAAGCGGGGGGTGTGGGCAGGGGCGGCCATGGCTACCCCCGCCAGGGCTGGCTAGTGCGGCGGTCGACAACCTGCCGTCCGCGCAGCTTGATCTTGAAATCGTCCTTACGGGATCCCGGGAGGGACGGTGAGGGCCGGATGCCCTGCGAGCGGTCACGCTTGCGGTAGGTCGATGCGATGTCCTTACGGTCCGATGTCGTCTTTATGGCGTGGCAGGATCGGCAGAGGACAGCACAGTTCTCAAGTGAGTTATCGCCTGAGATGGCGTCGGGTGAGACGTGATCGTAATTGATGTCGCCTTCACGCAAGATGCGGGAGCAGCCGATGTCGCGGAGGATTTCGACCAAGTCGCTTTCGCACCGCGCAACGCCTTCATCACCGCTAGCGCGCTTGTAGGCAAGGCGCTTCGTCTCGTTGGTAAACTCGTTGCGGCGGTGTCTCATGACGTCTTCACCATCCCCAACGCCCCGATATTCGCCAGCACGCCGGCGAACAAGATCAGCGCCACCTGCCACTTGCCCTCCCACAAGGTGAAGACACTCCCGCCGATATTGAGCGCGATAAGGGTGACGATGAAGAGGATGGAGCCGGTCATGACTGCACGGGCTCCGCATCCGCATACACGTTCGTTGCATCTTCGAAATTGTCGGGGGAGAGCGCTGGCGAGCTCGCGTAGGCGGATCGGCGCATGATGGCGTTGACAAACCAAAGCCCGTGCGGCGTGAGTTGGATCGTGTAGCGGTAGGTTGTGTAAGCGATGTTCTTGCTGTTTTTCTTGGGGCTGGTGCACACCAATTTGATGAGTCCTTGCCTGTGCAGCACCTGGGCGGTCTGGCCTTTGATGTCGGGGGAATTGTCGGCACAGTAGTTGCCGCGGTTGCGGTACATTTCACCGGCGAAGAAGAGAGTCACCAGCGCCTCACATTGCACAGGGGAGAGCCCATCAATCGGCGCCGACGCGAACTTGTCGTCGATGACGAAGGGCTTGCTCTCGATCTGCGCCGGGGCGTTCATGCCGAAGCCGCCTTCGGTTGTTCGTAAGGCTGCTCAACGTGCGATTTCTTTTTCGGTGCGGCGTCCGCCATCAGCGCGCCGACGCAAGCCTTCATCTTCGCAACCGACACCGCGTTGCCGATCTGCTTGATCTGTTCCGTCTTGGTGCCGGAGAATTCGTATTTTGCTTCCTCGCTGTCGAAGCCCATGGCGGCGGCGAGCTCGTGCGGCTCCAGCATGCGGAAGAGAATGTCGTAGCCTTCGACGCCTTCGATCAGGTCGACGTGGCCGGTTGCGGCGATGGTCGGCGCCGGCTGGTCGATGCCGTGCACGCGCGGGGCCTGGCCCGGCCGCTCGCCGTGCTGCGCCGTGATGAACGCGAGTTCGCCCCTGTTCGCCGTGGTGATGGTCGGGATCGGGCTTTCGTTCACGTCGCGCACGCGGTCGCTGCCATCGGCATGCGTGATCGGCACCACCATGCCGAAGCGACCTTTCGACGTGACGGTCGGCAGCGGCTCTTCGGCGCTCTGGCACGTCTCGCCCGAGCCCGAGCCGTAGTAGGGCGCAACCAGCACATGGGAGTGCTTCGCCACCTGTGTCGGCGTCGGCTCGTCGGTCGAGCGCGGCGCGCCCTCGCCGTGGCGGGAGAGGACGAAGGGCTGCGCCACGGCAAAGTTGCCGCCGCCGGCGTGGATCGCGCCGAGCGGATCGTCGAGGCTTTTCACACGTCGGCCGTGCGGGTTGTTCTCGTCTGCCTCGACGCCGTGCGCGGCCGAAACGATGAAGGGCTCCACAAGATAGCCGCCGCCGCTTGTCGTCGGCGTGGGTGCTGGTTCCGATACCGGCCGCGTCTCGCCGCGCGGTGCGCTATGGCGGTTCAAGATCAGCGGCTCGGCCAGCCACACGCCACCCTTCGTGTCGAGAGTCGGCACTGGCTCGGTCGAGACGCCTTTCGGCTTGTTGTTCTTGCGGCCGTTCATGATGACGGGCTCGGCCACGGCGATGCCGCCGCCGGCGGCCGTGGTGAGACACGGGACCGGCGAATGCGTCGGGTCTTTGGCCGCGTTGTTGTTGCGGTTGGCGAGCATGATCGGCTGCGCCAGACCGATATGCGTCCCGTTCGCGGCGATGGTCGGCAGCGGGCCGTCCACGCTCTGTCCGGCCATGTGATTGCGCAGGATGACAAGGAACGGCTCGGGCCAGCCGAACTTAACCGCGCCGGCATAGATGCGCGCCAGCGTCTTGGGCGCCAGCGGCTTCTTGCGGCCGAAGATCGATTTGCCCTTGATCTTCCAGTCGATGATCTCGCGCGCCGGACGCCAGTGCTGCAGGCCAGGGAAAAGCTCGAGCTTGCCTTCCTCGCGCTTTCGATGCGTCGGAATCGGCCACGACACGCTGCGCCCGTCGGCACGCGCCATCAGAATGAAGCGCTGCCGGGTCGTGGCGTCGCCAAAGTCGGCCGCGTTGAGCTTGCGCCATTCCGGCTCGAAACCGAGCCTTCGGATCGTCTCGATCCACGCCTTGAAATATTCGCCCTTGCGCGACTTGATTGGCTTGCCGGTGCGCGGATCGACCGGGCCCCAGCCGACGAATTCCCAGACGTTCTCGATGATCATGCGCTTGACGCGCAGTTCGGTCAGCCAGGTGACTATGTGCCAGGGGTCGCTGCGCTGCTGATCCGACGTCGGCTTGCCGCCGCGCGCAACGCTGTGATGCGTGCAAGTCGGGCTCGCCATCAGCAAGTCGAGGTAGCCTTCCGGCACGATGATGTGCGGGCGGACGGTCGAAATGTCCTGGCAGTAGTGGCGCGCCTCGGGGTGGTTTTTCTTGTGCGTCTCGATCGCCACGCCCCAATGATTGACGCAGACTAATTCCATCTCGAGGCCGAGCTCGGACAAGGCGCGTGCGCAGCCGGTCGACGAGCCGCCGGCACCGCAGAGCAAATCCGCCACGAGTATCTTCTTCCGGCTCATGTGAACCTGCCACAATGCTTGCACCGACAGGGATTGAGCAACCCGTATTCGCAATGACCGGAAGGTGACTTGCTGCAGAGCTCGATCACGTACCCGAAATCATCAAGACCATGGTCATCGGGTTCTGTGCCGATGGCTTCATGGGAGTCGTCGATGGTGAGGGGGTGCGTGGTCATCCGGCCGACGCCTTCGCACTCGACTTGATGATCGCCTTGGCGCCGTCCACGAAATCGTCGCCAAGCAACCGTGCAACTCTCATTTTCGGGGAGTCTTCGCGAATGCCGGATAACACCGCCGCCATCACCGCCGCGCCGGCTGCTCGCGCCATCATGCTCACGATATCTTCGTAAGGCTGGCCGCGTTGTAGTTCTGTGCGTCCGGTTTCGACGGCGGCAATGAGAAAGGTCCTGAACATGCGAAGCCCCAATTGATCGCGGGCGTCGGTTTCCAACTCTTGGGCGGCGAGCACTGTGGTGACGAATTCCTCGAAGCCGTCAGCGCGGATGCCGTCGCCAAGCCAAGCCGCAAGGCTCGGAATTTTCGGCGCGTTGAGAAATGGTTCGCCGGTTGTCGTCATCCCGCCTCCA
>JALHRB010000038.1:31692-37237 GCA_022841665.1 Pseudolabrys sp.
ATTCATGGTTAGGTCTTCTGATCCGGTTGTTCTGATGTAAACGTGATGCTCATTCGGCGGCCATCCGCATTGCTGATAGATGCTCGATTGCCGCGCGCCCGATGTATTCGGCATAGGCCGGCGGGATTGCCTCGCTCAGCTCCTCTAGCGTCATCCAATCAATCCCCATCGCTTCGGACGCCGCGGCCTTATGTCCGCCCTCCCAAACATCGCGCGTGCCTCGACCACCGGCAGAGGCGGCCCGGCGCCGAGCGTGGCCGCCATACACCCCGATAACGGGCCGGTCATCGTGGCGACACTCGGGCCTCTCGATCGGGAAGCTGCATTCGAAAAGCCGGTGGCGTTGCAGGCGGCACCCCTGCGTGCCGAGGCCAAACATTGAGCCGCAAAGCGTCATCGGGTCGCGCATGTCCCATCGCGCCTCCTCGACATTCTCGATGCACCACGGAACGCGGGTCGCTTGCAGCCGCTCACGGACAGGGCCGATCAGCTTCGGGTGCGCTTCTCCCTTCGCGCCGGGCGCGTGCCGCATGGCCGTGTAGCCCTGGCACACCGGCGACGCCCAAATGAAGTCGTAGCCTGACAGATCGACCGTCAGCGCATCCGCCTGAATGAAGGGAAACGGGTATCGCTTGTGCCGCACAAGATCGACTCCGGTCACGTCGAAGCCGGCGCGATACAGCCCCATGCCCGCGCCGCCGGCGCAGCAGAACAGATCAAGCGCTTTCGGTTTTTGGTTCATGTGCTCACGGTTGATCCGCAATATCTCTCTGGCCCTTCGTGACGCGCACCGGGATATAGATGCGCGCTTCGAAAGGTCAGGCGGTCGGTTGCCAGAGTTCGTCCGCGACGACTTCTTCGGAATGAGCGAGAAGAATGGCGCCGTCGTTAAACTTGATGCGGTACATGGCGACGATCTCGGAATCGACGTCGCCGTTCTCCGGCGTGACGATCTCGACAAGCTGGAACGGCTGACCGATCCGGGTCGTGACGTCCGGAACGTCGCCGCCGCCGATGGTGTAGGGCGACTGGAATGTGGGCCGCAGATTCAGTGGCTTGCCGGTGACCGGGTTCATCCCGGCCAGAATGCGTTGCGCGACAATTGTCGGATCGTAATCGCGGTACTGGCCGTCAACTTGGATCGCCATTTCCCCCTCCCATGAAGAGATAACCAAATCAGGTGGGGAGAATGTGCGCCTTACGCACATTGCCTGTCAAGGCGATTGTGCGCGTAGCGCACACACAGGGCTAGTGGCAGAGCCGTTGGGTGATGTCGCAGGAGGGTAGGGTTTGGCCCGTGAGGTCGTAGCGCCAGAAGGCCGCGCGGCCCTTGCTGGCGAATTCGACCCCGGCAAAGCCGATTTCCTTGGCGCCTTCCAGCACCTTGCCGGCCGTCACTGCCTGATAGACCGACGAGTCGTTCAAATAGCCTAGGAACACCAGGCGGGGGTATCGGCCAAGCGGGTCAAAGCTGGTGCCCGCCCGCTTTTCCAGGGCGAAGACGTTGGTGCTCACGCCGTTGGCAAGAAACACCCGCCGGAGGCGTTCGGCATATTCGGCCCGCATCTCTGGCGTGGCCCGTGTTTCAGCGGCCTGAGACGGTGTAGCGTTCGCGTACAGAATGATCCCGATCGCGGCGGCGAGTCGGCGCATGTCACGCCTGGCGGCGCTGTGGCGCCGGCTCCCGGTCGGCATCGGTCGGTTTGCGCGTGAGCAAGTCAGCAATGCTGCAGCGATACTCCAGCGCCGCCGTCTCAAGGACGTGTTGGTTATAGGGATGCAAGCCACGCTCGATCTTCGAGAGTTGCCCGTGGTGCAGCCCCATCTGCGCGGAGGCTGATTCGAGGGTTATCCCCCGGAATTCGCGCCACTCCCGCAAATAGGTCTTTCGCCAAAGCCGTGCTTTTTGCGCCATACGCACAGCATTTATCGACAGAACTTGCGCGTCCATGCTCATCCACGCACAGCCCCTCTTGACGTAAATGTGCGCCTAACGCACATTGCCGCCATCATGGATTTGGCCGACTGGATGAAAGCCGAGGATCTTGACGACGCCGCGCTCGGCGAGCGCATCGGCAAATCGCGTTCCCGCGTGAGCCGCTACCGCCGCAAGATCGAAGACATTCCGAGCGACGTGGTGAAGCAGCTCGTGAAGCTTTCGAAAGGCGCAATGACGGCAAACGAGCTGCTCGGCATCAAGGAAACCGCCGAATGCCGGGCCTAGCTCACCAACCGCGGCCCGCTGTACGGCCCGCGCCCAGGTGGGGCAGGGGGCATGTGTCCCATGCCAATCATGAACTCGTTGATGGCGGCGATCTTGCGCAAGATCGCCGGGGTGCGGACCATCGGCCGCCGCAGCCAAAGCTTGACGACGTTCTGTTGTCCGCCGCTGAAGAGCGGCCCCTCTTCGCAGTAGTACCCGATGCGGATGGTGGGCCCGCAGGCCTCCACGACACCGATGTCGTCGATGAAGATTTCCGGCGCCGGCACCGGCTCGATCAATCCAGCAATCGGCGGGACGATCCATGCACGCATGACGCAACCCCCATTCCAATGTGCTCCGATGGGGAATTTTATGCTGCGGTAACGGCAGCGCAGCCATGCGCCCGTCGTTATAGTTCCATAGCCGATATCGATGGCGCCGTTGTTTCAACAGCTTCCCGCGCCGCCACATCGTTAACCACACGAAACCGTGACGGTAGCGGGGGCTTCCCGCTGTGGATTGCGGGATCATCGGGCGAATTCCCGACACCCCCGCTTGACGAAAGAAAAAGCGGACCGGACGCGCACGCCTTTCACGCCGCAACACCCGGCCCGCAGTTGCTCCGCATGCTCGGGGGAGAGCTTGCCGGAGGTTCAAGTCTCGAATGTGTATCTGCGTATCGAGGAGCAACGTCATGTCCGAATCGTGCACGGCGAGCCTTGTGCCGTCGATGGAAATGCGCGGCAGTTCTTTGCCCCACAGGGCAAAAAATTGCCCCACTATTCACGCCGTCGTCGCGCGCGCCATTTGGCCCGATAAAACCGCTGAAAACTGGGCTGCCGAGGCCGGCAAAGAGCCGAGCATCGGCAAGGTCTGGCTGCGCGGAAAGCCGTCCGCTGAAGCCAAGCTCGCACTCATTCGATTGCTCGATTGAATTCAACCGGGGTGGAGCAGCGGTAGCTTGCTTGGCTCATAACCAAGAGGTCGACGGTTCGAATCCGTCCCCCGGCACCACACTCGCGCTCACGCGCTCGCTTGCCGAGAACGGCATGGTTGCCCTTCCCCGCGGCGTTGCCGCGCGCGAATGCGCGGCGACAGCCGAACAGACGGCAACTCAATTCAATTCGAATGGCGGACGGACGAGGCTTAGGCCCGTGAGTGATGGCGGATGCGCGCGCATGCCGCTCGTTGCAAGCCGGGGTGGGAAGCGAGCGGTCCAGTCCATTCGGATGCTCACCGGAGGCCGCAAGGCTGCGACGGGCAATGGCCGTGGTTTGGGACTTAGCTTCGCGCTGGTCTGCAGAATAGCCCCGGGGAAACGGAGCGGCTTAGCGGCCGCCGTCACCTCCGAGTGCATCACGCCCGGTGAGTTTTTTAATGCGGGTCTGGCCGATCGGTTAGGCATCGCCCTTCCAAGGCGACAATGCGGGTTCGACTCCCGCTGCCCGCTCCACACTTCGGGTGATCTTCCTCCACCTTACCAACAGCGAGCGACGGCTAGACAGTTTGGCACCCGAAACAGTTCTCGCGGCGAAATGGAAAGCAGACATTTCCGTGTCGCTTGCAACGACGCGGTCCTCAACTCGCCGAACTGTGCAAGGGGAGGCGGGGAGAGCGCCGGCGTAGCGCCCGGCCCGCGAGAAACCGCCTTCTGCAATCACCACTGCACCAGCAAAGACTATTGCGCCTGGCTCGGCTGTCCGTTTGAGGGAGGTCGGGGATGATCGGCAGCGGCTGGAATTGCGCCAACATGCCGGAGCCTTCGCGCGACCGGCGCCGCTCTCCCTACCCGCACAGCGGACGCACGCTCGATCATCAATTCACGACCGGCGACCGCGTCTACTGCAAGCGCGTCGGCATCGTCGGCGGCTTCAACGGCGTCATCGTCGAGCCCCGCGGCAACGGCTTCCAGGTCCACGATCCAAAGACAGGCAAAACCTACCAGCGCGACAAATGCGATTTGATCTTGCTGGAAGGGGAGGGGGAATGATGAGGCTCTTTCTGAAATCCGGAGCCTATGCGTTGGCGTGGGGCGCGGTCGTCGCGCTTGCGTGGACCTTCCTGGATTTGCTTACCGGCTCTTCGGTTCATGATTTCGTTGGCACGACATGCGCCGCGATGGCGGGCGCATGGCTGCCGATCATGATGCTTCTCGAACGACTCGAGTCTGCACCTTGTCCGCGCGTTTCTAGTCCCACGTAACTGCGTATCCAGAATTTGTATTCGTGCGTGCTTTTTCTCGAATGACCGGGATAACCCCGGCTCATCGGATAAAGGGGGAAATGCTATGTCGATTTTCCAATTCGCGAAATTGCAGCGCGTGACCGTGCCGCCATCAATGGCTGGCGCCGACAACGTGCAAGGTCTGATCGCCGAAGGTCACGCCGAGCTCGGCTGTGACCCGCGCTACATCCTGCAATGGCCGAACGCCGAGAAGATTGGCGACAACGGCTTGTTCACCATCGTGGTCGGCGAAGTCTCGCAGGACGCGCTCGCGAAGGCGCAGCCGCCGAAGATGATGACCGCCGCGGAGGCCGACGAAGTCGCCAAAGCTTGGCACGACAAGGGCTTCGACAACGGTCGCATCTCGGGGCTCGCCGAAGCGCAGCGCAAGCGGCGGCACGACCCCCGCGTCAACCACGCCAAGCGCCGGCACAAGTCCAAGCCCGCCCGCAACCGCAAGCGCCGGTAAGGGCCATGCACCCGCGCGCGGCCATCAACTCCGCGAACGCCTCCCGCCAGGCCGCAAATTCATTTTGGACGGATGAGCGGGTGGCGCTGCTCGGGCAACTGGCGGGACAGAACCTGCGCGCGGCGGAAATCGCCGCCCGCATCGGCGACGGCTGCAATCGCGCCATGGTGATCGGCAAGTGCTGGCGTACCGGCATCCCGCTCAAGGGCTACGCCACAAGCGTCGCCGACAACGAGCTTCGTCTGCGCCAGCGCAAGGTGGAGCGGCTGCGCGTGAGGATTACCAAGCTCTTGCAGCAAATCATCGCGATACAGCTTGCGCCGCTGAGTCGTGTTTCCCGTGAAACATCGGAGCGTGAAACATGAAACGCTTCGTCCCTGCCATCTGCGCGACAATCATCAAAACCGAATTCAAGCCGCAGCCGGTGACCGTGCCGGAGGATCATGCGCCGACGATCATCATCCTTCCGGTCGTCCGCATTAAAGCGGAGCCTCTTTTGCCAGGTGGACGTCGTCGCCGTCGGCGTCGGCGGGTGCGAACCGAAGACAAGGACATCGCATGACCCTCACCACCCTCCAATCCTCCCAAGGTGAACTTGAAGCCTTCGTGGCTTCCATTCCTTCAACAGCCGTATCTCCGCATCGGGAATC
>JALHRB010000039.1 GCA_022841665.1 Pseudolabrys sp.
TCGCATTGACCTTGATGCCGGTGTCCTTGGTGAAGGCGTCGAACAGCGGCTGGATCAGCTTGCTTTCGCGATAGGTGTAGACGTTGACCTCGCCCGACTGGGCGAAGGCGGGGCCGGCCGCCAGCGCGACGGCGAGCGCGGCGATGCGCACGCAGGTTTTGATCGGCATGGGGATTGGTCTCCTCGGCGAATGGGCTTTCGAGGGATAGATGGCGGCAAGCCGGGCCGCGCGTCAACAGTATTTGTACTTAAAAATCAATAGCTTAGAATGATTCTAGGGTACTGGAAAGGCGGTGCCGGCGCATGGAGATAGCCGTTCCGCGTGCAAACGGCCGCGTTTCTTTGCGACAATCTGCCCTAGATTTCCCACCTATAAGGTCAGTTCGGGGCGGTTTCCCGCGGCGTGCCGGCGTCCGCGATCTCGGCGATCATCTTCTTCACGATGGCCTGGCCGAAGGAATTGAAGTCCTGCGCCTCGATGACGAAGGAGCCGGGCCCGCCGGTGACGTTGTCGCGGTAGTACTTGGCGAGGCCGCCGGGCGGGTTGGTGTGCTCCGGATTCCACGGCAGCGGCCGCTCGCTCAAGATGACGAGTCCGTTGATGGTGATGCCGAGGCGCAGCGCGTCGTCGCGCGCGAGGCTCACGTCACGGCCGGAATTGTTGGTGCCGTCGCCGGACACGTCGATGGTCTGCCGCGCGGACTTGAACGGCGCGCGCTGGAGCTGCGCCACCGCGGCGTCGATGCCGGTCGATATCGAGGTGCGGTCGGCGAAGGAGCGCGGCGATTCCAGAAGCTTGTCACCGAAGGCCTGCGCCGATTTCGGGCCGTCGATGATGGTCCAGTCGATCACGACGTTCTGGTTGCCGAAGCCCGACCATTCCAGGAACAGGACGCCGATACGCCCGGTGCGGCCGGCGCTGATCGCCTCCAGCACGCGCCGATCGGACATGGCGGCGGCGTAGCCGGTGCGTTGCAACTGGAACTTCTGCGCATCGACGCTGCGCGAAACGTCGGCAGACAGCACCAGCAGCAAGTCGACGCGCTCCTGCGCGCGGGCGGGCGCGGCGAAAGCCGCCAGGAACAGAGTAAGAGCGAGGACGAGGCGACGCATGACCACCTCACGGTCGGGCCATGCCTAGCTTAGCCGAATCGGACTAGTGCGCCAGCACTCTGGTGGCCGGGAAGGCGACTTCCACCAGGGTGCCGTCGTCGACCTGGCTGGTGATGCGGAACCGCGCGTGGTTGGCCTCGGCCAGCGCCTTGGTGATCGGCAGGCCGAGCCCGGTGCCGCTGGCGCCCTTGCGCGCCGAGGTCGCGATCTGACGGAACGGCTCGAGCGCGGTCTGCAGTTCCTTCTCGCTCATGCCGGCGCCGGTGTCGCGCACGCGCAGCACCGCCTCGTTATCGTCGTTGATCGCGGTGGAGACGATCACCTGCCCGCCCGCGCCGGTGAACTTGATCGAGTTGGACAGGAGGTTGAGCGCGATCTGCTTGACCGAGCGCGCGTCGGCGACGATCGGCGGCAGGTTGCCCGGCAGCGAGGTGCGGATGATGACGCGCTCGCGGTTGGCCTGGTCCTGCAGCATCGCCACGCATTGCTGCACCAGAGCATTGAGATCGACGCTCACGAAAGTGAGTTCCAGCTTGCCGGCCTCGATCTTCGACAGGTCCAGGAGGTCGTTGAGCAGCGAGATCAGGTGGCCGCCGGAGGCGTGGATGTCTTTGAGGTACTGCTGGTAGCGCTCGTTGCCGACCGGCCCGAAGCGCTCGTCCATCATCACTTCGGAGAAGCCGATGATGGCGTTGAGCGGCGTGCGGATCTCGTGGCTGATCTTGGCGAGGAATTCCGACTTGGCGGTGGAGGCCTTCTCCGCCTCCTGCTTGGCGTTGATCAGTTCTTCCTCGGTGCGCTTCCAAACCGTGATGTCGCGCAGCACGGCGCACAATTTGTCGCCGTCCTCGATGCGCCCCATGGTGATGTAGAGCGGCACCAGCCCGCCCTGCTTGACGCGGCCGATCGCCTCGCGTCCGGCGTCGAGCATGCGCGCGCCCTGCTCGCGCGCCAGCCGGTCGAGATGGTCGAGCACGCCGCGCCGGCTCTCCGGCGCGAACAGGTCGCCGAGCGACATCTCGGAAAACTCGGCGGCGTCGTAGCCGAACAGCGCCTCGGCGCTGCGGTTGGCCGATAGCACGCGGCCGGCGCGGTCGAGCACCAGCACGCCATCGGTGGCGGTGTCGAGCACGGCCTTGAGCGCGAGGTTTTCCTCCTCCAGCCGGCGCAGCGCTGCGTCCGCCGTCTTGCTGCGCTCGTCGGGCGCGGTCTGCGTGTTGATCATCAGCACCAGCGCGTTCTCGCCGCTCCACGACACGCTGAACAGCCGGCCCTCGACCGCCTTCTGCTTGCCGTTGACGGTGGCGATCGAGAGCATCTTGCCGCCGTTCTTGCCGTCATGCGCCTCGGCGGGCGCGGCCGCGTCCTTGCTCTCGATGAACAGGCTGTCGAGTCCGCCCGCTTCGGCCAGCGCGTCGAGCGTGCCGTAGCCGGTCCAGTCGAGGAAGGCGCGGTTGGCGTAGAGCAGGCTGTTGAGCCGGTAGACCAGGATGCCGACCGGCAGGCGGTCGAGGATCGGGCGGCCCTCGTTGGTGTCGCGCGCGGCGTCGCCGTTGCGGGCGGCGCGTGGCGGCTCCGGCGCGGCGGCGACGAAGGGCTCGTCGACGACCGGGCCCTGCGGCGGATTTTTAAGGCGCTGGCTCAATTCGCGCGCCAGTTCCTGGAAGGCGCTGCGCTCGCCGGCGCTGAGCGAAGGCGCGGGCTCGGCCGGCTTTGGCTCGGGCTCGGGCGTTGGCGCCGGCGCGGACGGGAAGGGAAGAACCTTGGCCTCTTCCTTCGGCGCGGGCGGCGCCGCGCGGCGGCTTTGCAGCGCGTCGATGCGCTCGACGTCGCGGCAGACGCCGAAACCGCGATAGCCGGTGAACTGGCGGTCGCGGTCGAATACCGGCAGGCCCGACATCTCGATCGGCAGCCGCTCGCCGCTGTCGTCGACCGGCCACAGCACGACGATGCCGCTCCAGGTGTCGCGCGAGGCGAGCGCCTGCGCGATCTGGTTCTGCGGATCGAGCTTGAGTTCGGCCGCGATCTCGCCCCATGGCTTGTCGAGCGCGGAGGCCGTCTTCGGCCCGATCAGCCGGGCGAATTCCGCGGTGCCGGCGGTGAAGCGCGTGCCGGCGTCCATCTGCCAGACGAAGCGGATCGGCAGGCGGCGCGTGCGCGGCGGCTCGGCCGCCGCCGGCACGGTCGGCGGCGAAGCGACGGTCTGCGCGCGCGGCGCGGCGCCGTCCGCGAAGCCGACCATCAGCGCCATCGTCTGCCCGGCGCCGAGCTTGAGCATCGCCACCGGCCCGGCCGCGATCTCGCCTTCGACATCGCCGTTCATTGTGGCGGCGCGGGCGAGATTTTGCGCGCCCAGCGCGACCAAGTCGCACATCTGGCCCATGCGCGCGCGCGCGGCGGGCAGGGCGTCGATCAATTCGCCGTCGGCGGAAAAGATCGCCGCCGGCCTGTCGAAATCCTTGAGCAGCCGCTGCGCGCGCTCGGGCAGCGCGAGGTCCTTGCCGGCGCGCTCGGTCGACACGACGAGGATGGCGGCGCGGTTGTCGTTGAGCGCGATGCGCGAGCACAGGCAGATCAGCAGGCCACCGAAGCGCGCGCCGAATCCGCGCAGCCGTTCGAGCCTTGGTGCGCCGCCGGCGGGCAGCGTGCCGGAAAGCCGCGCGATCTGCACGACGGCGGGATGTTGCGGATTGAATGGCAGCGCGGCGACCGCGGCGGGCGAAGGCGCGTCGAAGATTGCGGCGCCGACCGGATTGGCCCACAGCAGGCGGTGATCGTCGGCGCTCCACAGCCACGCCGGCACTGGGCTCAGGGCGTGCGCCGCGAGCCTCTGATCGCTCAGCCAGCCAAACTGGAACCTCGGATCGCCCATGGGCCCGCACGGATTACGGCTAATAAACCCTTAATAAGGCTGGATTTCCGCGCCGTCCACGACGCTGCCGGCGTTGTCCCGGGAACCCCCCGCTAACCTTAATAGATACAAGTTTCACGACTGGCGTGTCGTCTTACCGCCTTAGATAGCGGCTACGAATACGCACTCTGCACCGAAAAGGGAGGTCGCGATGAGCAAGCAGGACGCACCGAATTTCGGCATTCCGGACGAAATGCGCGCATTCGCCGAAAAGAGCGTGGAGCAGGCGCGCGCCGCCTTCGACAGCTTCATTTCAGCCGCTCAGCAGGCGGTAAACACGGCGCAGACCCAGGCGCTCAACGCCCAGAGCGGCGCGCGCGAGGTCGGCGAACTCGCGCTCCGCTACGCCGAGGAGAACGTGGCTGCCTCGTTCGAATTCGCGCAGCGACTCGTCGCCGCCAAGGATCCCGGCGAGGTCGCGGCGATGCATGCCGACTATGTAAAAAATCAGATCGCCGTGCTGAGCGACCAGGCCAAGGAACTCGGCAAAAAGGCCGGCAAAGTCGCAGGTCAGAGCGGCGCGGAGCACTGACGCCTCGTTTTCGGGCTGGAAAAAGCGATTTGACCGGTGGCCGCGCCGGGCACTGGTTCTGTGACATTTTTGTGCAATGCAATATTTTTATTGCATTGCACCAAAAACGTGCTATATGAGGTTAATCAGCCCGTCCGGATGCCCATTGGCGCGGCGGGCCGTGGAAACAAGGCGCAGGCGTTTTGCCGAGGGCGGACCGTCTGCACACGAGCCGGAAACGACCGCCCTCCGAGCCAAGGATGACTGTCATGGCCGACCCCACCACCACTTCGGCAACGCCGAAAATGAAAAAGCCGGTCGCCTCCGTGTCCGCGCCCGCTTTCGAAACCCCGAAATTCGAAATGCCCAAGTTCGAGATCCCCAAGTTCGAAATGCCGAGCATGGAGATGCCGGTTGCATTCCGCGAATTCGCGGAAAAGGGCATCGCCCAGGCCAAGGAAAACTACGAGAAGGTCAAGTCGGTCACCGAACAGGCCACCGAAATGCTCGAGGACACCTACGCCACCGCGTCCAAGGGCTACTCGGACTACGGCCTCAAGCTGATCGAATGCGCGCGCGCCAATAGCAACGCCGCCTTCGACCTCTACGGCGAATTGCTCTCCGCCAAGTCCTATGCCGAGGTGGTCGAGCTGACCACCGCCTATGCGCGCGCCCAGTTCGACACAATGACCGGGCAGTGCAAGGAGCTCACCGAGACGGCGCAGAAGGTAGCCACCGAGACCGCCGAGCCGATCAAGGAAGGCTTCGCCTCCTTCGGCAAGGCCGCCTGATCGCGCCGCGACACGCGTCACGACACATGCAAAGCCCGGGCGCCAAACGCGTCCGGGCTTTGTTTTTAGCCTCCGGGCGCTGGAAAACGCCCACCCAATCGCGCCTTGCCAAACCGGCAGTCGCCCCCTAGTTTCCGCCTCGCTCGGGCTCGCCCGGGCGAACCCGTGCAGGTGTAGCTCAGTTGGTTAGAGCGCTGGTCTGTGGAACCAGAGGTCGGTGGTTCAAGTCCACCCACCTGTACCACCGTTGAAAGCGCGGCAATGCACGTCCACACCTCGCCGTTTCCGCTTCCCGACACGCTCGGCAACGAACTCGCCCAGGTGAAGACCTACTGGGAGAGCCTGCGGCGCGGCGGCAACGAGATGCCGTTCTGGGACGACTACAAGCCGGCAGCGCTCGGCGCGCTCAGCGGCAAGGTCTTCCTGGTCGACACCTTCGCCAACCCGGAGCGTTTCCGCTTCAACAGCATCGGCGACGCGCTCAAGCAGAGCTACGGCGAGCCGCTCGCCGGCAAATTCGCCGACGATCTCGACTTGCGCGATCCGTTCGGCTTCTTCCGCGCGCAGGCGAGCGCCACGATCGAGGCGCGCGCGCCGACCTTCTACCGCCACGGGCAGCCTCCCTATGCGCGCCTCATGCTGCCGATGTGGGGCGACGGCCGCATTTCCATGCTGCTCGGCGCGATCGCCTAGGTTTCCGTTGTGGCCGGGACAAGCCCGGGCATGACGGAGTGGTTGGTCAAACAAAAACGCCGGCGATGTCTCGCCGGCGTTTTGCGTTTCAGCGCCTCGGGCTCAGCGCGTGTAGCGGCCGTTATTGCCTGTCGCGGCGCCAATATTGCGGCGCGGCCGGTAGACTTCCTCGCGGCCGCCGCCGAACAGCATCTCGAAGAAGCCGCCGCCGCTGTAGTAGCCGCCGCCGCCATACATGCCGACCGGCATGCGCACGGGCTTGGCCGAGGTGTTCGGCGGGCGCTCGATCGCGAGGTCGGCGACGCGGCGTTCGCTGCCCTTGAGGATGGCGATCATGCGGGCGTCGCGGCCGTACACGTCTTCGCGCAGCTGCAACTTGCCGCTCTCGTCCACGAAGGCGGTCTGATAGGTGAGGTGCACCCAGATCGGCTTCGGGAAGTTGATGTTGATCTCGCTGCCGCCGAACATCTTCTCCAGCCTGGCCTCGGAGTAGCGCTCGTTCGGCAGCGCCAGCGACAACAGCTTCTCGCCGTAGGTCAGCGGGTTCTGCACGCGCATGCAGCCGTGGCTGAAGGCGCGCTTATCCTTGGCGAACAGGTGCTTGTCCGGCGTGTCGTGCTGATACACCAGGAACTTGTTCGGGAAATTGAAGCGGATGCGGCCGAGCGCGTTGGCGGCGCCCGGCGGCTGGTAGATGCGCACAGTGCCGTCCGGCGCCTGCTCGAGCTTGAGGCCAATACGCTCAAGCGCCTGCGGGTCTTCGCGCAGCGCCGGCAGATATTCGTTCTCGATGATCGATGGCGGCACGTTCCAGGTCGGGTTGACCGTGATGAACTTCATCTCCGAGCTGATCATCGGCGTGGCCTGGCTCGGCTTGCCGACGACGATGCGCGTGTGCCAGTAGACCTTGCCGTCGTTCCAGAGCGTCAGGCTGTAGTCCGGCACGTTGACGATGACGTGCGGGTTGCCGAGATCGCGCGGAAACCAGCGCCAGCGCTCCATGTTCACGACGATGGTGTCGACCGGATTGGCGGCGGCGCGCGGCGCTTCCTTCGGGCCGCCGTTGAGCGCGCGCACGGTCTGCGGGCCGACATTGCCGTCGGTGTCGATGTCGGCTTCCGCCTGGAAGCCCTTTACCGCCTCCGCCACCGTGTCGTCGTAGAGCGGATTGTCCTTGTCGCCGGCGATGTCGAGGCGCTTGCGCAGCGCGACCACGCGCGCGTCCTTCATGCCCGGGCGCAGGATCTTGCCGTCGGGAATGTGCACGTTGGCGCCCGGCGCTTTCTTCTTCTCTTCCGGCTTGGCGATGAGGCCGCCGTTCTTGCGCACCTCGGCGAGCTTGTCGCGCAGCGCCTTGAACTCCGGCATCGGCGGGTTGTAGCTGTCGAGCGCCTTGCCGGCGTCGCCGTCGGCGGCGAGCTTGGCGAGCACCTCGGCCGGCTCCGGCGCCACCGGCGCGAACTGGATGTCGTTGCCGGCGCGGCTGAAATGCAGGCGGCCGGTCTGCGCGTGGCGCGCGAAGGTGAGGGCGGCGGCGGTGAGCTTGAGCTCGGCTTCCGCCAGCGCGTCGGCGGTGACCGCCGAACTGAAATCGGGCGTCGGATAGTCGGCCGGATCGAGGGCGACTTCGTCGGCCTTGCCGAGATAGGCGATGGCGGAGGTTGCGCGCGCGGCGGCCTTGCCGTCGGCGACCCAGAGCGGCGCGTAGTTGCGCGCGGCGTAGAAGGTCTCGATGCCGGCGCGGTCGGCCCTGCGGCTGACCATGCGGTCGAGCTGCTTGCCGGTGACGATCTCGCGCAGCTTGTCGGCGACCGCGCTGTCCGCGGCCGCGGCGGGCTTGGCCGGCGCGGCGGCGGGCGCCACGGCGTTCTGCACCGGCTCCGCCTTCGGCGCGGGGGCGGCGGTCTGCGCCTTCTCGGGCGCGACGTCCTTGGCCGTCAGCGGCGGGGGCAGCGCGGTGTCCGGAACGGGGACGGCGGCGTCGATCTTCTGCTGATCGGTCTGCTGCGCCATGCCGGGATGGCTGGCGAGGATGAGTGCCAGTCCGAGAGCGGTCGAAGTCAGCAGACGATTAAACCGAACGCTTTTCACCTGTGTCTCCCAAGTATGAAGCCCGGCGCCATATTGTAGCGGGCTACCTTATAACCCGATCATTTGAACACGTCGTTTATTTAGCACCTATTAGCGGATGAACGATGCGCCGGTGTGGCTATTTTGCACAGCCGAAGGATCCCGGCTTCGGCAATGATTTCCAGCACTTGCAGGGTCGAGACAAGAGCAACGGCCGGGCCGGCAGCCGGTTCCTGCCGGCCGGTATATTTGGCAGTCCCCTGACTTTTCTGTGATCGCTTTTTCAAAAGACCGCCGCCCGCGACAAATCGAGCCGGACCCCCTTTACCGCCTGCCGCGTTATTGGGCTGACCCCTTGCGGCGGTTTGCTCATGCGCTAAGCTCTCTACAACCTGCGGTCTAGTTTGAAAGGGAAACGCCATGGCCTGGACCACTCCGATCCTCGTCGAGATCTGCGTTGGGCTCGAGATCAACGGCTATCTGCCCGCCGAATTCTGATCTCCTAGACCTGTCTCCCGGAAGACCCCGCTGATGGGGCGCCTGACCGCCATCGTGCTCGGCTCGGCGGCCGGAGGCGCTTTTCCGCAATGGAACTGCCGTTGCCCGGTCTGTGAACTGGCCTGGCGCGGCGATCCGCGCGTCAAGCCGCGCACGCAAGCAAGCCTCGCGGTCTCGGCCGGCGACGGCCGCTGGACGCTGATCAACGCCTCGCCCGACCTTTCCCAACAGATACGCGCCACGCCCGCGCTGCATCCCAAAGAGCTGCGCGGCAGCCCGATCGACGCGGTGGTGCTCACCGGCGCCGAGATCGACCAGATCGCCGGTCTGCTGTCGCTGCGCGAAGGCACGCCGTTCACGCTTCTGGCGACGCCGGCGAGCCATGCCGGCGTCGCCGCCAACGCCATGTTCGCCGCCATGACCGCGATGACGCGCCGCGCGGTGGCGCCCGGCGAGCGCTTCACGCTTTCGGGCGGCATCGAGGCCACGCTGTTCATCGTGCCGGGCAAGCTGCCGCTCTATCTGGAAGGCGACGATCCGGAACTGGCGGTGGAGACCGCGTCCAATGTCGGCATCGAGTTCGTGCGCGAAGGCGCGCGGCTGGTCTACGTGCCGGGCGCGGCCGGCGTCACGCCGGCGATGCGCGAGCGCTTTGCGCGCGCCGACGCGGTGCTGTTCGACGGCACGCTCTACACCGACGACGAGATGCAGCGCGCCGGCGTCGGCCAAAAGACCGGCCGCCGCATGGGCCACATGCCCATTGCCGGCGCCGACGGCACGCTCAAGGCGCTGGAGGGGATTGCGGCCCGGCGCATCTTCATTCACGTCAACAACACCAATCCGATCCACGTTGCCGGCTCCGCGGAGCGCGCCGCGGTCGAAGCCGCCGGCTGGCAGGTGGCGGAGGATGGGATGGAGATCGTGCTGTGACTCTTGTCCCGGACGCGATGCAGCGCGGAGCGGTGCATCGCAGATCCGGGACCGTAGCGACGACGCAGTTTGTAAAGGTCCCGGTTCAGCAGCGCGTCATTTCATGCCGCGCTGCGCCCGGGACACGAGGCCGGTCATGAAACTGTTGAATCCCGCCGAACTGGAAGCGGCGCTGCGCGACATCGGCGCGCGGCGCTATCACCGCCTGCACCCGTTCCACGGCCTGCTGCACGGCGGCCAATGCAGCAAGGGCCAGGTGCAGGCCTGGGCGCTCAACCGCTACTACTACCAGGCGATGATCCCGATCAAGGACGCCAGCCTGATCGCGCGCTGCGAGGATCAGGCCGTGCGGCGCGAATGGCGCTCGCGCCTGGTCGATCACGACGGCGAGCATGAAGGCGACGGCGGCATCGCGCGCTGGCTCAAGCTCACCGACGGGCTCGGGCTCGAGCGCGACTACGTCACCTCGCTGCGCGGGCTGCTGCCCGGCACGCGTTTCGCGGTCGAAGCCTATGTGCGCTTCGTGCGCGAGAAGACGCTCTTGGAGGCCATCGCCTCATCGCTGACCGAGATGTTCTCGCCCGTCATCATCGGCGAGCGCATGGCGGGGATGCTGGCGAACTACGACTTCATCAGCCGCGAGACCATGAGCTACTTCGACAAGCGCCCGCCGCAGGCGCAGCGCGACGCCGACTTCGCGCTCGGCTATGTGAAGAAAAACGCGCGCACCCCCGAGCAGCAGCAGCTTGTGCTGGCCGCGCTCGAATTCAAATGCAGCGTGTTGTGGTCGATGCTCGACGCGCTGCACCACGCCTATGTCGATCCGGGAGAGGTGCCGCCGGGCGCCTTCGTGCCGGCGGACTGAAGCGCTACTTCACGCCCTGCGCCTTGTTCACCTCGCGCACGATCGGCCACCACAGCTTCTCTTCGTTGCGCATAAATTCGCCGGTCTGCTCCGGCGTCAAGTCGCGCGTGTAGGTGCCGAGCGTGTGGAAGCGCTCCTGCACCTCCGGCATCGCCACCACCTTGCGCAGGTCGGCGTTGACCTTCCTGATGATGGCGTCGGGCACGCCCGCCGGCGCCATCAGCACGATCCAGCCGCTCGACACCACGCCGGGCACCGTCTCGGCGATGGTCGGCAGATCCGGCCGGTTGGGCAGCCGCTTGAGCGCGGCGACCGCCAGCACTTTGACGCTGTTGCTCTGGATCGCCGGCGACAGGCCGGCGAGGCCCTCGAACATGAGCGGGATACGGCCCGCGATCACGTCGTTGAGCGAGGCGGTGGCGCCGGCCGCGTGCACGAAGGAGATGTTGGCCTTGGCGCGGTTGCGGAACAGTTCGCCGGTCAGGTGCGCCTGGCCGCCGCGGTTGGTGGCGCCGAACAGCATCGGGTCCTTGTTCTTGGCGGCGTGCGCGATCAGTTCCTTGACGTTGCTGACCGGCACGTCCTTGTTCACCGCCACCGCGATCGGCTGCTCGCCGACCATGCCGACCGGCGCGAAAGCGGTTTGCAGGTTCACGTTCATCTTGCCTTCCTGCATGACCGGCAGGACCGTGTAGGTCGAGGCCTGCGTCATGTAGAGCGTGTAGCCGTCCTTCTCGACGCCGGGCGCGGCCGCCGCCTGCGCCGCGATCAGGCCGCCGGCGCCGGGCCGGTTGAGGATGACGATCTGCTGCTTCCACATCTGCGACAGCCGGTCGGCGACGATGCGGGTGACCACGTCCGGGCTGTTGCCGGCGGCGGCCGGGGTGATGAAGGTCACCGGCCGCGACGGATAGTCCTGCGCCTGCGCCGCCAGGCCGGCCGCGGCAAGGGTCGCGAGCGCGCACGCGAATTTGATGGTCGTCCGGAACATCGGTGTCCTCCCCCAGCGATCGATTGGTTTCCGATCTTTTATTTGCTGTATAACACGCTGTCCGTGGCCGCGAAATTGCGCGGCACTGCGGGCCGGGAGCGCGCCCATGGAACAGGCGGGACCTATTGCGGCCGGCGCCAGGCCGCGCCTGCCGCGCGGCGTGCGGCTCACGCATAACGAGGCGCAGGGCGGCTGGCTGTTGCTGGCGCCCGAGCGCGTGTTCAAGGCCGATGCGGTGACGGCGGAAATCCTCAAGCGCTGCACCGGCGAGGCGACGGTGGAAGCCATCGTCGACGACCTGATGAAGGCCTTTGCCGGCGCGCCGCGCGAGCGCATCGAGAGTGACGTGATGAAACTGCTCGGCGGCCTGGCGGAGAAGCGGCTGTTGGAGTTGGATTGAGTGTCGACGAACGGCGCAAGCGCACCCGCTCCCCTCGGCCTTCTGGCCGAGCTCACGCATCGTTGCCCGCTCGGTTGCCCCTATTGCTCCAACCCGCTCGCGCTCGATCCGCGCAGCGACGAGCTCGACGCCGCCACCTGGGCCCGCGTCTTCCGCGAGGCATCTGCGTTGGGTGTGTTGCAGGTGCACCTGTCCGGCGGCGAGCCGGCCGCGCGCCGCGACCTGCCGGAGATCGTCAAGGCCGCGCGCGACGCCAACCTCTACAGCAATCTCATCACCTCGGCGGTCGGGCTCACCGCGGAGGGCTTAAGCAAGCTCGCCGATGCCGGTCTCGACCACGTGCAGATCTCGATCCAGGACAGCGAGCCGGCCTCCGCCGATCACATCGCCGGCTACAAGGGCGCCTCGGCGCGCAAGCACGCGCTCGCCGCCGAAGTCGTCAGGCTCGGCCTGCCGCTTACCGTCAATGTCGTCGTGCATCGCGCCAACATCGCGCGCGTCGAGGCGATGGTGGAAATGGCGCTCGCGCTCGGCGCCACCCGCGTCGAGATCGCGCATGTGCAGTACTACGGCTGGGCGCTGAAGAACCGCGCCGCGCTGATGCCGTCGCGCGCGCAGGTGGAGGAGGCGGTCGGCATCGTCGAGCGCCTGCGGCAAGCGCATCGCGGCCGCATCGTCATCGACGCCGTGATTCCGGACTATTATGCGCGCTTCCCCAAGCCCTGCGTCGGCGGCTGGGGCCGCCGTTCGCTCAACGTCACGCCGGCGGGGAGGGTGCTGCCCTGCCATGCCGCCGAGGTCATCCCCGGTCTCGAATTCTGGAACGTGCGCGCGCATACGCTCGCCGACATCTGGCGGTCGTCGCCCGCGTTCGAAGCCTTCCGCGGCACCGATTGGATGCAGGAGCCGTGCAAGAGCTGCGCGCTCAAGGAAAAGGATTTCGGCGGCTGCCGCTGCCAGGCCTTCCTGCTGGCTGGCGATGCGCGCGCCGCCGACCCGGTCTGCCATCTGTCGCCGCACCACGCGACGGTCGAGCGCCTGGCGGGCGAGCGTGCCGACGCGGCTTATGCCTATCGCCATTCCTGAGCGCGGCGAAAAAAAACCGGGCCCCACGAAGGGGCCCGGTTGGTAGGTATGCCGGCGTGGGGCACCGGCAACTCTTCCAGAGGGGAACAATGCTGGGGCACCGGCGACTTTGGGAGGATACTTGCCGGCGCTCAGCGTGGCGGCACTATGCGAGCCGGCTTGCAGGCCAGCAATTGGGGACGCCGCATGCCAGCCATGCGCATGCGTAAAGCGTCGGAAAAACAGGGGCGTTTGCGCATGCCGCCCGTGCGATTCACAGCGACAAATTCCCGCAGGTCAGAAAGCCTAGTAGCGCCAGCGCTGCGCATTGGCGACCAGGAAGTCGCGGAAGACCTGGATGCGCGCCACCGACTTGAGCTCTTCCGGATAGACGAAGTAGGCGTCGAGTGCGAGCGTGTCGGCGTCGCCGAACAGCTGCACCAGGCCTTCCTCCACCAGATAGTCCGGCAGCATCGCGACGCCTAAGCCCCGCTGGCAGGCGCGCAGCACGCCGAGCACGTTATTGATGCTGAGCGCCGGCACACGCGCGCCTTTGCCGTCGCGCGCGATCTCCAGGAGCCAGCGCCGGTTCTGCAGATGCGCCGGCACCGCACCGCCGAGCAGAATGATGCGGTGGCCGTCGAGCTCCTCATGCGTGCGCGGCGTGCCGAAGCGCTTGAGGTAGTCGGGCGAGGCGTAGGCGTGGAAGTGCACCGAGAACAATTTGCGCTGGATCAGGTCGGGCTGCGTCGGCTGGCGCAGGCGGATGGCGACGTCGGCCTCACGCATGGCGAGGTCGAGCTCCTCGTCGGTGGTGATGAGCTGGATCTGGATGTCGGGATAGAGGTCGAGAAACTCGCCGAGCCGCGGCGTCAGCCAGTGCACGCCGATGCCGGGCGTGGTCGACACCTTCAGTTCGCCGTTCGGCCGCTCGCGGCTGTCGGTGAGTTTGGTGCGCGCCGCCTCCAGCTTCATGAACACTTCATGGGCCGTGCGATAGAGCAGTTCGCCCTGTTCGGTGAGGATCAGCCCGCGCGCGTGGCGGTGGAAGAGCGAGACGCTGAGCTCGGATTCCAGCGCCGACACCTGGCGCGAGACCGCCGATTGCGACAGGCCGAGCCGCTCGCCCGCATGGGTGAACGAGCCGGCTTCCGCCGCGGCGTGGAACACCTTGAGCTTGTCCCAGTCCATCGAATTGTTGCTTGAGCGCATGGTCATTCGGCGGCCGCCCGGTCGTGTTCGTGCGCAGCGAGGAATTTCTCGGCCTCGAGTGCCGCCATGCAGCCTTGGCCCGCGGCGGTGACCGCCTGACGGTAGATGTCGTCGGTGACGTCGCCGGCGGCGAACACGCCGGGCACCGAGGTGGCGGTGGAATGGCCGGCGGTGACGATGTAGCCGGACGGCTTCATCTGCACTTGCCCGGCGAACAATTCGGAGGCCGGCGAATGCCCGATGGCGATGAACACGCCGTCGGCGGCGCGCTCGGTCACCGCGCCGGTCTTGACGTTCTTCAGCCGCACGCGGTTGACCTTGAGCGGGTTCTCGCTGCCGAGCACGTCGTCGAGCGCCGTGTCCCAGACCACCTCAATCTTGGGATGCTTGAACAGGCGGTCCTGCAAAATCTTCTCGGCACGGAAGGAGTCGCGCCGGTGCACGACCGTCACCTTGGAGGCGAAATTGGTGAGGAACAGCGCTTCCTCGACCGCGGTGTTGCCGCCGCCGATCACCAGCACTTCCTTGTTGCGGTAGAAGAAGCCGTCGCAGGTGGCGCAGGCCGACACGCCGTAGCCCTTGAACTTCTGCTCGGACGGCAGATCGAGCCAGCGCGCCTGCGCGCCGGTGGCGACGATCAGCGCATCGGCGAGATAGACGTCGCCGGAATCGCAGTCGAGGCGGAACGGCCGGCTGCCGAGCGTCACCTTGGTCACCGTGTCGGTGACGATCCTGGTGCCGACATGGGTCGCCTGCGCGAGCATCTGCTCCATCAGCCAGGGGCCCTGGATGACGTCGGCAAAGCCCGGATAATTCTCGACGTCGGTCGTGATGGTGAGCTGGCCGCCGGGCTGAATGCCCTGGATCAGGATCGGCTCCAGCATGGCGCGCGCGGCATAGATCGCGGCGGTGTAGCCGGCGGGACCCGAACCGATAATCACGACTTTCGCGTGGGTGGTCTTCGACATCTAAACGCCCCCTGGCGGGCGGGCCGGAATGAACCGCGGAGGCCGCCCAGGCGGGCCGGACAATCGGCCGGCTTCTTTTGCCCAGACCGATCTATGGCTTCCGGCCGAGCTATGCAAGATACGCAACCCCCATGACCCACAGTCTGGGGGTCGCAGGGGTCCGGGCGCTCGGCGCCTGGCGCAATAATCTTTCGCGAAACTTTGTTTCGCGGTATGGATAGAGGCACACCCGCCGCAGGGGACACCTTTGCCCGC
This sequence comes from Pseudolabrys sp., assembly GCA_022841665.1. Lineage (GTDB taxonomy): Bacteria > Pseudomonadota > Alphaproteobacteria > Rhizobiales > Xanthobacteraceae > Pseudolabrys. Next base: position 15,274 of record JALHRB010000039.1, read on the forward strand.
CCGTCTCGACGCCATCGACCGCAAAATCCTGAAGGAACTGCAGGACGACGGCCGCATCACCAACGTGGAACTGGCGCGCCGGGTCGGCATTTCGGCGCCGCCCTGCCTGCGCCGCGTGCGCGCGCTGGAGGAGGCGGGCTTCATCAAGGGCTACCGCGGCCTGCTCGACGAGAAGAAGCTCGGCTACGAGGTGGCGGTCTTCGCCATGGTGCATCTGGCCAGCCAGGCCGAGCACGACCTCGCCGCCTTCGAGGACTTCGTGCGCCGCCAGCCGCTGGTGCGCGAATGCTGGATGCTGTCGGGCGAGATCGACTTCGTGTTGAAGTGCGTGGCGCCCGACCTCAAGACGTTCCAGGCCTTCGTCGAGAAGCTCACCGCCGCGCCCAACGTGCGCAACGTGAAGACCTCGCTGGTGCTGCGCAACTCCAAGGACGCGGCCATGGTGCCGATGGAAGGCTGAGCCTGCCGTCGCCAACGCGAAGGAAAAATACAGCTTCAGCGATACATTTTTCTTAAAAATCGTGCCGGCGGTACCAACGCAACATTTACGACACATACAAAAAGCCGCCGGGCGTTCATAAATTGGCCCGCCTCCCGCACCTACCTTGCGGACTCAAAGGAGCCCGCATGCTGGAGCTATATAATTGCATCGTCGTCGACCATGACCTACGCCTGATCGCGCTCGCCGCCTTCGTCTGCTTTCTGGCGAGCGGCGTTGCCATCAGCCTGTTTCACCGCGCGCGCGCGATGGCGGGGCGCAAGAGGCTGATCTGGTGGGGCCTGAACGCAACCGCAGCCGGCTGCGGCATCTGGGCGACGCACTTCATCGCAATGCTCGCCTACACGCCGGCGGTCGGCGCCGGCTACGATCTCGCATTGACGGGCCTGTCGCTACTGATTGCGGTGCTCATCACCGGCTCCGGTCTCGGCATCGTATTGCTCAATGCCAATCGCTGGACCGCGCTCGCTGGCGGGGCGGTTGTCGGCAGCGGCATTGCCGCTATGCATTACACCGGCATGATGGCTCTTGAACTCGCGGGCCGCGTCACCTGGTCGCCCGGGACGCTGTTCGCCTCTGTCGCGCTGGGTATCGCTTTCGGCGCGACGGCGATGTTCTTTGCCACTAAGCGTGACGACTGGCGCACGACGTTGCCAGCATCCGTGTTCCTTACGCTCGCCATTGTCGGCATGCATTTCACGGGCATGAGCGCAGTCCGCGTCCTTCCCGAGCCGACGCTGACCGCGGGCGCGCTTTCACTTGCGCCGGAATCGTTTTCGCTGCTGATCGCGAGCGCGACGACGGTCATTCTCGGCATGTGCCTGGTGGCGGCCCTCAGCAACCGCAAGTGGGAAAGCAAGCTAAGGCAGCAAAAGAATTTCCTCGACGCCACGCTGGAGACCATGTCTCAGGGTCTGTGCGTGTTCGACGCCAGCGGCCGTATCCTGATGTTCAACGACCGCTATAGCAAAATGGTCGGCATACCCGCCGCCGCCTTGCGCGGTTTATCGCTGATCGACGTGGTTCGCCGGCGCGAAGGGCTGGAAATTTCGCCCGAAGAATTCGTCGCCGGCGTGCTGGCTTCGGCGCGCGATGGAAAATGCAGCTCGCGTACGATAAAAACCGCGTCCGGCCGCTTGCTGCGCGTTGTCGAGCAACCGCGGCCCGAAGGCGGCTGGGTGGCCACGCTCGAAGACATCACCGAATGGCTCGAACAGCAGGCGCGCATTGCGCATATGGCTCATCACGACGCCCTGACCGATCTTGCCAATCGGACGCAACTGGTCGAGAAACTCAAGGATCTGCTGACCAGTCTGCCGGCGCAGGGCTGTCTGGCTGTGCATTTCATCGATCTAGATCGCTTCAAGAAAGTCAATGATACGCTTGGCCACGATGCAGGTGACTACCTGCTCAAGTCGATCGCCGAAAGGCTGCGCGCGCAAGCGGGCCCCGACGACGTGGTGGCGCGGCTGGGCGGTGACGAGTTTGTGGTTGTGCAAAGCGCCGTCCAGGGCGATGAGGTCGCCGAAGCCTTCGCGAAGCGTCTCGTCGCCGCAGTGAAGGCCCCGCTGAAATACAAGGAGCAAAGCATCCATGCGGACATCAGCGTCGGCATAGCGCTCGCGCCTCGGGATGGCAGTTCGGCCGACCGGCTACTGAAAAGCGCCGATCTCGCGCTATACAAGGCCAAGTCCGAGGGGCGCGACTGCGTGCGCTTCTTCGCGCCCGAGATGGACATGGAATTGCAATCCAGGATCAAGCTCGAGCGGACTATCCGCAATGCAATCGAGCATGGCCTTTTCGAACTGCATTATCAGCCGATTTTTGAAATGTCAGGCCGCCGTCTCGCCGGTTTCGAGGCGCTCATTCGCCTGCCGGGCGAAGATGGGGCGCTCATCCCGCCGCTCGATTTCATTCCACTTGCCGAGGAACTGCGGCTCATCGACCGGATCGGCGACTGGGTGCTGCGCGAAGCCTGCCGCAACGCTGCAACATGGCCCGACGATCTGACCATTTCAGTCAACCTGTCGCCCGCGCAGTTTCTCAACGGCAGCATCAGCGAAACGGTCGCGTCCGCTTTGCGCGAGGCCGGCCTCGCGGCGCACAGGCTCGAACTTGAGATTACCGAAAATCTCCTGCTCAGCAGCACTGAGGCGATCATGGCGGAGCTTCGCAAGCTCAAGGCCATGGGTGTAGCAATTGTGATGGACGATTTTGGCACCGGCTACTCGAGCCTGAGCTACCTCTGGAAATTCCCGTTCGACAAGATCAAGATCGACCGCAGCTTCATGCAGGGCCTCGACCGCTCCGGCCGCGACGCGGAAACCGTCGTCAAGACGATCATCGCGCTCGGCCGCGAGCTCAATATCCGCGTCACGGTCGAAGGCGTCGAAACCGCGCGGCAGGCGTCGTTCCTCGAAGAGGCGGAGAGCGACCAGGCGCAGGGCTATTTCTTCGGCCGGCCGGTGCCCGCGGCCGAACTCGGCAGCAAAATTCTCGCTGACTTCCAGCAGAAGAACGCGGCGGCAGCGCAGGAGCCGAAGCTCAAGCTCGTCGCGGCGGCGGGCTGAGCGAAGGGCGGCGCTTTCGGCCACGGTGCCGATGGCGTGATAGTCAGGCGCGAGTCAGATCACCTCGCGCTTGCCGTCCGAGTACGTCACCTTCACCGTCACCGTGCCTTCGTTGAGCAGCCACGGCCGCACCGTGTAGCTGCGCGCGCCCGCTTTGTGCATCGGGTCGGAGGCCGCGATCGCCTTGGCCTCGGCCAGCGAGCCGGCGCGGATGATCACCATGCCTTCGCCTTCCCAGGCATCCTCGGCGTCGTTCCAGAAGGGGCCGGCGCCGAACATGATGCCGCGCCGCTCCAGATCGATCTGGAAGTCGAGATGCTCCTTGAGATTGGCCATGATCGGCTCCATGCCTTGGGTCGGCGTGGTGAACACGACGTAGAGCTGCTTGCGCAGCATGCCCTCGCAGGCCTTGAGAATGTCCTTGGCGGGAATCGGCGGCATGCTCATGTTTCGCGCTCCCTCGTGTCCGGTTTTTGTGCGCGAATACTAGCCACGGCGTGACAGCCGGCAAAACGAAATCGCCGGGCGCAGGGCCCGGCGATGTCGCGTCTATGCGAAGCGAAAAGGGCGCGACTCAGCGCCACTCCACCTTCTTGATCTCGTAGGCCTTGGCGCCGCCCGGCGCGTTGACCTCGACGGTGGCGCCCTTGGCCTTGCCGATCAGCGCCTTGGCGAGCGGCGAGGTGATGGAGATGCGGCCCTTCTTGGCGTCCGCTTCCGGCTCGCCGACGATCTGCCACACCTTCTTCTCGTCGGTGTCCTCGTCCACCAGCGTCACCGTGGCGCCGAACTTGATGGTGTCGCCCGACAGCTTGGACACGTCGATGATGTCGGCGCGCGCGAGCTTGTCCTCGAGCTCGGCGATGGCGCCCTCGTTCAGCGACTGCTGTTCCTTGGCGGCGTGATACTCGGCGTTCTCCGACAAATCGCCGTGCGTGCGCGCGTCGGTGATCTGCTGGATGATGCGCGGCCGCTCCACCTGCTGGCGGTGCTTGAGGTCGTTCTCCAGCGCCGTGTAGCCGGCGGCCGTCATGGGAATCTTCTCGACCATCTCATCTCCTCCTGGCGGGCGCCCGAAACAACTTGTCGCGCCTGTCGCGCCGCCAAGCCCTTCCACCCTTCAAAAACAGCCTTCAACCACTCGTAATTCGACTCCGGCCGCGGTTTGCGCGCCGGAGTCCTTCACAGCCGGGACCGGTAAAAGAAACCCCGGCCGCGCCGGGTTGCCCCGCGCGACCGTGAACTTCCCGGCCTAACTCTCGCCGTCGCTTTTTTGGTCCGCACCTGTCGGAAAAGCGCGTCAGGTCGAACCGTGCTCGTAGCTTTGCAGCGCGCGAACCTCGAGGTCGCCCCCGAGATAGGCTTTAATGCCCTGCGCCGCGGCGACGGCACCCGAAAGAGTGGTGTAGTACGGTACTTTATGCAAGAGGGCGGCATGGCGCAGGGAGCGGCTGTCCGCCAGCGCGGTGGCCCCCTCGGTGGTGTTGAAAACGAGCTGAACCCCGCCGTTTTTGATGGCGTCCACGATATGGGGCCGCCCTTCCAGCACCTTGTTGATCTTGGCCGCCTGCACCCCTTGTTCCGCCAGGTAACGCTGGGTTCCCGAGGTGGCGATGGTCTTGAAGCCGAGCGAGGCCAAAAGCTTCACCGCCGGCAGGATGCGCGGCTTGTCGGCGTCCTTGACCGAGACGAACACCGTGCCTGAGCGCGGCAGGTTGGTGCCGCCGCCGATCTGGCTCTTGGCGAAGGCGATCTCGAAAGATTGGTCGAGCCCCATGACCTCGCCGGTCGACTTCATCTCCGGGCCGAGTACGGTGTCGACGCCCGGGAAGCGCGCGAACGGGAACACGGCTTCCTTCACCGCCCGGTGCTTGTACTTCGGCGGCGTCAGCTTGAAGCTCGCCAGCGTCTCGCCGGCCATGATGCGGGCGGCGATCTTGGCCACCGGCAGACCGATCACCTTGGCGACGAAAGGCACCGTGCGCGAAGCGCGCGGGTTCACTTCCAGCACGTAGATCTCGCCGTCCTTGATGGCGTATTGCACGTTCATCAGGCCGCCGACGTTGAGCGCGAGCGCGAGCGCGCGCGTCTGCCGCTCCAGCTCGGCGATAGTCTTTTCGTCGAGCGAATGCGGCGGCAGCGCGCAAGCCGAGTCGCCGGAGTGGATGCCGGCTTCCTCGATGTGTTCCATGATGCCGGCGATGAAGGTGTCCTTGCCGTCGGCCAGGCAATCGACGTCCACCTCGGTGGCGTCGGACAGATAGCGGTCGATCAGCAGCGGGCTCTTCTTCGACACCACCAGCTCGGACGGCTTGTTGAGGTCGCCCGTGAGCCGCGCCAGATAGCGGTCGAGCTGCGCCGTGTCGCGCACGATCTCCATGGCGCGGCCGCCGAGCACGTAAGACGGGCGGATCACCACCGGATAGCCGATCTCTTCGGCGATGGCGCGCGCCGCGTCCGGCGACGTGGCGATGCCGTTCTGCGGCTGGCGCAGTTTCAGCTTGTCGAGCAGCTTCTTGAAGCGGTCGCGGTCTTCCGCCAGGTCGATGGCGTCCGGCGACGTGCCGAGGATCGGCACGTTCGCTTTCTCCAGCGCCTCGGCGAGCTTGAGCGGCGTCTGCCCGCCGAACTGCACGATCACGCCGTGCAGCGTGCCGTTGCTGCGCTCGGTGTCGATGATTTCCAGCACGTCCTCCGGCGTGAGCGGCTCGAAATAGAGCCGGTCGGAGGTGTCGTAGTCGGTCGACACCGTCTCCGGATTGCAGTTGACCATGATGGTCTCGTAGCCGACTTCCTTCAGCGCGAAGCAGGCGTGGCAGCAACAGTAATCGAACTCGATGCCCTGGCCGATGCGGTTCGGCCCGCCGCCGAGGATGATGACCTTCTTCTTGTCCGACGGCCGTGCCTCGTCGGCGAGCTTGCCGGCGAACGGCGTCTCGTAGGTGGAGTACATGTAGGCGGTCGGCGAGGCGAACTCGGCGGCGCAGGTGTCGATGCGCTTGAACACCGGGCGCACGTTGAGGCCGCGGCGCTTGTCCTTCACCGTGTCGGCGTCGGTGCCGGTGAGCTTGGCGAGCCGCTTGTCGGAAAAGCCCATGGCCTTCAGCCGCCGGAACGGCCCGGCCGTCGTCGGCAGGCCCTTGGCCTTGATCTCGGCCTCGGTCTCGACGATGCCGCGCAATTCGGCCAGGAACCACGGGTCGATGCGGCAGGCGTTGTGGATCAGCTCGTCGGAGGCGCCCAGCCGCATCGCCTGCGCGACCTTCAACAGCCGCTCCGGCGTCGGCGTGCCGAGCGCGGCGCGGATGGCGTTCTTGTTGTCGGCGTCGTCGATGCCTTTGGCGCGGTCGAAGCCCTCGATCTCGATCTCGTCGAGCCCGGTGAGGCCGGTCTCGAGCGAGCGCAGCGCCTTCTGCAAGGATTCCTGGAAGGTGCGGCCGATCGCCATCGCTTCGCCCACCGACTTCATCGAGGTGGTGAGTACCGGTGAGGCGCCGGGGAATTTCTCGAAGGCAAAACGCGGAATCTTGGTGACCACGTAGTCGATGGTCGGCTCGAACGAGGCCGGCGTCGCGCCGCCGGTGATGTCGTTGGCGATTTCGTCGAGCGTGTATCCGACGGCGAGCTTGGCCGCGACCTTAGCGATCGGGAAGCCGGTCGCCTTGGAGGCGAGCGCCGACGAGCGCGACACGCGCGGATTCATTTCGATGACGATCAGCCGCCCATCGGCCGGATTGACCGCGAACTGCACGTTGGAGCCGCCGGTCTCGACGCCGATCTCGCGCAGCACCGCCAGCGAGGCGTCGCGCATCATCTGGTATTCTTTGTCGGTCAGGGTCAGCGCCGGCGCGATGGTGATCGAGTCGCCGGTGTGCACGCCCATCGGATCGACGTTCTCGATCGAACAGATGATGATGCAGTTGTCGTTTTTGTCGCGCACCACCTCCATCTCGTACTCTTTCCAGCCGAGCACGCTCTCTTCGATCAGCACTTCGTCGGTGGGCGAAGCGTCGATGCCGCCTTCGACGATGTCGATGAACTCGGCGCGGTTGTAGGCGATGCCGCCGCCGGTGCCGCCCATGGTAAACGACGGACGAATGATGGCCGGCAGGCCGATGTCGTCGAGGGCTTCGAGCGCCTGCGACAGCGTCTTGACGTGGTGCGAGCGCGGCGTCGACAGGCCGATCTTGGTCATCGCCTCGCGGAACAGCTCGCGGTCCTCGGCCTTGTCGATCGCCTCGGCGGTGGCGCCGATCATCTGGACGTTGAACTTGTCGAGCGTGCCCATCTTCTTGAGCGACAGCGCGCAGTTGAGCGCGGTCTGCCCGCCCATGGTCGGCAAGAGCGCGTCCGGGCGCTCCTTCTCGATGATCTTGGCGACGATCTCGGGCGTGATCGGCTCGATATAGGTGGCGTCGGCCAGATCCGGGTCGGTCATGATCGTGGCCGGATTGGAATTGACCAGGATGACCCGGTAGCCCTCTTCCTTGAGCGCCTTGCAGGCCTGGGTTCCGGAATAGTCGAATTCGCAGGCCTGGCCGATGACGATCGGCCCGGCGCCGATGATGAGGATCGATTTGATGTCTGTGCGTTTGGGCATCTAACTCACTGAAATCGGCACAAAAAAAGGGCGCGCTTTTCGCGCGTCCTTGCCCCCGCGGCGGTGTAGCCCCGCGCGAGGGCGTGCTTAGACCAGATTCGCCGGGGAGGGAAGGGCGGCCCGCGCCATGCGTCCGCCGCCCGGGCCTATTTGAGGCAGCGCACCTGGGTCTGGCTCAGCGCGCCGCTTGCCGTGCGCCGGCCGTCGCGCACCAGCACCGTGCCGTCCGCCAGGACCGACGAGACCAGGCTGATCGCGTCCTTGCTCTTGTGCACCGTGACGGTCACGCGCTTCTTGTCGTGCAGCCGCTCCTCCAGATAGGTGAGGCGGTCGCGGCCGCTGCGCTCGGCGCTCAGGATGGTGTAGACCGAGGCCGCGTAGTTCGGGCCGTTGTCGTAGGTGAGCATCACGCCATCGCCCCGCCCGGCGGCCAGGGCGTAGATCGCGTGCGTATTGCCGTTGTCGGCGCTCGGGGGCTGGTCGCAGGAGGGCGCCCAGACTCCGAATAGACCGAATTCGTGGAAGACCTGGCGAACCGATTGGGCCTGCGCGGTCATCGGCAGCGCGGCCAGCAGCAAGGCAAGGATAAGCGATTTACGCATCACAGCCTCCCCTGTACGCACCGCTAATTTTGCACAACTTTTAGGAGCCGGGAAGTGCAGCGGGGCGGAACGGGGTGTCGCAGGCGCCGGGACCGGCCGGCTTCAGCCAAGGGACGGCGAAACCAGTGGGCGTTCAAGCGGTTATCGCTCTATGCGTCTCTTCGACCGAGCTTTTTCCATGATCCGCCACCGTGACGCCCCCGCCTGGGCGGCCGGGCTGGCGCTGATCGGCACCTACGCGCTCGCCACTGTGCTCCAGCGCGGCCCGCGAAAGCCGGCGCAGCCGTCCGCCCGGCCGCGCGCCGCGGAAAGGGGCTGGCCGTTCTGGCGGCACGTCCTTTACCGCACCTATCGGGGGATCGGCGACGACCGCCTGCTCGCGCTCGCCGCCGGCGTCGTCTTCTACGGCCTGCTCGCGCTGTTTCCGGCGATCACCGCCTTGGTGTCGAGCTACGGGCTGTTCGCCGACGTGGCCACGATTTCGGACCATCTGACCTTGATCGCCCGCATCATGCCCGAGAGCGCCTTCGGCATCGTCAACGAGCAGGTCATGCGCATCGTCACGCGCACCGCCGGCGACCTGTCGGCCACGTTCTTCATCGGGCTCGGGCTGGCGCTGTGGAGCGCAAACGCCGGCGTGAAGGCGATCATCGACGCGCTCAACATCGTCTACGGCGTGAAGGAGCGGCGCGGCTTCATCAGGCTCAATCTGGTGTCGCTCGCCTTCACCGTCAGCGCGGTGGTGGGGCTGCTGCTGTCCTTCGCGGCCATCGTCGTGCTGCCGATCGTGCTCTCGTATCTGCCGCTGTTCGGCTACGACACGGCGGTGGCGACCTGGCTGCGCTGGCCCGCCTTGCTGCTGCTGCTCTTGTTGGGACTGGCGGTACTCTACCGCTTCGGCCCGAATCTCGAGCGTCCGCGCTGGCGCTGGTTCAGCCCCGGCGCGCTGTTCGCGGCGCTCGCCTGGCTCGCCGGCTCCGCGCTGCTGTCGTGGTATCTCGGCAGCTTCGCCGACTACGACGCCACCTACGGCTCGCTCGGCGCCGGCATCGGCCTGATGATGTGGCTCTGGATGACGGCGATCGTGGTGTTGGTCGGCGCCGAATTGAATTCGGAGATCGACGCGGCCATGGGCGCGCTGCCGCCGCCGGAGGAAGCCTTGGCGCCCGAGGCCTAGCGCATGATCCCGAAAAGTGGGTACCGGTTTTCGGAAAAGATCATGCGCCAAGATAATGTTAGAGGAGCACGATGATTCAGCCTAAACGGATCGCGCTCTAGGTCCACTGCAAGGTCAGCGCGGCGAGCACCAGATATCGCCCGACCTTGGCGAGCGTGACCAGCGGCAGGAAGACCGCAAAAGGCACGCGCAGGATGCCGGCGACCACGGTGAGCGGGTCGCCGACGATGGGCGCCCAGCTCAACAGCAGCGACCACTTGCCGTAGCGGGCGTACCAGCGCTGGGCGCGCTCCAGCGCCGCGGCCTTGGCCGGAAACCACGGCCGGTCGCGCAAGCGCTCGATGCCGCGGCCGAGCAGCCAGTTGACGACCGATCCAAGCACGTTGCCCAGGCTCGCCACGGCGATGAGCAGCCACACCGGATAAGAGCCGGAGAGCAGCAGCGCGACCAGCGCCGCTTCCGACTGCATCGGCAGGATGGTCGCGGCGGCGAGCGCAGTCCCGAACAGGCCGAGGTAGATGAGGAGATCGGTCATGGCATCGGGCGGCCACGCGCGGCGAGGGAGGAAATTGGGTGAGCGCGGTCTTGGCCCTGCGGACTACCGCACGACAACCTTCGCCTCAACTGGTTTGCCGAGCCGAAGCCGCGAAGCTTTCGCCCGCCTTCGCTGAAGCAGCTTCGGCGGGCAACCTGCGCGGCGCGAAGGCTGGCTTGCCAACCGAAGCGGCGAAGCATTTCGTCCGTCTTCGCGCTATGCGCTACGACGGACACCCGCCTACGCGAAGGTCTTGCCCGCCGAAGCCTTGGCGAAGGCGGGTGGAGGCCCGGCCTGGAATCGAACCAGGCTGGAAGACCTTGCATGGCTTCTGCGTCGCCACTCCGCCACCGGGCCGTCCGCACCATGGGACGGCGAGCCTTGACGGAAGGTTAGGGTCCGGCAGCGGGCTACCGGCGACGGCGGGCGCGGTTAATAAGCGATTAAGCGCGCTTCGACAGGAAGGTCATGCGGCGCTGGTTATGGCCGATATTGCGCGCCGCGCGCTCCGGCGCAAAGCCGGCGCGCCGGAGTTTCTCCAGCATCGCGGCTTCCTCGTAGTGCGACAGCCCGTGCGTCTTCTTCAGCGTGAAATAATCCGACAGCAGAATGCGGATCAGCCCGCCGACCGCCGCCCAGAAAAATCCGTTGGCGGCGCCGAAGCGCAGCAGCGCCAGCGCGGCGAAGGGCGCGGCCAGCCGCGGCGGGATGATGTCGCCCAGGACGAAAGTGCCGGAAGGCTTGAGCAGCCGGCGGAACGTCGCCAAGAGGCCGTCGAGCTCGGCGCCGGTGAGATATTGCGCCACCGAGTGCAGCACGATCATGTCGAACGACGCTTCCGGTAGCGCCGCTGCCTGCTCGGGCGTGAGCACCGCGATCCTGGCGTCGCCGGCGTGGCGCGCGATCAACGCCGCGCGCACGTTCGGCGCCGCCTCCACCATGGTGAGTTGGCCGCAGGCCGCCGCCAGCAGGTTGGCCGAGGTCGCCTCGCCGCAGCCGTAGTCGAGCACGCTGGCGTCGGGCGAGGGCACCAGTTTGCGGATGTCCTCGGCGATGGTGCGGTAGTGCACGTCGCGGTGACGCGCGTTCACGTAGATCACCGAATGCTTGAAGTCGTAGAAGCTGATCCAGTCCATGGCTCAGCGCCGCCACAACTGCGGCAGCGGCCCGTTCGCCTGCACCGGATCGGTCCGCGGCACCGGCACCTGCGGAATGGTTTGCAGCGCCTTGGCGTGCTCGTCCTTCGAGCCGCGGCAGAGATTGTAGGTGCCCTCCGGCGGATAGGCGCCGACCACGCTCAGCTCGGGCCCGTCCCACAGGCATTGATGGCCGGTGCCCGCCGGCAGCACCAGCACGTCGCCGGCGGCGACGTCGACCTCCTCGCCCTGGTTGCCGCCCAGGCGCAGCTTGGCGCGGCCGCGCGCGATTGCCATCACTTCGTGGATCATCGAGTGGTAGTGGACGTAAGGAAAGATGCCGTTGCGCCACATGTTGTGGCCCCAGCCGTGGCTGGCGAAGACCTGCTCGATCGTCTTTTCCGGACTGGCGCTGCCGGAGAGCACGATGCCGGCGCGATAGATCAGCACCGGCAGCGTCGGGTTGTTCGGCACCGAGCCGTCGTCCTTGAGCAGGAAGCTGAGGGGCTTATTCGGCCGCGAGACCGCCATCGGTGTCGCTCACGCGCTCTTTCGCTTCGCCTGCCGCATCATATCGACGAAGCGCGTGAAGAGATAATGACTGTCGCGCGGGCCGGGCGAAGCCTCCGGGTGGTACTGCACCGAGAACACCGGCCGGTCTTTCAGCGCGATGCCGCAATTGGAGCCGTCGAACAGCGACACGTGCGTCTGCTCGACGTTCTTCGGGAGCGTGTCCTTGTCGAGCGCGAAGCCGTGGTTCATCGAGGTGATCTCGACCTTGCCGGTGGTCAGGTTCTTCACCGGATGGTTGGCGCCGTGATGGCCCTGGTGCATCTTGGCGGTCTTGCCGCCGACCGCGATGCCGAGCATCTGGTGACCAAGACAAATTCCGAAAGTCGGCGTGCCTGAGTCCACCACCGCGCGGATCACCGGCACCGCATATTCGCCGGTCGCCGCCGGATCGCCCGGGCCGTTCGACAGGAACACGCCGTCCGGCTTGAGCGCCATGATGTCCTCGGCCGAGGTCTTGGCCGGCACCACCGTCACCTTGCAGCCGTAGCTCGCCAAGAGGCGCAGGATGTTGCGCTTGATGCCGTAGTCGATCGCGACCACGTGGAATTCCGGCCGCGCCTGCCGTCCGAAGCCCTTGGCCCAGTCCCAGGCGGTTTCGTCCCAGGTGAAGCGCTGGCCCGAGGTCACCATTGGCACCAGGTCCATGCCGACCAGGCCCGGCCATTCGCGCGCTTCTTTCTTGAGCGCCTCGAGGTCGAACTTGCTGGACGGGTCGTGCGCGATCACGGCGTTGGGCATGCCCTTCTCGCGGATCAGCGCGGTCAGCGCGCGGGTGTCGATGCCGGACAGGCCGATGATGCCGCGGCTTTTGAGCCAGTCGTTGAGGTGGCGGGTGGCGCGGTAGTTGGACGGCGAGGTGATGGCGGTGTGCAAGATGACGCCGCGCGCGCCGGGCGTGGCCGCCATGTTGACGGTCTCGATGTCGTCCTCGTTGGTGCCGACATTGCCGATGTGCGGGAAGGTGAAGGTGATGAGCTGGCCGGCATAGGACGGGTCGGTGAGGATCTCCTCGTAGCCCGTCATGGCGGTGTTGAAGCAGACTTCGCCGACCGCCTGTCCGGTGGCGCCGAGCCCGAAGCCTTCCAGCACGGTTCCGTCGGCCAGCACCAAAAGGGCCGTGGGCTTGGGTTCGGTCCAAGCTCCGCCCGGGTTCGCTTGCGTCTGGGTCATGGCCTCTTAGTTGCGTATTATAACCGCTGAGGCAAGGGGCCGCCTCCTGCCGCCCCCAGGTACGAATATCGCCGTAATACCAATAGGAAAGGGGCTCCCCGTGCTGCGCGACGACATCAACAAGGCTTTGACCGAGGCCATGAAGGCCAAGAACGAGCGGGCGGTTTCCACGCTGCGCATGGTCAATTCGACGCTTAAAAATGCCGACATCGAGGCGCGCGGGGCCGGCAAGCCGGCGCTCGGCGACGCCGAGGTGCTGTCGATCCTGCAGAAGATGATCAAGCAGCGCCAGGAATCGGTCGAGCTCTACCAGAAGGGTGGCCGCGCCGACCTGGTGAAGCAGGAGCAGGAGGAGATCGCCATCATTTCCGGCTACCTGCCCAAGCAGATGTCGGAGGCCGAAATGACGGCCGCCATCGAGGCCGCGGTCAAGGAAACCGGCGCCGCCGGCATGAAGGACATGGGCAAGGTGATCGGCATCCTGCGCGGCAAATATGCCGGGCAGATGGACATGGCCAAGGCGAGCGCCATGGTGAAGGCGAAGCTCAGCTAACCGTCATGGCCGGCATAAAGCCGGGCATGCCGCCGTAAAGATAAGATCCAGGGGGAGGACATGAAAAAGCTTCTGGCGGTGACGGCGATCGCGGCGGCGCTGATGGCAACGCCGGCCTTGGCGCAGGATTATCCGACCAAACCGATCCGCGTCATCACCTCGTCGAGCGCGGGCGGCATCAGCGATCTGTTCATGCGCGTGCTCGGCGACGCCATGCGGCCGCACATGAACAACCAGCCGCTCATCGTCGAGAACCGGCCGGGCGCCGCCGGCGGCATCGCCGCGCGCGCCTGCCAGGATGCCGAGCCGGACGGCTACACGATCTGCATCCTCAATGTCGATACGCTCGCCTACAACCAGTTCCTGTTCAAGACGCTCAGCTACGATCCCGAGAACGGACTCGCGCCGATCGTCAACCTGTTCCACCTGATCCAGGTGCTGGTGATCAACGCCGACCTCAAGGCCAAGACGGTCGACGAGCTGGTCGCCGCGTCGAAGGAGAAGAAGGGAACGCTGAGCTATCTCACCGCATCGATCCCGCTCGCCGCCTATATGGAGAACCTCAAGCGCGACAAGGGCGCCGACTGGGTGCGCGTGCCGTTCAAGGGCGGCGGCGAAGCGACCAACGCCATTTTGTCCGGCTCGACGCCAATCGGGCTGATCGGGCTCGGCAACGTGACCTCGCAGATACAGTCCGGCAAGATGACGGCTCTGGCGCTGGTCAACAACGTGCGCACGCCGCTGCTGCCCAACGTGCCGACGCTTGCCGACACCGGCTACAAGGGCGCGCCGTCGCAGACCTGGTACGGCCTGTTCGCGCCGGCCAAGACCCCGAAGCCGTCCATCGACAAGATCAACGCCGAGGTGCGGCGCGTCTTCGCCGACAGGGACTTCGTCGAGAAATACGTGATCAGCCGCGGCCAGGTGCCGGCGGTGGGCTCGCCGGAAGAATTCGCCGCCGAGATCAAGTCGAACCGCGAGGCGGCGAAGCAGGTGGTGAAAGACTCAGGGCTGGAGGCGAAGTAGCGCGGCCGAATCCAGCCCTTTGCCGCCCGCCCGCCGGCGCGATTTGTTCGTGCACATCCTATCGGCGCAGATTGATCAACAGCAATGCACAGGTTGTGCACACGCGATTGCGCGATGTGTTGATAAAAGCGCTCATAGGTTGTCGTCGCCTTCCAACCCCTCCGTAATGCCCGCGGGGTCAACCGCAAGCGGCGGGTGGGGGCATGCATGCGTTCGTTTGTGTCGGTGATGGTGGGCGGCGCGCTGGCGCTGGCGCTGGCGGGGTGCGACCCGGTCACCGATAAGCACTATTTCACGAAGGGCATCGGCACCGAGCTCTATACGAGCTCGATCAGCGAAAAGTCGAACGAACTCGAAATTTACATTCACGAGACCTGCCAGCAGGCCGGTCTCGTCTACAGCCACGACGGCGAGTGCCTGCCCCTGACGAAGATGGATCGTGCCGCCACCTGGACCCTTTTCGTCCAGGCCGGCATGAACGACATCGACCGGCGCTGCGATGGCTATCTCGTGTGGCTCGACAACATCCGCCGTTCCGAAGCGCCGCGCCTGAAGCAGTTGGGCGACACGAACATCGCCACGCAGCTCGTGCTGACGACGACGAACGCCGGCGTCGTGCCGATGGCGCTCGTCGCCACAGCCTTCGGTTTCGCGGCCGACACGCTGACCAACGTCAATTCGCGCCTGATCCTCACGGTCAATCATTCGACCGTGCAGGCGGTGGTGCTCGGGCGGCAAAAGGAATACCGCAAAGACCTGCTCGGCGACGGCAATAGCAAACCAAAGGTCATCATCGACAACCGCCCCGCGGCGGTTCACGCGCTGCGCAACTACATGCGCCTGTGCATGCCAATGACGATCGAGACCGAGATCAACAATACGATCGTGGCCTATGAGCGCGGTGGCATCGAGGCGCTTCGCGCCGAGAAGATGATCACGGCGATGAGCGTGTCGCAGCCCGTAACGGCGGCACAGACGCTGATCAGGCCGATCAGAAAATTCGAGCCGACCGATGAGTATGCACAGTTCTTTGAAGAAAAATTGTCGAAGACTGAGGCGCAAAAAGTCTTGAACGGTCTGTGCCTCAACAAGAACTCGACGCCGGATATGACCAAGGCGGAGGTCATTGCTTCGCTGGTCGCGATATTCGAGCAGTCGAGAGATTCCGACATCAAGCCGGTGCCCGATGGAAAGATCAGCAGGCGCGAGCGGCCCTTTATTGCAAATCAGACTGACTGCGGAGACGCCAAGAACTTCTTCGAGCGGAAGGCTTACGCTAACTCCGTAACCACAGGTGCCGATAATGCGGGGGCGCTCGCTTGGTTCGTCAAAAATCGACTGGTTCGATCGCCTGATACCGAGCCGGTCCCCGATCCGATTACGTTGACCAATCTTCGCAAGAAGATTCAAGCCGCGCGCGTCGCGCTAAAGCTCGAGGATGTTCAGGCGCCGATGAACGACCAGATTACCCGGCAGTTGGACCTTGCTCTCGCAAGATTGCCAAGGCCGCAAACGCCGCCTGCCACGCAGCCGCCTGCCACGCAGTCTGGCACGCAGCCGCCTGCCACGCAGCAGGGCGAGCAGTCGCCTGCCGCACAACCCCCCGCGCCGCCTGCCAGATAATCCGGAGGCTTCGATGAAGTACCGCGTGAAATTCGGTGGCGACCTGCTGGATGCACCGAATGGCAACTTCAAGGACAGTCTTGTCGCAAACCAGACAGTTACCGGCATAGGCAAAAAGTCAGGCGACTTTATTGAAGTCAAGACGTCGGCCGATACCGGATGGGCGCACAAGGATGACCTCGTAGCGCTCGAGCGCGAGATTCTCGCTTTAGAAGCGTTTGTGCGTGAAACAATAATTGCGGAACGGACGTTCAACGACCTTGAGCAAACCGGCTTTTGGTTTGTGCTTGCGGATTTCATCATCGCACGTGCCTTGATCGAGACGAGGCCCGAGATTTCCAACGTAGGCAACAAGTTTGAGGGGTCTGATGCTGTCGGTCCGCTGCAAGTATCATCGGCCGAGTGGAATCGATTTCTCGGCGGCGATTTCCCGATCAAACAGGGTTACGAACCGGACGACTTCGACAATTATCTGATGCAAGTCTGGGGCGCCGCTTACACCATGCACGCGGACGCAAAGGCCATCAGCAAGGTGAAGCAGGAGGCCGGGCTTGGCAGCGATGAAGACCCGCCGCTCCCGAGCTATCTCGAAATCTATCTCGCTTATCTTACAGGCAGCCCGAAGGCCGCCGTCGTTCTTGTCGCGGGCACCGCGACTGCCGAGGATATGGGGCAGAAGGATGCGGCGAGTAGCCCGCAACCGCCGGGACCGGACCGCGCTGTCAAGCTTAATGAACTTTTGAAGACAAAAGGCGGCATGTCTTCCGACGGCATCGCCACTTTGTTCAAGCGGCGCGCGACCTGGACCGGCAGCAACGACGCCAACGCGAAAACAGCGGGCGAATTCGTCACGGCCGTTTCCGACGAACTCAACAAGGCGCTGCGGGAGGCGTTTGAACTCATCCAGAAGCACGCGCCGGAGACGATCGTGCCGCCGGGCGAAGGCCCCGCACCGTGGTTTACGGTGGCCCGGACAGAGGAGGCCAAACTCAAAGATCTCGACGAATCCGCGCCCGTGGCCGACGCGCGCATCAAGGCCTACTTCCAGTCGATCGGCATGGCCGCGGGCGGAAGCACACCCTGGTGCGCAGCCTTCGTGTCGTTCTGCGTCAAGAACAGCGGTAATGACACTGTAGCCGCCACCGTGCCAAAGCGCGGACCGGCTTTGGCCGCGTCATGGCAGTTCTGGGGAGAACCGCTCCCGGTGAATGCGAAAACCTTGCCCCCGGGCGCAGTCGTCGTGCTCATCCCGACGGAGAAAAGCGACAGCTCGGGGCATGTCGGCTTCTATGCGCGCGGCGACGATAAGACGGTGACGTTGCTGGGCGGCAATCAATCCAACCGTCTGAAGGAGAGCACCTATTCGCGTTCGCGCGTCGTCGCCGTCCGCTGGCTCAACGCTTCAGAGGCGTCACTTACGCCGGTTCAGGCGACGAATATCAAGCTCAATGCCTTCAACGCACAACAGCAGGAGATGGCGAAGCTTATCATTCAGAAGTTCGCAGACGCCGGATTTAACAGACTTCATCAGATTGCTGCGGTCGCGAATGCCTGGAGGGAGTCCAGTCTAATTCCGACAAAACAAACGACAACGGCGAAAGAAGACAGTGTCGGACTTTTCCAACTCAACATGAAGGGAGGTCTCGGGGAGGGGCACGACCCCGATGAACTCAAGAAGCCCGAAAAGAACATCAGCCTGATCATCGATAAGTGCAAACGGGTTGGCGAGTTCAGGCGGGCGGCGACCTTGGAACAGGCGGTCGCGGCCTTCGTCCGCTTTGTCGAGATTCCCGGCAACATGGAGGCAGAAATCGCGGATAGATTGGCCAAGGCCAATTCGCTTTTGGCCTAGTGGTCATGTCTTCGAAAATCGCAGGACTCCGATCTCCACCCCCTGTGAATAGCCGGGACAACCGGCCTGTGGCGCCGTAAGGCTCCGCCTTGGCGGGGACAGAATCGGTGGCTAAGCCCCGATTCGGCCTATAAAACCCCATGCGCTTCACGCCCCAATTTCTCGAGGAACTGAAAGCCCGGCTTCCGGTTTCGGACGTCGTCGGCCGGCGCGTGAAGCTCGTGCGCGCCGGGCGTGAGTTCAAGGGCCTGTCGCCGTTCAACAAGGAGAAGACGCCGTCCTTCTTCGTCAACGACCAGAAGCAGGCCTGGTTCGATTTCTCCTCGGGCAAGAACGGCAGCATCTTCGATTTCGTCATGGAGTCGGAAGGCGTCACCTTCCCCGAAGCGGTCGAGCGCCTCGCGCAAATGGCCGGCGTGCCGCTGCCGAAGGTGTCGCATGAGGACGCCGCGCGCGAGGCGCACCGCAAATCGCTGCACGACGTCATGGAGCTCGCCGCCAAATTCTTCGAGGCGACGCTGTCCGCCCGCGTTGGCGCCAAGGCGCGCGGCTATCTCGCCGACCGCGGCCTCGATGCCGCGACGCAGGTGAAATTCCGCCTCGGCTACGCGTCGTCCGAGCGTTTCGCGCTCAAGGAGCACCTGGGCAGCCACGGCATTCCGGTCGAGGACATGGTGGAGGCGGGGTTGCTCGTCTCCGGCGACGACATCCCGGTGCCGTTCGACCGCTTCCGCGATCGTGTGATGTTTCCGATCACCGACCTGCGCGGCCGCGTCATCGCCTTCGGCGGGCGCGCGCTCGACAAGGACGCGCCGGCCAAATACCTGAACTCGCCGGAGACGCCGCTCTTTCACAAGGGCCACACGCTCTACAACATTTCCGCCGCGCGCCAGGCTGCGCACGAAGGGGCGCCGGTTGTCGTGGTCGAGGGCTATGTCGACGTCATCGCCATGGTGACGGCGGGTTTCCCCGCCGCGGTCGCGCCGCTCGGCACCGCACTCACGGAAGACCAGCTCGGCCTCCTGTGGAAAATGGCGGATGAGCCGGTGCTCTGCTTCGACGGCGACAAGGCCGGCGTGCGCGCGGCCTATCGTGCGGTCGATCTCGCCATGCCGCGGCTCAAGCCTGGCAAGAGCCTCAAGTTCGCGCTGCTGCCGGAAGGGCAGGACCCCGACGACCTGCTGCGTTCGGCCGGTCCCGACGCGATCAAGGACGTCATCGGCGCGGCCAAGCCGCTGTCCGCCATGCTGTGGGCGCGCGAGACCGAGGGCCATTCATTCGACACGCCGGAGCGGCGCGCCGCGCTGGAGGCGCGCATCAACGAGGTGACGAACGCAATCGCCGACGAATCCGTGCGCAAATACTACCGGCAGGATTTCGGCGACCGCTTGCGGCAGTTCTTCGCGCCGGCGCAAGCCGCGCGCGGCGAATTCCGCGGCCAGCGCCGGCCTTGGGGCGAGCGCGGGCAGGGCGGTTTTGGCGGCCAGAGTGGCCAAGGCGGCGGCCGCCGCGGCGATTGGCAGCCGCGCGGTCCCGCGGGCCCCGCCACCGGCGGCCGCAGCGCGCCTTACGTCGTGCTGAGCCAGCAGATGGCGGCCGGGCCGCTGCACCGCGGCCATCGCACGTCGATCCCGCGGCGCGAGGCGCTCATCTTGCAGGCCACGCTCAGCCATCCCTGGCTGCTGCACGACCACCTGGAGGAACTGGCCTCGCTCGAGTTCCGCCACGCCGACGCCGAGAAGCTGAAATCGGCGCTCATCGATATTGCCGCGCATGCGGCCGCCCTCGATGCCGCGGGACTCGCGGCGGAATTGGCCGGGCGTGGCCTGTCCGACGTGGCCGCCCGCGTTGCCGCCGCCATCACCACGTCTTCCGTCTGGGGGGTGGGGCCGGAGGCCGCCGCCGAGGACGTCCTGACCACCTGGGGCCAGCTTGTCGCCTTGCATCGGCAGTGGCATTCACTAACTAAGGAGCTCAAGGACGCCGAGCAGGCGCTCGGCCAGGACGCCAGCGAAGCCAATTATCTGCGGATGCGCGACGTCAAGGCGCGCCTGTCCCAAATGGACGGTACCGAGGCCCTGATCGAGGGCTTCGGGGCCTCTTCCGGCCGGGGCGCTCGTAGCTTATAGGGGCGGGACTACGGGCCGTTCCCGCCGGTTTTACAGGGTTAATCGGAGCTTAAGCGGGTTCCGACGACACTGGCGGCCTGATTCGGGGCGGCGTCTGGCAGGGCGCGGCCCTTTTTGCCCATGCGGGCGAACACACGCCGGGGAATCGGCGTAAAAGGCGGCGGCGGGACGATGGCCAAAAAGGTCCTCAAGGTTTCGGAGAAATCAGAGATGGCGAGCAAGGCAAAGGCTGCGCAGGCGAAGGAAGAGGCGCCGGAAAAGGACGCCGAAGGCGCCCCCGACGCAGCCCTGCCGTTGCTCGACCTGTCGGACGCCGGCGTCAAGAAGATGATCAAGGCCGCCAAGAAGCGCGGCTTCGTCACCTATGAGCAGCTCAACGCCGTGATGCCCTCGGAAGAGGTTACCTCCGAGCAGATCGAGGACACCCTCGCCATGCTCTCGGAGATGGGCATCAACGTGGTCGAGAACGAGGACGCCGACACCGAAGAGGGCGAGAAAGCCACCGACGAGGCCGAGGACGACGACGACGACGATACCGGCCGCGAGGTCGTCGAGGCGAAATCCAAGTCGCTCGCCACCGCCGAAAAGAAAGAGCCGTCCGAGCGCACCGACGATCCCGTGCGCATGTACCTGCGCGAGATGGGCTCGGTCGAGTTGCTGTCGCGCGAGGGCGAAATCGCCATCGCCAAGCGCATCGAGGCCGGCCGCGAGGCGATGATCGCGGGCCTCTGCGAATCCCCGCTCACCTTCCAGGCCATCATCATCTGGCGCGACGAGCTCAACGAGGGAAAGGTCTTCCTGCGCGACATCATCGACCTGGAAGCCACCTACGCCGGCCCCGACGCCAAGCAGATGCAGACGCCGGTCGTCATCGGCCCGGACGGCAAGCCGGTCGCGCAGGTGCCGGGCGGCCAGCCCGTGCCGGGCGCGCCGCATTTGCAGGTCGTGCCGAGCGCGGCCCCGCCGGCCGCGCCCCCTGCCGCCACGCCGTTCAAGGCGCCGGGCGAGGAGGGCGAGGAGAAGGATCCGGCCGAAACCGCCGCCGAGGGCGACTACGATGAAGACGACATGGAGAACTCCCTGTCGCTCGCGGCCATCGAGGCCGAGCTCAAGCCCAAGGTGGTCGAGACCTTCGACAACATCGCCGACGCCTTCAAGCGCCTGCGCCGTTTGCAGGAGCAGGACATCGACCTGCGCCTGCGCAGCGACTCGCTGTCGCCCGCCCAGGAGCGCAAGTACAAGAAGCTCAAGGAAGAGATCATCGCCGAGGTGAAGTCGCTGCGGCTCAACCAGGCGCGCATCGACTCGCTGGTCGAGCAGCTCTACGATATCAACAAGCGCCTCGTGTCGAACGAAGGCCGCATGATGCGGCTCGCCGAAAGCTACGGCGTCGCGCGCGAGGACTTCCTCAAGAACTACCTCGGCTCCGAGCTCGACCCGCGCTGGCTCAACCGCGTCTCCAAGCTCTCCGCCAAGGGCTGGAAGAACCTGGTCGCCAAGGAGAAGGACAAGATCAAGGAGATCCGCACGCTGGTGCACGACCTCGCCGCGCAGACCGGCGTGCAGATGACCGAGTTCCGCAAGATCGTGCACATGGTGCAGAAGGGCGAGCGCGAGGCGCGCCAGGCCAAGAAGGAAATGGTGGAGGCGAACCTGCGCCTCGTCATCTCCATCGCCAAGAAATACACCAACCGCGGCCTGCAGTTCCTCGACCTCATCCAGGAAGGCAACATCGGCCTGATGAAGGCGGTCGACAAGTTCGAGTACCGCCGCGGCTACAAGTTCTCGACCTACGCCACCTGGTGGATCCG
>JALHRB010000040.1 GCA_022841665.1 Pseudolabrys sp.
CGCGCCTGAGCCGGCGCGCGCCCATCCGCCGCGGCCGCCGCGGCCGCCGCGCGAGGCGGCCGAGGAGACCGACGGCAGCCACCTGCCGGCCTTTCTGCTCCGGCCCGTGCCCCTGAAAGCCTAAAAAGAGCCCCGCGAAGCCTGCCGCCGCGAAAGTTTACGCCGCGGCTAGGCCGCAAATTTACCGGCCGTTCATTTCCGTGGCCTACCGTTGACGCGTGGAAAGCGTTGCGGCGGTGGGGCCGCGCGTCGCTGAGTGCTGAGTACCCGAAGGGGGTTTGCCGATGACTGGGCATGCCGACGAACACGAACGCACAATGGCGTTCGCGGACATCGCCCTGGGCCAGATCAAGGCCCTGCGCCAGGCCGCCACGCCGCGCAATTACGAGGTCTGGTACGCCTACGCGACCGGCTATCACCCTTCGCTGAACCAGAAGCTCAACGAAACGCTGCAGCAGAACGGCACGCTGACGGACGCCGACCTCGATCAGATCTACGAGGCCTTTCTGTCGCCAAGCCGGCTGACCGAGCGCATCGACAAGGTCGGCAGCCAGGTCATGGGCGAGATCGAACAGGTGATGGCGATGATCGACGCCGCCGCCGGCTCCGCCAACAGCTACACCGAGAGCCTCGCCGACATGACCGAAAAGCTCGGCCAGTCGAAGGACCGCGAGGGCCTGCGCGCCATCGTCGAGAGCCTGGTGCAGACCGCCAAGGAGATGGAGGTCTCCAACCAGAAGCTGGAAGAGCGCCTCAACGCCTCCAAGCAGGAAATCAACGAGCTGCAGGTCAACCTCGAAGTGGTCCGTACCGAGAGCCTCACCGACCCCCTCACCCAGCTCGCCAACCGCAAGTATTTCGACACGTCGCTGGAACGCAGCATCGCCGACGCGCACGCCAAGAACGAGCCGCTGTCGCTGATGATGACCGACATCGACCACTTCAAGAACTTCAACGACAGCTTCGGCCACCTCACCGGCGACCAGGTGCTGCGCCTGGTGGCCATGTCGGTAAAACAGAACGTCAAAGGCCAGGACACCGCCGCGCGCTACGGCGGCGAGGAGTTCGCCGTCATCCTGCCCAATACCGTGCTCCGCTCGGCCATCACGGTCGCCGACCATATCCGCCGCGCGGTGATGACCAAGGAACTAATGAAGCGCTCGACCGGCGAGCATCTCGGCCGCGTCACCATCTCGATCGGCGTCGCCACCTTGCGCAAGGGCGACACCGTGCAGTCGCTCATCGAACGCACCGACACGTGCCTCTATTCCGCCAAGCGGCACGGCCGCAACCGCGTGATGTGCGAGACCGACCCGGAGGTCTCCGGCGTGGCGGCGCCGGCCGCCCAGGTCGCCTGACCGTCTCTCGTTACGATTATTCCGCGGCGTCTTTCGCCGGCGTGAGCTGCACGGATTCGCCGCAGCCGCAGGCCGAGGTCTGGTTCGGGTTGTTGAACACGAACTGCGCCGAGAGCTTCTCGGTCTTGTAGTCCATCTCGGTGCCGAGCAGGAACAGCACGGCCTTCGGGTCGACGAGGATCTTGACGCCCTTGTCCTCGACCACCTCGTCGGTCGGCTTCACCGCGTCCGCGTATTCCATGGTGTATTCCATGCCGGCGCAGCCGCCGTTCTTGACGCCGACGCGCACGCCGGCGACGGGCTTTTCGGCCCGCGCCATCACGTCCTTGATGCGCAAGGCGGCGGCATCCGTAAGACGCATCACCTGGGGTCGGGGTCGTGCAGTGGCCATGGCAGTCCTCGTTCAGTCGTGATCTGGTCTTCCGTCACCACATATTCAATACGAGTCGGGCCTCGTCGGACATCCGGCTCGGGTCCCACGGCGGGTCCCACACCACTTCGACCTTGGTTTCCTTGACCCCCGGCACGCTGGACACCGCGTTTTCCAGCATGATCGGGAGTTCCTGCGCCGACGGGCAGTTGGGCGAGGTCAGCGACATGTCGACCTTCACCGCGCGGTCGTCGGCGATGTCGATCTTGTAGATCAGCCCGAGTTCGTAGATGTCGGCCGGGATCTCCGGGTCGTAGACCGTCTTGATCGCGGCAATGATGCTGTCGGTAAGCTGGTTGAGCTCGTCGGCCGGCAGCGCCGAAGCGCCGCTCACGGCGGCGTTCACCGGCGGCTTATCCGCCGCCTCGGGCGCCGGCACGGGCGCCGCGGGTGTCTGCGTTTCGTCGGTCATGCGAAGAATTCCTGCGCCTTGGCCAAAGAGGCGGCCAGCACGTCCACCTCCTCCTTGGTATTATACATGGCGAACGAGGCGCGGCAGGTGGCGGTGAGGCCATAGCGCGCCAGAAGCGGCATCACGCAATGGGTGCCGGCGCGCACGGCAACGCCAGCCCGGTCGATGATGGTGGCGACGTCGTGCGGGTGCGCGCCCTTGATCTCGAAGGAGACGATGGGGCCCTTGCCCTTGGCGTTGCCGACGATGCGCAGCGAGTTGATCGCGCCCAGCTTCTCGTGCGCGTATTTGACCAGTTCGTTCTCGTGCGCCCGGATGCGGTCCTTGCCGATGGAATTGACGTAGTCGATGGCGGCCCCTAACCCGACCGCCTGCACGATGGCCGGCGTGCCGGCCTCGAACCTGTAGGGCGGTTCGCCGTAGGTGATGCGCTCTTCCGAGACTTCCTGGATCATCTCGCCGCCGCCCATAAAAGGCGGCATGGCGGCCAGATGCGCGTACTTTCCGTAGAGCACGCCGATGCCGGTCGGACCGTACAGCTTGTGGCCGGTCATGACGTAGAAGTCGCAACCGATATCCTGCACGTCGACGTCGAGATGCACCGCGCCCTGCGCGCCGTCGACCAGCACCGGGATGCCGCGCGCATGCGCCAGCTTGACGACTTCCTTCACCGGCACCGCGGTGCCGAGCGCATTCGACATCTGCGTGATCGCCACCATCTTGGTGCGCGGGCCGAGCAGCTTCTCGAACGCGTCGAGGAGGAAATTGCCCTCGTCGTCGACCGGCGCCCACTTGATCACCGCGCCGTAGCGCTCGCGCAGGAAGTGCCAGGGCACGATGTTGGAATGGTGCTCCATGATCGAGAGCACGATTTCGTCGCCTTCCTTGATGCGCTCGCGGCCGAACGTGTAGGCGACCAGGTTGATCGCCTCGGTAGCGTTGCGGGTGAAGACGATCTCTTCCTTGCGGGAGGCATTGAGAAAGCGCTGCACGCGCTCGCGCGCGCCCTCGTAGGCCTCGGTCGCCTCGTTGGCGAGGAAATGCAGGCCGCGGTGAACGTTGGCGTATTCGGTCGTATAGGCCTTGTGCATGCGCTCGAGCACCGGCGTCGGCTTCTGCGCCGAGGCGGCGTTGTCGAGATAGACGAGCGGCTTGCCGTAGACCTGCATCGAAAGCGCGGGGAAGTCGGCGCGGATGCGGGCGATATCGAGCGAACCGTTTTTCACGGCGGGATGCATGGCTTACCTCTTGCCCCGGATGCGATGCAGCATGCAATGCTGCGTCGCCGATCCGGGACCTTCCAGAATTCCGCATTCGCAACGGTCCCGGGTCTGCACAGCGGCACTGCGTGCCGCAGTGCGCCCGGGACGCGAAAACGTCGTCATTTCCGCGCCCCCAGCCATGCGACGGCCGCGTCCATCAGCGCCGCGCGGATGCCCTCATGCGCGATTTCCTCGACGGTCTCGCCGATGAAGGCCTGGATCAGCAGCGCCTCGGCTTCCTTGTCGGTGATGCCGCGCGACATCAGATAGAACTTGAGGCCCGGGTCGAGCGCGCCCGCCGTGGCGCCGTGGCCGCAGACCACGTCGTCGGCGAAGATCTCCAGCTCAGGCTTGTTGTCGGCTTCCGCCTCGTCGGACAAGAGCAGCGCCCGCGTCATCATCTTGGCGTCGGTCTTCTGCGCATGCGGCGCGACCACGATCTTGCCCTGGAACACGCTGTGGCTCTCGTCGTCGAGCACCGCCCTGAACTGCTCGCGGCTCTCGCAATGGACGGCCGCGTGCTCGATCAGCAGCGTCGTGTCCACATGCTCCTTGCCGCGCAACAGGCTGACGCCGCGAATGCCGCCATGGGCATGCTCGCCGGTAAAACGGATGAAGTTCTGATTGCGCACGACGCTCGAGTCGCGCGTGAAGGCGAACGAGCGGAACTGCGCCTTGGCGCCTATTGTAGCCAACAGGCTCGCGACGTGCAGCGCGCGGGCTTGCGTGAGCTTGAAGTAATCGACCTGCGCCTCGTCGCCGACAACCAGCTCAAGCGCGGCGTTGACCTGCGCCGCCCCGCTTTCGTGGTCCTCGATGATGGTCGCCTTGGCGCCCTTTTCCACGACGATCAGCGAGCGGATGAAGGACGAACTCGGCTTGTCGGCGCCGGCGGCAAAGACCAGATGGATCGGCCGCTTGATCTCGGCGCCTGCGGCGATGCGGATGACCGCGCCATCGCCCATCAGCGCCGCGTTGAGCGCCACCGCCACGTCATCGGTCGGGAAGGTCTTGCCGAGCTGCGCGGCGGTCGCCGCATCGCCCTTGGCCAGCGCCTCGGCCAGCGACGCGATGCTGAGGCCCTGCTCCGGCGTCAGGTCGGACTGCTCGGGCACGAACGCCCCGTCGGCGAATACCAGCCGCCGGCAGTCGATGCCGGCCAGCAGCTTGCCCGCGTCCTTCGCCCGCGCCTTGGCCGCAGCATCCGGCGGCGCTGCCAGTGGATAGAGGTCGCGCATCAGCGCGCGCAAGTCGGTGTATTTCCATTCCTCGACGCGCCGGTGCGGCAGCCCGCGCGTCTCGAACGTCGCAAAGGCGTCCGCGCGCAAGGCCGCCACGGCGCCCTTGCCCGGCAACGTGTCGCGCGTGGCGGCGAAGGCCGCGCTCAGCGCCTGCTCGGCCGGCGTTTTCATGGTGCGCACGTCGGCATTCATGGAATCACGCCGCCTCGCCGGTGAATTGCGCATAGCCCTTGGCTTCGAGCTCGAGCGCAAGCTCCTTGCCGCCCGACTTCACGACTTTGCCCTTGG
Source organism: Pseudolabrys sp. (assembly GCA_022841665.1). GTDB lineage: Bacteria > Pseudomonadota > Alphaproteobacteria > Rhizobiales > Xanthobacteraceae > Pseudolabrys. The sequence goes on from JALHRB010000040.1 coordinate 4,992, forward strand.
CCAGCACGTGCACCACGTCGGGCACGATGAAATTGAGCAGCCGCTGATAGTGCGTGATGACGATCATCGAGCGCTCCGGCGAGCGCAGCCGGTTGACGCCCTCGGCCACGATCTGCAGCGCGTCGATGTCGAGCCCGGAATCGGTTTCGTCGAGCACGGCCAGCCGCGGCTGCAGGACCGCCATCTGCAAGATTTCGTTGCGCTTCTTCTCGCCGCCGGAAAAGCCGACATTGACGGCGCGCCGCAGCATCTCCTGGCTGATGCCGAGCTTGGCGGACGTTTCGCGCACCAGCTTCATGAACTCCGGCGTCGACAGCTCACCCTGCCCGCGCGTCTTGCGCTGCGCGTTGAGCGCCGTGCGCAGGAAGGTCATGGTGGCGACGCCCGGCACTTCCACCGGATACTGGAAGGCCAGAAAAACGCCTTTGGCGGCGCGCTCGTCCGCGCCCATCTCGAGGATGTTCTCCCCGTCGAGCAGCACCTCGCCCTCGGTGACCTCGTAACCCGGCTTGCCGGCGAGCACATAAGCGAGCGTCGACTTGCCGGAGCCGTTCGGCCCCATGATCGCCGCCACCTGGCCTTTTTCGACCGACAAAGTGAGGCCGTCGAGGATCTTCTTGCCCTCGACCTCGACATGCAGATTTTTGACTTCCAAAAGCATCATGCGTTCCAGTTATTGAGCCAATACCGAAATCTCGTCGACGAGCTGTTCGAGCGTGCGCTCGCGGCCGCCGCCCGCGTCGACCACGTTGGTCGAAGGCACCGACACGTTCTCCGTCACGTGGAAACGCCCCTCGCCGATGCGCCGGACGATCAGGAACCGCTGCCCGCCCTTGATCACGAGGTCGTCGTTCTCGCGATAGACCTCGACATCGGGGAAATGCGCCGCCACGCAATCGACAAGCTCGCCCGCCGGCTTGCCACCGCCCAGGCAGGCGCCCGCCTCGCGCGCGAATTTCTGGCGATCGACGCTCATCCGACGCTTCCCTCCAGCGAGATCGAAATCAGCTTCTGCGCCTCGACGGCAAACTCCATCGGCAGCTGCTGCAGCACGTCCTTGACGAAGCCGTTGACCACCAGCGCCGTCGCTTCTTCCGCCGACATGCCGCGGCTCTGGCAATAGAACAGCATGTCCTCGGAGATCTTCGACGTCGTGGCCTCGTGCTCGAAGGTGGCGGAGGAATTCTTCGCCTCGATATAGGGTACGGTATGCGCGCCGCACTTGTTGCCGATCAGCAACGAGTCGCAGTTGGTGAAATTGCGTGCGCCCGTGGCCTTGCGGTGCGCCGAAACGAGCCCACGATAGGTGTTGTTCGATTTGCCGGCCGCGATGCCCTTGGAGATGATCCGGCTCACGGTGTTCTTGCCGAGGTGGATCATCTTCGTCCCGGAGTCGACCTGCTGGTGGCCGTTCGAGATGGCGATCGAGTAGAACTCGCCGCGCGAATTGTCGCCGCGCAGGATGCAGCTCGGATATTTCCAGGTGATGGCCGAGCCGGTCTCGACCTGCGTCCAGGAAATCTTGGATCGCGCGCCGCGGCAGTCGCCGCGCTTGGTGACGAAGTTGAAGATGCCGCCCTTGCCGTTGGCGTCGCCGGGGTACCAGTTCTGCACGGTCGAATACTTGATCTCGGCGTCGTCGAGCGCGACCAGTTCGACCACCGCGGCGTGCAGCTGGTTCTCGTCGCGCATCGGCGCCGTGCAGCCTTCGAGGTAGCTCACATAGGCGCCCTTGTCGGCGATGATCAGCGTGCGCTCGAACTGGCCGGTATTGGCCTCGTTGATGCGGAAATAGGTCGACAACTCCATCGGGCAGCGCACGCCCGGCGGCACGTAGACGAAGGAGCCGTCGGAAAACACCGCCGAGTTCAGCGTGGCGAAGAAGTTGTCCGAGGTCGGCACCACCGAACCCAGATATTTCTTGACCAGATCGGGATGCTCGCGGACCGCCTCCGACATCGGCATGAAGATCACGCCGGCCTTCTTGAGCTCTTCCTTGAAGGTAGTGGCGACCGAGACCGAGTCGAACACGGCGTCGACCGCGACGCGGCCACGCGCCTCGCCGACCGTCATCTCGTCGTCGTCGAGCTTGGACGGCTCGCCTTGCTTGCGCACGCCGGCGAGGATTTCCTGCTCTTTCAGCGGAATGCCGAGCTTCTCGTAGGTGCGCAGGATTTCCGGGTCGACCTCGTCGAGCGAGGCGAGCGCGTTCCGCTTCGGCGCGGAATAATAATAGAGGTCCTGATAATCGATCTTCGGATAGCTGACGCGCGCCCAGGTCGGCTCGCGCATGGTCAGCCAGCGCTTATAGGCTTCCAGCCGCCAGGCCAGCATCCATTCCGGCTCGCTCTTCTTGGCCGAGATGAAACGGATGGTGTCTTCCGACAGGCCCTTGGGGGCCTTCTCGGATTCGATGTCGGTGACGAACCCGTATTTGTATTGATCAACGTCGATTAGGCGGACCTGTTCGACGGTCTCTTGTACGGCCGGCATTCTTCCCTCCGCTCACGGCTGCAAGGGCCGCGGGTTGGATTTGTCGGTTATGGTCAGTTGCGTTTGGCTTTCGCGAACCGTCCTGTGTTGGCGCCGCCTAGGCGGCCATGCCCGATTGGGTTTGCTTCTTAAGTAGTGACGAAACCACCTTATTCCAAGCATTTAGCAGCGATTCGATGTCGCGCTCGGTGGTCTCCCAACCGAGCGAAATCCGCAGCGCGGCACGCGCCAGCTCCGGTTCCACGCTCATCGCCTTGAGGACATGCGAGGCCTGAACCTTGCCGGAGGAGCAGGCCGATCCCGACGACAACGCTACGCCGTTGAGATCGAAGGCGATTATCGCGGTCTCGGCCTTGAGGCCGGGAACCGCGACCAAAGTCGTGTTCGGCAGGCGCGGCGCGTTCGCGCCGAAAATCACGGCCTGCGGCGTCGATTCCTTGATTCCCGCTTCGAGCCGGTCGCGCAAAGCGGCCATGCGGACAGCGTCGGTCAGCCTTGCGGCGGCCGCAGCGGCGCAAGCCGCGCCGAAACCCGCGATCGCCGCGACGTTCTCGGTGCCGGCGCGATTGCCGCGCTCCTGGCCGCCGCCCGCGATCAGCGGCTGCGCGATGTGAAGGCCCTCGCGCAGCACCAGCGCGCCCGCGCCCTGCGGCCCGCCGAGCTTGTGCGAGGACAGGCTGAGAAGATCGGCGCCGAGCGCCTTCATGTCGCAGTCGATGCGGCCGGCGCCCTGCACGGCATCGACGTGCAGGAGCCCGCCGGCCTCGTGCACGATGGTCGCAATCTCTGCGATCGGCTGGATCACGCCGGTCTCGTTGTTGGCGAGCATCACCGAAACAAGCAGGTACTCGCACCGAACAAGGGCACTTCTAAGAGCATGAAGATCGAGCAGCCCGTTGCCGTCGACCGGCAGCACCTCGATCCGGCCGGGCGCAAAGCGGCCCCCGGACAGCACCGATGGATGCTCTACGGCCGATACGAAGAGCCGGTCCCGCGGCTCCTTGCGGCCGCCCACCGCGAGTGCCGGGGTCAGCGCCAGCATGTTCGCTTCGGTGGCGCCGCTGGTGAAAATGACGTTCTTGGGTTCCGCCCCGACCAGAGCGGCCACCTTTCCACGAGCGCCTTCAATCCCTTGGCGGGCGGAACGCCCTTCCGAATGGATCGAGGAGGCATTTCCCGGCGCATCGAGAGACGCCAGCATGACGGCGCGTGCCTGCGGCCGCAGCGGGGCGGTCGCGTTCCAATCGAAATAGCTGCGGTCGCCTGTCACCGTCGGTACCTAACTACCCATTCGCCGGCTAGAGCCCGCAAAAAGCTTGCTTTTTGACCGGGGGCTCGTGCTAGAAGCCGTTATTCGCGCGGACCAGCTTATAGCCTGAGTTGCGCGCGAAACCAGCGGAAATCATATAATTAGAATAATTCTAAACTGTATCGGGTTCGAGTTCCACCCGGTGCGCCAGCAACCCCGAGGTACCCCGGATTTGGCCGGCGGCCACCCGGTTTGAGGTCGAAAGCGATGCCTGAAGTCATCTTCACCGGTCCGGCCGGACGGATCGAGGGCCGGTACCATCCGGCGCGCCAGAAGAACGCGCCGATCGCCATCGTGCTGCATCCGCACCCGCAGTTCGGCGGTACGATGAACCACCAGATCATCTACCAGCTCTACTACCAGTTCGTGCACCGCGGCTTCTCGGCGCTGCGCTTCAACTTTCGCGGCGTCGGCCGCAGCCAGGGCACGTTCGACCACGGCACCGGCGAACTGTCGGACGCGGCCGCCGCGCTCGACTGGGCGCAGACCATCAATCCGGAGGCCAAGAGCTGCTGGATCGCCGGGTTCTCCTTCGGCGCCTGGATCGGCATGCAGCTTTTGATGCGCCGGCCGGAGATCGAAGGCTTCATTTCGATCTGCCCGCCCGCCAACCTCTACGACTTCTCGTTCCTCGCCCCCTGCCCCTCGTCTGGCCTGATCATTCACGGCGACAAGGACGCGGTGGTGCCGCCCAAGGACGTCAACACGCTGGTCGACAAGCTCAAGACCCAGAAAGGCATCGTCATCGAGCAGAAGGTGGTGCAGGGCGCCAACCACTTCTTCGACGGCAAGGTCGAGCCGCTGCTGACTTCGATCGGCCAGTATCTCGACAAGCGCCTCAAGACCGAGCGCAAGCCGAGCGCGGCTTAAGCCTCGCGCATCCGACGCGAAAATGCCCCGCTCGCGCGGGGCATTTTTTATTTGCCGAAGGTCGGCGTCGGCAGGCCGAGAACCAAGGTCGGTCGGTCGACCGGCTTAGGGTCGAACCAGCCGAAGAACACCTTTTCGAAGTCCTGCACATTGCCGCTGAGCATCCTGATGAGGCCCGTTTCGTAGGCCTTGTTCAGCGCCGCGCGGAAGGCGAGCGGGCCGTCGGCCTCCGCCTTGAGCAGTTCGGTCAAGGCCGGCTGCTCGATGGAGACGGCATAGTCCGCCTTGGCCACCTCGTCGCGGCCAAGCGGCTTGCCGGCCGGCGTCGTCTCGACGAATTCGGCGATGCCGCCGCGCACGACGAGGATATAGCCGAGCGCACCGAAGCCCTGATTGGGCGGCGGAAAATAAAAGCCGATCGAGCTCTGGCCCACCATGCGCGCGGTGTCCTCGGCGCGCAACCGCATGGTGAGCGAATTCACCCAGGCGCCCGCCGGCAGCGCGCCGATAACGCCGGGGGATACCAGCCCACCCTTGATCTGGGTCGGAAATTTGTACCCCTGCAGTTCGAAGGCGCCGGTGATGTACCAGTTGCGCCAGTTCGGATTTTCCGCCGCGGCGCCAAGCTGCAACAAAGCACGCGCCTTGATCTGCCTGGCCGCCGCAAACTCGCGCTGCTGCGCCGGGTCCTTCGCCGTGAGGAAGGCGCGGATGACATTGGTGGTCAGCTCGGCGGCGAAGGTCGCGTCGCCGCTGCCGAGCGCGATGCGCGCCGCTTCGTTGACCTTTGCCCCGCCGCCCATCAGGACGACCAGCCGCCGCGCCAACTCCTCCGGCGGCGTCGGCCGCAGGAAGGTCGGGTCAGCCTGGAACCAGCCGACCGAGCCGACGTAGATTTCGCGCACGGACTGCGTCACCGAGCCGTAGAACGGGCGCAGGTAATCGCGCGGGTCGACCACTTTTCCGTTCACGTTGAGGATCGGCTGCACGTGGTCGAGGTCCTTCATGATCCTCTCTTCCTGGCCGCGCTCCAGATAGAGCTGCTCCACGATCGGCGCGAGCTGATCCATGGTGTAGCCCTTGTTCATCCAGCGGATCGACTGATCGTGGGTGAACTGAATGGCGTCGCGGAAATTGCGCAGCAGCGTCTGGATGTTCTTTTGCTCGCACAGCGGCGGGCCGTGGCTCGGCACCATGCACCAGGCGTCGTAGGTGCGCAGTCTGTCGACGCTGCGGAACCAGGTCGCCGGATTGCGGTAGGTCGTGCCGCGCAGGCTGTAGAGATTGGGGAACGCCGGCCCCTGGATTACCTCGGCCGAGAACAAGAGGCCCGGCCCACCCCAGTCCTGCGCGTTCGGCGGCGGCTCATTCGAGTTGCGCCGGTCCGGCAGAAACAGCGCCAGTTCGTCATTGGTCTCGCTCGGCACATAGATGATCTTCATGTCGACGCCGGCCGCGCGCACCAGCAATTGCTCGCTGAAGGTGCGCGAGGGCATGCGGTAGGCCGGCTGGTAGCCGGGCTTGGATTTCTCCTGCGGCCCGATGCCGTCGTTGACGTGATTGCGCGGGATGAACGAGCCGTACATGTAGGACGAGCGCGCGTCGATGATGGTGCCGGTGACGGTGGCGGTGTTGCCGACGCCGTCGTCGATCTCGACCTGCGCGATGATGGAGACGCAGTTCGGCGTCTCCTTGTCGACGTCGAAATAGCCGTCGGGGCCCGCCTTTTGCGGATCGGCCGGCGGGCACGGCGGGCGGTCCGCCTCGTCGAGATAGCCGTCGACGCCGTAGGCGTGGTCGATGTGGTTGTGGGTGTAGACGATGGCGCGGATCGGCAGCTTGGCCGGCCGCGGCGGCAGCGCGCCGGATTTGCGCAGCGCGTCGATCGTGTCCTTGGTGATGCCCGGATTGCCGAGCGTATCGACGATGACGAGTTCGTTGAGGCCGTCCTTGGTCTTGCTCGGTCCCTTGATCACCATGGTGTTGGCAAGGTCGTAGCCGACCGCGCTGTACACCTCGTATTTCAGCCCGCGCGGGATTTCGCGCAGCGGGAAATGGTCGTTCTTGAGATCGTAGATTTTGACCGGCTCGAACCAGCGCGTGTGCGCGGACAGCTTCGGATTGACCGGCACCAGCTCGGGCGGCTCCTGCGCAAGAACCGGCAGCGCGAAGACCAGGCCCGCCACTACGCACGACAAACGGATCGTCACGGCAACCTCCCCCGGTGAAATCCCTACGGAGGAGTATAACTATCTAAGGTTGTATAACAACAGATTTACCACTACCGGAAGCGTGGCCGCGTCAGGCGAACTTCCTCACCGCCAGAACGGCATTGAGCCCGCCAAAGGCGAATGAATTGGACAGCGCGGCCTCGATCGGCATCTTCCGCGCCTCGTTCGGCACGTAATCGAGATCGCAAGCCGGGTCGGGACCGAGAAAATTGACGGTCGGCGGCGCGACGCCTTCGCGCACCGCCATCACGGTTGCCACCATCTCGAGCGCGCCGGCCGCGCCGAGGGCATGCCCGATCATCGATTTGGTCGACGACACCGCGAGCTTCCTTGCGTGGCCCCCGAACACCTGGTGCAGCGCTTGCGTCTCGGTCTCGTCATTGGCGGCGGTGCCGGTGCCGTGCGCGTTGATGTACTGGATGTCCTGCGGCGCGAGTTTGGCGTCGGCGAGCGCGCCCTCGATGGCGCGCGCCATGCCGCCTTGGTCCGGCGCGGTAATGTCGCCCGCATCCGCGCTCATCCCGAAACCGACGATCTCGGCCAGGATCGTCGCGCCGCGTGCCTGGGCGCTTTCCAGCGTCTCCAGCACCAGCATGGCGGCGCCCTCACCGAGGATGAGCCCCTTGCGGTCCTTCGAGAACGGCCGCGCCGTGTCGGGCGCCATCACGCGCATCGCTTCCCAGCAGCGCACGACGCCGAACGTGATGCAGGCTTCCGAACCGCCGGTGACGGCGTAATCGGCGACGCCGCCGCGCACCATCTGGAAAGCCAATCCGATCGCATGTGTGGCCGAGGCGCAGGCGCTCGCCACCACGAAGGCGGGACCGCGCAGGCCGCAATCCATCGACACCTGGCTCGCGGGCGCGTTCACCATCAGCTTCGGGATGGTGAGCGGAAACACGCGCTGCTTGTTCTCGAGATAGACGCGGCGGTAGCTCTCGTCGACCGTGGTCTGGCCACCGGTGCCGGTGCCGACGATGGTCGCGGTGCGCAGCGACCGCGGCATGTCGAAGACAATGCCGGATTGCGCGATGGCCTCGCGCGCCGCCACCATCGCGAATTGCGACACGCGGTCGAGCGTCGAGAGACGGCGCTCCTCGAAATGCTTGAGCGGGTCGAAATCCTTGACCTCGGCGGCGACCTTCTGCGAGAGCGCCTCGCGGTCGGCGGCGAGCGTGATCGGGCCGATGCCGCTGACCCCCGCCTTGAGCTCCGCCCACGTAGAGCGGGCCGTATGGCCGAGCGGCGATACCGCCCCCAGTCCGGTGACGACGACGCGGCGCAGCTCGCTCACGACGGCCTGCTGGCGACCAGCTTTTCGATGGCGCTCACCACGTCTCCGACCGTGTCGAATTCGGTGCGCGGATTGTTGGCGTTGTAAGGAATTTGAATGTCGAACTTCTCTTCCAGGTCAAAAATCATCTCGACCGCATCGAGCGACTCCAGGCCGAGGTCCTGCAGGCGGTCGGACATTTCAATTTTCGGATGATCGACGCGAACCTTCTTGGCGATGATCGCGATCACGTCGTTCGCTACGTCGGTCATTCCCTCGAGCCTCTCTACTTCTTTTCCAGCAAAGCGAGACGCGCGGCGATCTCGTCCACCTTGGCATGCAGGCGCTTGGCGCGGCCCAGATACTGGAAATTCTCCAGCGAACGCTGGTGCGGCAGCGCCGGATAGCCGGACACGAAGGTGCGCGCCGGCACGTTGGTGGCGACGCCGGAGCCTGCCGCCACCGCCGCCTCGTCGCCGATCGTCACGTGGTCACCCACCCCGACGCCGCCGGCAAGCCGCACGCGGTCGCCGATGGTGACGCTGCCGGCGATCCCCACCATGCCGCACAATATACAGCTTTCGCCGATGGTCACGTTGTGGCCGATATGGACATGATTATCGATCTTGGTGCCGCGCCCGATGCGGGTCACTTCCAGGGTCGAGCGATCGATGGTGGTGCAGGCGCCGATTTCCACGTCGTCGCCGATCTCGACATTGCCGAGCGAATGCACGCGCGTCACCTTAACGCCCGGTTTGAAGCCTTCCGGCGAATTGAGGTCGGGCGCGAAACTGAAGCCGTCCGAGCCGACCACCGCATTGGCGTGGATGATGACCCGGTCGCCGACGATCACGCGGTCGCCGATGCGCACGCCGGCATGCAGCATGCAGTCTGCGCCGATGCTGACGTTGGCGCCGACCGTCACCTGCGGCAGGATCGACGTGCCGGCCCCGATGCGGCTGCCCGCCCCGATCACCGCGTAAGCACCGACGCTGATGCCCTCGCCCAGCACGGCATCGGCAGCGACGACAGCCGTCGGATGAACGCCCTTGTCGCGCACCGGGCCGGGATCGAAAAGCGCGGTCAATGTGGCCAGCGCCATCCGCCCCTCGTCGATGGCGATGACGGCACGGAAGGAACCCGGTGGAACCGGACGGGAAGCCGAAACCACCACCGCCTGCGCCGGGCAATTCGCCAGCAATGCGGCGGCACCGGCGCTGACGGCGAGCGCCAGATCGGCCGGTCCCCGCGCCTGCGCGGGATGCACCAGCCGCTCGATCTCGATCGTGCCGTCACCGTCGAGTCGGGCCGCGAGCGCTTTGGCGATGTCCTGGGTCAGCATGAAAATCTTGCGTGATTCTCGGTAGATAGCCGGGGGCTCGGGCAGCGGACAAAGGGGAAATTCCGGGCGACCGTGCGATAGTTCGGCCGTCCGGTCAACTGCGCGGAGACACCACGACGCCGCCCGTCATAGGCCGCCGAACGCCGGTCGTATGGGGGAAAGTGATCGGCAGTTCTTTGAGGGTGCGCACCGCCAGGTACGCGAAGGCCTGTGCTTCGATGGCTTGCGAAGACCAACCGGCCGCGTCCGCCGTCTCAACGCTGGCCGGGGCGAGCCGCTCGGCCAGCATGCGCATCAGCGTCGGGTTGCGCGCGCCGCCGCCGGCGACGATCCAGGCGCGCGGCGGCTGCGGTAAATGCGGCACGATCCGTTTCACCGCCGCCGCGGTGAGCGCCGACAAGGTCGCCGCGCCGTCGGCGACCGAGAAATCCGGCAGCCCAATATTGGCGAAAGCGAAGGCGTTGCGGTCGAGCGACTTCGGACAGCCATGATCGAAGAACGGATGCGCCAGCACGCGCGCGACGAAGGCCTCGTCGACGCGGCCGCGTGCAGCTTGATCGCCGTCGCGGTCGAGCGGGGCGCCCGTGCGCGCGCGCATGAAGTCGTCGATCAGCGCGTTGCCGGGGCCGGTGTCGCAGGCCACCGGATCGCCGCCGTCAACCCAGGTGACATTGGCGACGCCGCCGACATTCAGCACGGCGATCGGATGCGGGCGCGCCAGCAGCTTCGACAGCGCCTGGTGATACGTCGGCACCAGCGGCGCCCCCTGCCCCCCGGCCGCGACGTCGGCAGCGCGGAAATCGTAAGCCACCGGGATGTCGAGCCGGCGCGCCAGCGCGGCGCCGTCGCCGATCTGCACCGTGAGCCGTTTCTCGGAACGGTGGATGACCGTCTGGCCATGGAAGCCGACGATGGCCACGCTCGCGCGCGCGATACTGTGTTCGGCAAGGAAGGTTTCAACCGCCTCGGCGTGCACGCCGGTGACGAAGGCTTCCGCCTCCTTCAGCACGCCCGGGCGCTGCCAGCGGTCGGTGAGCCCGGCGCCCTCCGCCAGCGCCTGGCGGAGCAGGTCCCGCTCCGCATCGGCATAAGGGCGGTAGCCGGCCGGGCCGAAGGCGGCGATGCGCTCGCCATCGGTCTCGATCAGCGCCACGTCGACGCCGTCGAGGGAGGTCCCGCTCATCAAGCCGATCGCCCGCACCACCCCCGCCACGCCAATTGCCCTGTTAGTTGAATCCCTTACCGGACCTGTTACACCACCCGCCCGAGGGACGCACCCCCGAGCAAGGTCAATGAGCGCCTATAAGTCCGAATTCCTTAACATTCTCGCCGAGCGCGGCTTCATCCACCAGGTGTCGGAGCCGGAGGCGCTGGACGCGCGCGCCAAAGACGGCACGCTCACCGCCTATATCGGATTCGATTGCACGGCGGCCTCGCTGCATGTGGGCTCGTTGTTGCCGATCATGATGCTCTACTGGCTGCAGCAGACCGGCCACCGGCCGATCGCGCTGATGGGTGGCGGCACGACGCGCGTCGGCGACCCTTCCGGCAAGGACGAGAGCCGCCGCATTCTCACCGACGAAATGATCGAGCAAAACCTCGTCGGCATCCGCGCCATCTTTTCGAAATTCCTCAAGTTCGAAGGCGCCGGCGGCAACGCCATCATGGCCAACAATGCCGACTGGCTGAACACGCTCAACTACATCGACTTCCTGCGCGACGTCGGCCGGCATTTTTCGGTCAACAGGATGCTGTCCTTCGACTCGGTCAAGATGCGGCTCGAGCGCCAGCAGGAATTGTCGTTCCTCGAATTCAACTACATGGTGCTGCAGGCCTACGATTTCGTCGAATTGCACAAGCGCTACGACTGCGCGCTGCAGATGGGCGGCTCCGACCAGTGGGGCAACATCGTCAACGGCATCGACCTCGGCCGCCGCATGGCGAACGCGCATCTGTTCGCGCTCACCGCGCCGCTGATCACCACCTCCTCCGGCGCCAAGATGGGCAAGACCGCCGCCGGCGCGGTCTGGCTCAACGCCAACATGGTCAGCCCCTATGACTACTGGCAATACTGGCGCAACACCGAGGACGGCGACGTCGCGCGTTTCCTCAAGCTGTTCACCGTGCTGCCGCTTGCCGAGATTGCCCGCCTCGCCGCGCTGCAGGGCGCCGAATTGAACGAGGCCAAGAAAGTGCTGGCCACCGAAGCCACCGCTTTGGTGCACGGACGCCAAGCGGCGGACGCCGCGGCCGAGACCGCGCGCAAGACCTTCGAGGAAGGCGCGCTAGCGGAAAGCCTGCCGACCGTCGAGGTCGCGCGCGCCGAGCTCGACAAAGGGCTCGGTGTGCTTGTCGCATTCGCCGAGAAGACCGGCCTGGTGTCGTCGAACGGCGACGCGCGCCGCCAGATCAAGGCCGGCGGCCTCAAGGTCAACGACGCGACCGTGACCGACGAGAAGATGACGCTGACTCCGAAAGAGCTGACGCCTGAAGGCGTCATCAAGCTTTCGCTCGGCAGGAAGAAGCATGTGCTGCTCAAGCCGATTTAACGCCCGAGCGCGCTGCTTCCTTTATTACCGCCATCGATAACGTCGCGCCCACGCCTTCGTGATTCCGGCGCGATAAAACGTGACGCCCCGGCTTGCGCGCGCCTTGCTAGGACCGCACATCGCTTTCTCAGGGGAGTCGTCATGTTCAATCGCCGCCATCTCGTCCTCGGCTTTGCCGGCGTGCTCGCGCTCGGCGCCGCTCTCGCCTTCGGCCCGCTTGCCAGCGCCGCGTCCAAGACCTTCGACCAGAAGACTTTCGAAGCTGCGCAAAGCGCCGGCAAGCCCATCCTGCTGCATGTCCACGCACCCTGGTGTCCGACCTGCCGCGCGCAGGAGCCGATCCTCTCCAAGATCGAGGGTGCGGCCAAATTCAAGGATCTCGTCGTCCTGCGCATCGATTTCGACAGCAAGAAGGACGTTCTGCGCGGTTTTCGCGTCAACCAGCAGAGCACGCTGATCGTGTTCAAGGGCAAGCAGGAAGTCGGCCGCTCGACCGGCGACACCAACGCCGCCTCCATCGAAACACTGGTGGGCAAGGCGATCTGACGCGTCATGGCCACGCTCGCGCTGGCAATCCTCTCGGGCGTGCTCTCGACGCTGAGCCCCTGCGTATTGCCGCTGCTGCCGATCGTGCTCGGCGCCGCCTTGACCGAGCATCGTTTCGGTCCGGCGGCGCTGGCCGGCGGAGTGGCCTTGTCCTTCGTCACCATCGGCTTGTTCGTCGCCACGGTCGGCTTCTCGCTTGGGCTCGACCAGGACATCTTCCGCAAAGTTGCGGCGGCGTTCCTGATCGCAATCGGCGCCCTGCTGCTGCTGCCGCGGGTGCAGGCGCAGTTCGCGGTCGCCGCCGGGCCGGTCGGCAATTGGGTACAGACCAAGAGCGCCGGCCTGCCGACACAGGGCCTTGGCGGGCAATTCGCGGTCGGTCTGCTGCTCGGCGCGGTGTGGAGCCCCTGCGTCGGGCCGACGCTCGGCGCCGCCTCGATCATGGCCGCGCAGGGCAAGGACCTCGGCATGGTCGCCGTCACCATGCTCGCCTTCGGCTTGGGCGCGGCCGCCCCCTTGCTGCTGTTGGGCCTGCTCTCGCGCGAAGCCCTCATGCGCTGGCGCACGCGCTTGCTGGCAACCGGCAAAGCCGGCAAGGTCGCACTCGGCGCCCTGTTGCTTGCGGTGGGTGTGCTGATCTTGAGCGGCCTCGACAAGCGCCTGGAAGCCGCGCTGGTCGACGCCTCGCCGGCATGGCTGACCGACCTCACGACGCGATTTTAGTTCGGACGTGACCGAGGCCTACGGGCGCACGGGCGTAATAATCCGCGTGTCAGCGTGTCGGCGGAATGAAATTGCGGTCGAAGCTACCGGGCGACGGGATGAACTTGCGCAATAGACCAGGCGCGATTGCCGTCACCGGATTGACCGTGATGCGCGGCGCGCTCGGCGGACCGACCGCCTCGTAGGTAATGCCGAGCAGGCCCTCGTTGCTGCCGCCACCGAGGAACAGGCCGACGATCGGAATCTGCCCGAACATGTTGTTGAGGCCGTAGAAAGGCACGAAAGTGCCGCGCAGGTGCACCTCGTCGCGCTGGTAGTCGATCTGGCCTTCGATGGTGGCGCCGACCAGAGGCCCGCGCACCACGCCGTCGCGGATCGCCATGCGGCCGGGGAAGCGGGTGAAGTCGGAGCGCATCTCGGAGAACTCGACGGCACCGCGCGCGGCACCGGGCGCGCCCGACACGACGCGGTCGAGGGTCTGTTCGCCGCGCACGGCGAAGTTTCGGATATAGAGCGTGCCGATCTGCGGCGTGTGCTCCTGCGTCGGTGGATCCATCGCCACCCACATCTGCCCGCCGAACATTTTCGGATAGGTGTCGGTGAAGCGGAACAGCGCGCCGGCGTCGTCGGTCTCGAAATAGATGACCTGGTGATTGTCGCGCGCGCGCAGCCGCAGGTCGCCGGAGAAGGGCGTATCGCGGCCGATCTTGGAACTCATGGTGAAGGAGCGGATGCGGCCGCCGCGGCGCGCGATCTTCAAGTCGAGGCCCCGCATGGTCTCGCCATTGTGGCCGGCGACGGTGCCGACCTTGATGTCGAGATCGAGATCGCTCTGCTTGCTCTTGCCTTTGTCGCCGGCACCGGCGAGCGACGATTTCACGAACCCGCGGCCGTCATAGATGTCGCCGCGCATGGTCACGCGCAACGCGCCGTCGTTGCCTCGGTCGGCCTTGAGCGCAACCTTGTCGCCTTCCGACAGCGCGAACACGGGGAAGTTCGCTGAAATTATGTCGCTATTGTTGTCGATCTCGACCGAGCCGCGCACGGTGGCCCCGGCGCCGTCGATGGCCAGGTCTTCGAAGCGGACCGACCTGGCGCTCTTCACCAAGGTATAGGTCGCGCGCGCCGCGCGGCCGGCGGGCTTCACCCAGCCGGGCAACAAGTTGTCGACCTTGGCCGGAGTAAGATCGGCCTCAACCGCCATGCGCTCGTCTCTGGCGTTGCCGCCGAAGCGGCCGGTCACCTTGACGGGAATGCCCCCGGTGACGCCGCCGCCGAAGTCAATGTTGAGGCGGCGGCGCGCGGCTTCGTCGATGACGGCGGTCAGCCGCATCTCGGCGTCGGCGTCGCCCTTCTTCTTCTGCAGTTCGATCGAGGCCGGCGTGCCGTTGATCTTGACGTCGCCGCTGATCTGGTAGCCGCCGGTGGTTGCACTCACCTTCAGCGTCGCCGCTTCGACTTTCTGGCCGAGCAGCATGCGATCGGAGGAGAAGTTGGTCACGTCCGCGCTGATCGCGTATTTCGCGGCGCCGTCGGCCAGGTCCTTTTCGAGCGGAAAATTGACCGTCACCTGGCCAGCGACCGAGCCGCGGCTGGAGGCTTGGTCGAGCGAGAGCGCGACGTTGTCGCGCAGGGCGTCGGTCGCCAACAGCGCCGCCACCGCGGGCAGCGTGCCGTCGACGCGGAAAGTGGCGCGCGCCGGCGGCGGCTTGAGATGGGTGTCGGGCACCTCGAACAAGCCGGCGGTGACGCTGAGTTTGCGCCCGGGCTCGACCTCGACGGTGCCGCGCCCCAGATTGATGGTGGCGGCGCCGCCGGTGACATGCACGGCCAGGTCGGCATCGCGGATCGCCGGCAAGTTGGAGACCGGCCGCAGCGTGGTGCCGCTCGTCTCGATGTCGACCGAAAGCCCCTCGTCCGGCATCGGAGGCCCATTCGCCTTGAACGTGTGCAGCGGCGCGTTGCCGGCGATCACCACGCGCTCGACGGTGCCGCCGGACATATGCTCTACCACCCAGCGGCGCACGTCGGCGGCGGTGAACACCGGCCACAGCCGCTTCATCACCCACATCGGCATGCGCGTGGCGGCGACACCGAAAGCCAGATGCGGCTCCGCGCCGCCGAAATCGAGACGGCCGCTGACGGCCAGACCGACATTGTACGACGGCCGCGTGTCGATGCGCCGGAAGTCGCCCTGCTCCAGGTCGATGCGCTTGCGCGCAAGATCGATGCGGGCGCGCATGTTCGCGCGGTTGAGCGCAAAGCCCTCCTGATCGGCGCCGCCGAGCGCGCCGAGAATGATCGGGTCGATCACCGCGTCGCCGCGCGTGACCGTCACCAGCCAGGCGCCGCCGTCCTCGGCCGGGGCCTCGAAAGTGGCGCGCAAGGTGAACTGATTGCCGCCGGAATGGATCTGGAACGGCACCAGCAGCGTGCGCCGGCGCGCATCCCAGTTGAAGCGGAAGTCAGCCTGGTCGATGGCGATCTCGATGCGTTCGCCGTCGTTGCTGACGATGGTGCCGGGATCGACGATGAGCTGGCCCTGCACGACCTGCGGCGTGCCGTCGGCGGTGACGTCGGCGCGAATGCTGGCCGACAATGGCAGGTCGACGTCGAGCCCGCCTTCGTTCAGGCGCAGCGCCAGCATGAGGTCGCGGCTCGACACCTTGCGCGCTTCGATGCCAATCGCGCGGATGCCGTCGGCCACCGGCCGCATCGCCGCGCTCAGCACCCAGGGGCGCTCGGGCTTATCGGATTCCAGGCGGAAGACCACACCGCCCTGCTCGGGCCGCATCAGGCTGGCGTTGATCTGGTCGAAGGTCCAACGCTTGCCGCTGCGGCGGTCGTCCACCGTCAGGCTGCCGCCTTTGAGGCCGAGCTCGCGCAAGTCGTGGCCGTCGAGACCCGTGGCGCCGAGGCTGTCGATCCAGGCCAGCATGCCGGCGACGTCCTCGACGCCCGCGCGCAACGAAGCTTGCGAAGTATCGGCATCGGCGGGCGGCCGCGGCGGCACGACGGGCGGCGTCGCGGTGGCGATCGGTCTCTTGTCGGCGCCGGCAAACACGGTAACGCGGCCGTCGCTCTCGATGCGCACCGCCATCTCGGCGCCGACCAGATTGAGGCTCTGCGCGCGCAACTGTCCCGACAGCAGACCCCTGGCGGAGATTCCGACTTCGGCCTTCGGCGCGCTGGCGACGATCGAACCGTCACCGTCGCGCACGACGATGTCGCGGATGCGCAGGGAGGTGCGGCCCTTCTCGTCGCGCTCGATCTGCGTGCCGCCCACGACGACGGTGTGGTCGCCGCCGAAATTCTGCTCGATCGCGGCTTTGAGCCAGGGCGTCGCGATGTCGAGTTCGATCGGGCCGGATGAAAGCCGCCACCATAGGCCGAGCAGGCCGAGCGCGGACACCCCGACCGCAATTCCGGCCGTCCAGAACGTCCGGCGCACCCAGCGCCGGCGCAGGAAGTAACCGATGGCGCGCCAGCCCCGCCGCACACGCCGCGCGACCTTCGCGCGGAAATGCGCGAGCTTGCCCGCCGCGCCGGAGGGCGCGTGATGGGCCTTGGGCCTGTGGTGCTGCTCGCTCCCCGTCATATCCCTATGTTGAATGGAAACCGTTGCGCCCGCCCGACGCAAATGGCATCAGCCACATTGACCGGCGGAAAGCGACGAAAGGAAGGCACATGGCAGTCAAGGACTTGGCGGCCAAGGACTCGGCGAACCTTGTTGCGGGTGCGAAAGCGCCCGCCTTCAGCCTCCCGCGCGACGGCGGCGAGAAGGTCGCTCTCAAGGATTTCAAGGGTCGCAGCCTCGTCCTCTATTTCTATCCCAAAGCCGACACGCCCGGCTGCACCGCCGAGGCGATCGCCTTCTCCAAGCTGCGCGCCGCTTTCGCCAAGGCCGGAACCGAGATTCTCGGCGTCTCCGCCGACCCGGTCGAGAAGCAGGACAAGTTCAAGGCCAAGCACAAGCTCACGGTCGCGCTCGCCAGCGACGAGACCAAAAACATGCTCACCGCCTACGGCGCCTGGGGCGAGAAATCCCTGTATGGGCGCAAGTACATGGGGGTGATCCGCAAGACCTTCCTGATCGACGCCCAGGGCCGCATCGCGCGGGTGTGGCCTTCGGTGCGCGTGCCGGGTCATGCCGAGGAGGTGCTGGAGGCGGCGCGCGCCCTCTAGGCCGGTCATTGTCTGCCTAATTCCCTGCTTTTGCAGTGGAAACGCTTCCACCCCGAATCGCTTTTACCGGTTTCTTAACCATATCCGATTGATATCCCCGTGCTGGCTCCCGGCTCAATCTTGAGGCGGGGCCGTTCGGGGTGCCGATGTCGTCTAAGTCCTATCGATCCCATCCCGCACATCTCGCCCGCCCCGCGCATTCGGCGGCAGCGGTGTCGCGCCAACTGAACCAGCGCGCAGGCGGCGACTACACTTTGGTCCACGCCGGCCGGCAGGTCCGCATCGGCCCGGTCGCCTTCTGGACCGTGGTCGGCACCCTGGTGGTCATGGCCGGCTGGTCGGTCCTCACCGGCAGCTATTTCGCCTTCAGCGAGAGCGTGCTCACCCGCCTGATCGGCCGCCAGGCCGAGATGCAATTCGCCTACGAGGACCGCATCGCCGAATTGCGCGCGCAGGTCGACCGCATCACCAGCCGGCAATTGCTCGACCAGGAGCAATTCGAGCAAAAGCTCAACGCGCTTATCAAGCGCCAAGCCCTGCTCGAGCAGCGCACTTCCACTTTGTCCGGCGACGGGCTCGTGACCGGCTCGATCAAGCCGGCGCGCGCCGCGCCGCCCGAGCTGCGCACCAAGCCGTCGCCGATCAACGACACCGTCATCTTCACCGCCCCGCCCGACCGCGAGGCGCGGCTTGAATCGCGCGAGCACGCCGTCGGCGGCACACGCACGGTCGAGCGCGCTAAAGGCGGCGGGCTCGAAGGCGTGCTGTCGAAAGTCTCGCTCGCGCTCGACAAGGTCGAGACCCGGCAGGCCGCCGTGCTTACGCACATGGAAGAGCAGATCGACGGCAAGGCGCGCCGCATCCGCAGCGTGCTCGCCGATCTCGGGGTCGATCCGGGCAAAGGGCCAGCGCACGCGGTCGGCGGGCCCTTCGTGCCGATGAAGGCCCCCTCCTCGGGCGCCAGCACCTTCGAGCGCCAGCTCTATCGCGTCAGTGTCGCGCGCGCGCAGGTCGACCGCTACACGCAGACTTTGGCCGCCGTGCCGGTGCGCAAGCCGGTCGCCGGCGAAGTCGACATGAGCTCGAACTTCGGCATGCGCATGGACCCGTTCCTGCGCCGGCCGGCGATGCATACCGGGCTCGACATGCGCGGCGACACCGGCGAGCCGGTGCACGCCACCGCCGCCGGCAAGGTTTCAATCGCCGGCCGCGAAGGCGGCTACGGCAACCTGGTCGAGATCGAGCACGGCAACGGGTTCGCCACGCGCTACGGCCATCTGTCCGCGATCGAGGTGAAGGTCGGCCAGCACGTGCGCATCGGGCAAACGGTCGGGCGCATCGGCTCGACCGGCCGCTCCACCGGCCCGCATCTGCATTACGAGACGCGCATCGACGGCGAGCCGGTCGATCCGCAGAAGTTCCTGCGCGCGGGCCTCCGCCTCGGCGCGCTTTAGGCTTCTTCGATCCTGCCGGTGGGACGCGTGGGCAAGGCTCCGCGCCGGCGCACCTTGCGGAAAACCATCTTTACAAACGCCGCCGCGCATGTGTCCTGTCGGCGAAGCGCGCCCTCTGCCGCACCAGGAAATGAACCGGGGGAAACGTCCGCAATGACCACGCTATCGCCGCCCTTCAAGGCCGACACGGTCGGCAGCCTGCTGCGGCCGCACTATCTGCTCGACGCGCGCGCCGCGCGGCAGGCCGGCACGATGCCCGCGGACGAACTGCGGCAGATCGAGAACAAGGCCGTGCAGCACGCGGTCGACTTGCAGAAGGAAGTCGGCCTCAAGTGCTGCACCGACGGCGACTTCCGCCGCCGCCACTGGTTCATGGACTTCATCGAGCGCATCGACGGCATCCGCTTCGGCGAGCCGATGGCGGTGCGCTTCAAAAGCAGCGACGGCAGCGTCGAGTTCTCGCCGCCGCAGATGGAGCTGCACGGCAAGCTCAAGCGCACGCAGAGCCTGACCGGCGCCGACTTCGCGCAACTCAAGCCCGTCGCCGAAAAAGCCGGGCTGATGCCGAAGCAGACGGTGCCCTCGCCTACGCTGCTGCACTACCGCTCGACCCGCTCGCGCAAGCACAACGCGATCTACGCGGACGTCGAGGAGCTCTATGAGGACATCGCGCGCGTCTACCGCGAGGAATTCGCCGCGCTCTACGCCGCCGGCTGCCGCTATCTCCAGATCGACGAAACCAACCTGCCCGGCCACCTCTCCGACCCGGCGCTGCGCGAGCAGGCCAAGAAGGAAGGCGAAGATCCGGACGCGCTGGTCAAACGCTACGCCAAGCTCATCAACGACTCGATCCGCGACGTGCCGGCCGACATGACGGTGTGCATGCACATGTGCCGCGGCAATCATGCCGGCGGCTGGTTCGCGGAAGGCGGCTATGACCCGGTGGCGCAGGTTTCCTTCAGCACCATCGACGTTGACGGTTTCTTCCTGGAATACGACACGCCGCGAGCCGGCTCATTCGAGCCGCTACAGTATCTCGCGCCTGGCAAGGTCGCGGTGCTCGGGCTCGTCACCACCAAGTCGCCGAAGCTCGAAAGCAAGGACGAGCTCAAGCGCCGGATTGACGAGGCGTCACGCCATGTTCCGTTGGAACGACTGGCGCTGAGCCCGCAATGCGGCTTCGCCTCGACCATCGAGGGCAATCCGCTGACCGAGGACGACGAAAAGCGCAAGCTCGCGCTGATCGTCGAGACGGCGCGCGAGGTCTGGGGCGCGTGAGCGGCGCCCCAGCGACGCCTAGGGCCGTGCGCGCCGATTGCGCGCGCGCCGCTCCAGCATGTTGAGGCCCTCGACCAGCGCCGAAAACGCCATGGCCGCGTAGATGTAGCCTTTGGGCACCTTGGCGCCGAAGCCTTCGGCCATCAGCGCCATGCCGATCATCAAGAGGAATCCCAGCGCCAGCATCACGATGGTGGGGTTGGCGTTGATGAAATTGGCGAGCGGCGTCGCCGCCACCAGCATGGTCAGCACGGCGACGACCACCGCGATGACCATGATCGGCACATGCTCCGTCATGCCGACCGCAGTGATGATGCTGTCGACCGAGAACACGAGGTCGAGCACGACGATCTGCCCCATCGCTGCCGCGAAGCCAAGGCTGGCGGTCTTGCGGTCGAACATGTCGGGGCCCGGATCGGGATCGACCCGGTGATGCACTTCCTTGGTGGCCTTCCACACCAGGAACAGGCCGCCCGCAATCAGGATCAGGTCGCGCCAGGAGAAGCCATGGCCAAAGACCGTAAAGACGGGCGTCGTCAGCGTGACGATGAACGCGACCGAGCCCAGGAGCGCGAGCCGCAGGATCAGCGCCAGCCCAATGCCGACGCGGCGCCCGAGCTCGCGCTGATGCTCGGGCATCCGATTGGTGAGAATGGCGATGAAGATCAGGTTGTCGATCCCGAGCACCACCTCCATCGCAATCAGGGTGGCGAGCGCCGCCCATGCGGCAGGGTCGGAGAAGAGGGTCGGCAGATCGTCCATCGCGGCGTCTCCTCAAGCTTGCCTTAATCCACGTCCTCGACCTGCTCGGGCCCGCCGCCGAACGCCTTCTGCGCGAGCGCGGCCTGCATGAACTCGTCGAGGTCGCCGTCGAGCACGCCGGCGGTGTTCGAGGTCGAGACGCCGGTGCGCAGGTCCTTCACCATCTGGTAGGGCTGGAGCACATAGGAGCGGATCTGGTGGCCCCAGCCGATGTCGGTCTTGGCAGCCTGGGCGGCTTCTGCCTTGGCCTCGCGCTTCTTGACTTCGATCTCGAACAGCTTGGCGCGCAGCATATCCCAGGCCATGGCACGGTTCCTGTGCTGCGAGCGGTCCTGCTGGCACTTTACCACGATGTTGGTGGGGATGTGGGTGAGACGCACGGCCGATTCCGTCTTGTTGACGTGCTGGCCGCCGGCGCCGCCCGAACGCATCACGTCGGTACGCACATCCTTCTCGTCGATTTCGATCTTGATGCGGTCGTCGATCACCGGAAAGACGACCACGCTGGCGAAGGAGGTGTGCCGGCGCGCATTGGAATCGAAGGGCGAAATGCGCACCAGCCGGTGCACGCCGTTCTCGCTCTTGAGCCAGCCGTAGGCGTTGTGGCCCTTGATCTGCACCGTCGCCGACTTGATGCCGGCGCCTTCGCCTTCGCTCTCTTCCAGCCACTCGACCTTGTAGCCGTGCTGTTCCGCCCAACGCACATACATGCGCATGAGCATGCTGGCCCAGTCCTGGCTCTCGGTGCCGCCGGCACCGGCGTGGACTTCGAGGTAGCAGTCATTGGCGTCGGCCTCGCCGGACAGCAGCGCCTCCAGCTCGCGGCGGGCGACCTCGGCCTTGAGCCGCTTGAGCGCGGCTTCGGCGTCCTTGACCGTCGCCTCGTCCTTCTCGGACTCGCCCAGCTCGATCAAAGTGAGATTGTCCTCGAGCTCCTGCTCGATGCGCCCGATGGCCTTGAGCTGGTCCTCCAGCGCGTCGCGTTCGCGCATGGTGCGCTGGGCGCGCGCCTGGTCGCTCCAGAAATTGGGGTCTTCGGCTTCCTTGTTCAGCTCGGCGAGACGGCGCGTCGCGGTATCGACGTCAAAGATGCCTCCTCAGCAGCCGCACCGACTGCTTGATCTCTTCGACAAGGTTCTGGGTTTCCGCGCGCATCGATCTGGTCTTTCGGGAACTGCAACTTTGTTCCGCATGTAGCGTTCCCGGACGGGCTCGGCAACCCCGATCTGCCGCCCCGGGCAAGGCGCCGCGGGAACATGGGTTCAAGCAGGAACCATGCCCGACACCTTGCATTGTTCAGGGACGGGGCGGCGAACGCTCCCCACCCATCGAACAAAACAAGAGGAACATCATGGGCCTTTTTAGCAAGGACATCAAAACACTCGACGACCTGTTCGTGCACACGCTGCGCGACATCTACTACGCCGAAAAGCAGATCCTGAAGGCACTGCCCGACATGATCGAAAAGGCGACCAACCCGACCCTCAAGCAGGGCTTCCAGGCGCATCTGGGCGAGACCAAGAACCAGGTCGCCCGCCTCGAGCAGGTGTTCAAGATGCACGGCGTCGAGGCCAAGGGCGTCAACTGCCCGGCGATCGACGGCATCATCGAGGAAGCCAACGAGGTGGCCGGCGAGGTCGACGACAAGCAGGTGCTGGACGCCGCGCTGATCGCCGCCGCGCAGGCGGTGGAGCACTACGAGATGACGCGCTACGGCACGCTCATCGCCTGGGCCAAGCAGCTCGGCCGGCCGGACTGCGCCAGCGTGCTGCAGCAGAACCTCGACGAGGAGAAGGCCGCCGACATGAAGCTGACCAAGATGGCCGAGAGCACCGTGAACAAGCAGGCGGCGTAAATCCGCCCGCCGACGAAAAAGCCCCGGCGCAGGCCGGGGCTTTTTTGATTTCGCAGCGGGGCGCGGCGCTTAGTACAGCCCGCCCGTGCCCGAGCGCACGGCGCGGTCGGCATCGGGCGAAACGCCGGCGCCCCACGGGCGCCCGCCGCCACCGCCGCCGCCTTCGCCGTCGCCATAGCCGACCACCGAATAGCTGTCGGGCGGCGCGGTGCCCGGCTTGAACGCCTCGAGGATGGCGCGCGGCGTGTCGGGGCCGGCGCGCACGCCGGTCTTCGGATCGACGCGCACCAGCTTGATGCCGGGCGGCACGCGGAACGGCACCGCCGGCTTGTCGGCGAGCGCGCCCTTCATGAACTCCTTGACGATCGGCGCCGCCAGCTGGCCGCCGGTCGCGCCGCGGCCGAGATGGCGCGGCTTGTCGTAGCCGATATAGACGCCGACCACGACGTCCGGCGTGTAGGCGACGAACCAGGCGTCCTTTTCCTCGTTGGTGGTGCCGGTCTTGCCGGCGACCGGCTTGCCGACGTCCTTCTGGAAGCCGACGCCGCCCGCGGTGCCGCGCAAAACGACGCCTTCCATCATCGAGGTGATCTGATAGGCCGTCATCGGATCGATCACCTGCTGGCGGCGGTCGATCAGCGAGGGTTCCGGCTGGTTGTCCCACTTGGGCGCGCTGCAGCCGATGCACTCGCGCTCGTCGTGCCGGTAGACGGTGTGGCCGTAGCGGTCCTGGATGCGGTCGATGAGCGTCGGCTTTATGCGCCGCCCGCCATTGTCGAACATGGCGTAGGCGGTGACCATGCGCAGCAGCGTGGTTTCGCCGGCGCCGAGCGCAAAGGACAGGTATGGCGGCAGGTTGTCGTAAACGCCGAAACGCTTGGCGTAGTCGGCGATCATCGGCATGCCGATGTCCTGCGCCAGCCTAACCGTCATCACGTTGCGCGAATGCTCGATGCCGAAGCGCAGGGTCGAGGGGCCGTAGAACTTGCCTTCGTAATTCTGCGGCGCCCACACGCCCTGCCCGGCGCCCTGGTCGATCTCCAAGGGCGCGTCGAGGATAACGGTTGAGGGCGTGTAGCCGTTGTCGAGCGCGGCGGCGTAGACGAAAGGCTTGAATGAGGAGCCCGGCTGGCGCAGCGCCTGCGTGGCGCGGTTGAACTGGCTCTGGTCGTAGGAGAAGCCGCCGACCATCGCCAGCACGCGGCCGGTCTGCGGGTCTTCCACCACCATGGCGCCCGACACTTCCGGCACCTGTTGCAGGCGGAACTGGCCTTCGGTCTTGGCCGGCGAGACGTAGACGACGTCGCCAGGACTGAGCACCTGGCTGACCTTGGTCGGCGCGCGGCCGTTGCTTTTCGCCCACTTCACGCCGTCGAACGGCAGGATGCCGATGTCGCGTTCCTTGCCGACATAGCCGCCGGGATCGCGTCCGGGCTGCAGGCCGACGCGGGCGGAGTGGTCGCTGACTTCCAGCACGACGGCCAGCCGCCAGGGCGCCACGTCGGCCAGCGCCTTCACGTCGGCGAGCTTGACGCCCCAGTCGCCGGCCAGCTCGATCCTGGTCACCGCGCCGCGCCAGCCTTGCGCCTCGTCGAACTTGACCAGGCCGTCGGTGAGCGTCTTGCGCGCCAGCACCTGCAGCCTGGTGTCGAGGGTGGTGCGCACCGACAGGCCGCCTTCATAGAGCTTCTTCTCGCCATAGCGGTCGTACAGCTCGCGGCGCACTTCCTCGGCGAAATATTCGGCGGAGAAGGTGTGGGTCGCCGTCGCCTTGGTGGCGACGTTCAAGCCGGTGCGCTTGGCCTTGTCGGCGTCGGGGCCCTTGATGAAGGCCGCCTCCGCCATGCGGTCGATCACCCAGTTGCGCCGCTCGAGCGCGCGCTCGCGCTGACGGAACGGATGATAATTGTTCGGCGCCTTCGGCAGGGCCGCGAGATAGGCGGCCTCCGGAACGGTCAGCTCGTTCACCGCCTTGTCGAAATAGACGAGCGAGGCGGCGGCGACGCCGTAGGCGCCCAGGCCCAGATAGATCTCGTTGAGATAGAGCTCGAGGATCTTGTCCTTCGAATAGGTGCGCTCGATCTTGAGCGCGAGCAGCGCTTCCTTGATCTTGCGCGCGATCGAAACCTCGTTTGTTAACAAGAAGTTCTTGGCGACTTGTTGCGTGATGGTTGAGGCGCCCTGCGGGCGGCGGTTGGAGCCGAAATTCTGCGCATAGTTGAACGCCGCGCGCGCGATGCCGGTAAAATCGAGCCCGCCATGCTCGTAGAAGTTCTTGTCCTCGGCGGCGAGGAAGGCGTTGATCACCAGCTTCGGCACCGCCTGGATCGGGATATAGAGCCTGCGCTCGCGCGCATATTCGGCGACCAGCGAGCCGTCGCCGGCGTGCACGCGCGTCATCACCGGCGGCTCGTAGTCCTGCAGCTGCGAGTAGTCCGGCAGGTCCTTGGAGAAGTGCCACAGCAGTCCGGCCGCGCCCGCAACCCCCACCACGAACAGGATGGTGCCCGCTGCGAACAGAAAGCCGAAGAAGCGCAACATGAGCTTCATGAACGAATGGTCCCGCATTCCGGCGCGCGAAGTCCGGTGGCGCCACCTGGCGCGGCAGAGCCCAGATTCGGCAGATGGAACATCATGATGCCGTCGGCGCCGTTACCCAAACCAACCCCGGCGCCGCTCTTTGGTCGCGTTGTTTTATGTTGAAACTGAGGCCGGTAGCCCATCAGTTGGCCCTTCCCGCCCCGCCCGCAAGCCGCGGCCCGAAGAAACTGTCGACCGCCTGCGCCATGGCCGCCGCGGTCTTGACGCGCCAGGCCTCCGAGGTGAGCTGCCGCAGGTCGTCCTTGGTGGACATGTAGCCGAGCTCGATTAGCACCGAGGGCACGTCGGGCGCCCGCAGCACCACGAAGCCGGCCGATTTCATCGGGTTCTTGTGCAGCCGCGCGGTGGACTTCAGCTCGTTGACGGCCGACCGGGCGAACTGGAGCGAGAAAGTCTTGGTCTCGCGCTGGGCGAGATCGACCAGGATATTGGCGACGTCGTCGGGCTCGGCGGTGAGATCGACGCCGGCGATCACGTCGGCGCGGTTCTCGGCTTCGGCGAGCCGCGCGGCTTCCGCGTCGGAGGCGTTCTCCGAGAGCGTGTAGATCGTTGCGCCCTCGGCCTGCCCCTCCCGCTTCGGGAGCGAATCGGCGTGGATCGAAATGAACAGCGCCGCGCTGCGCTGGCGGGCGAAGCGCACCCGCTCGTTGAGCGGAATGAAGGTGTCGTCGGTGCGCGTCATTTCCACGCGGTACTTGCCGCCGGCGAGCAGCCGCTCGCGCAGCGCCTGCGCGAAGGCGAGCACGATTTCCTTCTCGTTCTCGCCCTTGAGGCCCTTGGTGCCGGTATCGATGCCGCCATGGCCGGGATCGAGCACGATCAGCGGGCGCGGATCGCCGCTCTCGCGCGGCGGCGGCTCGCGGCGCGTCTGCTTGGCGGGGCGGTTCTCCAGCGCAATGGTGCGCAGGAAGCTGTCGCGGTCGGTGGCGGCGAGGTCGAGCACCAGCCGCGCCGGCTGGCCGTCGGCGGCGTCGAGCGTGAAGGCCTTCTCCACCCGCACCGGGCCCTTGGTGTCGAGCACGATGCGCGAGCCGCCCTGCATGATGAGGCCGTAGCGGAACGCCTTGACCAGCCCGCGGGCATGATCGCCGACCTTGGCCGGCAGCTTGAAGGTCACCTGCGGCAGGTCGACCACCACCCGGTAGGGATCGGCCAGGGTGAAGGCGGCGAGGTCGATCTTGCGGCTGAGGTCGAGCACGAAGCGGGTGCGCTGGTCGTCGCCGCCCAGCCGGACGTCGGTCGCCACCGGCAGCTCATTGGACGGCGCCGGCAGCGCGCGCGAAGCCACCTCGGCCGCGGGAGCGGCCGAGTCGGCAAAGAGGCCGGCGCCGACAATCAGGGCGCAGGCGATGGTGGCGATGCGGAGCGTCACGAATCCGGACCTGTTTCCGCTTCTTTTATCCCATTAGGAGCCTGGAAGGTTAAGGAACTTGAGCCGGCGGGCGGGTCTTGCAACCAATGTGGCTTGCGCGCATCGGCAGACCGGCGGCGACGCCGTATTTTTCAGTCCGGCGGCCACGCCCGCCACGTCTCTTCCCCAGCCACGAAATACCGCGTCATCCGCGCGCCGTCCCAGTGATATTGCAGCGTACGCGCCTGAATGACGGGCAGCGTCACCAGATCGGGCCAGAAAAGGGCCGCCGCCTGCCCTGCAGGCCAGCGCACGCTCGGATAGACGATGCCGTCGCTGCCGGCGCTGCGCAGCGACGCAGCCAGGCCCTGCGCCGTGGACCAGTCGTCCGGCGCCAGGCATTGCGCGAAGCCGCCGCCGCGCAAGTCGTGCAAATTCCCCGAGATGCGCGCGGTCAGTTCGCGGTACTGAGCGTCGGCCGGCGGCTCATTCGTGCGCGCCATGAAGCGTTCGAAGTGATAGGCCGTCTCGGCCAGCGCTACCTCGAAGCGGTCGCCGCAATACCAGACGCCATAGGCGCCGGACGAAAACCGGCTCGTACGGGCACGCGATACGTGGGTGAAGGCCGCCATGACCAGGCTCGCGCTCGGGCCCGACACCCGGCGCTCTGCGGGCACCAGCGTGAGATCGCCGATCTCGTCGCGCACGCGAGGATTGGTCTTCGCCTCGGCGCTGGCGATCAACTCCCAGTCCTGCGGAGGCGCGATGTCCTCGAACAGAAAGACCGGCGGATAGATGGTGCGCACAATGCGGCGGCTGGCCGGCCAATCGATGGCGGCGACAGGCGGTGTCACCAGCCGCCGCGCTCGGCGTCGAGATAATCGCGAACCGCTGTCAGGTCGCTCGGCGCGCCGGCGAGCATCCGCTCCAGCGCCGATTTGCCCGCGAAAGCGGCATTCGGCTTGGCGACCCAGGCGTAGCCGCGCGCGGGCTCGGTGAACATGTGGCGCAGCGCTTTGTGAATGCCCATCAGGTCGCCGAGCCGCCACACCGTATCGGACGGCACGGCGCCAATCTCGCCGCGTTTCCAGCGGTAGAACGTCGAAGGGCTCGGCTGGCCGAGCAGCACGCGCGCCTGGGAATCGGTGACTTTCCAGTGCCTGAACAAGTTGAACGCCGCGCGCATCATCGCCGCCGCTTCCGCCTGGGAAACCTGGACGGTCTGCGGTCGCGTGCGCTCGGCTAACGTAGCCTCGGTCATATGACTGCCTTTCGACATATAACCTACTGTTTTATGCCATTTGGCACAAGAAGAATCAGCGACCGGCGCAGACGCGGGCGGTCGGGGGCCGCCAGAGGCCGTTTTCCTGGATTTTTGCGGTGCTTCTAAGCTTTCCTTGCCTTCAAGGGCTTAGCACCGTATGTAGGGGCTGCTGACAGTTATAGTTCCGGTTGTGCCGCGTTCGGGCCTCCGGCCCGCCTGTCCCAGGATCGCCCCCTCGAGGAGGCCGGCGAACGGGATGGCGGTCAAGCCGAAACCCTTGTGAATGGACACCCGGATCAGCGCGCACGGCATTCATGCCGTTCGCCACCAGGCCGTCAGCGTCGAGAAACCTGGGCTTGCGCTCTACACAAGCGCAGCCACAGCGCTACGGGTCGCAATTTTATGCTGCCATCGTCGCAGCAAAGGCAATTCAAGGTCTGCCGCTCTCGCGAGTTCCTCGTGACTGCGCGGCTTGCTGTGGGCCTTGCCGAGCTTTCGCTTGAAACCGCGAACCCCCTTTCCTTCCACACCAATAAGACCGCCCCCGCTTCGCGGCGCCTTGCGCCGTTGACGATGTGCGAGCTCGCGAGGACGCGCGGTCGAGTGAGATTCTCCAATGGCCGACAAAATGCTCATCGACGCGACCCATCCCGAGGAGACCCGGGTGGTCGTCCTGCGCGGCAACCGCGTCGAGGAATTCGACTTCGAGTCCGCTAACCGCAAGCAGCTTCGCGGCAACATCTACCTAGCCAAGGTCACGCGCGTCGAACCGTCGCTGCAGGCCGCCTTCGTCGAGTACGGCGGCAACCGGCACGGTTTCCTGGCCTTTTCCGAAATCCATCCCGACTACTATCAGATCCCGGTCGCCGACCGGCAGGCGCTGCTGGCGCAGGAAGCGGACGACCAGCGCGCCGCCGACAATGAGGACGAGCAACGCCGCAACCGGCGCGGCGGGCGGCATCGCCGCCGCGGCGCCGAGCGCAATCGCGACCGCAACAACGATGCGGTGAAAAGCGAGCCGCTGCCCGCCGACCAGTTCGCGCAGCAGGAAGGCGCCGGCGAGACGGCCGAGCTTCCCGCCGGCGAGGCCCTGCTCGGTGCGCAGGCGCCCGAACACGTTGCCGACACGTCCGCCGCTCCGCCGGCCGGCGCCGAAACGGTCATCCCCTACGCCGAAGCGCCGGAACAGCCCGAGCGGAGCGAGGCCGAAGCCCAGCCCGCCCCCGCCGAAAGTGCGCCGGAAGGCGAACAGGAAGCCGCGCCGTCCGAGAACGGCGGCGAAGCGGTCGCTCCCTATGCCGAGGCGGCCGAGCAGTCCGACCGCTCCGAATCCGACAGCCACCACGAGGGCGATGAATCGCGCGAGGACGGCAACGGCAAGGACGACGACCACGAAGAGGAGCACGTCGAATCCGTCGGCGGCGCCGACGCGCTGGAAGAAGTGCAGGAGCGCATTCCGCGCTACCGCCGCCAGTACAAGATTCAAGAAGTCATCAAGCGCCGGCAGGTGATGCTGGTGCAGGTCGTCAAGGAAGAGCGCGGCTCCAAGGGCGCGGCGCTCACCACCTACCTTTCGCTCGCCGGCCGTTATTCGGTGCTGATGCCGAACACCGCGCGCGGCGGCGGCATCTCGCGCAAGATCACCTCGGGCGAGGATCGCAGCCGCCTGAAGGAAATCGCGCAGGAACTGGAAGTGCCGGAAGGCATGGGCGTGATCCTGCGCACCGCCGGCGCCTCGCGCACCAAGACCGAGGTCAAGCGCGACTTCGAATACCTGCTGCGCCTGTGGGAGACCGTGCGCGACCTGACGCTGAAGTCGATGGCGCCCAAGCTCGTCTACGAGGAAGGCTCGCTGATCAAGCGATCGATCCGCGACCTCTACTCCAAGGACATCGAGGAGATCATCGTCGCCGGCGACGAGGGCTACAAGGAAGCGCGCGACTTCATGCGCATGCTCATGCCGAGCCACGCCAAGAACGTGAAGCTGTATAAGGACAGCCAGCCACTGTTCACGCGTTACGGCATCGAGAGCCAGCTCGACGCCATGTTCTCGCCGATCGTGCAACTGCGGTCCGGCGGCTACATCGTCATCAACCAGGCGGAAGCCTTGGTCGCGATCGACGTCAACTCCGGCAGAGCGACGCGCGAGCACCACATCGAGGACACCGCGCTCAAGACCAATTGCGAGGCGGCCGAGGAAGTCGCCCGCCAGTTGCGCCTGCGCGACCTCGCCGGCCTGATCGTGATCGACTTCATCGACATGGACGAGACGCGCAACAACCGCACGGTCGAGCGGCGCCTGAAAGAGGCGCTCAAGCACGACCGCGCGCGCATCCAGGTCGGCCGCATCTCGCATTTCGGCCTCTTGGAAATGTCGCGCCAGCGCATCCGCTCCTCGGTGCTGGAGTCCTCGACCGAGAAATGCGCGCTCTGCGGCGGCACCGGGCATGTCCGCTCGGTATCGTCGGTGTCGCTGCAATTGCTGCGCGCCATCGAAGAAATGCTGATCAAGGGCGCCACGCATAATCTGATCGTGCGCACCCGCGCCGAAGTCGCCATCTACGTGCTCAATCACAAGCGCGCCCACCTGCGCGCGCTGGAGGAGCGCTTCCGCATCTCGCTTACGATCAATGCCGACGCCACCGTCACCGGCCAGCAGTCCTACGTGATCGACCGCGGCGAGCAGATGCACACGCTGGAGGCCGCCAAGAGCCTGGCGGCGTCGCTGCCAGAGATCATTGCGCCGGTCGAGGAAGAAGAAGAGTTCATCGAAGAGGCGGCCGAAGAGGAAGCCGAAGCCGTGGGCGAAACGGCCGTGGCCGAGCCCATCGAAGCGCGCGGCGACGACGAAGGCGAGCGTCAGGACGGCGACCGCGAAGGCGGCCCGCGCCGCCGGCGCCGGCGGGGCCGTGGCC